>NZ_CP101415.1 GCF_024339025.1 Mycoplasma bradburyae | reverse complement strand
TATTCTATTCTTCTTTAATACTTTTATCAAGAATCATTGTTATTAATCTTGATATGCTTAAACCTTTACTTTTAGCACATTCTCTAATTTTCCTAATAACGCGAGAATTTGTGTAAAAATGCATACCTCTAGTTAAAGGTTCTTGTCCGGCAATTTCTAAACTTGAATCTATATAAACATCTTTAGATTCTTTTTCTTCTTTTTGTTCAGGTTTGTATTCAGTTTTATATTCAGAATTAGTTATTTTTACCGGTGATTCTTTAATTTCTTCTATTTTTGGTTCTCTTTTTTCTTCTTTCTTTTCTTCTCTTCTTTTATCTTTTATAAGATCGATTCTTGTTTGTTCGTAAGTTTCAGAATAAAAGAAGGGATCATTAGGGTCGATTAAGTTATTATCCTTATTCTTTTCGATTTTAACTTCTTTATCGTCTTCGTACTCAGGATCAACTTCTGTTAGATCATCATCTAAGTCAGCACTAAGATCAGTAAATCTTTTTTCCTTTTTCTTAGGTTTTTTATTATTCTCCATCTTGTTTACTTTCTCTCTCTTTCTTTTCTTTAATTGTTTCTCTAATTAGATTAATAATCTCTTTAGTTATTTCGATATATTCTTGTTGATACTTAGATTTTTGATTAATTAGAACAATTGGTAATTTTTCATAACCTACTGATGCTGAAGATTTAGTGGTAAATGAAACAATGTTTTTACTTAAAGGAATGTTCTTTTTATTTATTTTAGTTTTAACAATACTTAAGATATCGTTATGTAGTTTCGTTCTAACATTAACTTTAGTTGGTACCACTAATACCTTTAAATCTTCGTTTCTTTCTTTAAATGTTTCAATAGTATCAATAACTCTTAATAAACCTAATATAGAATATTGATCAGGTTCAAACGGAATAACAATAACATCAGATATGTGCATTGATACTGAAACTATTGTAGACATTGCTGGAGGAGTGTCTAAGAATACAAAGTCATAAGTTTCATCCAATTTCTCAATAATATTTTTTATTACTGATAATTTGTATTCTTTTCTAGCTACATCCATATCAACGAAACTTAGTTCATGATTAGAAGGAAGTATATCTATACCAGTAAATACATTTAATACACAGTCATCAATATCTTTTTCACCTCTAAAAATATCGATAAGAGTATTTTTTAATCTTTCAGGGTGTTGCCCGAATGTTGCAGACACATTACCTTGACCGTCAAGGTCTACAATTACAGATCTTGTTTTAGGAAAGAATTTAGAAAACACTGCGCATATATTGGTTGCTAATGTAGTCTTTAAAACTCCACCTTTATTATTAATGAATGATATGATCATAGTTTAATCGTTAATAATATTATAACAATATAATATTGATATTAAAATAATATTATTGTATGTATTAACCTTTATAAGTAAATAAAAATAACCTTATATGGTATTAATTGTTAAAAACAACAATATTTTTAATATTCAACGGTATTTTTAACAATATTTTATTAATATTAAAAAATATTATGAGTGGTATATATTCTTAATAATCTTCTTATATTTTCTTATATCTTTTCGTATAGTTTTAGTTAATAAATTTAATTACAAAACATATCAAGAAAATAATTAAGCTGTTTTATTTCGTTTTTAAAAACCTTTTAAAGGGCTGTAGCAATAGTATTATTTAATTATTTTGAGCTAGATTAGCTAAATGTTATCTTTTACTATTCAATTTTGTTTTTTAAAGTCATAGTTAATAATGTTTTAGGATTTATTTCTATAAATAGCTTTATTTTTAAGAGCTTATGTTTAAGTTTGTTTCGAGATAAGGTTATTTGTAATATTCAATAAAACTAATGATAATTTAGCAATATTTAATAATATTGTTTTAGTATTGTGACATTTCTATATTGTTCACTATATTTTAATAAATGTAATATTGTTTTAATATTGTCTATATTGAGCTTATATTTTGAGATTCTTAAATAATATTTAAATAATATTGTGCTACGTATATCAGTTTTAATATTGAATACATTATCCTGTTTTTGCTCTAATAATAGCTAATATCCGGTTTTTTATTACAATATTAAATTAATATTATAAATATATTATTATACACTAGCTTTAAGTGATCTTATTCTTTAATCAATAGTAAATCATTGGTCATTACTATTATCGGTCGCAATACATTTATATACGCCGTATATCGCTATATTTTAAGATTACCTATTAATGATTAATATTTATTACCTATAAATAACAATATTATTTTAATATTATTTAAATATTCCGTTCATATAAACCGCTTAATATTAATAAAATATCTATTTAGTATTTATTATTCGTATTCAATACTTAAATAATATTATGTTGTTTTAGGTCTTTTATAAACTATATCCATATTTAAGAATATTAATAATATTATTTAAATAATAAGCTTTAAATACTTACTAAACACTTAAAATAAAAACAATATTAAATTAATATTATTTGTTTATATTTACTTTTATATCTTGTCTATTGAGTATATTTTTATAATATTGTTTTAATATTACTTTTAATTCTATTGTTGATATTGATTATTATTCGTCTATTATCAGCTATTAATAAATAAACAATATTTTTTAATATTATCAAAATATCATTGTTTATTGACTACCAAACAAAACTAATAAGAAAAATACAATAATATTATTTTCATATTATTTTAATAAGACTAATATGTCTTAATATTAATCTTATTGATAAAGTTATTTAATAAACTATAAAAATAGTCGGGAATATTAATAATATTAATATAATATTGTTTTAGTATATCTCTTTTTTAACCGCTATACACATAATATTGATTTATAATAGCTACTTCAATTAATACTTTTCTTTTTATTTTTTAGTATTAAAATAATATTGTTTATAAATAAAGGGTTTTATAATAATATTTTTATAATATTATTGATATATAAAGGATTATTAAAATAATATTATGAACAATATTTTAATAATATTATTGTAGTATCGATACTTATTAATAATTTAATTGGACGACAATATTTTAATAATATTACTTTAATATTAAGACTTATTGTTAATTTTTAGAGAACAATATTTTTATAATATTGTTGTAATATTAAGGATTATTGGTTAATTTATTCATAATATTCTTATAATATTGTTTGAATATTGTGAATGCTATTGATAATTACTTAACGCTTTATTGCCGTAATACTTTAATAATATTGTTACCTTCGTATTATTCTTTATCCCATTAATAGATAAGCTCTTGTGTTTATCTTATAAAAATAACAATAGCCTTTTAATATTGTTATTTATCATATATTTATTGATATATTTCTGTATTATTTTTTAATATAGTTTTTTATAAAAAATGTTTTACTGTTTGTAATAGTCTTTTCTAATATTTTCTAAAAATTACGGTTAAATAAACAATATTTTTTTAATATTAAAAAACTATTATTAATAGTAATATTGTTATAATATTAAGCCTGTTTAACTAAAAAAACTATGCTTTATGCAAGTTTAATGACATAGGGTTAGATGGATTCATTCTGGCTTAGTGTTTGATCTGTAAGAAGTGTGTTTTGGTACTTTTAGGTAATAAAAACACCTTATAAAGTACCTAATTTACTTATTTTTTATTCAAAAACATTGATTTTAAAGGGTTTTAGGTGTGGAAAACTGCTGTTTTTAGTGTTTTTATTAAAAATTTAAAAAATGTCTGTTATAATTTTTAAGCTAACTATATTACATAGTAATATAGTTAAAAGTTATTATATTTTACTTATATATAATACTTGAATTTTTCAAAAAAAGCTAGTATAATTACATTAAAATATTTATATTTTAATGTAGCTAAAATAAGCAGAAAAAATAGTGGATTATCCACAGACTTATCCACAATTCGCAAAGCTAATAATAAAAATTTAAAAAGTAAAATATAAGAAATGAAATTCTTTACAAACAAAAATTCTTTTTTAGAGGCAATTAAGTTTTCAAGTAACTTTGCTTCAGACAACAACCTAGATCTTGTTTTAAAAAACTTGCTTATTAAAGTTAATAGCAAGGGTTGTAAGATTTACTCAAGTAATGGTCAGGTATCTTCTATCTACAAAATTGAGGATGACATTGATGTTGAAGAGGAAGGTGAATTTATTATCAATGCCAAAAAGTTATCTACCGTTATTCAATCGATTACTTCAGATACTGTAACTTTTGCTAAGCTAGATAATCAGTTAATTATCAAGTACGCTAAAACACAAACCTCATTAAGTCTAGAAGAGGATGTATCTTATCCGGACATTGAAATAGATGATTCTAAATTTAGCGTTATCGATATTGACAGTTTCTTATTCGCTAAGAGCATCAAGAAGGTGATGCACTCAACATCTATCCAAACCAACAAGAACTCAATAAGCGCAGCTATTAACTTCCAAAAAGATCCTGAAGATATGAATATATGAATTACAGGATCTGACACAATCAAACTATCTTCTTGTTATTACAAAGTTGGTAATACGGCTGATGCCCAAGAAACTAAATTCAATTTTTCAATTAACGCATCATCTCTTTCTTACGTGGCTTCATTCTTGAAAGAAAAAGATGAACTACTGTTGAAAATAAATAGCAAGAGTGATAAGGTTGTATTAACTAATGGCAGATTCGTTTTATACTTAAGAATTCAAAACGAACCATACCCTGAATTCAAGAGAATCTTAAATTCTGGTGAAACTTGCTGTAGCTTTGTTGTGGATAAAGATCTTATTAGTAACGAACTTCATTCATTAACTGGGGTATTATCTTTATCAGATCAAGGTAAGAATAACGTTGAAGCAAATTTCGAAATCACTAAAAACGTTTTAAAGATATCAACTAAGTCTTTAGATATTGCTTCATATAATTCAGAAATCGATATTAATCAGTTTCAAGGTGAAAGCATCGATATAAACATCAACCCTTTCTTCTTGAACGACCACATCAAATCATTTGAATCTAAAGATATAGTTTTTGAACTATTCTTACAACCTGCTATATCTGCTCATATACTTAAAGTTTATGAAAAAAATAATGAACAATTTAAACTTAAGTTTATACAGGTTTTAGCCCCTTCATCAACAAATTAAAATATGACATTATACGAATTGTTAGAAGTCAGCGAAAACGCAACATTAAGTGAGATAAAATCCTCTTACAAAAGATTAGCAAAAAAATACCATCCTGATATCAACAAAGACGGGCATGATAAATTTGTTCAAATAAACAATGCATACTCTATTCTTTCAGACGCTGAACAACGTGAAAAATACGACTTGATGTTAGAAAACGAAAATTCTAAGACTTTTGAATTTTCATCTGACGGTATTACTTACGAATATTCGGGTGCTGAAATATGACACGAGAATTTCACTAAAAATATTAGCTTAACTCAGCAATGAGATTTCAATCCTTCAAACTTTTATTACGAAGAGTATCAAAAATACAATAAGTTTGACAACATTTCGATTGACGGATTAGGTGCATTTTTAGATTACGATATATCTTGTTCTTTCTTTGAACTAGATAATAGCTTTAGTATTCCTAATAATCTTGTTACGAGATTGATGAATCGCCAAGATGTTATTAAGTACAACGTTACTAAAAACGAATTGATCGATTATCTAAAACATCGCTATGACTTCAGTTCATGATTAATCTTGAAAAAATACTTCAACATTGAAGCGATCATCGAAGTAACTCAAGATGAAATTAATAACCAACGTACTGTTAATATCCCGATCAAAATTAAAGTTATTAATAGAAACCGAAGTTATGAAATTTGACATGAAGAACTTAGAAACTATGCTTTCTTAGTTCCACCTAACACTAAGACAGGTGACGTATCAGAATTCTTTGGAAAAGGTAACGTTGCACTTGGATGACAAGGTGACTTAATTGTTCACTTCAAAGTTGTGCCTAGAGTTGAAAAACGATTAAAGATTTTCTCGAGTATTTTAAACAACGAAAAAACCAGTTTATGATTCTTAGTGCCTAGTGAAAATAACAAAAATCCTAACACCAAAATCTTTAATTACAAAACCTACCAGTTCAATAGTTAAGTTTGCCATATGGTATAATATAGCATATTATGAAAGGGTCTGGATTTAGGTAAAATTCACCTTTTTTATAATTTAAAAAATGGATAACTTTACTCACAAAATATAGATTACTTTTAATGATGATTTTCAATTAAAAGTAATATTCTTTTATTTTATGTGTAATATTTATGTGTTTTAGCTAGGAGATAGCAAAAAGTGAGCGACATAAAAAAAGACGAATATAGCTCTGAGAATATTACGATCCTTGAAGGATTAGAAGCTGTTCGAAAAAGACCTGGTATGTACATTGGTTCTACAGACCAGAAAGGTCTGCATCATATGATTTGAGAAATCATTGACAATGCTGTTGATGAAATGATGGCAGGCTTTGGTACAACCGTTAAACTTACATTGAAGGATAACTACTTAGTAGAAGTAGAAGATGATGGTCGTGGTATTCCGATCGACATTCACGAAAAGACAAGAAAATCTACAGTAGAAACCGTTTTAACAATTCTGCATGCCGGTGGTAAGTTTAATAGTGATTCTTACTCAATGTCAGGTGGTCTTCATGGGGTAGGTGCTTCTGTAGTTAATGCTTTAAGCTCTTCATTCAAAGTTTGAGTAAACCGTGAAAATAAAATTCATTTTATGGAATTTAAGGATGGTGGAATTCCATTAGATTCGCTTAAAGAAATTGGTTCAGATGATAAAAAACAAGGAACAAGAATTCAGTTTGTTCCTGATTTTAGCGTTATGGAACAATTCGAATTTGATGAAGTTGTAATATCTGACAGAATGCAACAATTAGCATTCTTAAATAAAGGTATTAAATTCATCTTTAATGATGAAAGATCAGATAAGAAAAATAACCAAGAATGATTATATGAAGGTGGAATCAAACAATACGTTGAGTATTTAAATGCATCTAAAGAGCCAATTATTCCTCAAATCATTTATGGAGAGCAAAAAACTAAGGTTACTTTACCTAAAAGAAATTTAGAAGTAACAATGTTATTAGAAGTAGCTTTTCAATACACAAATGGTTATTTCAATTCAACATATTCGTTCTGTAACAATATTCACACAAACCAAGGCGGCACCCACGAAGAAGGGTTTAGAAACGCTCTTTATAAAATCATTAATCGTTACGCTTTAGAAAAGAAATTTATCAAGGAAACTGATGGTAAGATTTCAAAAGAAGATATTGTCGAAGGTTTAACAGCAATTATCTCGATAAAACACTCAGAGCCGCAATACCAAGGTCAAACTAAAGATCGTTTAGGAAACACTGAAGTAAGAGAATTTACTAATACAGTAGTTTCCGAATTATTAGAAAGATTCTTTTTAGAAAATCCAGAAGAAGCATCAATAATAACATCTAAAGCAGTTTCGGCAATGTTTTCAAGAAAACGTTCAGAAGCAGCCTTAGAATCAGCTCGTAAATCTCCTTTTGAATCAGCTTCTTTACCAGGTAAGTTAGCTGACTGTACAACAAAGGATATGGAAATATCTGAACTATACATAGTCGAAGGGGATTCGGCTGGTGGTTCAGCTAAATCTGGTCGTGATCGTTTTTACCAAGCAATCTTACCACTTAGAGGTAAGGTTCTAAATGTTGAAAAAGCGAACCACGAAAAGATCTTTAAAAACGAAGAAATTAGAACATTAATTACAGCAATCGGTGCTGGTGTAAATCCCGAGTTTTCTCTTGAAAAAATTCGTTATAACAAAATCATCATAATGACCGATGCAGATGTCGATGGCGCTCACATTCGTATCTTGTTGTTAACATTCTTCTTCAGACACATGTATCCTTTAATTGAAAAAGGACACGTATATATCGCGCAACCTCCGTTGTACCGTATTAGTCAAGGTAAGAATAATAAATACATTTATTCGGACGCACAATTAGATCAATGAAAGAAAGAAAACCCGAATGCTCGTTATGAATTACAACGTTATAAAGGGCTTGGGGAAATGGATGATATTCAATTGTGAGAAACAACCATGGATCCTGAAAGAAGAACTTTATTAAAAGTTTCTATTAATGACGCTGCTAACGCTGATAAAACATTCTCATTACTTATGGGTGATGAAGTTTCGCCACGTCGTGATTTCATCGAGAAGAATGCTAAATTAGTTAAGAATATTGATTTTTAGAATTACTTAGGTTTAATCAATGAATCATAACGACAAAAATAATATAAAACAACTGTTAGATAAAACAGTAGTAAAAGAAGCATCAATAACCAAAGAACTTGAAACATCATTCATGGAATATGCCATGTCTGTTATTGTTTCCAGAGCTTTACCAGATTCTCGTGACGGATTAAAACCAGTTCACCGTAGAGTTTTATATGGGGCATACACTTCAGGTTTAACTCACGACAAACCGTATAGAAAATCAGCTCAAATCGTAGGGCATGTTATGGGGAAATATCACCCTCATGGTGACAGCGCTATTTATGAAACAATGGTTCGTATGGCGCAACCATTCTCATTGCGTTATATGCTAATTGACGGGCACGGTAACTTTGGTTCGATCGATGGTGATAGCGCAGCGGCTATGAGATATACTGAAGCTAGATTATCAAAAATATCAGCTGAAATGTTACGTAACATTGATAAGGAAACAGTTGATTTTGTTGATAACTATGACGCTTCAGAACAAGAACCGACAGTTTTACCTTCATTATTTCCAAACTTGTTAGCTAACGGTTCAAGCGGGATTGCTGTAGGGATGGCAACTAACATTCCGCCTCACAACTTAAGTGAATTAATTGGTGGGATTAAGTATTTATTAACGAATGAAGATGCAACTATTGAAGATCTTAAACAATTTGTTAAAGGACCAGATTTTCCAACAGCTGCTGAGATCTTAGGTGAAGCTGGAATTAATGAATACTTCAATACCGGTAGAGGTTCTGTTTCAGTTCGTGCTAAATCAGAAATAGAAGAATTATCAAATAATAAAAACAACATTATTATTACAGAAATTCCTTATATGGTTAATAAGGCAAATCTTATTAACAAGATTGCTGATTTAGTTAAAACTGAACAAATCCAAGGAATTGCAGATTTACGTGATGAATCTAACCGTGATGGTATTCGCATTGTTATTGAAACAAAACGTGATGTTATACCAGAAGTTTTATTAAATCAACTTTACAAATCTACACAATTACAAACAAACTTTTCGGTTGCAATGCTTGCTTTAGTTAATAACCAACCTAAGGTTCTTAATTTAAAAGAAGCATTACAAATTTACATTGATCATCAATTCGAAATTTTACTAAGAAAAACAAGCTACGAATTGAAAAAAGCGCAAGCTTCAGCTCATATTGTAGAAGGTTTAGTGATTGCTACTAACAATATTGACGATGTTATAGAAATTATTAAAAATGCTAAAGATAATGAAGATGCTAAGACAACTTTAATATCTAAGTATGAACTAAGTGAGTTACAAGCTAAAGCTATTCTTGATATGCGTTTAAGAAGTCTAAGTGGTCTTGAACGTGAAAACTTACAAAAAGAATTAGAGAAGTTACGAGAATTAATTAAAAATCTTGAAGAAATCTTACAAAGTAAAGAAAGAAGAATTCAGATTATTATTGAACAATTAGATGAAATTGATAACAAATTTGGTGACGAAAGAAGAACCAAGATTTGTTATGGTTTAAATTCAACTATTGACAATGAACAACTAATTCCGGTTGAAACTGTAGTTATTACTAGATCATCTAAAGGTTATCTAAAAAGAATACCGATAAGTGCTTATAAACTACAGCACCGTGGTGGTGTTGGTGTCAAAGGTATGAACACTTACGAGGACGATGACGTTGAATCATTAATCGTATGTTCAACTCACTCAGATTTATTATTCTTTACGAATTATGGTAAGGTTTATCGTATCAGAGCACATCAAGTTCCAGTAGGTTCTAGAACTTCTAAAGGAATTCCTGCGATTAACTTAATTAGCATTGAAAAAGATGAAAAACTAATGTCATTATTATCAACTAATGATTATGATAGTGGTTATTTCTTCTTCTCAACTAAAAAAGGTACAGTTAAAAGAGTTCAAGCTTCAGAATTCTCGCGTATTCAAAATAATGGGAAGATTGCTATCACTTTAACTGAAAATGATAGCTTATTTAAAGTAATTAAAACTTCAGGTGATGAAGAAATTTATTTAGGTGTTTCATCAGGATTATTAGTAAGATTTAAAGAAGATACTGTTAGATCAATGGGTCGAGCTGCTCAAGGTGTGATCGGGGTTAAATTCAAAGATCCTAAAGATGAAGTTATTGGTTTATCGTCATCTAATCAAGGTAATTTATTGCTTGCAGTTTGTGAAAACGGTGTTGGTAAGATGACTGATCGCCAAGAATACCGTATGACTAACAGAGGTTCAAAAGGTGTTATTACAATAAAAGTAACTCCTAAGACTGGTAATATAATCAATACACAATTAGTAAATGGTAATGAAGAATTATTAATGATCTCATCAACAGGTAAGATTGTAAGAGTTCCATTAGCAGAAGTTTCAGAACAAGGAAGAAACACTTCAGGCGTTAAATTAATTTCATTGAATGAAAAAGAAACTCTTCAATCTGTAGCAATCTTTGATGTTGAAGAAGATGAATCGCAAACACCAACTTCTAATCCATCTCAACAAGAAGAAAACAATTCATTAGATAACACTGAATCATCAAATACTAATGAAGAAAACAACGAACAAAACGATGGTTCTAATGAAGAATAAAAAAACTACAAAATAATAATTAGGTATTAAACATTATGCTAGACAAAAATCTCTTAAAAACTAACTCAAAGGAGATTAGAGAACAGCTTAAAAGCAGATCTTTTAATTTAGATTGATACGACGAATTCTTGCGTTTAGAAAAACAATTAAGTACATTACTTAAATCAATCGAAAAGATCAACGAACAAAAGAATTTAAACGCAAAAAAAGTAGCTACTGCAGAATCAGATTCTGAAAGAAAAAAACTAATTCAAGAAGGTGCAAACCTACGTGTTGAATTAGAAAAGAATGAAGCTAAATATAATGAAGTAAAAGAACAATTTGATTATATTTACGAAAGAATACCGAATTTACCAACTGATGATGTTCCGATTGGTAAAGATGAAAATGAAAATAAGGAAGTATATAAATCAAAAAAACCAACTGTTTTTGATTTCAAACCCTTAGCTCACTATGAGATAGCTACTAAATTAGATATTATCTCACTAGATGTAGCTGCTAAAATCACAGGATCTCGTTTTTCAATCTACAAAAAAGATGGCGCTAGATTAATGCGTGCAATTCAACAATTTTGTTTAGATGTTAATTCGGATAAATACGAAGAATACCTACCACCTGTAATTGTTAATAAAGATTCTTATTACGGCTCAGGACAATTCCCTAAATTTGTTGAAGATGTTTTTGAGTTAAAAGGTACTAATTATTATTTAGCATCAACAGCAGAAGTTCAATTAGTAAATCTTCACAGAAATGAAATTCTTAACGAAGCTGATTTACCTAAATATTACACTGCTTCTACTGCTTGTTTCAGATCTGAAGCTGGGAGTGCTGGTAAAGATACTAAAGGTTTGATTCGTCAACACCAATTCTATAAAACTGAATTAGTAAAAATAGTTCATCCTTCTAGCTCTAAACAAGAACATGAAGAAATGGCTCGTGATGCTGAAAAGATTTTAGAACTATTAGAATTACCTTATAGAAGAATTGTTTTATGTACTGGTGACATGGGTTTTAGCGCTGTTAAAACATATGATTTAGAGGTATGAATTCCTTCTGAAAATAAATATCGTGAAATCTCTTCTATATCTAATTGTGGTGATTTCCAAGCTCGTAGAGCTAATATTAAATTCAAAGATTCGATATCTAAAAAGAACCGTTATGTACACACGCTTAATGCTAGCGCATTAGCTCATGATCGCTTATTTGTTGCTATTGTTGAAAACTATCAACAAAAAGACGGGTCAATTAAGATTCCAAAAGCTTTATTAAAATATTTTGATAATAGAGAATATATAAAATAAAAAAAGATATAGTAAATAGATAGACATGAAAAACAAAGGGGTATTTATTGTTATTGAGGGAGTTGACGGCTCTGGTAAGAGTTCTTTTATAAAAAGAATGTCTGAAGAGTATTCTTCAATAGATTCTCAACCAATAATCTATTCACGTGAACCTGGAGGGTGTGAAGCATCTGAACCAATTCGTGAATTGATTATGAATCTATCAAATTCCGATCCATTAACAGAAGCGTTATTATTTAGTGCTTCTAGAAATGAACATATTAAAAAGAAAATTATCCCTGCACTTAACGAAAATAAGATCGTTATTTGCGATCGTTTTGTAATGTCATCTTGAATCTATCAAGGTCAAATAAAAGGTGCAGGTTATGAAAAAGTTAAAGAAATCAATAAAATTGTTGTTTATGGATTAGAACCTGATCTAACCCTAATATTTGATGTTGAACCTGAAATAGCATCTAAAAGAATATCTCAACGTAGCACAATGAATCACTTAGATACATATACGCAAGAACGAGTTCATAAAGTAAGAAATGCTTATTTAGATATTTACAAAAATAACCATAATATTAAAGTAATTAATGCTTCACTTGATTTAGATCAAGTTTATCAACAAGCTTTAAATATAATTACTTCTTTTGTTAAAAATCATGGATCTAACTAACAAATATACACCAGTTCTTTTATATGAAAATAAAGGGTGCTATTTAGAAAAATATCTACAACAATATTTGATTAATATTATTTGTTTAGAAGAAAATAAACCATGTAAAAAATGTAAATGATGTTTAAAAATCATTAATAATGGATACTATGATTTAATCAAGGTCTATCCTAAAAATAACATTATTAAAAAACAGGATGTTATAAATATCCAGAATAAATTTAGTGATACTGCTCTAGAAAATAGAGGATTAAAAATTTATATCATTAACCAAATAGAAAAAGCAAACAAAGAATCATTAAATTCTTTGCTTAAGTTTCTAGAAGAACCAAAAGACAATACCATAGGGATTTTAACTACCAGAAAGCCATACGGCATCTTAGATACAATTGTTAGTAGATGTGTTAGATATTCAACAAAAACTTATAACGAAAAAGTTCAATTTAAAAATAACTATAAACCTAAAGAACTAAAAATTATCAAATCAATTTTTTATAGTTATGATGATATTTTAGAATATGAATCTTTTAAAGATATTTATAAATTACTTGATTTAATAAATTTATTAGATATCAAAAACAAGAATTTTGATCATATAATGAAGATCAGAAATTTGTTCGAAAAATTGGATTATTACGAAATTAGTTTGATATTAAATTATTTAATATTTACCGGTGATTTTAATAAAAAAAATAAATTAATACCAATTTTAGATAACTTAAATTTAAATCTTTCTAAGAACGCAATTTTGTTAAGCATTCTTGATTAAATAGTGATGAAAAAATACGAGACAATATATGCATTAGCGACAGCACCATATAATAGCGCGATTCAAGTTATAAGAGTTTCAGGCCCTGATACATATGAAGTTATTAATAAGATTACAAACAAAGAAATAACCAAAGAAGGTTATAAAATTCAACATGCCAAGATTATAGATAGTAATCAAATTATTGATGATGTCTTATTAATGAAGTTTGTAGCTCCTAAAAGTTTTACAGGAGAAGATTCTATTGAAATAAACTGTCATGGTGGTATTTTTGTTGTTAACAAAATAATGGGATTGTTAAATAAACATGGATTGCACCTAGCTCAAAAAGGAGAATTTTCTAAAAGAAGTTATCTTAATAAAAAGATAGATCTAAATCAGGCAACAGCAATTCATGATTTAATTTTTTCTAAAAATTCATTAAGTCATTCAGCCAGTATTAATGCTTTAAGTGGATCATTTTCTAAAGATATAAAAAGTATTCAATTAGAGATTTTTAAATTAATAGGTTTAGTAGAAATAGCTATTGATTATCCTGAGTACGAAGATGAGAAAAAAGAATTAATTGAAGAATTTAGAAATTTAGAAAATATACGGCAAAAACTAACAAGAATAGTTAATAAATCTATTAATTTAAGAAAAAATTCTGAAGGTATAAATGTAGCGATAGTAGGCGAACCAAATGCAGGAAAATCTTCATTATTAAACGCTTTTTTAAAAGAACAAAAATCAATAGTAACAAATATCCCGGGTACAACCAGGGATGTAGTTGAAGGACAAATAATCTTAAACAATCAATTAATAATAAATCTTATTGATACAGCAGGAATCAGAAAAAGTAACGATAAAATAGAACAAATAGGAATAACTAAGAGTTATGAAATGATTGATAAATCTGATTTTGTGATTTATGTTTTGGATTTAAAAGATTATGAAAAGTACAACAAAACAGATATTTATAAGTATTTAATTAAAAACAAAAAAGAATTTGTTCTTGTTGGTAATAAGGCAGATCAATTTGATCCTACCCAATACACTGGTGAAGTAAAAATAAAAATAAGTGCTAAAAATGATGAAATAAGCGATTTAACCGATTATTTACAAGAAAAATGCTTAGCAATTTTTAATGATGAAAACAAACAGGACAGTATGTTTCAACAAGAATGACAAATTAATTTACTGCAAACAGCACTTTACAATATTAATTTAATATTAGAAGATAAAAGTCAGTTTCACGATATTGTGATTCAACACTTAAATGAAGCTAATAACGCATTATTAAAAGTATTATCTGAATACGAAGATTACAATTTGATTGATGAAATATTTAAAAACTTTTGTCTAGGTAAATAATCATGAAATATAAATCATACGACACACACTGTCATGTAAACTCACCAGAATTATTCGATAAATCAGATAAATTAATAAAAGATTTTGATAATGAACACATTTATATCAATGTTGTTGGTACTTGCTTAGAGGATAGTGTATTAGCTGATCAAATAGCTAAGAAATATCCTAATTGTTCTGCTTGTTTAGCTATTCATCCTAATGATGTTCAAAAACACGACATTAATGTCGTTAAAATGAAGTTCGAAGAACTGCTATCAAAACCTAACAACAAAATTGTAGCTATAGGTGAATGTGGTTTAGATTTTTATTACACAGACGAATACAAAGAGTTACAATACGAATTCTTGGATATGCATTTAGAATTAGCTAATAAATATAAAAAACCATTAATGCTTCACATTAGAAATGCTCATCAAGAAATTGTTGATTATTTAAACGCTAAACAAGTATTAGTTCCTATCATTTTTCATTGCTTTTCTCAAGATTTAAAAACATTTAACTTAATCGAAAATTTATTGAAAAATATAAAGAAATATTACTCAATCCCAGGTATTGTTACATTCAAAAACGCAAAGGCTTTGCAAGAAGTAATCCCGTTAATTAAAAATGATGAATTATTGGTAGAAACCGATGCTCCTTATTTAACACCTCATCCTTTCAGAGGTAAAGAAAATAATTCATTGTATTTAAAATACACAATTGAAAAGATTGCAGAATTAAAAAATATGAGTTTTGAACAAGTTCAACAACTCATATTTAATAACGCTTTTAATTTATTTAAACCTAATATGCATTAGGCATTTTTCTTTTTTCAACCATATTAACCATCGGTTTAGGGCGATATCCTGATCCATTATTTTGGTTGTTGTAATAACCTCTTTGATCATTACTGTGATATTGATCATTTGAGTAATTATTATATCGCTGATTTTGCGTATTTTTATTATTTTGGTTATTTCTTGCTCCACCAGAATTATTAGTTCTTAAGTTATTATAATCAGGATTAACATTCCCAGTCAGGGATTTTACCGAATTTCTTGCTTGGTTTTCTTGATTTTGATTAGGGTCATAAATCACTAAAGCATTTTGTGTTTTTTGCGATAGTTTATAAACTCTTACTTGATCAATTTCAGCTGTTTTATTAAGTTTTTTAAATTCTTCACGTATATCATTAAGAATATCACTAGTTCTGATATTTTGAGCTTTTATTTCCAGATACTTTTTCTTAGGGTTATTTTTAACAATATATTTTTCTTCAATCTGATTAATAAAAATAATTTCAGCTCGCAAAACTGATCATATTAATAGGTTAAGATAAGGTTCTTTCAATCTTTTATTTAGTGCGATAAAAATGAAAAAGAATCATCAAGCATATTGAATTACATTAAATAATCTTTTAAGATCCTTATCATTTTCGATGTTAAGTCTTTTAGCTTTAATGTATTCCTTATTAATTTTACTTAAGTTTATGATTGAAAAAATGTAATTAATAATAATCACACTTCCAAATAAAATTGAAGCACTAATCCCGATCCAAAAAACAGGTGAGTGCAAACCGATATTAGGTGTATCGTCAGGTTTTCTTAAAAGTCAAGGGAAAGAAACGAAAATCGAAAATAATATCAAACAAATGAGATTAAAAATAAAATCAAATGCAGAATATTTTCGTTGGTACTCCCAAGTTTTTCAAGCACTAAAATCAAAACTGCAAGCAAACATATCATATATATTTTAATATTCTTATCATTAATTGAATCAATAAAACTTAAACAGAAAATATTTAAATTAAAGATTTAAAAATATAATTAATTAATAAAAAACAGGTTTTAATTTTGAGTTTTACAGTAAGAAATATATACGAAAAGTTCGAAGTTTTATTAAAATTATTAGATGGTGAAAAAAATCTAGATCGAACAATATCCAAACCAGGGTTATCACGGGCAACATTTGAATTAGTTGATCTATTTGAATCAGATCATATTAATAATGTAATTGTTTTTGGGAATCGAGAATTCAAATACTTATCTTCTTTAACGGTTGATGAAAGAAGAAAAAGGGTTACAAAAATTCTTGAACTAAAACCTCCAATGGTAATATTAACTAAATCATTCTTGGATTCTAGTTTTTTAACAGAATGTAATATTGAACAACAAATCCCCATTCTAGCTTCTGATATGTTTTCAACTGAAATCAGCATCTCAATCGGGCTTTATATATCAGAGCAACTGGCTAAATTCAAAACATACCATGGCGTATTAATTGAAGTATATGGTGAAGGTGTTTTAATAACTGGTGAATCTGGGATAGGTAAATCTGAGGTAGCTATGGAAATGATTCGCAAGAATTGTTTGTTTATAGCTGACGATGCTGTGGATATCGCTAGAATTGGCGATCATTTAATTGGTAAACCCACTGATGTTAATCGTCAATTTATTGAGGTTAGAGGTATCGGTATTCTTAATGTGACCAAAATGTATGGAATTGAAAAAATTAAACCATCAGCAAATATTTCGGTTATCATAGAATTAATTAATATAAAAAACGACCAAAACTTTAATTTTGAACGAATCGGTCAAAAAACCCATTATAAAGTTATTGAAAATATTAAAATTCCTCATTATGTTTTGCCGATTAGTTCTGGTAGAAAAATTAGCGAATTAGTCGAAAGTGCTGTAATCGATTTAAAACTTAAAAGAGATTGACAATACAATTCTGGTGATGATTTCGTAGCTAGATTTGATGAAATTATGCGAGGTAAAAAATAATTAACTAATATGTATACACCTTCTGCAAACCACACGGTTAGTGATAGTTTTGGAGTAGCATTTTCAATAGGATCTTTTGATGTAAGATACTATGGTATTTTGTATGCTACAGGGATATTAGTGGCTATAATTGCTGGAATCTTAAGACTTAAATATAAATACAAAGTTGATGATAATCCTTATTTTTATTATGTATTTATTGGGATTATTTCGATTGTATTTGGTGCTAGAATATGATCTTTTGTTATAGGTGATTCTAAGTTTGGTGTTACGCCGTTTTTTGCTATCCACCAAGGAGGGCTAGCCATTCAAGGTGGAGTTATATTTACTTTAACTACGGGTATTATCTTCTTCTTCCTTGTCTTAAGAAAACCTAAATATTACACAAAAAAATGCTATTTAGTTTATGAAAATCATAATTTGATAACCAAAACTTTTTATAAGCAAACTAGTATGTGAGTGTATGCTGATGCGATTATTCCTACAATATTGCTAGGTCAAGCAATTGGTCGATGAGGTAATTTTTTTAATCATGAAGTTTATGGACTAGGTCTAACAGCTGAAGAAGCGCTAAGTAAATGAGGTTTCTTAAAAGTGTTAATGCCTGGTGTTTTTGATCACATGTTTATTACTGAAAATGGAGTAACGCTTTTTAGAATTCCGATTTTTTTAATCGAATCTTTTTGTAACGTAATTGCCTTTGTAGTAATAGTATTCTTACTTGATTTTGTTAAGAACCTTAGAACTGGTGGAAGATGTATGTTGTACTTCTTTTCTACAGGTATCGTTAGATTAATTATTGAAACCCAAAGAGATAGCAACTTTAAATTTGCAACATCAATTGTAACTTCAGCTTTATTTTTAGCTGGTGGTATCTTAGGATTCATCTTAACCCAATGAGTATTCCCTAGATTTAGAAACAAGAAAAATTATTTTTATGTTTTTAACAATATTAAGATTTTCTTGATGTCTATCAAGTTATATCAAACATCTAAAACTAAAGGTTTAACTAGAGAAGAAATAAGACATAAACTAGAACCATCTAAATCAATATATAACAAGAACTTCTCAGAGATGTTCTTCTATGGTGATGATTACGATTTAATTATTAAAAAAGACTAATTATGTTTATAAAACTAGATGGAACGCAATTATCTCTTAAATTAAAAAATAAGTTAGCTACACAAGTGGCTAACAACAAAATTAAGTTACTAATAATTGTTAGTGACCCATCAGATGCATCAAAAATCTATGTTCGCAATAAAGTTAAATACTGTGAATCATTAAACATTCAAACAGAAGTATATGATTTATCAGATATTAACGATACAGATTTTTTCATTATTAAAATGGATGAAAAAATCAAACAATACTCACCTAATGGTGTTCTAGTTCAATTACCAATTAAACAAACACTTAACACTGATAAGATTATTGATAGTATTCCAATCCATTTAGATGTTGATGCTTTTTTATATAAAAAGTTTAATGATTTACAAAAAACTAAAGTTATTCCATGCGTATTAAATGCAGTACTTGAATTGTTTGAAGAATATAACTTAAGTTTTATTGATAAAAAAATATTATTGGTTGGTAATGGTATTACTTCAAACCAACCAATAATTGATTATTTTAATGAACACAACATTAGTTTTGAATTGGTTACTAAAGAGAATAGTCATGAGTTAGTAAGCAAAACAAAAACAGCTGATATCGTAATATCTGCTGTCGGTAAAGCTAAGCTTTTAAAAGACTATGAATTTAAAAAAGGCATAATATTTATTGATATTGGTATTGATAAATATTTTGATCTAAAACAAAACAAGCAGATCGTTTGTGGTGATTTTGATTATGAAAAAATCAAGCAAGTGGCCTCATATGGGACTCCAGTTCCTGGTGGCATCGGACCTTTAACGATATATTCGTTAGTTAAAAATTTAATTAATTTATTTCTAATCCAACAGCTTAATAATTAGCTTTTTTATTAAAATTATATAGATTATATGTCTAAAATTAGAACAAGATACGCACCATCTCCAACAGGTTATTTCCATATTGGTGGTGCTAGAACAGCGCTATTTAATTATTTATTCGCCAAACATAACAATGGTGAATTTATCGTACGTATCGAAGATACAGATGTTGAACGTAATGTAGAAGGTGGTGCTGAGAATCAACTTTATAACTTAAAGTGATTAAATATATTTGCAGATGAATCGATTTGAAACCCAACTGAAAATGGTCCTTATCGTCAATCTGAAAAATTTGATGTTTATAAAAAATATGCTTATCAGCTTCTAGAAGAAAATAAAGCTTATCGCTGTTTTTGTACATCTGAAGAATTGCAAAAAAGTCGTGAAGCATTATTAAGTCAACAAAAGACACCGATTTATTCTAGAAAATGCCTAAATCTTACATCTGATGAGATTCAAAAAAAATTAGATGCTAATATTCCATTTACAATTAGATTAAGATTACAAGACAACAAAGAATACTCATGATCAGATTTGATTCGAGGGGATTTAATCTTTAACACTAGCTCAATGAGCGATCCTGTTATTCTTAAATCAAACGGAATATCAACATATAACTTTGCGGTTGTAATCGATGATCATGATATGAAAATATCTCATATCTTAAGAGGTGAAGAACATATATCAAATACACCTTACCAGTTAGCGATTAAAGAAGCTTTAGGGTTTAAAGATGAATTCGTATATGGTCACTTATCGATTATTGTTGATGAAACTGGTAAAAAGTTATCTAAAAGAAATTTAGGTGTTGAACAGTTTATTGAAGGTTTTAGAGAAAAAGGTTATTTATCTGAAGCTTTGGTTAATTTTATTGCTTTATTAGGATGATCGCATCCAGACAATATTGAGATCCTAAATCTACCTAGTTTGATTAAAGCGTTTACAATTAAAAACCTAAGTGCTGCTCCTTCTTTCTTTGATATTAAAAAACTAAATTGAATATCTTCTGAATACATTAAAACAATGGATGAAGTAATGTATTTAGCTTTTATCAAACCATATGTTGACCTTAATGAATATGAAGAGATTAAAAACCGCGTAACAGAAATCTCTTTAATGTTTAAAAATCAATTGAAATATGGTCGTGAAATTAATGATTTAATTAAAGAAAACTTTGTTCCATGCGTTTCATTTGATAACCTAGACAAAGATGATTTAGAATTCTTAAAATCTAATAAAAATTTCAAAGCGTTATTTTTAACATTCAAAGAAAAATACGAAGCATTAGAAACAATAAACGAAGATACAATTAAAGAAATTATTAGTTGGTTATCTAAACAAACTAAATTACAGGATGTTGAATTAGAAAAACCACTAGGTGGCAAAAATCTTTATATGCCAATTAGAATTGTTATATCTAATAAAAAACACGGACCTGAATTGAATAAAATTATAGCTTTATATGACAAGAATAAAGTTATAGAAAATCTTGATCGTGCGATCGAATATTTAAGTGATGGAAAATAAAGCTAACCGTTCATTCTTTATCAAGGATCCTATTCATAGTGAAATCATTTTTAAAAATGAAACAGCTTGAATGCACCGTTTGATAAAAACAAGCGAATTCTTAAGATTAAAAAGATTGCAACAACTAGGGTTGTCTAGCAATCTTTTCCCTGGCGCTTCTCATACAAGATATTCTCATTGTCTTGGCGTTTATGAACTTATTAGAAGAATGATGAATAATCCGACATTCAAGAAAGTAAGTGATTATGACAAACAGACATTGATGTGTGCGGGGTTATTACATGACTTAGGTCACGGACCTCATTCACATGGTTTTGAATTTTATATGAATAACTGTATTGACGATGGTCAAGAACGTTTTAACCATGAAGTGATGACTGCTAAACAAATCTTAAATAAGCACGGAGAAATCTATCATATTCTTAAGGAGAATGATATAGTCCCAGAAGATGTTGCTGGTCTAATCGATAAGAAAAATCCGATGTTAAAAAAACGACCAATGTGAATGCAACAATTGATTTCATCAGAATTAGATGCAGATCGAATTGATTATCTTAAAAGAGACTCATATTACACTGGCGCTACTTATGGAACGATCGACTCAAAACTCTTAGACCGATGAATTGTTTTTGATCCTAAATCTAAACAAGTTGGTTATGAAAAGAAAGCTATAACCACAATTGAAAGTTTGTTAATCGGACGTTATCACATGTATAAGTCTGTTTATAACAATCACAAGAGTGTTGCTTTAGAAAGAACAATTGCTTTATCACTTAAAAGAATGATTGACCTTATAAAAGAAGGTAAATTTGATTTTTTAGGTTTTGACATCATGGAGCAACTGTTTGATGCGTTGTTAATTAACAACGACATTAACAAAGTTGATCTTAATCAATATAAATATTTAACAGATGATTATTTCAACTCATTCTTGTTCCAACAATGATCAAAAACTCAAGACCATATTCTTAAGAGTTTATTAAAGAATTACTTTGTTGAAAATCGTTTTATCATTTGATCATTTGATGACCAATTAAGACGAGAAGAATTCTATAACAAGCTTAAACAAATTATTGATGATAATCAATACTTTGTAGTTAAAGAAAGTTATAAAGACAAAACTTTTTATTCAAGAACCACCAATTCTTTAGGAATTAATATTTTCGAACAAAATTCTAAAAAATTCCATCCAATTACTGATTATTCAAAAGTATTAAACATTAATTTCCCTGAAGTATTCAATCACCTAATTATTTTTGATTATGATCAAGCTAATAAAAAAACAAGAATTTTTAGACAAATCGAAAACCAATACAACAAATTAACACAGTAACCTTTGTATCGTGTTTATTTATTGACTTGATTAGGTTTTATATTTATAATAGTATTTATTACAAGATTTATAGTTATTTAATGAGCTTTTCTAATTTTCTTTAATAACCAATGTTAAGTTCTAAAAAGAGAAAGATCATTAAATTAGTATCGTTATCAGCTAGTTCTTTAGTAATTGCTGCAACTGGTACTATCGGTATTGTTTATAGCCAAAAAATTAGTAACAGTGATGGCAATTTAATTAAAAGACAAAACAAAGTCGCTTTAGATGGTGGTGGTCAAGCGCAAGATTTGTATAATTCAAATCGTGATAATAATTTACCAACTAAAGCTAAACCGGTTGATAATAGACCTGTGGCTCCAACACCAGAAAAACCAAAACCTAAACCAGAGCCCAAGCCTGAACCTCAACCTGAACCCCAACCACTACCTCAACCAGAAGACCCTCTATTAATCATTCCGGACGATACGCCGATTCCAGACGACCCGAATGACAATTTTGCTGCTACAACTGATATCAAATACGTTACTTACGACAAAATCGACTATAAATTAGATCCAGATACTCCTAAACAAATTAATGATCCTTCTAAAGTTATAGAACTATCAGAAGCTGATGCGAAAAAAGTATATGAATCAAGCAAAGCTCTAGTTTCAGGTGCTTTAAGCGCTCTGAGAGCTAAAGATAAAGAAGCGTTTAGAAACGCTATTAAATTTAATGATAAAGAAAAGTTTGACAAGTGATGAGATAGATTAATGCAACCGCCAGTTAACGAATGAAGACTGAGTGGTTATGATGATTTACTTACATCACTATCTGGAATATCAGATGAATTCATTCGTTCTGAAGCCAAAGCTAACAGAGTTCCGATGATTAGTGTTTGATATAACAACACAACAGTTACTTTTGGTTACCCATCTCCAGCTGATAACCCTTATATTAAATATCAATTAGATGTTAGAAAACATCGTGTTTTAGGTAGTGATACTTATTTTGGAACTGGTAGTCCTGCTGACATTTTATCTGGTAATTTCGAAGGATGATCTAAATACGATACTACTAACGATTTTATTAAAGATAATAAATACGGAATTACTCGTGATGATGGTATTAAAGTAAGACATTATATCCCTAAAAATAAGGAAAGTGATTATTACAAAAACAAGAAAGAATACAATGTTTTTGTATTAGATGTTGATAATACATCTGGTTATCAAAAATTTATTGATTTTGTTAATAAAGCAGCTACCACAACCCCTGAAATAGGTGTTGTACTTGAAAATGTTGGTAAGAGCAATACAAATAGAAATGTATATGACATTATTAAAGCCTTACCTAGCAATTTAACTTCATTAACTGTATTCTTTGAAAATGCTAATACAACTTCATTATTAGCATTAGAAGATCGTAATCTAAGAGAACTTAATATTTATACAACCGGTCAAGTTAATACTTCATTGTGAGCTATCAACCCTTTAGCAATAAGAAAAACTAACTTTATTCCATCATTATTAGATTACAATGTTGGTGGATATCCAGTTGGTTCTAAAGTTGCTTCTACACCAATAATTGAAGGTCTAAAATTTGATAGAAACGATGATCATAAGCGTGTTCAAGAAGGTTTAGATATTGCTAAAGCTAGAAGAAGTGAAAGAATTTTCCAAGGTAAGTTCCAAGGTGAAGGTGCTAAGCCTGTTGCTTGAGACTTTTCTGATGCTCCAATTATAAGAACTCTAGAAAACCTAGATGTTCATGATGCAGAGCTTCGTGAAATTAAATTATCACCATTATTACTTGATTCAGATGAGAAAGGTAATACTTATGTTACTTACAATTTATCTGAATTTAATCATTCTCAATTTGATAGAGCGTTAAGATATGTATCAGCTAGCCCTGATCGTTATGTTTATTTTGGTAGAGGAACAGAATTATCTCCTCCTAAAGCATTAGTTCTAAAAGGTAATGCAACTCAACTGGAAGAAGGTAGCACAATTGATTTAACCAACTTCATTAAGTACGGAATGAATGCTAATTCATTTAAACAAGTTTATACATCATCTAACACGATAGCTAGAAAAATTAGACAAGCTTCAAGCTCTTGAAGAAGAGCTCCACAAGTAATTGTTGTATCTGAAGAAAAACTAGCTAAGTTCCAACCAAAAATCTTCCATAAGGATCCTAATTTAAATCCAATTGGAGAACCTATAAAGAAACAATAATCAAAAATAATGTTATAATAAAGTCTAATAAGATTTTATTTATAAGATTGTTAAAATCTTTTACAGATTTATAGTTATTTAATGAGATTTTTCTTTTAAAAGAGATACTTATGTTAAATTCTAAAAAGCGAAAAATCATTAAATTAGCAGCTCTTAGTGCAACTTCTTTGGTTGTAGGTGCAGGTAGCACATTAGGAATAATTTATAATTCAAGCAAAGCAGAATCAAGAACTAATTTAGTTAAAAGAAGCAACGAAATTAAATTAGATAATGACACAGCAGGTACAAGTGATTCATATAATTCGAATCGCGATTTTAATTTAGAAAAAAAGCCTAAAAAACCAGATAATAAACCTGTTGCAGATAAACCATTACCTAAAGAACCTGAACCTCAACCTCAACCTGAACCTCAACCAGAGCCTCAACCAGATCCAGAGCCAGAAGTTCCTAGTAATTTGGCCGATGATACACCAATTGAATATGTAACTTATGATCATGAAGATTATGGTCTTGATAAAGAAGCTCCTATGCAACCTAACGACCCTTCAAAAGCAGTTTTAAGTGACGAAGAAGCCAGAGTTGTATATGCAAAAAGTCGTGAATCTGTAAATAAAATTAAAAATGCGCTTGAAAATGCTGTAAGAAGTGGCAATAGTGTTGAAGCTAGAGAAACCCTTCGTAAAGAAACTGGTTATGATGGCAATAAAGACTTCTTTGACGCTATTTGAGATAAATTATTCATAAGAACATATAAAAGAAATGGTCAAGATGTTCGTTATATTGATCTTTTATTAGAATCTTTAAATTCATATAATAACGATAGTTTTATAATGTCTGAAGCGAAGGCTAATAGACAAATTAAATTCTATGTTAATCTTGATGGGTCAGCTAACTTTGCTTTTGGTTATAGAAAAGAAGATGATAACCCGTATATTCGTTACTACAGAAAAGTAAATGAACATCGCGTATTGGGTAATAATGACCCTAATAAATGAGGTATTCAAAACTCTAGAGATATTCTATCGGGTCATTTTGATGGTTGAAAGATGACAGATGCTACTTCAACTTTTGTAAACAACAAAGAGTATGGCATTAACAATGATGACGGTATTGAAGTAAGACACTATACACCTGAAAATAGAAACAATGATTACTTCAAAAACAAACAAGATCTTAATGTGTTTGTTTTAGATGTAGATAACTCTAAAGGTTATGCTAAGTTTATGAATTTCCTTAAAAAAGTTAAGGAAAAAGAACCCAACAAGAAAATTGGTGTTGTTCTTAAAAATGTTGGTAAGAAAAATACAACTAGAGATGTTTATGACATTATTAAATCATTACCAGATAATGTTGAAACATTAACTGTATTCCTTGAAGGTGCTGATACAACTTCATTATTAGGGCTAGAAGGCAGACACTTACGAGAATTAAATCTGTTTACAACTGGTACAGTTAATACTGATCTTTGAGGAATTAATCCTTTAGCGATTAAAAACATTAACTTTATCCCATCTACTATAGCTTATAACGTTGGTGGATTTAATCCATATGAAAAGGGTGCTACAATTGCTTCTACGCCAATCTTTAGTACCTTAAAATTTGATCGTAATGACGATTATAAACGTGTCCAAGAAGGCTTAGATATCGCTAAAAACAGAAGAAGTGAAAGAATCTTCCAAGGTAATCATCAAGGAGAAGGGGCTAAACCAGTATTTTGAGACTTTGCTGATGCTCCTATTATTAGAAATCTTAAAAACTTAAATGTTCATGATGCTGAATTGAGAAAGGTAAGATTATCTGGTCAATTAATCGATTCGGATGAGAAAGGTAATACTTATGTAACTTATAATTTAGATGAGTTTAACCATTCTCAATGAACTGCTGCAATGCAATACAAACCTGAGTATGAAAAGAAATACATTAGTTTTGGACGCGGAACTGAAATTCAACAACCACAAACATTAATTCTTAAGGGTGATGAAAGCACTCTTCAGAAAAAAGGGTTAGAAGATTTATTAACCTTTGTTAAATATGCTTCTAATAGTTATGCGTTCAAAAAAGCTATTGTTACTTCTAAATTTTTAGCTCAACAAATAACAGATGCTGTTAGATCACAGCGAAATGATATCCAAGTTACTGTAGCAAAACCAGAACAATTAGAAAAATTCAAAATCAAAAAATTCGAAATAGATAAATCTTTAAACGCTATAGGTAAACCATTAAATAAAGTTGCAACTAACTAGTTATTAAAAATCAAAGATAGATATTAGGTATATAGTAAGCTGCCTTCAATTCCTTAATAAAATCGTAATGTTAAATTCCAAAAAACGTAAACTAATTAAACTAGCAGCTATTAGTTCAACTGCTGTAATAATCAGTGCTAGTAGCACCTTAGGAATAGTTTATTCAACTAGCAAAGTTGAATCTAAATCTAATCTTATTAAAAGAAGTAACGAAATTGATTTAACAAGCGATGCCACTGGAACAGATGATTCATACAATTCGAATCGTGATTTTAATTTAGAGAAAAAACCTGAAAAACCTGACAACAGACCAGTATCAGATAAACCTTTACCTAAGGATACGCCTCCTGAAGAAGAAACTAATAACAGTTTTGGTGAGTTAGCGGATGATACTCCGATTAATTTTGTAACTTATGATAAACAAGATTATGGACTTGATGAAAACACTCCAAAACAACCTAATGATCCTAATAAACAAGTAATTAGTGACGCAGAAGCTAAAATATTAGCAGATAAAGCTAGAACTACTCTAGCAACAGCTAAAAAAGCTGTACTAGATGCTATTAAAAACGGAAATTCAACTGCTGCTCGAGACGCTTTCTACACTGCTTCTGGATTTAGTGGAAACAAAGATTTTTTTGATATTCGTTGAGATAAGTTGTTTAGAGAATACACAAATAATGGTCAAAAAAGACGTTATATAGATGATCTATTAGATCAGATTAACGCTTTTAGTGATGAAGCGTCTATTGAATCTGAATCAAAAGCCAATAGAATTTGAAAAATTCAATTTAATACAGAAGGTATTAATCTTTCAGGTGGATATAGAAATGAAGATGATAACCCATCTATTCGCTATTATAAAGAAGTTAATAAATATCGAGTTCTAGGTAATCCTAATAAGTGAGCAACTGATAATTCTAGAGACATTTTATCTGGTCATTTCGATGGATGAGATATGACTATCGATACCCAAAAATACATAAACGATAAAGAATATGGAATCAATGAGAATGATGGCATCGAAGTAAGACACTATACTCCATCAAACAAAATGGACGATTATTACAAAAACAAAGATGATTTAAGTGTTTTTGTTTTAGATGTTGATAATAATGGCGGGTATGATAAGTTTATAAACTTTATTAAGAAAGTTTATGAGAAAAATCCTAATAAAAAGATTGGGGTTATTCTTAAGAATGTCGGTAAGGTTCATACCACAAGAAATGTTTATGACATTATTAAATCTTTACCTAATAATGTTGAAACCTTAACAGTTTTCTTAGATGGTGCTGATACTACTTCGTTGTTAGCGTTAGAGGGTCGTCATTTAAGAGAACTTAATATTTATACAACTGGTCAGGTTAATACCGATCTTTGAGGTATTAATCCTTTAGCGATTAAAAATATTAATTTTATTCCTTCGTTATTAGCATATAATGTAGGTAACATTAATAAGTTTGAAAAAGGAACTACAATTGCTTCTACACCTATTTTTACCACTCTAAAATTCGATCGTAATGACGATTATAAACGTGTTCAAGAAGGAATTGATATCGCTAAAAACAGAAGAAGCGAAAGAATTTTTCAAGGTAATTTCCAAGGAGACGGTGCTAAACCGATTTTCTGGGATTTTGCAGATGATCCAATTATAAGAAATCTTAAAAACTTAAATGTACATGATGCTGAATTAAGATTTGTTAGATTATCTGGTGAATTCGTAGAATCGGATAACCGTGGAAATACTTATGTTGTATATAATCTAGATGAGTTTAATCATTCGCAGTGAAATGCTGCTATGCAATATAAACCAGAGTATGAAAAAAAATACATCAGCTTTGGTCGTGGAACAGAAATCAAACAACCTAAAACATTAATTCTTAAAGGTGATGAAAGTACTCTTGAGAAAAAAAGTTTAGAAGATTTAGAAGCATTTGTTAAGTATGCATCAAATAGTAAAGCTTTTACTGAAGCTTATACTACATCTAAATTTATTGCTCAAAAAATCCATGAAGCAGTTTGATCTCAGCTAAACGATATTGATGTTAAAGTTGTTAGTAAGGAAAAACTTGAAAAGTTCCAAATTAAGAAATTTAACATTGATAAAGCATTAAATCCAATAGGACAACCTTTAAAAAAATAAATATATATAATAAAAAAAATTAGTTTTTCTTAAAAAGAAAACAAAGATTTATAGTTTTAATGAGCTTTTATTTTATTAAAGAAATAAGTAATAATGTTACATTCCAAAAAAAGAAAGATCATTAAATTAATAGGGCTTAGCTCTTCTAGTTTGGTATTAGGTGCTAGCGCAACAATTGGAATAGTTTTATCTACACATAATGTTGAATCAAAATCAGATTTGCTTAAAAGAAATGGTGAAGTAAAACTGGAAAATGAATCAGAAGGAACTAGCGATTTGCAAAATTCAAATCGCGATTTCAACCTGAAAAAAACGCCAAAAAAACCAGAAAAACCTGACAACAGACCTGTGTTAGAAAATCCTAAACCAGAAGAAATGGTACCGCCAGAACCTCAAGATGATCAAGGTAATGAATTAGCTGAAGATACACCAATTAAATATATTGAATTTAATGATAATGAAGATTATCAATTAGACGAAAAAACGCCAAAACAACCGAATGATCCTAGCATAGCAACAGTATCTGAAGAAAGAGCTAGAGAAATCTTTGTTACAACAAAAAGAAATTAAACGACACCAAAGAAGTAGTACTAAGAGCTGTTGCTAAAGGCGGGAATACTACTGCAAACAGAGATGCATTATTTAATGTTTTAGGTTATCACAACAAAGATTTGTTTGATTCTTGATGAGAACGTTTATTTGAAGATCCAGCACCAGGAAGACAACGTGGGATTGATGATTTATTAACATCAATTAATGTTACAAGCGATTCATTTATAATGAGCGAAGCTAAAGCTAATAGACGTTGAGAACTTTTAGTAGGTGCTGGTAATACCACAATAACATTTAGTTATGAACATGAAGAAGATAACCCTGTAAAAAACTACATGAAAAAGGTTAATGGTTATCGGGTTTTGGGTAATCCTAATAAATGAGCTGTTGATAATCCTGATGAAATTTTAAGTGGTGATTTTGCTGGTTGAAACAAGAGTTTGGCAACTGATGAATATATCACTGGTAACTATGGATTCAATGCTGATGATGGTATTGAAGTAAGAAGATATACACCAAAAGATAAGAATGATGCTTACTATAAAGATAAAGAAGATCTAGATGTATTTGTTTTAGATGTTGATAAAACTTCTGGTTACAATAAATTTATTAATGTTCTTAAAAATGTTGCCGAAAGAAAACCTAACAAGGGTATTGGAGTTGTGTTAAGAAATGTTGGTAAAACTCATACAACTAGAAATGTTTATAACATTATCAAGGCTTTACCAAATACAGTGCAAACCCTTACAGTATTTTTAGAAGGCGCTAATACAACATCTCTCTTAGCATTAGAGGGTCGTCATTTAAGAGAACTAAATATTTATACGACTGGCCAAGCAATTACTAATCAGTGAGGTATTAATCCTTTAGCGATTAAAAACATTAACTTTATTCCGTCACTATTAGGTTATAATGTCGGGGGATTTAATCCTTATCCGCCTGGTGCTACAGTAGCTTCAACACCAATCTTTACGACCTTAAAATTTGATCGAAATGATGATTATGCCAGAGTTCAAGAGGGTTTAAAAATAGCTAAGGATCGTAGAAGTGAAAGAATTTTCCAAGGTGATTTCCAAGGTGATGGCGCTAAGCCAATCTTCTGGGATTTTGCTGACGCTCCAATTATTAGAAATCTTAAAAACTTAAATGTTTATGATGCTGAATTAAGATATGTAAGATTATCAGCGGATTTAATAGATACTGATCCTAAGAGTGGTAGTACTTATGTGACATATGATTTAGATGAATTTAATCATTCACAATGAAGGGCTGCTATTAGATACCGTCCAGAAAATTACAAACGCTATATTAGTTTTGGTCGTGGAACAGAAGTTCAACAACCTAAAGCATTAATTCTTAGAGGTTCAGAAAAAACTCTTGAAAAAGAAGGTTTAGAAGAACTATTAGCGTTTGTTAAATACGCATCTAATAGCAACGCATTTAAAGAGGCTTATGTTTCATCTAATTATATAGCGAGAAGAATTAAAGAAGCGGTTGAATCACAAATGAATGAAATCAGCGTTAAAGTAAAAACTGTTGAAGAATTAAGTAAATTCAAGATCAAAACATTTAAAGTTGATAACACTCTTAATGCTATTGGTGATCCTTTAAATAGTCCTACAAATAATAATTAGGAGTATAATATTATTTAATAATAGATATTAATTAAGAATTAATACAATTAATACAAAAGATTTATAGTTATTTAATGAGCTTTTATTTAAGAAAGCAACAAATATGTTAAATTCTAAGAAAAGAAAGATCATTAAATTAATTGCTCTAAGTGCAACTTCTTTAGTTATAGGAGCAGGTTCTACTCTAGGAGTGGTTTATTCATCGAGTAAATCGGATACTCAATCTAATTTAATAAAAAGAAGTAATGAAGTTAAATTAGATAATAATTCAACATCTACAAGCGATTCATATAATTCGAATCGCGATTTTAATTTAGTTGATAAACCTAAAAAACCTGAAATTAAAGATATTATTGAAACACCTAAAGATCCTGAACCACAACCTGAACCTAATAAGCAACCTTCAGAATCAGAAGATGAATCTAGCGAGTTAGCTCCTGATACGGCTATTAATTATGTGACTTATGAAAAAGAAGCATACAATTTAGATAAAAATACCCCAGCTCAGCCAAATGATCCTAGCAAACAAGTCTTATCAGATGAACAAGCTAAAGCTTTGTTTACTGAAACTAAGAAAAAATTAGATGCAGCTAAAAATATAATAACGAAAGTTGCAGCTAATGGTAACGATCCAAAAGCTAGAGACGAATTTTATAAAATAATCGGATATCACAACAAAGAATTGTATGATTCTTGATGAGATAAATTGTTCAATCCACCAACTTCACCTGGTAGAGCTCGTGGTATTGATGATTTATTAATATCTATTAATACTACAAGTGATAGCTTTATTATGTCTGAAGCTAAAGCTAATAGACAATGAGAAGTTCAGCCTGGTTATGGAAACACAACCATTACTTTTGGTTACAAAAACGAGGATGATAACCCAGTAATTAATTACTATAAAAAAGTAAGTTCTTATCGAGTTTTAGGTAACCCTAATAAGTGAGCTCTTGATAATTCTGATCAAATTTTATCAGGTGAATTTGATGGTTGAACTAAAACAGATGCCACTTCAGAATATACAAATGGAAAATACGGAATAAATAATGACGATGGTATCGAAGTAAGACACTATACACCAACAAATAAGAGCGATCCTTATTATAAGGATAAAAAAGATCTTAATGTATTTGTTTTAGATGTTGATAACACTTCAGGTTATGAAAAATTCATTAACTTTATTAAGAAGGTTTATGACGATGATCATAATAAACAAATTGGAGTAGTTCTTAAAAATGTTGGTAAGAAAAATACAACAAGAAATGTTTATGATATCATTGAAGCTTTGCCGCCAAATGTTGCTACTTTAACAGTATTTTTAGAAGGTGCTAATACCACTTCATTACTAGCACTTGAAAACCGTAATTTAAGAGAACTTAACATTTACACAACAGGCACAGTTAATACTGATCTTTGAGGTATTAACCCATTAGCTCTTAAACATATTAATTTTTTACCTTCTTTAATAGCATATAATGTTGGTGGGTTCAATCCTTATCCAAAAGGAACAACAATAGCATCTACACCAATCTTTACAACTTTAAAATTCGACCGCAACGATGATTACAAGAGAGTTCAGGAAGGTTTAGATATTGCTAAAGCAAGAAGAAGTGAAAGAATTTTCCAAGGTAATTTCCAAGGTGATGGAGCTAAACCGGTATTCTGAGATTTCGCTGACGCACCAATTATTAGAAACCTTAAAAATTTAAATGTTCATGATGCTGAATTAAGATATGTAAGATTATCAGCAGATTTAATTCAATCTGATAAAAATGGTAATACTTATGTAACTTATGATTTAGATGAGTTCAATCATTCGCAATGGACGGCTGCTATGCAATATCGTCCTAGTTATGCTAAACGTTACATTAGTTTTGGGCGTGGAACAGAAATTCAACAACCTAAAAACTTAATCTTAAGAGGATCACAAAATACGCTAGAACGCGAAGGGTTACAAGACTTATTATCATTTATTAAATACACAACTAACAGTGGAGCATTTAAAAATGTTTATGTTTCATCAGGATATTTAGCTAATCAAATAAAAGCAGCGGCCGCTTCAGAAAATAACGACATTAATGTTTATGTTAAACCGCTTGATTATCTAAATAAACAAGAAAAGAAAGTATTTAATATTGATCCTACCTTAAACGCTATTGGTGAGAAAAAAGATAGTTCAACACTATCTAAAAACTAAATAAGAAATCAATGTGTTGTTTTATAATTGAAAATATTTTATATAATGGTTTGTCTTTATTAATATAATGCTAAGTTCTAAAAAAAGAAAGTTAATAAAACTGGTTACTTTAGGTTGTTCTTCACTAGTAATAGCTAGTACAGCTACTTTGAGTATTGTTTTTACGAGTAATATCAATAATTCTACGAGCAAACTTATTGAAAGAAGCAATAAAGTCGATTTAAAAAATAATGTTGCAGATGATAATCAATATAATGCTAATAGAGACTTTAATACATCAGAAAAACCTAAGCCAGTTGATAATAGACCAGCGCCAATTGACACTACTAAAAAGAATAAAGAACCAGACAAAAAATCGGATAATCCAACACAACCAGTTCCAGACGATACACCTGAACCCGTAACCTACACTCCTACAGAGTATAATCTAGATAAAACAACTCCAGAAATACCTTATGATCCTAGTACTCCAACAGCATCAGGTGATAAGGTTGGTATGATTATTGCTGAATCAAAGAAAATAGTAAATGTTGTAAGAAGCATTATTTCTAAAGGTTTAGCAGCTAATACTAAAGAAAATAAAGAAGCTTTTAAGAAAGCTGTTGGTTATACCAATAATCCAGACTTTTTTGATTCTTATTGAAATAACTTATTTGTTGAACGTAATGAACCAGGTAGAACGAAATATGGATTTCAAGACTTGCAGATATCTATAAGCACGGTAACTGATGCCGAAATTGAAAGAGAAGCAAAAGCAAATAGAACACTTGAAATCATGGTGCCTAATGTTTCTGTAACTTATGGTTACAAAAATATAGATGAAAACCCATATGTGTCCTTTTATAAGAAATCTAATGCTAAGAGATTATTAGGACAACCAAATAGAACATGAAATGATAGTCCTGATGATATCTTAAAAGGCGATTTTGATGGTTGAACTAAAACTGATATAACGTATCAGTTCATTGATAGTGAAGATTATAATCTTCGCAGAGGTGATGGTATTGAAGTAAGACACTACGAACCAACTAACTATAATGATCCATATTATAAGAACAAAGAACCCGTTAACTTGTTTATTTTAGATGTTGATAACGATAAAGGTTATGACAAGTTTATAGAATTCTTGAAAAAGGCGGCTAAAACAACAAAATCTGTTGGTGTCGAACTTAGAAATATAGGTAAGACAAATACTAATAGAAATGTATACAAAATAATTAAGTCATTACCTGAAAACGTAAAATTATTAAGAGTATTTATTGAAAACTTTAATACAAGTTCATTAATTGCTTTAGAAGATCGTAAACTTGATGAGTTAAACATTTATACAACTAATGTTGTTAATAGTGACTTATGAGGCATTAATCCATTAGCTCTTAAACACATCAATTTTATTCCTTCATTAAATTCATATAACGTAGGTGGATTCCAACCATACCCTCCAGGGGCTACAGTTGCTTCAACGCCAATTTTTGCGGCTCTTAAATTCGATCGAAATGATGATTATGCTAGAGTTCAAGAAGGAATTGATATCGCGTTTAATAGAAGAAGCGAAAGAATCTTTAATGGGCAATTCCAAGGTAAAGGAGCTAAACCAGTTGTATGAGACTTTTCTGATGCGCCTATTATACGTTCTTTCAGAGGTCTAGATTTAAAAGATGCAACTTTAAAAACGGTAAGATTATCAAGAGACTTGATAACTAAAGATCATACCGGTGAACACCTTGTATACAACTTATCTGAATTCAACCATTCGCAATGAGCTAGAGCAATGTCATTTACTCCGAGTGGTGGGAATACAATTAGTTTTGGTAGAGGTCCTGATGCTAGCCAACCTGATGATTTAATTTTATTAGGTAAAGCTTCTGATATTTCTAGTGGTTGATCTGATCTTCAAGCATTCTTAAGATACGCTATTGAAGGTGGCTCGTTCTCTAAAGCTATCTATGTAACTGATGAAAGTTTAGTATCACGTATTAGTTATATATCAGGTGGTGTGCCTGTTCAATATGTAACTCCAGAAATTGCTAAAACTTATCAACCTAAAATCTTTAAAGTTGATAACAAACTAAACGCAGTTGGTGATCCATTAAATCCTAATGATGTTAATATGCATAATAACACAAATGATGATGAAGATGATGAATAAAAATAAAACACCAGTTAAGTAATAAAACCTTAACTGGTGTTTTTTATTATCTAGTTAATTAAACTTAATTATTTTTCAAGTTGGTTTTGTCAGAACTTGTTAAATGCATCGTTTAAAGCTTGGGTTTTGCAACTTAAAGAAGAAGGTTTTTCTTTATTTTCTTCTAAATACTGTCCTAATCAGAATAAATATCTTTCCTTAAATTCTAATCAAGCATCAGGATCATTTTCAACTAAACTCATGCGGTGTTTAATCTCATTTAGGTTTTTTACCTTTGTTCAAACTTCATTAACTTTAGTTCGGTGTTTTTTTAATACATAAAAATTTTTACCATCGAATTTATAAATATTAAATTCGATAAAAAATTTAGTTTCAGGAGTATTTTTATTAAATAAATTTATTATACAAAAGCCAGTGCTTGTGCTTTTTATAACAACATCTTTATTAGCAAATTCTTGATTAATTACCTCTTGAATATCTTTTTTAATAATATCTTTTAATTCGTTGTTAGCTCTACCTTTTAAGGCTGTAGCTGGTCTTGTTAGTTCTAAGATAAAATCAAAACCAAAAGGATAACCTTCTTTTTCGCAAGCAAGTTTTTCTTTTGTTTCAGCTAAACTATGCAATCTAGTATCAATTAAATGTTTTGCTAAAGTTGCTTGAATGAGTTTAGTTAATTTATTAGCAACTTCAAAACAACTATCTATCAATTTTTTATCAGATATATATTTAAACATAATTAAAGACTATAATAAACAAACAATCCATAATTCTTATAATAATAATATTAGATTATATTAATATGTCATTACTTTTTTAAAAAGTAAGTACTATTCAAATAAAGATAAGATATCTTTAACATTCAATCAACTTAAGCTATTATCAGTTTCTTGAATTAATTTAGAAGCTAATTCTTTCTTTCGTTCCTGAATAGCTACAATTCTTTCTTCAATAGTATCAGCAGCGATTATACGATAAACCTGAACATGGTTTTTTTGACCAATTCTATGGGCACGGTCGGTTGCTTGATTTTGTAAAGCTAGATTTCATCATAAATCATAATGAATAACAATCTCAGCTCCAGTTAAGTTTAAACCGACACCACCAGCTTTAAGTGAAGCAATAAAGACTGCAGGTTCTTTCAAGTTATTAAATTCATTTACGTATTCCAAACGAACCTCTTTAGGAGTTTCACCTGTAAGAATAAAGTATTTAATTCCTTTTTCTTCAAGATCTTTTTTAAATAGATCAATAACACCTAAATACTGACTGAAAAGCAATACTTTTTTATTGCTTTTCATAGCGTTATTAATGATATCAATAGCAGCAGTAAATTTAACGTTTTCACCGTTAAATTTTGAATCTATTAATTTAGGAGAACAACAAATTTGTCTAAGTTCATTTAATAACTTAGCTAACATGATTCCAAGACCTTTTTTTGATTTATCTTTTGATTGAATAATCTTTAAAATTTCGTCTTTAACTTCTTTTTCTCTTTCTCGATAGAAAGCAACATGATCTAATGATAAAGCTACTAATAAATCGCTTTGAGTTTTAGGAGGCAAATCTTTAAGAACTTTTTCTTTAGTTCTTCTTAAAATAAATGGAGATATCTTTTTCTTTAAACGTTGAATAGCTTCTTCATTCATTTTTTCGTCACGTTCAATAGAACTAGTATAGTTGAAATTAAAATCAGATATCGAACCAAAGAAACCAGGTAAAACGAAGTCAAAGATTGACCATAATTCTGATAAGCGGTTTTCAATAACTGTACCAGTTAAGGCTACTTTATGAGCAGCTTTAAGACTTTTAATTTCTTTAGATAGAATTGATGAAGCATTTTTAATACTTTGAGCCTCATCTAGTACGATGTAAGCGTAGTCTTTTTTAGCATGAAGTAACTTATCTCTTCTAAATGCTGCGTATGTGGTAATCTCAACAACATGGCTTCTAGAAGATATTACTGCTTTACGACTATCAACATTCCCTTTGATAGCAGCTACTTTTAAATCAGGCGCAAACTTTTTAAATTCACTTGCCCAGTTAAGTAATAATGATGAAGGTGCTACTATTAAACTTTGTTTTATTTCTTGAGGATGTTCTTTGTAATATTGCGCAATAACTGAAATTGTTTGGATTGTTTTACCTAACCCCATGTCATCTGCCATGATAGCTCCAAATCCGAACTTTTGCATAGTTCTTAATCACTTATTACCTTCTTTTTGATATGGTCATAGGAGTCTATCAAACGGAGCATCAATTTTTAATTCATTTTTAAATGAATTATTAAATAATGCGTCAATTAACTCTACAATTTCATCTACTGCAATCTTTTTAAAATTATTGTTATAGTTTTTAAAAGCGTTGTAAAGATCTAATAAACGATATCGGTTAAATATTAAAGTTTTAGAATTAACTTTTTTAATTCCATAAAAATCAAATTTAGATCAGAATTCTAAGAATTCTTGATTATCAGGATCTTTTAAATAATAAAAACCATTGCTAGTTATGAATACTTCTTTAGATAATAAATGATATGAAACGATTTCTTTAATGAAATCAAAATCATAGCCAAAATCATCTAAAGTGATTTTAATTAAATCGTTATGTGTTTCGATTTTTTTAAAGTTTTTAATATTAAATTTAAGTTTTAGCTCTTTTGTATAAGCATCTAACAATTTAATATGAAATTGTTCATTACCAATAAAACTATCAGCCAGTTGTTTTAATTCTTCTAAATCTTTAACATCTAATAGATTCTTTTTTAGTTTAGAAGATAATTTTTTGTTTATTACTTTTTTAAAGAAAAAATCATAAGTATTTTCTTCATATAAATGCAATCTTTGGTTTCTAAGAGTTTCTTTATTATCGTAATAAACGATATTATTTTCATTAGAACGCTTATAATTAAAGATAAGGTTACTAATAACACATGATTTAGAATCGTCAAAACCGATTACTAAACCAGCCTTAGGTAAATAATCAATTAATTTGATAACTTTTTTAGAATCATCAATATAAATATCTTCAAACCCTAACTTACTTAAGTAAATATAGAGATCAAGAAACTCCTTTGATGTAATTGATACTTTATTTAACACTTCATGGTTAATCTGATTTTGATTTAATATCTCATTAAAAGGGTTTAGGAATAAACGATTATCTTTAGATAAGTAATGACTTAAATATGGAACTCATTTTTTATCAACAAATGTTTCGATATTAAATTTATAAACATCCCCTTTATCAGTTATTAATACTATTCTGTTAGGATTCTTCTTAGAAGAAACTATAAAACTACATTCATTAAAACATGAATTAATTTCATTTATTAAATCTTCGCTTAATTCCTCTTGTTGGTATGATTGATCGTATTGATCTAAAAAATCTTTAAAATTTTTTACATCATTAAGTGCGTACAATCCAGGATTGCTTATTTTAAAATCGCTATGAAGATAAGATCCTTCTCTTAAAAATGTTTCGTCATTAACATTATTAGTATTACATAAATATACTAAGTATCAGAACATATATAAATCCTGATACTTGAATGAATTGCTATCTATACTAATTTTTAATAATTTTGCCGGTGTTTTCGCATTTTCGTAACAAACGTAAAAGCTGATTTCTTCACCATTCATTCAATTTTGTTTTAATAAGAAATAGTTTTCATTAACCAATTTAAATTTGTATTCATCAACATTTAAAAAGATCGATAACTTAGTAGTATTAAATGATTTCTTAATAGATTCAATACTAAACGAAATGGAGTCCTTAACTTTAAGCTTGGTTTCGCGTATTTTGTTGCTATTAGATAATATATCTTGTTTTTTACTTTCTTTTTGCTGCTTATCGCTAATTTTTTTTAATTTGATGTAAGCACTATAAATTGTTGCCGCTATATAACGACAATATTTTAATCGTGACTTACAATCGCAGGTAATATCTAGAAGCTTTTCATTAACACCGTCAACAGTTACTTTTGTATTAACTTCTTTTTGTTCATCGCGAATTATAGCACTTAGTAGCAATAATCGATTTTCTTGATGATAAGTTAATTTAACTGTTTTACGGTTTACTAGATTTTTACCACGAACAAGCTCACTATCTTGAAAGTAATATTCGAGGATTTTATTTATCATTCAATCACAAAATTGAAAAAATAGTAATATTTAATATTATAAAACAAGAATTATTATAGATGGTAGATAAAACAAATATTATTATCTAGAAATAATAATGAAATTTAACCATAAGGATAACAAATGACTAAGAAAATATATTTAGCAGGTGGCTGTTTTTGAGGTGTTCAAGAGTACTTTAGAAGAACCAAAAGAATAATTAAATCAACAGTAGGTTATGCTAATTGCAAACCAGAGTTTAAAAATCCAACTTACAAAGAAGTGTGTAGCGGTCTTACTGGAGCTGTAGAAACTGTAGAAATCATCTATGATGATCAAATTATCAACTTAGAAGAAATAATTGATCTATTTTTAAAAGTTGTTGACCCAACGACTTTAAATTACCAAGCAAACGACAAAGGGACTCAGTATCGCAGTGGGTTTTATTTTGTAGATGAAGCAGATGAAACAATTATTAAATCTAAATTAGCTCAAGCTCAAGGAAGATATTCTAAACCTATAGTTACCGAAGTTTTGAAGTTGCAAAATTATTTTGAAGCAGAAGAATATCACCAAGATTATTTAGTTAAAAATCCTAGTGGTTATTGTCATATTAAGTTTGATTAGTTAACTTACATAGCAATAGATCATTTTATTGTGTTAAAATATTTAAAGGTGCAGATGTAGTTCAATGGTAGAACGAGACCTTGCCAAGGTTTAGACGCGAGTTCGATTCTCGTCATCTGCTCCATTAATAATTTAACGAAGATAATAAAATCGACCAATCATTATAATAACCTATAGTGATTTCATAATGATCCAAATTTCTAATACCTCAGATAGCGTATAATGAGGTATTAGTTTTTTTTATAACCATCAACTTGTGCTAGTAAAAACTAACTATGTTGATGGTTTTTTATTTGTTTTGGATAAATTTATTTAAATTAATTAAAATAAATGTTATATATAATAATATTTTTATAAAATATTATTATATATAAGCAATATATTGATTAATATAAAAAATTATAAGTTTTAGTGATTTAGTGATGTTTAAGATAAGTCATAAATTTAAATAATTGGCACAGTAAAAACAGTCTTAAAAATCAATTCTATAAAAGAATGTAATTAGGTTATAAAAATTTGTAATAGCAAAAATCTACATTTTATTGGTGACAGGTCATTTAATGAAATATAAGTTTTGACAATAACTATTTTGATAAGTTTTAGTTTTATCATCAAACTAATTGACAAGGATTGAAACAACAGTTAAAAACTTATTAATTTAAAATTAATCGTTATTTTTAAATAAAAATAGTTTATTAGATATATAAGTTGATTATGAATAATAGTGAAAAAGATAAAATATATTCAGTAATTCAGGATTTAGTTAAAAAACTGAATAAATGAGAACATGAGTACTATGTGTTATCTAATCCTTCTGTTTCTGACGAAGTTTATGACAACGCATACAAGACTTTAAAAGAATACGAAAGTAAGTATCCTGAATTTATATTAAGTTATTCTCCGACCCAGAGAATAGGTTCATCAATCAGCAATAAATTCACTAAAGTTAAACATGATTATCTAATGCTTTCATTAAATAACTGCTTTAATTTTGATGAGTTAATAAATTTTAATGACAACATTGCTAAGATTAGTAAAAGTGAAAAAAATTCATATGTTTTAGAACCTAAAATAGATGGTTTATCTATTTCGTTAATTTATGAAAATGGTTTATTGATAGATGCTTTAACTAGAGGTGATGGCGTAATTGGTGAAAGTGTTTTTTCGAATATTAAAACTATTAAAACGATTCCTCTAAAAATTGATACCGATATCAAAAAACTTGTTATTCGCGGTGAAGTTTATGTTTCAAATAAAGATTTTGAAGAAATAAACTCATCAAGAGATGAAGATAAGAAATTCGCTAATTCTAGAAATTATGCTTCTGGAAGTTTAAGAAATATCGATGTTACTGAAGTTGCTAAACGAAAACTTAACGCATTTTTTTATTACATTCCTAACTCTTATGAAGTTGGTTTTAAAACTCAATACGAGGTAATTGAAAAATTAAAAAAATGAGGCTTTAATGTAGCCAAAGAAATTAAATTATTTAACAACATAAAAGATGTTTATGAAAGTATTAAAGATCTTGAAAAAAATAAAAATAATTTAGATTACAGAATTGATGGAGCTGTTATAAAATACAACAACTTCGAAGATTATGAAAAAATTGGTTATACTTCGAAATTTCCTAAATGAGCAATTGCTTATAAATTTGCTCCAACACAAGTTGAAACTAAATTAAAAAACATTATCTTAAATGTAGGAAGAACTGGTAAGTTAACTTTTGTTGCTGAACTTGAGCCTGTAGAGTTAGAAGGCTCAATTATTACATATGCAACCTTACATAATATTGAGTACATTAATGAGCTAGATATTAGAGTTAACGATTATGTTTATTTAATAAAAGCTGCCGAAATTATTCCGAAAGTAATTGGAGTTAATTTCGATAAAAGAAAAGATAATTGTGTCAGATTTGAATATGACTTCAAATGTCCTAGTTGTAAATCTGATTTAGCTAAAAAAGAAGAAGAAGTCGACTGATATTGTATTAATGATGAATGTAGTCAAAAACAACTTCAATACCTAATTTATTATTGTTCTAAACCAATAATGAATATTGAAGGTTTAAGTGAAAGTACATTAGAAGTTTTTTTTAACACTAAAGTTAACGATGTTATTAAAGAATGTAATGAATTGATAGCTAATCAAAATGTAAACGAAGATGTTCAGCCATTTGAATTACTTGAAAACGATAATCAAACATTTATTTCAAATATCTTGGATATTTATAAACTAGAAAAATATAAAGAAATTATTATTAAGCCTTGACTTAAAAAAGGATTTAAAAAATCAGGAATCAAACATAACTTTAGATTTCAAGAGAAATCATTCGACAAATTAATTAATAACATTAATGAGTCTAAAAATAGAGAACTTTATCGTTTGTTAGCTGCTTTAAATATTAAATTTATCGGCGTTGCTACTGCTAAATCAATTGCTAGCGCATATAATGATATAGATAAGTTAAGAAATCTAACTGTGGAAGATTATACTAGATTGGCTGATATAAGTAATATTACTGCGAATTCGATACATAGCTTTTTTTCATCTGATAAAAACTGAGAATTAATTGAAAAATTAAAAGAACTGAATATTAATACAAAAGATGAAATCAACAATGAATTAGTGGATGAATCATCAATTTATTTTGGTAAAAAAATTGTCATAACTGGTTCATTTAGCATTTCTAGAAATGAAATAATTAAAAAATTATCTCTAAAATATAAAATTAAATTTGTAAATAATGTCTCTAAAAATGTTGATTATCTGTTAGCTGGCAATAAGCCTACTGCTAAAAAAATTAATGAAGCTAAAGAATTAAATATACCAATAATACAAGAAGAGATTTGGAACTAAAAAACCGTGAAATTATACGATACCCTAACTAGAACAAATATAAATATTGAAGATGAAGAAATTAATATCTATGTTTGCGGACCAACTGTTTATGATCACATTCACATGGGTAATTTAAGACCAATAGTTACCTTTGATGTATTAAGAAGATTATTAGAACATTCAAACAAGAAAGTTAATTTTGTTCATAATATTACAGATATAGATGACAAGATTGTTGCTCAAGCAACTAAACTTTGTTTAGCTGAAAATGATGTCGCTAAACAATATACAATAGCTTATCTAGATATACTTAATGAACTAGATATCAAAATGCCTAAAATTGTTAAAGTAACTGAACAAATGGACGGCATTATTGATTATGTTAAACGTATTTATGAAACCGGATACGCTTACAAAATAGAGAATGATGTATATCTAAATACATCTAAGATTAATAATTACGGAATTTTATCTAAACGTAAATTAGATGAACAGATTGCTGGTCACAGAATTAAAAGTGATGAAAATAAATTAAGTCCTAATGACTTTGTGTTGTGAAAGAAAACAACTACAGGTATTGTATGAAAATCAGAATTTGGCGATGGTCGCCCTGGTTGACACACTGAATGTTCTTACATAATTGATAAAGAATTCCAACAAAAAGGATTTATTATTCATGGTGGTGGTATTGATTTGTTATTTCCTCACCACGAAAATGAAAACGCGCAAAACATTGCGTTATATAATCGTAATTTAGCTAATTGTTGAGTGCATGTAGGACACCTTTTAATTGAAAATGAAAAGATGTCTAAATCACTTAATAACTTTATCTATGTTAAGCATTTAATTGAATCGTTTAATTATCGTTCAATACGATGAGTTTTTTATAATTCATCATACACTCTTCCGCTTAATTTTGATGGCAATGTAATTAAATCTGCTCAAAAAGACATTGAGAAAATAGTTAATTGTATTAATCGTTTCAGAACATATTTAATTGCTAATAACCAAAACATTCCAAGTACTTCATTAACTTGTGATAGTTTTAAAGAATCGCTATTAGATAACCTTAGTTTTGCTAACGCGACAAAAACTATTTGAGAGCATGTTAAGACGATAAATGAAGCTATAGCTCACAAAAAGATTGAAGAAAATATCTGAGCTTATCAAAAATTAATGTGGTGTTTAGAAATCTACGGAATAGTTCCAGAAATGCTTCATAATGATCATATTAATGAACAGATTCGTAACTGAGCTGAATTGTTAGCTAATAAGGATTATGAAAATGCTGACATCATAAGAAACAAATTGATGAATAAAAAAGTTTTATAAAATGAAAGATCAATTTAAACCCCAAAATAAAAATAATTCCAAAAAAGAAAGATTATACTTATTCGGTTTCAATGCCGTTTATGAAGGTTTAATTAACAACTTAAAAATCAAAAAAGTATTTTTACACAAACAAGAAAACGAAATTATCAAGTTATTGAAACAAAGGAATATTGAATACGAGTTGCATTCTTTAAAATGATTTGATAATCAATATAGAGATTCATTAAATCATCAGGGTTTTGTTGCTGAAATTGATGCTAATTCTTTAACGATATCATTTAATGAATTTTGCGAACGCATTAAAGAACAACAAGAAGGAATTATTGTTGTTTTAGATCAAATACAAGACCCAGGTAACTTTGGTGGAATATTGCGAACATGTTTAGCGGCTAATGTATCTGGCGTGATTTTTAAAAAAGATAATCAAGCCAGAATTAATAACACTGTAATAAAAACATCGCTTGGTGCTTGTTTTTATCTTAATTTAATTGAAGTTGCAAACCTTTCATATGCCATAAAAGACCTTCAAGAAAAATATGGATATTGATCTTATGTTTCGAATTTAAGCAGTGAGGCTGCTGACTACAACCAAGAATATGCTAAAAAATCTATATTAATTGTAGGTAATGAACAAAAAGGTGTGTCTAACCAACTAATTAAGAATTCGGATTACCAAATTAAGATTCCAATGTATACAGACAAGATTCAATCCTTGAATGTGTCTGTAGCTACAGGTATAATGCTATTTAATATGAAACAAAAATTGCAATAATTTTGTTTAACATCTCAGTTATTCTTTGTATTAAAATAACATTCAAAATAAATAGAAATTTATATAGATACAATAATTCAAGCTTTCGATTATCACTAAATTGATTAAATCATTAGCACCATTAAATAAAATCTTATGTCAGATACAAATAAAAAAGAAAAAATAAATAATAAACAATCTTTATTGAATAAGAAAACAAATATTAATATTATTGTTATCTTTTTTGTTTTAGCTGCTGTTTTTATTTTTTTAGGGGCTTTAGGATTTAGTATTGTTGGTAGATCATTAAGACAGGTTTCTAATAACAACGAAATAGAACTAACATCAACTGGTGTTGGGTTACTAGCAATGGGAATAATTGGTGTAATCTTTGGTTTAGTTTTCTTAATAAGTGGAATCTGTATGTGTATAATGAACTATTTAGTAAAAGTTAATTTACTTAAAGAGTTACAGTTAGAAATCATAAGAGAAACAAAGAAAGTCGAAGAACAAAAATTACTTACTTTTTCTGAAAGTAATGAACATAATGAATTAAAACAAGAAGAAATTAAGAAAAAAGAAGTTGATTCTGAAATAAATGAAACTCAGCCACAAGTTAAAGAAGAAATTATTCCGCCAAAAATCAATTATCAACCTAATGTCAAATTAATACCAAACCAAGTTAATGTACCAGCTAATAATATAAATCGTCAGATTTTTAATCAAAATATTGTTGCTAACAATAATTTAGTAGTTAATTCGAATTTTAATCCGCAATTAAACATTAATAATAATCAACAATTAAGACTACCTAATAGATTTCAACAAAAACCAGTACATAGCGTTAATAACCAGCAAAATCTGATGGTTCGAAATCAAAACCCATTAATGAATATAAATCCAATGAATCAGCCTAATATGTCATTGAATAATAAGAGTAAATTCCCTGTTCAAATTAATTCTAACCAAGTTAATTTAAGAAGCACTCAAGTTCATAATGCTCAAAATAATTTTCAAAATAAAAATAGAAATATTCAGACTCTTTATAAAAATTAAATTATAATTTCAATATCATTCGTTAAACAATTTGCTAGAAAATTTGTAAATAATAACAAAATTTAGCTAAATTAAAGTAATATATATAGGTAGGTTATCTCGTTATGAAAAAATTATCAAAAGGAAAAATAGCTGTAATTACGACTACAGCTTTAGCAGTAGCAACAACTGCTATTATTACACCAGTTGTTTTTGCTAGTAAAAACAATGCAACCGACTCTAAACAAAGTTCACAAAACGCAGCTAAAGAAAATAAGAACGATTCTAATTCTTCTATAAACGAATCAGACGCTTCTAGCGAGAGTTTGGCTAAGAATAATGACTTATCATTCTTGCCATTCTTAGATGAAGATAATGTAAAAGATTCTAAAAACCTTATTATTGTAGGTGATGAAACTAGAGTTTCAGCTTCAAACGAAAGAACAGATCTAGATGAATCTGCTCCAATTAATGGAAACCAACCTATTAACCCTGTAGGTCCAATTAATGCTTCAATTCCTAATTTAAAAGATAAAGAGGTTAGCGGCAATATTGATAAAACTAATCTAGCTGCTATAATAGGATCAACTGTTGGTACGGTATTAGGTGCTTCTGTTGCTGGTATTTCAGTTCTTGCTTATAACTGAAAAAATTCATCTAATAGAACAACAGTTCCAACTGCTATAGATTTACAAACCAGACCTAACGAAGTTGAATTATCATCAATTCCATTAGATTCTCCTTCATCAAGCAAATCATTATTAACTCAAGGGAGACAACTTAAAGATTTAGTAATTGATTTCAAAAAAGAAAATACGCAACGTAATTATTTATTACCTTCTGATTGATTCGCTTCAATGAATAATGGGTTTAATACTGGTATCATAAACCCTGATTTCGGTAATTTCGTTAAATTTTTAAATGAAAATCCAGAACAAAAAGATAATAAATTAGCTTTCTTTAATTACTTAGATAAGAATGATAATGCAGTTAAGCATTTTCAATCTAATCTAAAATCTACTAATGAATTAATAGAAGAAGCGTTTAGTTTTTTAGATGATGAAAGTGTTAGTTCAACTGATAGTTCGCCAAGAAATTCTGTTAAATTACCTAATCTAAGCGCTGTACCTAATGAAGAAAATAACGTAGGAATTAGAGCAGCTAAAGATGTTAGAAAATCAACAGATGATCCATTAACTGCTTTAGGCGCTTCATACGAACAATACCTTTCTCAAAAAATTGATAATCCTAATAAACCAGTTGTTTTAACAAGTTCTAATGATCTTGAAGATTCGGCTAACAAATTAGTTGAAAGTTACGCAAAATATACATCTAAATCTAAAAACGGTACATTGGATAGCACTTCTTCTGAAGAATTAATTAATAACTACTATAAATTTGTAAGTACTGCTAAAGATAAAAAGGCTGATAATGACAATGTTGCTTTGCCTAAATTATCAGCAAATTTAGATTTAGATAAAGTTTACGATGAATTAAAAGGTAATACATCAGTTGCTGGTATTAATAAAATTGATAAGATAAGCGATAAAATACAAAAAGCACTAATTTGAGAAGATCCAGTATTAAGTACACCAAATAAAGGTTCATTTGAAAACCTAAACATCTTAAATAAATTTGTTACTGGAGATGATGAAATTGAACCTGCTCCTTATGCTAAAGTTCCGAGAGATAGACAAGGTAGACCGGTTATATCAAAACCATTCAATCAAGTAGCTGGTACATTCGTTAAGAATAATCCTGAAGCATTAGAAAAAGGTTATATATACATTACAACAACTAGAGGTAATAATCAAACCTTTAAACGAGAAGCTCGTTCATTCTTTATCCCTGAAGTTTTATTAGCTAAAAAGAATAAAGATTACTTTGAAAGTTCATTAAAGCTTATTTGAAACGATCCTAAAGCTAAAGATAATCCGTATATCTTTATTCAAAAATTTGATCAAATCAAAAAAGAAAATCCTAGAAAACACATTACTCCTCACTACAATATAAATACTAGCGGAGATTTAACTTACGCTACTTTATCATTCGAAAACACTTTTGAAGATAGAGAAATCCGCGATCAACTAAAACGCAGCTTATCCGCTAACGATGTAGATAAAGTTGTGTATAGTTCAATTAGATTTGATTCTAATGGCATAAATTCTAGAGCTTTAAATACTCAAAAAACAACAGTTGAATCCGCTTCAAGATCGCTTGCAAAAATAAGTGTTGATTCTGAAAGAAGAGAAGAAGAATTAAGATCTCCTATTATTGTAAATACGATCAACGAAAATAGTAAAATTGATTCAAGAAGAGAAAGAGCAATCGTTGAAGATTTTTCTAAATTAAATAGCAAAACTATTAAAACTGAAAAACCGCTAAAAATCAAAGGTTTATTTTCTTCTAAGGGTTCAGCTAATAAAAACACAATCAAAGTAGGAATTCTAAAATCAATTAGAAAACGAGTTTCAAGCTTCTTCAGTTCAACTGCGAACTTCTTCAGAACTAAATTCGCATTCTTACGTAGATAATAACTAGTTAATAATGAAATGAAGAACCTAATGTTCTCGATTCTTCTTTTTCTATTTATTTAAATAAATCAATTAATTAATTTTATTTTATATAATCATTTATCAAGAAAAAATAATAATTAGTTTTAAAATAAGATTAAGATTAATTTTTGTTAAAGAAACATATCGATCATGTCAAAAAAAGTACCTCTTAAAAAAACAATTCTTTTATCATCATTAGGTGTTGTTACAGCTACTACTGCTGTAGCAATTCCGGTTTCATTAACGGCAGCTAATTTAAATCGCGTTATTCAACCTATTCAGAATCAGTCAGCTGATTCTCCTAAACCAAGCAACCCTAATAATAGACCGTCTCGCGGAAACACACAATATGGACCAATTAACGGCGGAAGATATACTGATTCTTCTAAATATGCGACTGGTTCAGAAGGTTACGATGACACAGGTGCATACGAAGGTGATGACGGAATAAGTAATCAAAACTTCCATCCAGAAGAAGGTATGGATCCAAATGAAGCTATCAACTCTCCAGGAGTTTCTGTTCCAGGACTAGTTCCTCATGAAGGGATGACTGCTGATAATAATGGAAACTTATCAGAAAACTTAAATGTGGGTGCTGCTGCAGGAGGAGTGATTGGTGGAATTGCTGCAGTTGGTGCTATTGGAGCTGGTATCGGTTTATTGTTAAACACTTATAAATCTTCTAGAGATGTTACTCCTAAACCAACTTCTGCAGTTAAAAAGAGTACAGTGTTAAGAGACTTTAATTTAACTAAATCTAATATTGATGATTTAGCTGATGCGTCTCTTGAAAAGTTTGACTTAATCGAAATTAAAGATAAAGACGGGAAGAGAGGAGCTTTTTGAGCGCCTAAATCTTGATTTGATAACGACAGAAAAAACGCTGGTATTGTAGGCGGTGATTATGTTGCTAATCCAGAATTCCGTTCGTTCTTAAAATACATTAACCAAAACCCTAATGAAATGGGTAACCCAAGTGCTATTATTAACTATTTAGCTAAACAAAACTCTGGTGAAATTAGTTTTGATGATGCTTCTGGAAGTTCGAATAGTAACGTTACATCACCAAGTGCGTTCAAGAGATCTAACTCAACAAATTCTAGTTCAAGTTTAACTGATTCATGAGAAAGTTATGATTTAGATAAATTATTTAACGAATCTGACTCAACAGTTGCTAAACCAAGTCAGAGTGACAAAGATTCTGCTAAGAGATTCTTATCTAGATCTAATTCAACAGTTAGCACAAGCTCTACATCAAGTTCTTCAAGTGAATACTCAATTTTCTCTAAAGGTGGAATTACTAGATCTTATTCAATTAGTGATATTGAAGAAGAATTAACTAAAACTAGCAACATAAAACCTTCAAGAGGTCAAACTAGCAACTTGAGCTTCTTGACAGTATTATCTGATGGTTTCCGTGGTAAACGTTTAGAAAAACGCATTGTTCCTAGAGATAATTTAGGAAGACCATTAATTTCTCAACCAGTTGATGTAGTTGCTAAAAAATTAACAAGAGAAGGTAAGAATGTATTTGAACAAGGATTTTACTTAGCTCAAGTTACTTATAATGGTGTAAATAATGAAAGGAAAGTATCGCCAGTATTCTTGCCAGTTGAATCATTAAGTGAATCTAACAAATATGAAACTGCTGCTTCATTAAAATCACTATTCTCATCTAGAAGTAACTCAACTGACCCATCAGTTTATGCAGCTGCTTTATTAACTGAAAATCTTTATCAATCAGGTTCATCTGTATACGCAATTCCTAAAGTTGATCTTTATGGTAGTGTTAGCGATTACCAATCAGTTTTTGACAGTTCTAAAAACTCAATTATTTTAGTAACTGATGATAATAAAGAAAAACAAGAAACTGATTACTCAATTTACGCAAGAATTGATAGAACAAGAAAACCAGCTGTTGCTTCAGATGCTACTATTAATGAAGTTAATGAAATGAAGAAGAGACAACAAGCTCTAAAAGAATTAGCAGAAGTTCCTCCTCCATTACCTGAAAGAAATTACGGCACAATTAAATCAACTTCATCAACTGAAAAAGGTTACAATGTTAATCTTAATGATACTCAAGCTTCAAGATTTGGTTCATCTATTTTAAGTAGATTAAATAGATGAGGATCGCAAATTAAGAGTGTATTCACTAAAAAACCTAAAGATGATAGTATTCAATTCCCTTGATACAGATCACACTTTGGAATGTTAGATGAAACTGAATTGAATAAAGTACCTGCGAATAATAATGTACTTCGTCCTACTAAAATTAAAAATCGTTTAACTTCTTGAAGTTCATCAATTAGAAGTAAATTCTCAGGTTTCTTTACAAAAATTTAAAAACTAAATTTTAATTGATATGAAAAAATCTAAATTGTTCAAAAAGCAATTAGCAATAGGGTTATTTATATTGCCTTCGTTGATCTTATCGTCTTGTAATAATATAATAAGACCTATTGTAAACCAGTCATCTGAATTAGAAAAAACTGCTCCAAGTTTCGCTAGTTCTTCTGAAGAATATAAGGGTGAAAAAGTGAACAAGGAAAGCTATTATTCTCTTTTATCTTCAAATGATTTAGTTGAAAATTATCAATCATATACAGATCCAAAAACTAAGAGTTTATACGATAGTGTATTTACGAAAAACTTTTATGAACCATCAGCTCTTAAAGAAGGGTTTGTAGGATTTGATCAAAATGTATATGCTAAAAAAGAACAAGCACAAGATTCTTTATATCGAGAAGATAATGTTTTGTTTTATGACGGATCTTTGTTTAATTCTCAAGTTGATTTAACTGCTTATATTGAAACTAAAAAAGATTTGTTATCTGAAGAAGCAGGTAAAATTGTCGTTTTACGAAATAGTGACAATACTAATTCAGAACCTATTAATGTTGATGAATTAAGAAAAAATAGTCAAACAGAACGTTTAAAGCTATTTAATTACATTACGAAAAATTCTAAACTACAGGTTGAAATTAACAAAGGCGATATAACAACTACTATTAATGTAGATCCTTCATTAAATTTAAGTGATACAGTTCAACAAATCAAAAGTAATGTTCCTGCTAAAGATATTCCGGTTCATTATCAAAGAGTAAGCGCTAATAACAACGCTTCACAATATTTTGTAGATACTTCTGAAGATGATAACTATAATTTTTATGGTCCGTTATTATTCCAAGGTAATGCAGATATTAACACGATAACAAATCCAGCTAATTGAACAAAGACTACTACTTTACCAATTGGTTTATATCGTTCTATTTCATCTGATATAGTTACGTCAGGATTTGACTTCTTATTGGGTGAAATTAGCATTGGTGATGAAAAAGAAATTAAAGTATTAAATAGAAACCTTGAAACCAAAGATTTTATTTTTTATTTCCCTTATAGCGAACAAGAATTAAGAACAGCACAGTATTCTAATAATTTAAAACTTAATTTAGCTTGAGCAGATTTCATTTATCAACTAAAAATTCAACAACCTGAACTTTATAAAGGTTTATTAGATACTGTAGCTAAATTTAATAAAGCTAAACGTTTTAGTTCGTTCTATAAAATCCCTATCTTATATTCTTACTTATTAGATAGTTTAATTGCTAATAAGGCAAAAGAACAACTAATTTTCTTATTAAAAGATTTCTTTATTAAGTTATCAGATAAAATTGATAGTACATTACAACTAATTAATAGTTATGCTAAACCAAGTGGTTTCGATATTCTTGCTAATAAAGATTTAAACGGAAACCCATTCTCATTTAAAGTTTATTTTGGTATTGGTAACAACGACTTTGATGTATCAGCTAGTCTTGAAAACTTATTACCAAACTTATATGATCAATTTTCAAATTTAACTATATTTATGACAATGCTAATGTTATCTAATATAGTTGCTGCAACACCAGGTGCGATTTTAAATGAACAAGGTTTAATAGATACAATCAAAGGGATAAATCTATTTGGCGATAAACAAATTCATGAAATTGAAACTAAAATCAAAAATAGTTGACCAGCTCTTTCAGCTATTTGATGATTATTATCATCTCAAAACCTAACTCAAGCATTATTCGTAGCTGGATTTAGTCCAAGTTCATTAATGCAAAATAATCTTGATGAAAATACATTAAGAATTATTAATGCTTTCCAAGATGCTTTTAGCTTAAAATGAATTCGTAACCAATTTTTACAAACTAGTGCTATTGAAACTATTAAAAACGAAATTCCATTAGTTTTAAGAGATGTTCCAACCCAAAGACCAAAAGTAAGAGAACTATTTGCTGATATCCCTAAGAATGTTTTAGAATACTTACAAGGTATTAATGTTGATTTTGGAACAGTTATTTACATTCGTAATTTATACAGAAAAATAAAAGAAGTTCAAAAAACTGATCTTAAAAAAGCTGAAGAATATTTATCTCAAGTAAGTACTTTTGTAAAATCTTTATCAAGTGATCACTATGTTGATTTGTATCTAACTTACATGCAACAGTTTCCTTCTGTAATTAATAACAAACCAGAAGCTAGATCTGCAAGTTTATCACTAAGATCATCAACTAGATTAGTAGAAGATGACTCAGAACAACCCTCAACTAGTAATAGTAATGAAAACGCTAATAAAGTTGTTATTAATAATTCAGAAACATTTTCAACTTCTAAGAAAGCAGGATCTCCTGCAATTCTTCAAAATCCAAAAGAAGTTAATGTTAATGAATTAAGTGCTCTTGAAAAATTACAAAAAGATCAGAAAAAATTACAAACAGTTTTTGTAATTAGTTCAGTACTTGAAGGTTTTGCAACAATTTTAAGTTCTGCTGTAACAGTTAATACTTTAATAAATAGTCCAAGTGTATTAAACCGTACTAAGGATTTAGTTATTGCTGGATTACAAACAGCTGCTTCAACTATTTCTGTTTCTTTATCTTTAGCTGGTGAATTTACTTCATTTATTAAAAAAGGTACTGCAATAGTTGGTGCTTTATCTCCTGTTTTCTATGGATTAACAGTGGCTATGCACATTGCTGTTTTATTGGTAAATGTTTTCTTTCCAACAGAAGAAGAATACTACTACGTGTTCCAAATTGGTCAAGTTCAATATGTATGGACTGGTGGTTATAAGAAAACTTGATTATTAGGTTTAAAAACTTTAAAAGAAAGAACTATTAAAGATATTAAATTAATTAAGCCGATTCAAATCACAAGACCGCAAAACGCATCGTTCTTATACTACAATCAAAAACAATATTCACCAACTGATATTGATAAGATAAAAGATCTGCAAATTACTGAATGGTTAGAAAATAAAAATCTATATGCTATGGATAAAGCTTATATAAATAATGTTAATAAGATTTATTCATTACACAAACCTACAAGAGGTTCAAGTGTTGCTGGTGTTTATGCTTCAAGTAATTTAATTGATCTTTACCAAAACTTATTAGCGACATTACTATCTAATTCATTAATTACTATTCCTCACACTGTATCAACTTCTTTAAATGGTAGCTATATTTCAAATAAAAACAATTTATCAGCAGTTGTTGTAAGAGATGAATTAAACAAAGCCCAAAATTGAACACTAGTTCAAGTTCCGAGTAATGAAGCTGGTGGTTATTTATATCAACCTAGTAAGAACATTAAAATCACTGAAATCGTTAGCTATGATCCTGAAACTAAAATTGGTGTAGCTAAAGGAATGGGTAAATTTGGTTTAAATTCAACAGAATTTATTTTCTATAACAACAATGATGCTTCAGCAAGTCACGATACATTAAAAGCTAAATTCAACGAATTGCTAAAAGCTAGAAAAACTGTTTATTTAGATTCTGTAGGTTCTAGAACAAAATTAATTTATCGTTCAGAATTGTTCAGTGTATTTGATCAAAAACTTAAAAAAACTATCTTCTTCTTATCATTAAGAGATGCTCATAACTACATCGACCAATGAATGTAAGATAAAAATTATATGCTATATACTTTAAATATTTCGTTAAATATTTTATAATCTTAGATTATCAAGACTATGGCGGATCAACCTATGAATAACAAAGCTAAATTAGCTAAGCTAGCTAAATTAAAAAAGAGTCTATCAATCAGAATGAAAAAGCAATTACTATATGGTGCTGTTGCTTTTGCTTCTGCTGGTTTAATTTCAGGTATTATCGGAGCTTCAATAAGCGCAACAATTGATTCTGATAACAAACTAACTTCGATAATTCAATCTAATTCGAACCTAGTTACTTCTACGAATGAAGGTTTTAATGACAAGATCGATCCAAGAAAACCTAATCCTGATTTAAATAAATTTATTGGGGATTTGTCTGCTAGTTATGCTGATCGTGAAAAAGGGATTGTTGATCTGACAAGTAACCAAATTAAGCCGTTTGATCAAAATAAATTAAGTGATGCTTATATTGGCGCTAACGGTGAATTATTAACTAACGAGCAAGCTGCTGCTAGTTTATTACCAGAATATAAACTAATCAAAAAATACGCTTATGGTAGCGGTGATAAATTATATGATTCTTTAGATGAATTAAAGAATAATTTCTGGAACAATATTAGCGAAAATTCAATAGCTTATTATGTTTTTAAGGATAAAAACGGTCAAAATCATTACTTCAATCCATTAAATAAAAACGATATTAATAAGTTTAAAGAGTTCGTAATTAACCAAGCAATTAATGGTGATGATAAGTTCTCATTAGATTACTACATTCCATATAGCAATGATAAAAATAACTCAACTTACGTTTCGTTAAGTAAATCATCTGCTGTTTTCAGTGATCAAGGTAATTTTACATTAAGTTCTGATGCTAATTTAGGTAGAGCTTTCGACCAAAAAATTAATCAATTGTTTAATCAAAAAACAAATGATATCTTTAGTCAGTCTTCATTTTTACCAACAATTAGCTTACCAAAAACAGCAATCGACGTTCAACAACGTTCAGGTATTTATTTAGATTACCCAACTGCTCCTAATTATGGGTTTGATAAATACTTCGGAATTGGGTTTAAAGATCAAAATCAGGATTGAAACAATGTAAGTATTTCTGATAAATTAGTAGTTAATCAAGGTTTTAGTGTTAATGATCTGATCGCTAACTTACAAAAAATATCTTCACCTGATTTTGTTAGTAAAAACTTTGATTCAGTTCAATTAAATTCTAGATATCAAAGAAATAATCAAGGTTCAATCATCCCTTCAACTACCTCATTAGATAGTTCAGTAAGTAATTATGGTTTAGGACTTAACCAAGAGCAAGATAATTTAAAACCTTTAATTGCTAATTATGAATCAATAGGGCGTAATAAATCTGATACTGAAGTTGCTAAACTATTAGATAAAGAATTTTTAAAAACTCACGCATATATTAAAAACCGTTCATTTGTTACTAAAGATGGTGTTGAACTATTTGGTAAAAATATCGGATTAATCTATAAGGGTAACTTATACGGTTATACCGTTCATGGTGATCCATATATTGCCAAGGATAACTATAACGGAAGTCATACAAATAAAGTATTTATTTACCACGACACATTTAGTAATAATTCTTGATGATTAAATGCTGGTAATTTTAATAAAGACGGCTTTATTCAAAACTCGCCTTACTACTTTGGATTTGGTAATTTAGAAAATGCTAACAAAGTTTATGGAACATATCCAGAAAGTGTTGGTATTAGTAACGATACCCTTCATGTAGGTGCTGATATTTTTGATCTAACTACTAATAGAAGAAATGCTGCTGGTCTTGTTGCTGATATTAAAAATCCGGGTAGAAGATGAGATTCTTGAGCTTCTAAATTAACATTCTTACCAGGTTATTGAGAATCTTATAGAATTTCAGCTGAAAACAGAAAACTTTACTTAAATGTTGATGTTGATTGAAAATTAGATAATCAAGCTATTACTAACAAAGAAGAATTCATTAGAAAAATATCTGAAAAATTTGGTTTAAACTATTCTGGTAATAATAATTTTGCTATTAACCCTAATTCAGAATTCTATAAATCTTATTTAAGTCAATCTTATATTAATGGAGCTTCTACTTATGCTATCCTATCAGGCTTGAGTAATTTCAGTTCATTAAACAAAATATTAGATGAAAACTTCTTAAATGTTGCTAAATCTCAAGTTAATAAGTTTGCTCAATTCTATGACAAAACTGTAGCTACATTCAGTTTAGGTAACGGTCGTGATAACCGCTTTGTTGATTATGTAAATACGTTTAATGATTTATTGCAAGCTAATTCGAATTTAAGTTACAATTCAATCAACTTATCAAGCGCTTACAACACTAACTTCTTAACTCAACATGTATTTTATGCTAAAGACATCAAACCAGTTCTTACATATGGAACTAACAAGCAACCTTTATTTGAAATTGATTTAAGTTCTGATAAAAAGAATTTATTAATTCAAAGTCTAGGATCTAACCAAAACAACTTTAAACAAGCGTTATTATCTACATTAACTCGCTTACCTTTAGATCAGTTACACAATTCTTTAACTAATTTATCGAATCACTACAAAGTTGATGGTATTGATTTATCTGCTTATAGTTATGATCTAAAATATCAAAAATACTTGGAACTTAATTCGAATAACAACCAAGTTGAATTAAAAGCGGAATATCAAACTAATAACAAAATTAATCTACCTATCTTACCTAAAGGTATTGATCAAGATCAATTCGCAACTTTGGTAACTGATAACAATACTTGATTCCCAATCACTTATATGTGGAAATTTTACCAAGAAGCGCTTAGTAGATTATCTAGCGATTCGATAACTAAGAGTGGTGATCAAATTGTTACTGATCCAAACAACCTTCTAGTTTTACAAGGTGGCATTAATACATTTACTGAATTAAGATATGGTAAGTATTACGATATAACTGGAACTGATATCAATCTATCGATTGATGGTTCTTCTGACAAACACAGTTTATTCTTTGATTCAATTCAAAGCCGAGAATTAACAAAATACTTTATTGGTCAGTTTTCAAATAAAGCAAATGTTGATAATAACTACGAAATCGTTTTGTATTACAACAATGCTACTAACCAAAAACTAGGTTTAGTTAGAGGAAATTACAAGAACCTTTCAAGACTTGAAAAAGAAGCTAAAAATAGAGCATTAATCGAACTTAAACCTAAAGTTGATGAAAACTACAAATTCTACATCGACCAAAATACAACAACTAAAATTAAAAATACTGTATTTACTTTATACCCACTTAAATTACAAGACGGAAGAACATTATACTTTGACTCACTAGACCATTTAAAGGCTTATAGAGGTTAATAAAAAAATAAAAAGAACGTTATCATTTTTAGTTTGATAACGTTTTTTTTGTGCTTTATTTTAAATAAATTTATAATAAATCACGTTAGTTTAGGTTTAGTTGACTATTATAATAAAATTGTGTAATTAGGTATTTTATAAAAAGTGAAATCAAAAAAAGTTAATAAAGAAAATGAAGAAATAGCTATTGAAGAACAAGAAGTTCAAAGTAGCGAAGTAGAACAAGAAGAAGTAAGTTCTGATTTTGAAAAAGATAAAATAAGAAGAAGAATTGGCATTCTACCGATCATCTTATCAATTACAGGGATAATAGCTGTATGGATTGGTGCATGATTAATTTCTTACGTGATTGGTTCGATTACTCAAAGAGTTCTTGACCTAACAGAAGTTAATGGTGCTGAGATGTCTAATTTCGGTGAGATTTTCAAAAATGAGCTTACCAAAATTTCGTATGTAATGCTGGCTTTTGGCAGCATCCTGATAATTGCTGGAATCGCCTTATTAGTTGTATCTATTATCCTAGTTATTAAAGACTTCAAAAATAGAAACAAAAAACTTGAGTTATTCTTTATCAAATATCAAGAAATGTTAGAAGAATCAGAACAATTCAATTTAAAACTAGATAACTTAAATAGAACTAATCAGGAAAATCTCAATAAAATTAATTTATTAAATCAAGAAATAGCAAACTTAAGAAAAAATAACAATAACTCACTAGCTATTATTCAACAACAAAAAACAATAGAAAAAGTTGCTCCTAAACCTCAACAAGTACCTCAACCTCAACAACCTAAACCATTAATCAATAACAACCCTCAAATTAATAAAACGCAACAAAATCAGCAAGTTCTTAAAAAAACAGTTGTAACAACTACCCAAACTTTAATAAAAAATATTGAACCTAAACGCGTTCAAATTACAGCAGGACCTACTCATCCAGCCACTAAACGCAGTTTAATAAATCAACCATCATCACCAACAAAGAGATAAAACAAAAAAGTTAAATAAAATCTGATTCTTAAATAAATCAGATTTTATTTTTATTTATAAGCAATAACTCTACTTTAAACATTTTGTTATCTTTATTAGACTAACAATTATGAATATTTCTATATTTACAAATAAATGCTTAATTTTGTTTGTTAGTATATTAAAATTTATATATGGATAGTTGCTTTAAGATAATAATTATTAAAACCAAAATCTTTTAGAATAGCCCTTTTAGTTGTAATAATTATTATATTCGGTTAGAATTTATAAGATATAAATAACTAACAAGCCTATATTGAAATGTTGGGTGAGATCCAACATTTCACTAAAATGTGAAGATTGATCACGATGAGCTTATTAGTAGATATCTAAATGTCTGTTAAAAAACTATCAATTAATTTAGATAAGATTAAAAGATTATTTAAGATACCAGACAACAATACATTTTATGAATTAAAATCTGATGTTGTCTCGATAAAACAAAATGTAAAAATGGTTTTGTTTTATCGATCGCTAATCTTTTTAGTATTATTTGCGTTCAGTGTTGGATTTATAATGGCTCCTGACCGATTGTTCTTGGTAAATTACATGCCAATTAGATCAACTATGGATGCAACTAAGCCGATAATGACCACGCTTGATCCTAATCGTTATCCGATTACGGCTTTATTTCAATTCCAAAATCCGACATATCAAAGTATTAACTTCTTTATCCTATTAAGGCTTATAGGGTTATATTTAGTTTTTATTACATCACTTTGATGAAACTACCAAAACGTAAGTTCAATTAATCACAGAATCAAACTTTATTCAATTTGATTCTCAATATATTTATCATTCAGTATTATTAGTGGTGCATTACTTTTAGGATGAATTAACAACAAAGCAAGCTTATCATCTGTATTAGGAGTATGTTCATTAAATATATTATTGGTAATTCTGAACTATGTATATTGAATAGTTGGATACATTTTAAATAAAAAGATTCAACCAATCAGCACTAAAAATCTTTACTTCATTCTTATTTCTTATAGTGCTAAATTACTAAGTTGAATTATTTTATTTATTTTCTTGGATCAACTTATTAAAGGTAGTAAAGATGCTAATATCATCTTTAATGACAACAAAGTTATTAATTTCATTAACTCATTAACATCAGGATTGTTCCCTGAAAGAGTTTTATTGTTATTCGTTTTAATAACTTTATCAATCGCATTATTTATTACTTCTAACTTATATACATTACTTAACCTAAGATTAATTTTTGTTAAATTAATTAATGACGATTTAAAAAATAAGGCTTATGGAACAATGGGCTTTTGTTTCGTAATCCTTACAACATTAGTGTTTGGTATTATCAAAATATTAGCATTAGGTAAATATCCAAATACCGATGTTATTGATACGCCAAAAATTGATTTATCAACTGATTGATTCTGAGTAGTTGGTGTATTGTTATTCTTAGTTTATTGAGGTGTTTACTTCTTTGTTATTAGAAGAAACAAAACTCCTGTTGTTAATAATATTTACCATTCAGGTTCTTTATTATTATTTTGAGCAGTTTTTTTATCATCTGATTTCGATAGAACCAACTTCAATACAGCTAATGCATACACAGGATTATTAATAATTACTTTAATTACCTTATTAGTTATCTTGACTTACTTAATAAGTTCTAATAAGCAATCAGCTGGTATCATAATCGGTTTAAGTTTAGTATCAATCTTTATTGTGGCTAGTGTATTTTTAATTACATTCAATAACACATTAACTAACAATCAAAACTTTACTTTAAACTCATTAAATTCAGATCTAACAATTAACCAAATCTTATATGCGTTACTTATAGTTGTTTTAAGTATTAACTTTATATATGTAATAGCAAGTATTTACTTCATATACTTCTTTGTTAATAAGAGTAATATCTTTAATAACAAACCAAAAATAAAATCAGAAAATACTAAAGAATCAAAAATCGACCAACAAACAACAGATCAAGATAGTTCAACAAAAACAGTGCCACAGCAACAAGAAGAACTAAATCAAGAAATAAATAATTACTCAGGAGTTAATTCATAATGAAAAACAAAAATAAAAAAACAGATCAAATTCAAGAAGATCTTGTACAAACAAATTATCCTTCATTAGTTCAACACAAGGATTTTGTAGAATTCTCGCAATTATTTAACACATCATTATTGCAAACTAATACATCTGAAAATTCAGTTCAAGCTAAAACCTTTATTGAAAAAATTAAAGATGCAATTACCAATCGTTGAGAAATTGTTTTTGATGATCTAATTATTTCTTGAACACGCAATGCTCGTTTTTCTTGAAGTAAATTAGTTCCAATTGTTACTACAGCTGAATCTTCTCAATCAGATGCAGTGAATCTAAGATCAACTTTAGAAAATGATGAAGAATTAAGAATTCTTGTGGAAAGATTTAATTTATTGTTAAATAATCAGTTATTCGATGAAAACAAGATTGTAGAAGTTGTTGATGGAATTATTATTTACCGTTCTCCAGAAACCAACCAATTAAAGGTTGTTTTCTCTCAAGGAATCATTAACGCTTAGTTCATTATGGACATTAAAAAACTCGAACGGAAACAAGCTAGTTTAAAAAATATTCATACCTTAGTTGAATCTAAACGTGACGTTACTCTAATTAAGATTTTTAAATTATCTAAGCGATTTGAACATTTTTATAAAAGAGCTATCGATTCCAAAACATTACTAGACATCTTGCATAAAAAATACAACCTAAAAAACCCTTTTTATGAAGATAGTTCTTTATTAGCTAAGAACAAATTCATTAACTTAACTTTAGATAAAGTTGAAGACATGTTCTTTGTAAGTAAAAAGCGTTTGTGAATTTATGTAACTGAAACACAAAACGCAGCTGCTGATAACTACTCAAGATATGATAGAGCAATCCTAAAACAAGAAGATGTTCATAATGATCAATTTATTACGATTGGTGAACATGCTAAAAGTTTTTGTGAAAAAAATAAATTAGAAGTAGTTCAACACTATAAAGAAAATGATTTTAAAGAATTAAGTAAAACGATACCAGAAATCATTCGTCTAAAAATTGAATCAGGTGATATTATCGATATTAATTTCGTAATTAATTCAAATAAGATTAAAAATAAATTCTTGAAGATCTTACCGATTAAGGAGTTCGAACTTGATACTTCTTATTATGAAAAAGCTGAAACATTATTAGTAGAAGATATCGATAAGTACAAATTGTATAACAATTTACAAGAATTCATCGTTAATGAAATTAATTCTTATCTAAGAAATGTTGTTACTTCTTTATTAGTAGAATCATCATTAATTATTGCTAAAAACAATCTTGTAAAATACAACAAAACAATTAGTGATCTTGATGAAACATTGATTAATCTAAGGCGTGAAATCTTGAAGCAAAAACGTGAGATTGAAATTCAAGAATTACAAATGCTTACAAGAAGTAACGAATCAATGGTTAAAATGGATTCGTCAAACGATGGGGATATGGAATAGATATGGCAAAACAAAATTTTAAAACAGCTCCATCTGAAATTGAATTCATTCGATTTAACAATAAATTCTTAACTTATAAACAAGGATATTTCTTGCTTAATGTTAATCAGATAGATGAATGAGAACTGATTCAAGATAATTCTCTAATCAGTATGGAAAATGTCTTTTTCAAAATTTATGACCCAATTGAAGAAGATGAAGATTATTACATTATTAGAAGTTCATTTATTAAGATTGAAAATAATAAGGTAACTATCTATAGTGATGAAAAATTCACCCCTTTCAAACTTGATTACAAATTTAAAGTTAAAAAATATGATGATAAAATAAATGAATTTAATAAAAAATTATCATATTATGAATCTAAAATTAATTTAGGTTTAAGCTTCCAAGAATTGATTGATTATAATGCGGTAAGGAAAGAAAAAAACTACTATTCCTTAATTCGTAACTTTAACCTAGTAGAGAAAAAGGTTGAAAAAAATGAAAAATAAAACCAATTTAAAAAGATTGATTTATTTAAAATTCGGATTATTAGTTCCTACTCTATTCGTTTCAACGCTTGGGGGTGTAGTTAGCAACAACACTAAACACACCGATTTTAATTTAATCAAACACGATATTACATTAGATCCTAATGTTCCTACTATTCCCAATCCTGATGATGTTGTAGAAAAACAACCTGGTTCAGAAAATGCTGACAACCCACAAGAACAACCGAGAATGCCAGCTAATCTTGAAGAACTTAAGAAAAGTATTGATCAAAAAATATCTGGAAAAATCGGTGAGTTTATTGACGGATTAGCTAAAGCGATTGAAGATAGAATCAACGCTGTTAAGAATAATACATCGTTTAGTTTCCAAGAAAAGTTTAATAGAAATCTTTATTACTCATTAGTTCAAGCTTTTTTCCAAAGTAATAAAGAAATGATTAAAAGTGATCCTTCTAAGTATGGTCTAGATATCGTTTTTCCGTATGTTTTATCAAATGATGCAACATTTCATAAAGGAACAATCGTATTCAACAATAAAACATATGATAACAAAATCTGAGGATCAGTAGCTAATAAAACAGACTATAAAAAACAAATTACGGGTGAAGGCAACTCAATAACCCCTGATTCAGACGCTTCTAAAGCAACAACGCAAAACACAACTTCTCAAGAAGAAGGGGATATGACTTTAAAAACATATTTTGATGCTTTATCTAAAGAAACCTCTAAGATCTTCTTTAACGATGATGACTTACCAGAAGTTGATAAAGACTATGAAGTAACTGGTAAAGTAGTTGATTCTAAAGGTGGTGTTTTCTCAGATGCTCCAAAGAACTTTAAAAGTTGAGATGAATACATTATCAGTAAAATCAGACCTAGATTTATTGATTTTGACTTAGAACAAAATAAGGATCCAGCTCAGCAAGAAGAAATGAATCAACAACAACCTCCTGCTGTTGAAAACATTCTACCTCCTTCAGTTCCAGTAGATGGTGAACCTGTTCCAACTAATCCTAAAGAATTGATTGAAAACATCCCTAGATACACACCTAAAGTAAGAGGATTATATTCAACTTTATCTGCTAGCGCTTTTTTAAATAGATTTAATTCGTTTAATCGTAATAATAAATCAAGCAACTTCTTCTATTTTGAAAACCCAATTAATACTAGATTTAAATACGAAGTAACCGGATTATCAATGGATAATAGATCGTTATCTGCAACTGTTAAAATCCAAGATGCAGTAAAACCTGAAGTAACTGCTACATATACTAAAAAACTAGACACAATAAATTTATCTGGTGATTTGCAGAAGATTAATGAAAACAAAGAATTAGCATATCCAGTAATTCAGGAAACATTCCTTAGATTTTATAAATCAGTAGGTCTAGATGCAAAATTAAATTACGGTGATGCAACTAAACTATATGTTGAACCTCAAACAATTTTTCAAATGGTTTATCTAGCAATGAAATCAATTGAGAAAAGAGAGTTTAAAAACGACTTTAACATCATCTTAAGTAGAAGCATAGGTTTTAGTGCAGAACAAGCAACAAGCTATTTCCTTAACTTTTTAAGAAATCAAGTTGTTAATAGACAATTCTTATACTGACAACAGATAAGTGAGATGTATAAACGAATCTTTGTTGCTTTTATTAGAGACTTTAACAAAGAAGAATTAAAACCTAAATTATTAGAATTACTAAAAGAAAACAAAGTAACGCCTGATAAATTTAACCAATCATTCGCAGAAGCTAGAAGAAGATTATTAAAATTAGATTCTTTAGCTAAACAAACATTAGGTTCGCCGATTAATCATTTCAACAATTTAGTTACTGAAATTATTCAATTAAACAATATCTTAAAACCTTTTAACTTAGTTTATGATAAGATTTCAGATCAAAATAAAAATAATGCTGATGGCGAAAAAGATTTAACAGCTGCTCTTAAATCATTCTCTAGAGATATTGATAACATTCTAATAGATTCAAAAGCGCGAACTAATCCATTCTTAATTATTCTTGTTATCTTCTTAGCATTAATATCTATTTCTTTATACGGGTTTTATTTCATGCAACTAGCATTTAATAAAACAAGACAAATCAATAAATTAAATAAACCTTTAATCATTACTGTTTTAACAATTGCATCAATTGCTTTAGTTTCAACCTTACTGATTGCATTAAAAATAATTGGAGTATTTTAATTAATATAAATGTTATGAATCCTAAAATAATTGCTGCTTTAGATTATGTTATTCAAGTTGAAGGTCAATTTGAATACCAACAAAACCAAGTATTTACTATTAAAAACAAACCAGATTTTAGAGCAATGGTAATTAGTGCTACTAAAAACACTGCTTTCTTAATCGTTGATGTAAGTAATGCTAACTTTGAAATTGGTGATGAAATCATCCCAACAACCCACGATACCAATGTAAGAACTACAAAACAATACTTTGGTAATATTATTGATATTGACGGAAACATTTTATACCCTAAAAAGTATAAGCCTGAGTTTGCTGCTAACTCTTTATCATCTAATGCGTTTTCTACTTCTAGAAACCTTTTAGAAGTTAATCGTTTAAATGAACAACTATACACAGGGATTATGGCGATTGACCTATTAATTCCTATTGGTAAAGGTCAAAGAGAATTAATTATTGGTGACAGGGGTACTGGTAAAACTCACATGGCACTTAATGCCATTATCAACCAAACAATTCGTAAGACTAATGTTAAATGTATTTATGTTTCAATTGGTCAAAAACGCCAAAACGTTGCTGATGTTTATGAGACACTTAAAAAACATGGCGCTTTAGAAAATACGATTATTATCGATGCTCCTGCTACGAATTCTTATCACCAATATTTAGCTCCTTATGTAGCTATGGCGCACGCTGAAAACATTTCACACTTCCAAGATGTCTTAGTAATATTTGACGATTTATCTAAACATGCCAACATTTATCGTGAAATGTCATTATTAGTTAACCGTCCAGTAGGTAAAGAAGCTTTCCCTGGAGATATCTTCTTTAGCCATGCTTCAGTTCTTGAAAGAGCAGGTAAATTTGCTGACCGTAAATCAATTACTTGTTTACCAATTGTTAAAACAGTTAACAACGATATTACTTCATTAATTGCTTCTAACTTAATTTCAATTACTGACGGACAGATCGTAACTAATACTGATTTATTTGCTAACGGGATCTTACCAGCGATCAACATTGATTTATCAGTATCTCGTACGGGTAGTGCAGTACAATCTAGAGTTATTGCTAAAGTCGCTTCACAAATCAACAAGAAATACCGTGCTTATAAACGTCAAAGTAAATTATGAACTCTTAAGTATGATTTAAACGAAGAAACAGCTGATTTAATTAGTAAAGGTAAAGCGATTGAACAACTGTTTATTCAAAAAGGGTTCTCTCCATATACTGAACGTTTCATGTTATTAATTACCAAGTTAATCATCTGAGGAACACTTAGAAAAGTTGGTAACAAAGAACAAGAAGCATTATCATTTATTAATGCTTTAATTGATACTGATCCAATTGCTAAATGAATTTATGAACATCTAGAATCAGGACAAGACTTCAACGAAGAATTAATGCGTAATTTCTTTGAGTATTCATTATCACAATACTTCAAGTACAGAGAATACGATTTCGAAATGCAAGTAGATAAGAAGTTTATTGATTTCAAACCAGAAGAATTACAAGCGATTGTAGATAACATGAAAGGTGTTTTATAATGATTGGACATATTACTAAAATTTGAAACAACGTTGTTGAAGCAACATTCAAAAAAGAAGAATTACCTAAAGTAGATTACGTATTAACTTTACACAACAATACTTGCGTGTTATTGGTAAAAAGAATTATTGATGATACTAGTGTAAGAGCTATTGTTATTTATCAAAAACAAAATATTAAAGTAGGTGATGAAGTAGTTAATACTAATGACACCTTAAAAGTTCCTGTAGGTCAAAACGCTAAGAATAATATCTATGATATTTCAGGTGTTCCTTTATTAAGTGAGAGAGCTAAGAATATTAAATATATTCAAATGAACTCAACCATTAAGAAGGAAAAGAAGATTTATTCTAAACATGAGATTTTAGAAACAGGAATTAAAGCAATTGATTTCTTCATGCCGATCTTAAAAGGACACAACTTAGGAATTCTAGGTGGTGCTGGGGTTGGTAAAACTGTATTGATGAAAGAGATCATCTTTAACTCATCTAAATCAAATAAAACTAAAAAGAACTCATCTATCTTTATTGGTTCAGGTGAACGTAGCCGTGAAGGGGTTGAATTATACCAAGAATTAGAACAATCTAACTTGATGAAAGATTCTATGATGTTTATCTCTAAAATGGATGAATCACCAGGTGCTAGAATGTCGATCGTTCCTTATGGAATTACGGCTGCTGAATATTTAAGAGATGTTGAAAAAGAAGATGTTTTATTATTCATCGATAATATCTTCAGATTTATTCAAGCTGGTAACGAAGTGGCTCCAGCTTTAAATAAAAAACCAATTACTGGAGGTTACCAAGCAACATTAGATACAGAAGTATCAAATGTTGAAGACCGTTTATACGCAACAGAAGACGGATCAATTACTTCATTCCAAACATTATTCTTACCAATGGACGATTTAGCTGACCCTTCTGCTGTATCAATCTTTAGTAACCTTGACGGTTCATTAGTATTATCACGTGAACAAACATCAAAAAATATCTTCCCAGCTTTTGACCCGTTAGCTTCTTCATCTTCATCAGTATCTCCAGACATCATTGGTCAAAGACACTATGATGCGATCATTGAAGTTAAAAGTATCTTGCAAAAATACCACGATCTAGAAGACGTTATTCTTATCTTAGGTATTGATGAACTTGATAAGGATAATAAGATCATCGTTAAGAAAGCATTACAATTACAAAACTTTTTTACCCAAAACTTCTTCGTAGCTGAAGCATTTACTAAAGCTAAAGGTGTTTATGTTCCATTACAAGATACTCTAGAATCAGTTATCAGAATTATTGAAGGTAAATACTTAAATCAATCACCTGAAATTTTCTCATTCATCGGTTCTAATTTAGATATTCCAACTGATGAAGAATTAAATCTAAATAAAGTTGATCTTTAAAATAATTAAAGATCAAACAAAGGATTAATAACAATGAAAAAATGAACTAAATATCTTGCTTTGTTTTTAGGATCTTCGATTATTGTTAGTTCGTGTAAAACTGAAAAAAGTGATGATTCTACATCAAATAAATCTGGCGAATCTAGTGATGGTTCTAATAAACCAAATAAACCAGGCACATCATCTGGATCATCATCTGGTTCAACTGATAGTCAACCAACAAATCCAAACGATCCTAACCTTTATTCGCTAGCTGCTAATATCGATAATATTGATACTTTTATTCAACCAAAAAATCAATGAACTAACAAAGTTGAAAACAATCAAAGAGAAGTAGCTGATCAGTATGAAAACTACAGCGCAGCTAACAATTTTGTTAACTATTATCTATATAATAATAGATTAACTCAAAAGCCAAGCTTTTGATTAAAAGACCGAGCAGATAGAGCGCATGTTAGTCCTTTTAGTTTAACTAAAGATCAACTTAAAGCAATTAATACAAAAGCTAAATCAATCGACCAACCACTTTATCAAGATGCTTATGCTTATGGTTTTAATTTACCAGGAATAAACAAACAAACCAAAGCATTAGATAATAGCATTGATGTAGTGAATGATATTAACTCAACGGTTAGTATTCCTTATTACAACAAAAAGGGAAGTAATTTTGCTATCAAAAATACTGGTAAAGGTTGATTGATAGCTAATGATAAATACCAACAATTATCTAAGATTACTTATTCAATTAGAATAAGTAATATCATAAGTGAAACTGAAATAAAACAAGATAATTCTAGCCATGTTTCACCTAACCCAGCAACCAATACTGGTAATTGAAGTGGTACTGCGTGGTTGTTAGATTATGATTTACCAACTCAAACAGGTAAATACCCAACCACATGATATTTAGCTAGCAACTTCCACGTATTACAACACTTACAATTGGCTAATGATAACCAAGCTTTAATTCGTAATAACAAAGCTAAAACTTCTAAGATCGAACTGTTCCAGTTGGATCAAACTAGAATACAAAAAGGACAAGAAATAAAACCTGAAAAATCTCAAGGAATATATTTCAAGGATCCTTATTTAAAGGTAACGGAAGTAGATCCTAACAATGTTAAAACAGTAGTTTTAGGTAATGATGCTATTAAACAAAAAACTAGCACATTTACTGATGATGCAAATTATAAAGCTGCGCAAACATTATTAGATTTCGGTGTAATTCGTGTTACTTTTAAAAGCGAAGAAGAAGCAAGATCAGTAACTAATGGATATGCTGAATGAAGTGATGCCGATAAATTTAAACCTGCTAAATATTCTTATTTAGAAGATGAAAAATATAAATCATTACCAGCTAATGACTTATACGCATTCGGATTACCGCCATCAAAAGGTGATGGAATCTTAGATAGAAGAGTTTATGGAAACATTGAAAATTTAAGAACTCCTTGAATTAACAAATCTTCTAGAACAGACGGTGTTAAAGAAGGTGGTGGCGATTTATCTTGAACAGTAACACAAAGATCATTCGTAAATAAACCAGGGGTTACAGATATATTCTTAACTCTTCCAAGAATCGGTGGAAACAATAATTTCTATAGAGTAAACGAACAAAACTTTACTCATAACGGTTTAGGATATTTAGTTGATCATTATGCAGTACCTCCTGGTGGAAGTGGTTCGCCATTAGTTAATTCTAAAAATGAAATTGTTGGATTAATTTTTGCAGCAGATGACGTAATTAATACGGGGACTGCTCTAGCGATCCATTCAGGTGGATATGATTATCAAGGATATTATGGTAGTTACAATTTACCTAAATATGATTTGATTTATGGAACAGGTGATGATAGTCAAACTAAATCATATCACCAAGGGTTAAAACTAATAAACCCAGGTCAAACTGTTAACACTTGATTATTTCATTAATGATATTTAATTCAATTAATAAAGCTATTGATATATAATTTTATATAAGATAGCTTGGCTTTATTAATTCTCTAAATACAAAACTATATTATTAAAAATGCCAAAAGCTAAATTAAAAAAGATTAAATACTTATTTACTTTATTATCTGCAAGCTCGATTATCGTAGCTAGTTGTAAAAATGAAAATTCAGATAATTCAAGTAAAAAAACAGAAGATAAAAAATCAGAAAATAAAAACAACATGAACCCTAACGAAGGTAATATCGATGGGGGCGGAGATTTTGTTGGTAACAACGATCCAGTATCTGTACCAAATACTGAAATAGTAGGTAATTTGTTTGACGGTGATGGGCCTGATGCTAAAAGAAAGATTGTAGATAGATATCAAAACTACGATGCTTACGTTAATGTAAATAACGTAAACTCTGCTCGTGGTATAAAAAAATCTGAAGAAAGATCAACTCCAGATGCAGGTGTAACAAATCCGTTCGATATTCCAGAAGCAAAACTAAAAGCATATGACGAAAAAGCTAAAAAGTTAGGTTTGCCTACATACCGTGATGCTTTTGGTTATAATTTCTTTTTACCTGATATTGATGAAAATGGTGAAATAGTTCAAGGTAAATTAGTTAAAAGAAAAGATCAATGAGGACCTAATTTAATCCCTTCATATAATACTGGTCTTTTGGATGGAGTTAATTTTAAAAACTTAGATGATAAAGAAGGATTTTTAGGATTACCTAGAACTATTCTTAATGATAAGTATCGAAAGTTTTCTAGAACAGTTTATTCTTTCCAATTTTCAAATGACTATCCAGACAGAAAAAAGAGTGATGAAGTTAATACGTACTCTGATGAAAAGAAAATAGAACTTAAACTTCAGTCTCATTTAGGAACCGCTTGAATTTTTGACTATCAAATACCAGAAGATGGACACTATCCAACAACTTGATACTTTGCTAGTAACTTACACGTTCTAGAAAATTTATTATTGCCAGATATTGCTGGAACTACTAATGATTTCAGAGGGTTTGAAAAGAGACAATATGAAGCAAGAACTAACTTTGCTAACCTAACTTTTGTTAACTCTTGAAATCCAGATGCTACTCCGACAGGTTCAAGATTTGCTACTGCTCAATTTAATGCCATAACTACAATTACAGACGGACAAGGTCAAGGTTTTGAACCTAATAAAGAGATTACGGATGATGAAAAATTCAATAAGATAAGCACTCCATATGTTAGAGTTGCTCTTGATCCTAAAAATATCAAACCAATATTCTTAGGTAATGATTTCTTAAAAGATACTTCTGCTCCTAAATTTGATGGTGCATATAAAGATGCGCAAACAATGATTGATTTCGGGGTAGTTGAAATTAAATTTAATAGTGAACAAATTGCTAAATGAGTAACTGGTGATTACGCTAATTGAAAACCTGAAGATAAATATAAATTTGCTACTACATCATTACTAAATGATGAAACATATAAAAACCTAAAGAAAAACGACATTTACGCAATAGGTTATCCAAACTCATACGACGATTACAAAATCAGATATGCAGGAGCTGATGGTATGAATATTTTAGCTGCTAAGGAAAATGTTTCATACTGAATTAACAAGTCAGGAAATTACTACAACAATGCTAGACCTATTGGTGAATTAGCTAAATACAAAGATGTTGGTGGTGACTTAAGTTGATCTAACACCAGAACATTTGCTAACAAACCTGGTGTAACAGATCTATTATTAAGCTATTCTTCATTCGGCGGGCAACCTAATGTTTATTCTAGAATGCCATATGTAAACACTGGTTTAGGTTATATGTTAGATAACTTTATTCCTGCTGGTGGTTCTTCAGGTACTAGAGTAATTGATGGTGAAGGTAACATTAGAGGTATCTTATATGGTGTTGCTAAATCATCTACTTCTGGATATGTAACAGCTCTAAGAAGTGAAGGTATGGATTACCAAGGCTTATATGGTGGTTACAATTTACCTCAATATGATGTAATTTTTGGTGGTGGTAAGGATCAAAAAGATTCTTACTTAGATCAAATGAAGAAGAGAAACCCTAATGTTAAAACATACTTATTCCCTAATGGAATAACAAATGCTCAAATCCCTGCTGAATATCAATTCACTAATACTCCAGCAGCAACCGCAGCTAGCACTACTGCTGGTAACTAAGAATAATAACTTAAAAATAAGTTATAATTAAGCATAAACAAAAAATATGAGTCACAGGTTGCTCATATTTTTTTATTCGCATTTATAATTAAAAAGATAATCCTATAACAAAATGGCTTCATTAATTGATAAGGCTTACGAAGTAGCCCAAAAAAACTTTGCTAAAAAAGGTTTTAGCTTTAACGACTTATGAAAATTAGTAGTTAAACAAGAAAACTTAAATAAAAAAGATGCTCAAGACTTGATGGGAGCATTCTATACTGATTTAATTCAAGACACCAGATTCGTATATATGGGTGATCAAAAATGATTAATTAAATCAATGATGCTTCATGATGAATGAGTTAAATTATCAGAAACCCTTCATAACCAACAAGAGTACTTAGAAGAAGGTTATGAACATATCAAGGTTGAAGTAGAAGTAGATGAATCATCACCTGAAATTAGTAACGAAGGTGAAGAATCATCATTAATCGATGACAACATTATTGTAGATTCAACAGAGGAAGATAACTAATTATGTCTAAATTAACTAATGCTAAAGCAATGATCCAAAAAGCCGCTAAAGAAGGTTATGCCATTGCTCATATTAATACAAACAACTTAGAATGAACTAGAGCAATTTTAATTGCTGCTCAAGAAGCTAATTCACCTGTAATTATTGCTACAAGTGAAGGCGCTGTTAAATACATTGGTGGATACAAAAATGTATATAACATGGTAAATGATGCAGTTGATTCTTTAAATATTACTGTACCAGTTGCGCTTCATTTAGACCACGGTTCATACGATGGTGTGTTTAAAGCTTTAGAAGCTGGATTTACTTCAGTTATGTTTGATGGTTCTCACTTACCATTTGAAGAAAACTATGAAAAATCAATTAAAGTTATAGAAGCTGCTAAAAAATATAATGCATCTGTAGAACTTGAAGTTGGAACTATTGGTGGTGAAGAAGATGGTGTTGTAGGTAATGGTGAGTTAGCTAACCCAGAAGAATGTAAGAAGATGCAAGATTTAGGTTGTGATATGCTAGCTGCTGGTATTGGTAACATCCACGGTATTTACCCAGCTTCTTGAAAGAGCTTAAACTTTGAAGTATTACAATCTCTTAAACAAGCAAGTGGTGCTTCATTAGTTCTTCATGGTGGTAGTGGTATTCCTGATGAACAAGTTAAAAAAGCAATTAGTTTAGGTGTTGCTAAAGTTAATGTTAATACTGAATGTCAACTAGCTTTTGCTGCTGCTACTAGAAAATACATCTTAGAAGAAAAAGATTTAGATGAAGCTAAAAAAGGTTATGACCCAAGAAAATTATTAAAACCTGGGTTTGAAGCGATCAAAGCTAAGTGTATTGAAAAAATTAACCTATTTGGTTCTAACAATAAAGCATAAATATGCTAAAAGCAGGTATAATTGGCTTACCTAATGTTGGGAAATCAACATTATTTAATGCTATCACCAATTCGCAAATTGAAGCGGCTAACTACCCATTCGCAACAATTGAACCTAATGTCGGCATAGTTGAGTTAATCGATGAACGATTAACTAAACTAGCAGAACAAATAGAACCTAACAAACTTGTTTATGCAACAATCATGTTTGTTGATATCGCAGGTTTAGTTAAAGGTGCTTCTAAAGGGGAAGGTTTAGGTAACAAATTTTTAAGCAATATCCGTGAAGTAGATTGCTTAATCCATGTAGTTAGATGTTTTGATGACAACAGCATTACGCATGTACATAATGCTGTTGACCCTATTAATGACATTGATACGATTAATCTAGAATTAATGATAGCTGATCTCGAGGTTGTTACTAACCGTATCAATAAAATTAAAAAGAAAGCTGAAAGCGGCGATAAATCAGTTATCACTGAATATGAATTACTTAACTCAATTAAACAAAGACTTGAGAACAACCAGATGTTAGATCTATCTAATTATTCTCAAGAAGAATTAAGTATCATTAAGAACTTTAATTTATTAACAGCTAAACCTAGAATCTATGTTGGAAATATCTCAGAAAACGATATTACCGACGAACAAAACAATAAACACGTTAAAGCACTAGCTGAGTTTTGTAAGCAAAACTCAGAAGAGTACTTAACCGTATCTGCTAAGCTTGAAGAAGAATTATCTTTACTTGAAGAAGCTGATAAAAAAGAAATGATGGCTTCATTTGAAATGAAGCAATCAGGACTTAATAAGATTGCTTTCAAAGCTTATGAGATTTTAGGTTTATGTACCTACTTTACTTATGGTAAAGTTGAAGTGCGCGCTTGAACTTTTAAGAAGAACAGTCTAGCACCACAATGTGCTGGAATTATCCATTCTGATTTCGAACGTGGGTTTATTAAGGCTGAGGTAATTCATTGAACTGATCTAATTGAATACGGATCAGAATTAAAAGCTAAAGAAGCTGGTAAACTCCGTCTTGAAGGGAAACAATATGTTGTTCAAGATGGTGATGTAATTAATTTTAAGTTTAACGTTTAAATTAAATTTAGTTCTTTATAATTGAAGTCCATAAATAATATAAAGGGAATTATTTAAGATGGCTAAGAAAAATGCGATGACCACATTAAATGGCTGGATTGAGGCTATTTGTGGTCCGATGTTTGCTGGAAAAACTGATGAATTAATCCGTAAAATTAAGCGTTACAAATACGCTGATGTTAAATCCTTAGTTTTTTCTCCAACTATTGATACTAGATCATATGACCATATTATTAACTCAAGAGATGGTCGGGAAATTGAATGTATAAAGATTAATAAGCCGTTTGAAATCTATGATTATGTATTAATGCATAAACCCCAACTAATCGGGATTGATGAAGCACAATTTTTTGATGATTCATTAGTTGAGGTAATTCAAACATTAGCCGATAATCAAATTAATGTTATTGTAGCTGGACTTGACCGAGATTTTAGAGGTGAACCGTTCGAACCAATTCCTACGATTTTAGGAATTGCTGAATCAATTATTCGTTTAACAGCAATCTGTTCTGAATGTGGCGCTGAAGCTAGTAGAACACAAAGACTAATAAATAACGATCCAGCAGATTATCATTGCGAAACAATCTTAATTGGCGATAAGGAATCATACGCACCAAGATGTAGACATCATCATAAAGTACCTAATCGTCCGATTAATGACAGAACTAAAGATTTTAAACGCCAAATAAAAAATAATTTTGGTAAAATATTAGAGCAATCTTCAAAAGATTAAGATTGTGAAATTCTAATTTAGTGCAGAAGAACTTTATCTATTAAAGTTCGTTAGACTGCATAAAGAACATTTAAATAATTATTATAGAAAGGTGTTGCTTGTGGCTAAAAAAGAAATCACAAGAATTGCCAAACTAGAACTTATTGGTGGTCAGGCTAAGCCTGGTCCAGCTTTAGCTTCAGTTGGTATTAATATGGGTGAATTCACCAAACAATTCAACGATAAAACTAAAGACAGAATGGGCGATGTAGTTCCTGTTATTATTACTGCTTTTAATGACAAGAGCTTTACTTTCGAACTTAAGACTACTCCTGTAACAATCTTACTTAAAAAAGCGGCTAAGATTGAAAAAGGTGCTAAAAACGCTAAAACTGAAAAGATAGCTAAAATTTCTAAAGAAGATGCATTAAAGATTGCTGAATACAAGATGCCAGATCTTAATGCTTACGATCAAGAATCTGCTTTAAGAATGATCGCTGGAACAGCTAAACAAATGGGAATGGAAATTGAAGGTGTTGATCCTACCCCTAATAAAGCTAAGAAAGGAGCTAAATAATGTCTAAAAAATTGACTAAAAAAACTAAAGCTGCATTAGCTTCTTTTGATTCTAAACAAATCTATGATTTAGATAAAGCAATTGATATTGCTAAAAAAACTTCAATTACTAAATTTGAAAGTTCAATTGATATTGCTATTAAATTAAACTTAGATACTACTAAGGCTGATCAACAATTAAGAGGTGCTATCTCTTTACCTCACAATGTTTCTAAACCATTAAGAATTTTAGCAATTACTGATCAACAAGCTGAAGCTAAACAAGCTGGCGCTGATTTCGTTGGTGAAATCGATAAAATTAACGAAATTAAAGCTGGTTGAATGGATTTTGATGTAATTATTACTAACCCTAAATTCATGATTGAATTAGGTAAATTAGGTAAAATCTTAGGTCCAAGAGGTTTAATGCCTAACCCTAAAACTGGTACAGTTACTCAAGATATAGCTACAGCTATTACTGAATATCGTAAAGGTAAAAAAGAATATCGTACAGACTCATTTGGTAACATCCACATGACAATCGGTAAACAATCAACTGAAACTCAAAAGATTGTAGAAAACGCTAATACCTTAATCGAATTAATCAAATCAAGAAGACCAAGTGCTGTTAAAGGTGTCTACATCCAAAACATCTCGATATCTTCAACAATGGGTCCAGGAGTTAAAGTTAAAATTAATTAGGTTAAACCTAATTAATTTTTTTATACATATGAAACTTGTTGTAGGTTTAGGAAACCCTGGTTCTGAATACGCTCATACGCGTCATAATATCGGGTTTAAAGTGATCGATAAACTTCTGGATGTTTTACATCTAGATTTAGAAAAAACGCAATTTAATGGTACTTATGTAAAGCATGATGATTTCATTATCGCTAAACCATTAACTTATATGAATCTGTCAGGTAATTTTGTAAAAGAAATTATGAATTTTTACAAAATTAACGTAGAAGATATTTTAGTTATTCATGACGAAATTGCGTTTGATTTAGGGGTTGTTAAATTAAAACAAAATGGTTCATCTAACGGACAAAATGGAGTGAATAGTATTATTACTCAATTAGGAACTCAAGATTTCAAAAGAGTTCGTGTTGGGATTAAGAATCAATACTTAAAATCAATCTCAAGTTTTGTTTTATCTAAATTTTCACACAAAGAATCAGATACGCTTAAAGCAGCTATTGCGTCTGCTAGTGTTATTGCTTACGACTTTATTAAGTCGGACAAAAGCTTTAGCCAATTAATGAATGAATACAACAGATAAAAAGCAATATTTAATTGGCGTTTCTGGTGGACCTGATTCAATGTATTTATTGGATCAATACAACGAGCAAATTAAGGTTGTTTGTCACGTAAATTATAATAAACGTCAATCAGCATTAAGAGATCAAGAGATTGTTCAAAATTATTGTAAGAACAATAATCTAATCTTAGAGCTTTTAACTGTAGATAAGAACTATAATTACCAAAAGAATTTTCAAACTCAAGCAAGAATCTTGCGTTATGATTTTTTTCTAGAAGTAGCAAAAAAATATAATCTACAAAAATGTCTTATCGCTCATCAAAAAGATGATTTTTTAGAATCTGCTTTAATGCAATATGATAAGAATAAAAAATTATTATTTTATGGACTTCATAAGGAATCTAATTACAAAGATCTAAGAATTATAAGACCAATTCTAGATTTTTGAAAAGATGATATTCAGAATTATCTTGATGAAAACAAAATCCCTTATGGAATAGATGAAACTAACTTATTACCAATTTATCAGAGAAATAAAGTTCGAATTAATTTATCTAAATTGACTAATAATAAAAAACAAGAACAATTAGATTTTTTTAATAAACTTAATAAACAAAATAAATACAGATTTGATGAAGTCAATAATTTTATTGCTAATTGAGATCATAATTATAAACAACTTATTGAATCAACAAATTATTACGAGATAATTTATTATTGATTATCAAAAAATGATATAAAATACACCAAAGCTAAAGCTGATGGTATTCTTGAATTTTTACAAAAAAGAATAATAAAAAATATCGATTAAAAATAAATACTTATCTCATTAAGAAAAATGGAATTGTTGAAATCATTAAAGCATAGCAATTATCAATAAATAAAAAAACGAAAAGACATAAGTTAGATACAAACACAACAAATATGTTGTGTTTTTTATTTTTAATAGTAACAAAAATGTAATTTAATTTTGAATCATTTTTAATAAAAAATTAAAAATATACGGTAAAAATTAATATTTTTAATATTTAAAGATCATTTAAAATTAGGTGCAAGATTATTTGAAAATTTATTGTTTAGTTATTTAAAAATGATTAGATTTTTTTGAAATTTAGAAAGAAAATATTTCTATAGATAAATAATTTAACAGACAAAATCATTTTTATAGGGCTATTAAATTAAATTATAGATAATAGCTTCTTATTTAAATATTTTTAATAATAATTTTTAGCGATTTTCATTTTAAATTTAAATCTAATTAATAGTTGGATACTTATACTATTTAAATAAAGATTAACGATATTTAACCAATTTAATTAGTTAAATGGTAACTATTTTAATAAATTATTAGTACTTTTTATAAAGTTATTTTTAGTTAAAATTACCGCATATTTTTCAAATTTTAGCTTGAAATAAATAGAATAGATAACTAATTTATAAGATATATTCTTTTTTATATCAATATAAGTTTTAGGATTTTGAGAAATTCTTTAATTCCAATTTTATGGGACCGACAATTAATGATATAGATATTTAGATAAACCTTAATTAGAATCTAATAAGAAAACCACAAAATGGATAATCATATATTTTCTATTACCTTTAATAATTCAATAAACAACGGTTTCAGTCAAACTCTATGTATTTTTATTGTTAGTTGATGTGCTAGAATACATAGAGTGATAAATACCTTTTACGCGCAGATAAAACCTATATACTTTTGGTTAGTCATTTTTTTAGGAAAAATCAATACTTTATCAAGGTTTTTATAAAGCAATGTTTTCTTATAAATTCCTTTATTTTAAAGGAATATAACGGTTTTATAGGTTATAACCTTAATTTTATAATCTTGTCTGGTCAAGTTGATGTATCTTTATACATAACAAGAGACTAGGATTATGACAGTTATTTTCTAATCGTTATGACAAAATAAAAGTAGGAGTTATGAAAAAAATAAAGTTTCAAGTAGTTCCATTTAGTACAAAGTTAAGATGATTATTCATTGGGAAACGACCACTAGAACGAAAATCTAGACCAAAAATACTTGAGTACATCTTTTTTGCATTAAATAACATAGTAGCTCTCGTATGCATCGTTGCAATGATGTATTGATTAATAAATCTTTCAAAAAACAATAATAACCAATTATTATTAGGTGTTTTTATAAAAGGTTTGCAAGAAAGTTTTTTAGCTAAAGTGTTAATAACTATAATAGCAGTTATTGGACTTATCAATTTCGTATTATCGATTCATACTTACTATATACTATCTAAAACCGAATTTTATAAATGAATTCCTGTTTTAGGAACTATAATGGCAATTTTATTTTTATCACCCTTTGCGATCATATTATTCTTAATAGCTTATAAGAAAAATGATCTAGCGTTCGAATAGTTGTAAATTAATTAATAAGGTAATATTTATGAAGAAAAAAGTTCTTAAATCTTTAATTGGTGTTTTCTGGGGAGGGTTATTAATCTCAGCAACAGCATTATCTTCTTGTTTTAACGGTAAAAATGATAATTCTGGCAGCAAAAAACCTGAAGATGGATCAAATCCTATTGATAAAACAAATCCTGTAAATGATAATGTTCTATCTTTTAAAGATCAACAAATAACTATTAACCCTGTAACTGATCAAGAAGTAGCCGATGTTTTAGCGACAAGCAGCACTCCTAATGAAAAAGTTATTAAGCTATTCAGAGATCAAGCTCAAGTTGAAATGTGGAAAGCTGCTTTAAAAGAGTTCAAAAAATCTAAATCATATGAGCAGGGGTATCGAGTTAGATTTATTGATAAAGGTGTATTCGAAGCTTTAGAATCAATGAAATCTATTACAGTTGATGATCCGCAAATAGCCGACATTTACTATGCTCCTGCAGATCAAATTACCAGTTTAGCAGATGCTGCTCAAGCAATTAACCTGAATGAGTTCAAAGTATACAACATGAACATATTTGATCACCTTAAAAAATCATTTGATCTACCTAGTGAAAAGGTTAAGGAAATGATTAACTTTGGTATTTATTTAGGTAGAAATGGTAATAATCCAGCAGCTGAAGCATTAGCATTACAACACAACAGTGAAGGTATTTTTATTGTTTCGCCTAAAACTGAAAACGAAGCATTAACTATTCTTAAGAATGATGAAACTAATTCATTAACTGAATTAGTTAATGCTGGTAAAGCGTTGTGACACACTCAAAACTTTTGATTTGGTTTAGGTGTTGTTGGTGGTGTTACACAAGCTGAAACTGAGAAAAGAATTAATGAAGCAACAGATGAAGCTGTTAAAAAACAACTTTAAAACCAAGCGTTGATTGAAAAACTAGTTTATTGAGGTAACAACGCCGCTTCATCTGGTTGATTAACTACAGATCCAAACCACGCTTTATTTTCTAAAGCAACAGATTACAACTCTGGATTACTTTATAAGTTATATGAAGCAGTTTATAAACTAACTGATGAACAATATAAACAAACTCCATGAGGTAAAGCTGGTATTCAAAAGAACACCTTAGAAACAGCATTTAATAGTGATGGTGGAACTTATCTAAATACTATTTATCAACTATTCAAAGAAAAGAAATTAGATTTTGGTATGGTTGGTACTTGAGAATTACGTAATGCTATTACTAATGGTGGCGTTAAATCTATATTCACAGTACCTAATGTTGTAGATGGTGTTAAATATTTACAATCTCCTGGTTCTTGATCTTGAGGTATCGTTAGAAATAAAATGAATACTTCAGCTAGTGAAGATAGAAAATTAGCAATCATCAACATGTTGTTATCTATCTATTCACCTAATGCTTCTTATCAATATTTCTTATCTGATTCTAAGGTTCCTATCTTTGAATCTGTTCAAAAGAAGATTAAAGTAGCGATTGATCAAAACAGCAAAATAAACAACAAAGAACTAACTGAGTTAGCTACTAATTTAATGTATGCAAATTCTGATGAATTGTTAGCTAAATACAATGAATTAGGTAAAAAGATTTTAGAACTAAAAGCTTGAGTAGGTAAAGATTGAGAAGCGACAGTAACTGATGCTACTATGGCGAAAATGCCTTTAGATGAATCTTACTTAAATAAGAAATCTCTTTGAGAAGATAAGATTAAAGATAGCAAATTACCTGAATCATTAGTTAATAGATATAAAGAACTAATAATGGATGCTGCTCCACTTAAGAACGCTTTAGCTGCTATCTTTAGTGCAGATAATGTTAAAGCTATTGAAAACGAACAAGCAGCTTGAAAACTTAAAAATACATTCTTAAAAGACAACGCTGTATCTGAAAATAAACCAAGTGAAACATTTGTTAATTCATTACCTGAAGATTTACGAACTGTATTCAAAGGATTATTTGATGGTAACGCGATTCACTTCAGAAAACTTGAAAATGCAATTCTAGGTTATGATGGTGATGGTAAAGATGCTTCTATATTAACTAATAACCAATTAGCTACTGATCTTTTAACTGCTCCTACTGGAGAAAAACTAGATGCTGCTAAAGCAGAAGTTACTAAGCAAATAAATGCAGCAGTTGATAAAGCTACTAAATTGTTGAATGCGATTGCTAAAACAATGCCAAACGCTGAAACAATTAAAAAAGCTGTTACTTTAATGTACTATGAATTCTTAAATAATGCATTGCTTTACAAGCTAGTTGATCTAAGTTTATTGCAATCTAAGATGCCTAAAAAAGATGGTATGGCTTCTGATTACACTTTAAGTGATGTGGCTAAAAAAGTTGAAGCTTCTTCTAATGTTTCAATCGTATCTAAAATATTAGATGTAATTACTAGTGATAAATCATATGCTGAAAATGGAACTGGTATCTTTGAAACATTACCTAAACGTCCTGGTGTTTCTAACCCACAATTCGGTACAGTTTGAGGTTCATGAAATGAAAAAACATTTGGTAACCTTGAATTCTTTAAATCTAAAAAAGATAGCGTAACTAATGAAGAAGCATTTAAAAAAGTTGTTCGCGATCAATTAAGCGCTTCTATGACTACTGCTTTAGCAACTATTAAAGATGCGCAATCATTCACAATCAACTTCGGTCCAAGCAAACAATAATACCTTACTCATTAGCTATAATTAATAAAATAAACAAAACTAATGAAGTATCAAAAATATAGGGCGAATATAAGTAAAAAAGCATTTTATAGTTATGTAACTATATTAAGTTTATTAACCTTTTTTCTTATCATATGGATTAGTATTCCATTTAGTTTGGGATTCAAAGAATCTTATATTGATACATTGGTAAATGAATCTAATCAAGAAAACAGACAAGAAGCTAAAGAGATGATTATCAGCTCTGGCAAGATCGCTGTTTTCTTGTCGTATATAGGTAACGAAATAACTCTGTTATTCTTTTTGCTTTACATTACACTAGCCAGACACAAGGTTAAAGTAAGTTATTTATTCTATTTTACTTGGATAGTTATCTATACTGTTTTAATAGCTATGCCGTTTTATACAGGCATACAACGGCATAATGATATTGCGATTGGCATTGGAGCAGTAATCTCAGTATTATCAGCTAGTATGGTTGTTGCTTTGGTTATTAACTTATTTTATTATCACGCACTACGCAGAACATTCAAATATGAACAATACAAATTACATGTTGGGAGAGCGGTCTAGGTTATGGAAAAACTAAAACTGTATAACTGGTATGGTGAAAGTTTTGAAGCTAAACTACCAGAGACAACAAATAACCTAAAGGATTATAAGAAACAAGTTGAGAATGTTTTCTTAAGAATGAAGGATGAGATCAAAACTAGATACAATATTGATAAAGATCTTTTTCTTCGAGCTAAGACAAAGATAACTGACAACTTACAAAGAGAACTTAATAGTCACAAAATAGCTTATAAAAATAAGCTAAAAGTTTTTAAAGATTCAATAAGAAAACTTTCTTATGTTGATTCTTTAAATGATCTTCTTAATTACGAACTTAAGAAGTTAAAACTTAAGAAAAAACAAAACAAAAAGTATGTTGATGATTTTATTAATTCTCTTAAGAATTCTATAGATAGCTTAGAAGATAAATTAAGAAATATTGAAATTCTTAAGAAAAAAACCAATCACAGTGAAACTGAGATTGCTAAAGTTTATTGTTTGTTTTCGACTATCCTTACATACACAAATAATGTTAATGATAAAGAATTCGATCTTAAAAAGATCGATTCTTACTTATCAAGTTATGAAAAAGATCTGCTTAACAAATTACCAGATCCTAGTAAGTATTTAAAAGATCTTTATATCAAGATAGAAACAAGAAGATTACGTTTATACAACACCCGTGAAGAATTAAAAAGAAAATACGATCAAACATATTTATTAAATAAACAACTATACGAACAAGAAAAACAAAATATTATCTTAAGTGCAAACCAAAGATTAATTAAGATAGAAAACGAATACAACAAGAAGTATGAGCAAGCAACTAACGAAGCAAACGAGTTTAAAAAACAAGCTTTGTTAAAAGTTGAAGATCATAAGAAACAAATACTAGAAGTTGAGAACTCTAATAAGTTAAAAATTCAAAAGATTTTTGATAAATCTAGTTTAGCTAGAAAACAAATTAAAGAAAAGAAAAAAGAACTTTATGAACAACAAAAACTAAGTTTGCAAATCAAGAACTATAAAGACTTTTATAAGTTCTTGCAAGCAAATGAAACTTTTGTTAAAGATCAAGTGAATATCAATTGATCTGAATTAGAAAACTTAAACAAACAAAAAGCCTTAAACGACCTAGAAGAAATTACTAATAAATATATTAGTAATGCTACAAATAGTTTTATTAAGATAGCTTATGATAACTTCTTTTCAGCAAAAAATAAGTTATCCATTAACAAAGAAGCTAAAGCGTTATATAAATCTAAATATAATGAATTAATTGCTAATACATATAAAGAATATAGTTATGAAAGTGATTACAAAAACGCAGTATCATCAGCTCACAAAAACTATGCAGTAGATCATTCAATAACAAGAAACAAATTCCTTGAAGAAAAGATAATAGCTAAACATGAACTAGATCAGATTTATGTTAAATCTGATCAAGATAAAGAAAAACAATTGATATCTGAAAAGTTAGCTTTAATCAAAAAACAATATAAAGATTCTTTAAATGAATTAAAAGATAAGTTAGCATCTAAAGAGATTTCTAAACAAGCTTATAAGAACCGTTTAGTAGAAATCAAGATAGTTAAAAAAGAAGCAATTTACGAACTTAAACTAAGTTCAAAAATCTTAAGAAACAAAGAAACCTTAAAAACATTATTTATAAGAGAGTTTGCTGAACAAAAGATTAATAAAAAGATTTTTGAAAGCAAAGTTAATGAAGCTCAAAAAGCAATCCCGATAGAAACTTCAATTAATGTTAAACGATTTAGTTGATTACTAGGTTTTCTAATTCCTGGTGCTTGTGAATTAATATTCTTTAAGCAATACATCAAAGGAATCTTAATGCTTTTATTTACAATCGTAAATTATGCATTATTCTTACCTTTTATTTTAGGTCAGTATACTGAGAAAATGAAAGGTATCTTTGGAGTTATAGATCTAGGTGCTAGTGATCATGGAGATGCTAGATACTACTTGTTTGGTGGTGTTTTATCAATTATCTTAATGAGTGCTATGCTGATATATTTCTTGATATCAGCCATTAGTGCTAATAGAGTGGCTAAAGCGTTGTATTATGGATGTCGACCAAGTCAATGAAGCCATTCTAAGAGATGGTTATCAACCTCAGGATTCCCTTGAATGATCTCAATCTTTGGTTGAGTATTAATGTTGTTTGTTGTCGTATCACCTGTTGTTACTTCTGTGTTGTTATCATTTACTAACATTGGATTTAATCATATTCCACCTAATAGATCAGTAGATTGGGTAGGATTAGAACAATGAGGTCGATGATGAACATTACGAGAATCTAATTTATTAGGTTCTGTTGGTAATGTTTTATTCTGGACTGTGATCTGAACTTTTGCTTCTACTTTAATTCCAATAGCTCTTGGGATATTAGTAGCAATACTTACTAATAACCCAAGAATCAAGGGAAGAAAGATCTTTAGAATAATCTTTATCTTACCTTGAGCAATTCCAGCTTTTGTTACTGTAGGTTTTATTAAAACAATGTTTGCAGCAGGTGAAACCGGTTATATCAACACAATCTTGTTTTACTTGTTCCACATTCAACCAAAATCTTGGTTGAATGATATATCTTGAACAAGAGCATTGTTAATTATAGTACAAACCTGAATTGGATATGCTTGGATCTTTATGTTGGTTACTAGTAATTTACAATCAATACCTAAAGATATTTATGAAGCTGGATCTGTTGATGGAGCAAAATCAAGACATTTATTTTGATATTTAACCTTACCACAGTTATTATTATCAATCTCGCCATTACTAATCGCTTTATTCGTAGGATCATTTAATAACTTTACAACAATCTTCTTATTTAACAATGGTGGTCCTGCTTATGCTAAACCTACTCCGTTTGGTGAAGGTGCTACGGATATTATTGTTTCTTGAGTATTTAAGTTATCTAACCCGCAAGGAGTACAATTCCCTGGTAACCAAGCATTCGGTGCTGCTTTAGCTACATTAGCTTCAATGTTTAGTATTGGTATTGCTTTAAGAGGATTTATTAAATCAATGAGTCGAAAAGATTAATTATGAACAAAACTAAGATTTATCAAAAGACATTCGACTGTATAAAAATCGATCCGAACCAGTTAACTAAAAAGCGTTTAACATTTAATGAACTAGATGCTAAACCGCCTACTAAATCAGAATTAGTATGATTATGTTTTAACTACTTATTATTAGTATTCTGATCATTAATCATCCTATTCCCAGTAATTAGTTTGTTAATCGCTTCATTTAATGTTAACAACCCACGGGTTGCTACAGTTACCCCATTTAAATTTGGGTTTGACAATTTATTCTATTTATTTAAATATCGTAATGTAGATCAATTAACAGCAGAAGCTGTTAGTGCTCTAAGAGAAAAGAATTCATCTACTTTTAATTTATTTGGAACAGAATACATTCTAGACCCACAAACCAGATCATACTTTGGGGATTGATATAAAAACACTTTATATATAGCTGGGTTTACTGCTTTAATATCAACTGTAGCTGTTGCGCTTAATGCTTATGCTTATTCAAGATTTAAATTCGCAGGATCAAAACATTCATTAACAATCATAATGTTGATTCAGATGATCCCAGCAACATCATCTTTAATTGTTCTATACATTATTGTTCAATTAGGGACTGATATCAAAGTATCACCAATCATAATGTTGGTACTAATCTATTCAGGTGGAGCGATTGCTGGTAACACCTTTATGGTTAAGAGTTATCTAGATACGATTTCATCTGAATTAGATGATTCAGCTAAAATCGATGGTTGTAACAACTGAGGATTATTCTTCAAGATCTTATTACCAGTAATCAGACCTGCCTTAATTATGGTTGCTTTGTGATCTTTCTTAATTCCATTTACTGATATCTTGTTACCTAGTTTGGTACTACCAAACCAACAAGATAAAACATTAGCAAGTGGATTACAACTATTCTTAAGTAACCAACAAGATTTACAAGCTGGTGCTTATACTATGGGTACATTATTAGCTTCTCTACCAGCATTTGTTCTATTTATGTATCTGCAAAGATACATAATAGGTGGTTTAAGTGATGGAGCTGTTAAAGGATAATAATTAGAATTATGCAAGATAAAAATATCAATAATGAACTATTAGAAGATGATCTAGATCAAGGCTTTGATAGCATTGATCTAGATAAACTAATTAATGAATTAGGTTCTGAAACCAAAGCAGTTAATGGTGCTCATATTAAATTAGTTAATGTTTCAAAGAAATATGAAGGGAATGAGAAATATACTTTAAAAGATATTAATCTAGAAATTAAACCAGGAACGTTTTGTATCTTTCTAGGACCTAGTGGTTGTGGTAAAACAACTCTATTAAGAATGATTGCAGGGCTTAATTCAATTACCAAGGGCGATTTGTTATTTAACAATAAAAGGTATAATAACTTGTTACCAAATGAAAGAAACATAGCTATGGTGTTTCAATCATATGCGTTGTACCCGCATATGAATGTTTATAACAACATTTCATTTGGTTTAAAGATTGCTAAAGAACGCAAGGATGTTATTGACCGAAGAGTTAAAGACGTAGCTAAAATTTTAAGGATATCAGATTATTTATATCGTAAGCCTAAAGATCTTTCAGGTGGTCAAAGACAAAGGGTAGCAATCGGTAGAGCGATTGCTCGTAAACCATTAGTATTCTTAATGGACGAACCATTATCTAACTTAGATGCTAAACTCCGTGAAAGCATGCGTCGTGAAATTGTAAACATTCATAGAATGTTACAAACCACAAGTATTTATGTAACCCACGACCAATTAGAAGCCATGACTATGGGTAACCAGATTGTTGTATTTAATGATGGTTCAATTCAACAATCTGGTACAGGTCGTGAGTTGTATTTCAAACCAGCCAATATTTTCGTAGCCAAATTCATAGGATCTCCAACTATGAATACTTTTGAAGCAACTTATAAAGATAATAAGATTATCTCAACCAACAACAAAGTTGAATTAGAAGTAGAAGAATCAATTAAAGAAAAACTTTCACAAAACCAAGAACTTGTTATTGGTTTTAGAAGTGAAGACATCAAGATCTCTAAAGAAGAACTACCTAATAGTGTCAAAGGAACAATTATGAATATCGAACTAATTGGTAAAGACCAATTAGTAGCCGTAGTTATTGGTGATACAACCTTTGAATTAATTATTAATGCTCCTAATGATGTTGAGTATGAACTATACAGTGAAGTTTATGTATCGTTCGTACTGAACAGAATCCATATCTTTGATAAACAATCAGAACAAAGGATAAATTAGTTATGAAACATAATTATATTCATAACCAGACCTGTATCTCAAGACCTAAACATTTTGGTCAGTATCAAACAAGAAAAATATTATCAATATTAACAATAATATTGATTGTTATCTGTGCAGCACTGTTTATCTATTACATAGTAATCTTCCCTGGGTTTGTCGATAAAGATAAACAGTTTGTATTAGAACATTTATCGATTAATAAAGACAGTGCTATAGGTAGTTTAAAAGATGGGAGATTCTTATATCAAGGAACCCAGGTATATGAATCTAATAGTCAATGTCCGGCTGGTAGAACAAGAATCATTAATTTTCTTCTAGAAAAATCACCCCAACATAATTCGATTGCTTTCGGGTCTTTCTTAAAGTTTGATAATACAGAGAAGTATTATATTTCCCAACTTAGAGAGATAGCTAGTAAAGTATATAGTGACAATCCTGACAGTATTAATATGTATTTAGTTGATTATTCTAATCAATTCGACCGTTATGAAATTAATATCTCAAAACTACTTAATGCATATATCAATGCAGTTCTAGTTTCAGTACCTAACTCAGCACCTTTAGAAAATATCTTTAACATTCTTAGTTCGTGTATCTTAGTGTTGTATTTAATAGCCACTATTCTTCAAGCTATCGTATTAAGATGATTATTTAAAGGAACTAGAAATGGAGATAAAATCTATAAATATATTGTTGGATTATGTGTAACTGCTTTGATCGCAACATTCTTTTTAATATCATTAAAACCAATTCAAACCCAAGTGGTAGATGGTAATATAACCAAAACAGTAGTTACAGAAGTATCTGGTGTTGAGATTACCAACGAAGTTACAATTCCCAACACCCTTAAGAACCCAGAGGTAATTAATTACTGAGGTATGTGATTAAGTTTAGCATTAGCTTTAGTTATAGTTATCTTATGTATCCAAGCTAAGAAAAGATATGGTTATTTAACTAATTCTACAGTTCTTAATCAAGAGATGAAAGATACAACTGAACTATCTAATAAGATTGAAACAATCTTAAATAGTTCAGTTGATCATACTAATAATTCACCTATTAAGAAAGAGATAGAAGGGTTAATTAAAACTTAGATTGTTGTGAATAGATAGTTAGTTTATATAAATAAATAAGAAATTACAAACCTCCAAACACATAAGTTTTGGAGGTTCTTTTGTTATTAGAATAAGTAGTTGTTAATTTGTTATAAACGATAATTTAAAACAGCAAATGACTGAAATGTTCGAATATATAATTAGTTCAAATCAACTTAAGAAAATCAAATTAAATGAAATTGCTATTATGTATCAACCAGAAACTATAAGTTTTAAAAAAATAATAAAAAACGGAAAATATAAAGTTTATGGTTCTAACAGCGTATTAGGTTATTATAATGATTACAATCATAAGGATCAAGAATTAGTTTTATCATGTAGAGGAACTTGTGGAATTCCGAAAATTACAGATGCTTTTTCATGAATAAATGGTAATCTAATGGTTATAAAATTGAAAACAAATTTTCAATATAAAGAATATTTATTTCAGCATTTCAAAAAAATTAATGCTTCATCCTTACAAACGGGAACAGTTCAAAAACAACTTGTTCAAAAAAGCTTAAATACTTATAATGTTTATGTTCCAGATTTAAAAAAATTAAATATTTTCGAAGAATTTGCTACAAAACATAGAAAACTGATAACTCGAAATAATAATGAAAACGAAAAATTAATCAAACTTCGAGATTTTCTATTACCACTATTAATTAATGGTCAAGCAACGATTGATTAAGAAATTAATAAATTATCGTTTATCTACTTTTTTATAAACAAATAAAAGTTATTTTTAGATCTTGCTTATACAAACATTTCTCAGATTATTTTTTATTTATTAATTTATGCTGACCCCAAAAAAAACATAAAACTTTTTGGAGGCAAGTTTTTATGTCTAAATACAATTATGTATCAAAAAAGAAAGCAGTTAAATCATATCTAAATTGTGAAGATGGATATAATACAATCGCTAAGAAATACGGCATAAAACACCAATTTCTATCGCAAATCAAGTAAAGGATTTTAAAGAATATGAATTGGAATCATTAAGAAAAAAAGCAAAAACGCAGGAAATATAAGAAATATTCATTTGATGAAAACTCCGTATAATAAAACTATATTTAAAGAAGGATTCCACCTATAGAGAAATAGCAGAAAACTTAATGTTTCGAATTCATCCTATGTTAAATATTTAGTAATTCACTATCAAAAATTATGTCCATTAGGTTTGTTGCCTTCTAAACATGGTATAAAAGTAGTTTTAAAAAATACGAAGAACAATAACAAAAAATAAAGCTTTTATACGGAAAAATAGCCAAATAATAAGATAAGTCTTCTTTTTAAAAAAAGCAATAAAGGAGTTCTAAAGAGAAATATACTTATTAAATTTAGAAGTTGATTTTTAAAAGAATTAAGAAAACTGAGAAAAATGGACAAAGCGAAAATGAAAGAAGGTCGCGTGCAGTCATCAGTTCCCAAAAAGAACACAAATTAAACGACCTTCTATTAATTGCTAATATTTTCAAAACCACATTTTATTATTGAAAATCTCGCTTAGATAGACTTAATCCTAATAAGGAAATTGAAGATAAAATTATTCAAATAAGCGTAAAATAAGGGTTATGGCTATCGTAGAATACATACTGAATTAAAGCATGGTGGTTTATTAATAAACAAAAAGAAAGTTCAAAGATTAGTTAAAAATTAAGTTTACAAGCAACAACTTACAGCAAGAAAAATCGTAAATATAACTCTTATAAAGGTAATGTTGGAAAAAATTGCACTTAATTGAATTAAGATATGTTTTTCAATGAATATTCTTAACCAAAAAATCGTTACAGACACTACAGAATTCAAATATTACTTGATAAATGAAAAGGGCGTTAAGGTGACAGAAAAACTTTATTCAGGTCCATTTATAGATTTATGTAATGGTGAAATTATCAGTTATTCAATTAGTAAACAACCTTCTTCACAGAACATAATGAATGTATTGAACAAGGTGATTAAGGTTACTTCAGAGGTTGTTCTTATCGTAGAACCTTTCATTCAGATCTAAGTTGGGCGTATTAGATGAAGAGATATTCCGAGAAACTAAAAAAGCTAAAATTTTTCAAAGCATATCTAGAAAAGATAATTGTTTAGATAATGCTTTTATAGAGAATTTTTTTTGCTATTCTCAAGCAAGAAATTTATTACGATAGAACCTACAATAGTTATTCAGAACTAAAACGAACTATAGATAAATATATTAAATATTACAATGAAGATAGAATAAAACACAGACTCGGATTTAAGAATCCTGTTTAGTATATAAATAATTTAATTACTAAACAAAAAATAGCAGCGCTTGATGTGCTGCATTAGGTCTGTGTTTTTGGGGTACCTTCAGAGAAATTAAATGTATAAAATTTTTTATGAATTCTTCTTTATTAAAGATAATAGTTGTCATTCGATATCAGAAGTTCAACACGAATATAAAATAAAAAATGGAGACATATCTTATTTTAGAGGAAGAATGTTTTGTCCTGAATGTAAGATAGCAGGACTATCATTCACACATAAAACATCAAGAAAAAGAGAATATTTATCAAAACTACCCTCATCAAATCATGAAGAAGGATGCTCGTATTCATACATATATGAAAAAACGGATCAAATTAAAGATTTTTTAAAAGGGTATAGTGAAAAGAAAATAAGTGACAAACTAGAAGCAAGATTGAATACATTGTTGAATATACGTATAGATAATGAAAAATTAAATGAAACTTATGTAACTGGTTTGAATCATGAACATTCTTTTATAGATATATTTAATAAGGAAAAAAGAAAATATATAAGAATACCTACAAAAAGCATTAATAGACCTCTAAAACCTGAAGATAACGAAAAAGAATTTATATTTTATGGAACTGTTAAATTAGATGTTGAAAAAATAATTCCAAAAAATAATAAAACATCAAAAGATGTAAAATCAAATAATAATGTATTTTATAACCTAATACTAAAAACAAAAAAAGCAAATAATGAATGAAAATATAAAACAAAGGTTTGAAGATTTATAAATAAAGACGATATAGACATAAATGCTAAATATGATATTGCAATACTTGGAAAATATACAACGAATTATAACGGTACAATAAAACCAATATACCAAAACTTTGTAAAATATCGAAAATTAGAAACAGATTAAAGTAATCTAGATAATAAATAAAAACAACAATTTAAGTGTTGTTTTTATTTTGTGTTTGGTTAAATTAATTTCGTAATTAAATAAAAAATAAATAAACCGTCGTGTTTAATTTTTCTGTTTATGTCTTGTATGTTTATAACTTGTTCGGACCAATCTTAGTTTCTTCTTCTTCTTCTTGTTGTTTATGTAAAGATTAATAAATCATAATATTTGATTTTTAATAATACTGTTTACCTTCCAAAAGATTTAATTTTTGTTCATTGTAATTTGATATTTTTAAATAAAAAATAATTGATAAATTTCTTCTTTTTGCCAAATATTTACATATAAAATAATATAAAGCAATATATATAGGTAAGGATCAAATGATTAATAAAGAACAAATATTGAATGAGTATTATTCAAAATTAGATGAGATATCAACAAGTTCATTGAATAACGATCAAAAACAATTAATTAAAGATATTTTAAAAGCTTTAATTAATCAAGAAAATTGTGACGAAGAAAAGTTTGTTAACGCTTATCAATTATTAATAAAGAGAGTAAAAACAGGTTTCGTTTTTGATATAGCACCAAATGCTAATAACACTACTTATACTTACTTATCTAAAAACGAAGATAAGTCAGTTAAAGGTAAAATGTCTTATAAAAATACTTTAATAATTGGCGAAAATTATGATGCGCTGAAATCTCTGATTTTCATCGAAAATCAGAGAGAGAGAGAGAGAGAGAGAGAGAGAGCAATAATTACTTATATGATGTAATCTATATTGATCCTCCCTATAATACAGAGCATGCTGCTAAAGATGGTAACGGTGTAGCTGATGATAAAGAAAATAAAGAAAACAAAAAGTTCATTTATAGAGATAAGTTTAGTCGCAATGGTTGATTAAATATGATGCAAGAGCGATTAGTTCTAGCACGTAAACTTCTTAAAGAAGATGGTGTTATTTTTGTATCAATTGACGATAATGAACAAGCATACTTAAAAGTGTTGATGGATGATGTTTTTGGTGAAGAGAATTTTGTTGCGAACATAACTTGAATCAAAAAAGTAGGTCCTGGAAGTAACACATCAACTATCCATAAAATAGTTAGTAACTGTGAATACATCCTTGTTTATTCGAAAAATTTAACTATATCTAATTTCAATTATAAGAAGCATGATCAAGAAAAATTGAAAAAATTAGGATATACGAATAAGGACAAATATTTTGAAGAAAGAGGTGCATATAAATTAACTGACTTATTCAGACCATCATCTTCAGGAAGTTTTAAATACCAAGAAAGCCTAGATTACCCAATAAAAGCTCCTGATGGTTCGGATTTCTATTTACATGTAAACCTTATTAAACCTAAAAGCGGTTGTTATACATGAAGTAAGGATACCTTTGATAAAGGTAATGAATTAGGTTTTATCGAAATAAAGAAAAATAATTCTGGATACTGACAAGCATATAGAAAACAATATCAATATGTAAAATTTTCTCCTAAAGATGAAAAAATAATCTATGAAGTAGCTGGTCAAGATTATGAAAACTATATTGATGAAAAAATATTTTCACAAAAAGGTGGGAGCGAAATGATTGAAATCTTTTCTGACAAAAACATATTTGCGTTTCCTAAACCAGTAGATTTAATCAAATATTTATTAAATATATGCGCAAATAAAAATGCAAGAGTTTTAGATTTCTTTGCTGGCAGTGGAACAACTGCTCATGCAGTTATGCAATTAAATTGCGAAGATGGTGGAAACAGAACCTTCACATTAGTAACTAATAATGAAAATAATATTGGTTATGGAATTACCTATGAAAGACTTTACAGAATAACTCAAGGTAAGGGTACTAACAATGAAACATTTAAATGGTTAGATGAAAATAAACCATATGATATCGGTTTTGATCTTTATGATGTTCAACAAATAGATTTAAGTATTTCAAGTAAGAATAATATTAAGGAATTCGAATCTAATGTTGTTAAAATGCTTAAGAATTTCGGGTTAGAAAAACCAGAAGAAATCGAATTAATAAAACTTAGAGCGCTTAAATCTTTATCTAATAACTAGAATAAATTTAAACATTCAACGTATTAAAAAGTTGCTTTATAAACTTTAAAGTATATATTAAGGCTTTTGTTATCGATAACATTAAAGATTAGGCATCAAAATTTCTTCTTTTTGTGAAAAATTTACATATAAAATAATATAAAGCAATATACATAGGTAAGGATCAAATGATTAATAAAGAACAAATATTGAATGAGTATTATTCAAAATTAGATGAAATATCTAAACTTTCATTAAATGATGATCAAAAACAATTAATTAAAGATATTTTAAAAGCTTTAATTAATCAAGAAAATTGTGACGAAGAAAAGTTTGTTAATGCTTATCAATTATTAATAAAGAGAGTAAAAACGGGTTTTGTTTTTGATATAGCGCCAAATGCTAATAACACTACTTATACTTACTTATCTAAAAACGAAGATAAGTCAGTTAAAGGTAAAATGTCTGATAAAAATACTTTAATAATTGGCGAAAATTATGATGCGCTGAAATCTCTGATTTTCATCGAAAATCAGAGAGAGAGAGAGAGAGAGCAATAATTACTTATATGATGTAATCTATATTGATCCTCCCTATAATACAGAGCATGCTGCTAAAGATGGTAATGGTATAGCTGATGATAAAGAAAATAAAGAAAACAAAAAGTTCATTTATAGAGATAAGTTTAGTCGCAACGGTTGATTAAATATGATGCAAGAGCGATTAGTTCTAGCACGTAAACTTCTTAAAGAAGATGGTGTTATTTTTGTATCAATTGACGATAGCGAACATGCGTACTTAAAAGTTTTGATGGATGAGATTTTTGGTGAAGAGAATTTTATAGCTAATTTAAATTATCAAAAGAAAAATTCTGGGTCTGCAGCTGATGCGAAATATATAAAACAACTTACGGAGTATGTTTTATTTTATTCTAAAAATATAAATCAATTAAAACTTAATTCCATAAAGCAAGACATTGACGGAGATTCTTCATATAAGGAAAGTGATCAATATGAAGCGTATCGTGGAAAATTTAAATTAAATCAACTTGATAGAGCATCATTAACGTGATCTGAAGGGCTTGATTACCCAATTACCATAGATAATATTGTGTATTATGCAGGTGGTTCAGAAGACAACTGAAAATTAAGAAAATCAGGTAATCACGCTCAAAAGGATTGACGATGAAGATGAAGCGAAAAAAAAGTTAAATGAGGATTAGAAAATGATTTTATCGTTGTAAAAAATGGAAAAATTTATTCAAAACAATATCAATATGTTGATGAAAACAACAATCCATTAGAAAGAACTAGTAAATTCTCTAATATCATTGAAGCTTCACAAAATACCGTTGGAACAGAAGAACAAAAAAATATTTTTAATAGAAAAGTTTTTGATCATCCAAAACCAGTAGATTTAATAAAGTATTTATTAAATATGACTAGCAATAAAAATGCTAGAGTACTAGACTTCTTCGCTGGAAGCGGAACAACAGCTCATGCAGTTATGGATTTAAACAGAGAAGATGACGGAAATAGAACTTTTACATTGGTAACTAATAATGAAAATGATACAGGTTATGGAATTGCTTATGAAAGAATATATAGAATATCTCAAGGTAAAGGTACTGATGGAGAATCATTCAAATGATTGAAGAAAAATGAACCATACAACATAGGGTTTAATATTTATGATATACAACAAATGGATTTAAGTATTTCAAACAACAAGGATGTGAAAGAGTTTGAGATGAATGTTGTAAATATGCTTAAGAATTTCGGGTTAGAAAAACCAGAAGAAATCGAACTAATAAAACTTAGAGCTCTTAAAACTATAGATAAGGAACAACATGAATAAACAATTTATATTAAGTAAAGTTCAAGAAAAAGCCGTTAATCAATTAGTTGATTATTGAGTTAATAAAGAAGATAAAATAAAGAAAGTTTATTTTAAAGCTCCAACCGGAAGCGGAAAAACTTTCATGATTGCTAATGTGATTGATAGAATAATCAATAAAAATGAAATTAAGAATAAAAGAGAATTATTCTTTATTATTGCTACTCCATCTAGTGCTGATTTACCTAAGCAATTAGAAACTAAATTAAATGATTACAAAATCTATTTAAGTAATACTGATTTAGAAATAGATTTTCAAGATTCACCAAGTTCATCTAAAACTAAAACTGAAAAAGATTTCATATTACTCCCTAAACATAAAAGAGTGATGATTTTTGGTAAATCAAGTTTTGGGGGTGGAAAATTATTTACTGAAAGAGGAATAATTGATTCATTATTCGATGACATTAAGAATAATGATAACTTAGACTTAATTTACATAAGAGATGAAGCGCATATTGGTGTTGAGAAAAAGAATTCTAAAGATGTAGAAGACTTTGAATCTAAAATAGCTAAAATTGCATCATTTAGTATTTTTATGACTGCAACTCCAAAAAAAGAAAGTGAAGTTGTAGAAATAACTGAAGAAGAATTGTTTGCCGATGAAACAAAACTTTTAAAATGAGATCAACATTTTAATGAAGGAATTCCTGAAGATGATGAAATTGATGATGAAAGAATTCTAAGAATTGCTTGTGAAAAATTTAAAGAAATTAAATCTCAATACGGATCTAATGACAATCCAGGATTACTAGGAACTAATCCTGCCATGTTGATTCAAATCAAAAATAAGAGCTCTAAAGAAGAAGAATCAACTATACAAAAATTGCTGCAAAAATATATCAGTGTTGTTGAAGAATTCGGTTTTAGTTGAGTTAAATATTTTTCAGAAGATAAATCAACAAACGATTCAAATATAAGAGAAGGTGTAACTTTAAAAAACCTTTCTAAGAATAATTCTGGTGTAGATGTTATCTTTATTAAAATCGGACCAGCTACAGGTTGAGACATTCCTAGAGCCACTATGCTAGTTCAACTTAGAGAGATATTTTCAGATTCTTTAAATATCCAAACTATAGGTAGAATAAAAAGAAATCCAAATCCTAGATATAAATTTGAAAAAGATAATATAGCTTTTAAATATTGAATTTATTCAAATTTTAAGAATCATGGAATTGTTAACCAACAAAGATGAACTCTTAAAAAACCTTACAAACAAAAACTATTTCCTGTTGGTAAAATTGATACTTCAAATCTAGAAAAAACATTTAATAAAGCGGAATATATAGACAAAATTACTAAAATCTTATCTAATAAAGATAACTTTTTATCAAGACAAAATGAGTTGATAAATTACTATAAAAACCATAATTACTTAATAAGAGAAGAAAAACAATACGCGATAGATAATAAGGATAAGACCAGCACTAGAATAATAAGTAAAATCTATGATAAACTAGATTTAAAATTATTTATAAACGAAGCTGTAGAACAAAATAAAGCATACTTTATTTTGGATCAGAAGAACTATATAGATCTATCATATGATGAAATTCAAAAAACAACTGATGAAATAGATGAAGGTTTATACAAATACATTGTCATAAAAGATTATTTATCAGATATAAAATCACATTATGCTTCTTGCAACAAAATACAAGAATTCGATAAAAAAGTGATTTTATCTTATGAAAGCATTCCTAATGAAATGTTTGTAAATACCGATAAGCCTAAAACTGCTGTAATAGATGAAATTAAAGAATTGTTTGTTTATGAACAAAATCAGGACAAACAAAATAAACTTTATTTAGATTCATCTAATGAGAAAGAATTCATTAAGATTCTTAAAGGTTTAACTAGTAATCAAAATTTAGATTATATTTGGTCGGTAAACCCTGTTTTCAAAGGATTAAATTTTCAATTTATAGATTGTTCTAAGAAAGACAAACCTGCAGAAATTAAAGATAGTTTTCCTGACTTCTTTTTTGTAATAAAAGATCGTCATTTCTTATTTATGGAAATAAAAGATGATAAAGATACAGGTGAATTATCTAAACCTGAAATGTTATTGAATTATTATCAAAAATATGTTGAAACTTTTAAAGATAATTTAATTGCTAAAAAGATAATAAAACATTAACTATGGTAATTTATAGACCTAGTAAAGACAGTTCTGGAAATGGATCAATGGAAGGGTTTAGTACCATTGAATCTGTTAATGAAAAATTGAATGATGAGAATGTAGGATTCAAACGTCTAAAAGCTTTATATGATGAAATAAAGAAATTTTAGATAAATTGAAACAAGTTTAATATTTTATTAATGTTTTCTTAATTTTAAAACTTTAATAAATCAACTAGGAGTTACTTTTTATTGACTAACTAATTTTAATTGTTATTGAATTAAGTTTCTTATCCAATTTATATTTTTGCCTTACTAAAAATACTTAATACATTTTTAATTTCTAATTTTGACCTTAAAATTATTACAATCTAGTGTTTTGTTTTATAGTTTAAGTTTTTTCTATCAGCATTAATAAACATCCTAGTTAAGTATCTTACTAAACAATACATCTATGAATTAGCATATAAGGATTTTGTGTAAGAAAATAATTTAACAATTGATTTTAATACTTTCCTTATGCCAACAGTTGAAAATGAAGAAATTAAAATAAGAATAAGAAGAATCGATATATTTAACAATATAGGTAATATTAACCTCTAATATATCCAAATCATTTTAAAACCTTGCAATAAAAGGTTAAAGCATATTTAGAATCATAATACATTAGTTATCAACAATAGATATAAGCAAGATAAAAACAAATACCTCTTGATGAGCTAAGAATTTAGCTTACTGGTTTATCTATCTATTTATAATAAGGTTTAACAACCAATTATTATGAAAGCTCCAGATAATCTTAAACAATACCATGAAGATAAATATCAAGAATATTTATCTAATCAAAGAAGAACAATGGGTAATTGAAATGATCCTAAATATAAAAAAGATCATGAACATTTAGGTTATTGTCATCAACATTATCTAGTAGATGACAATAACAAACAAATAGCTAATTACCAACATAAAAAATATTGTTATCAATACAACCAAATAGATAATTCAACTCAGGGGCAAGATAAGAAGTATAGAAAAGCTAATAAGTTAACTAATTTTAAAAACACAGGGGTAATATATCAAGTACTAGTATATAACTTCTGTGATGGTAATAACGATGGAATAGGTGATTTTATTGGGCTTAAGAATAAACTAGATTATATTGATCAACTAGGTGTTGATCAAATATGATTAAGTCCCATTCATTCTTCTAGTAGTTATCATGGATATGATGTAATCAACTATTGTGATGTAGCTGAACAACTTGGAGGAATGAATGCTTTTATAGAGTTCTTAGATCAAGCTCATCAAAGAGGTATAAAAGTATATTTAGACATGGTATTTAACCATACTTCATATGAACATCCATGGTTTCAAAAAGCATTAGCTGGCGATCAATATTATCGTAGCTTTTATCGTTTTGTTGATACTAAGATAGATGATGATATTAAACAAGATGATCAATTTATAAGAGATAAATATCCAGTTGGTAACAAAGTACCAACTGGAGAACATTATTTAGCCAGATTCTGGCAAGGAATGCCAGATTTAAATTTAGATAATTCTAATGTAATAAATGAACTAATCGAGATTCAAAAGTTTTGAACCGCAATAGGTGTAGATGGTTTTAGGTATGATGCGATAGGTGAATACTTTTCAAGTGAGATTGAAACTAAAAACAATTTTGATGAAATAAAAATTTTTAGTTTGCTTAGAAAAGCAAGCAAAGATATTACAAAAGATAACAAAACTTTTATGTTTGGTGAATGGATCTTTACTGATCCATTAAAAGCGCTTAAGTATTGTAATAAGGAGTCATTAAACACGATCTATGATGGATACAAGCACTGAACCAATACTCCTGATATAAGAACTACTTATGATGAACTATTAAATCTAGTTAATCATTATCATAAAAAGAATGCTAATTGAATTCCATTGCTAAATAACCATGACACCAGAAGATGGTTAGATGTTTATCGTGAAGAAGTATTAAATTATCATGATGAAAGAATCCATGAACCCTTAACCCAAGATCAATTAGATGCATTAAAACTTGCTATTTTCAATATGCTAGCTACACCATCATTCCCTATTATCTATGCAGGGGATGAATTAGGCTATTATGGTTCTCGTAATTATGGAGATCCAGGATTACGAGAACCTATTAAATGAAAAGATTCTAAACAAAACTGTTTCTTTGTTGATGATAAAACTAATAGCAACAAAAACCATGTGTTATTAACCCAATCTAATTCATTAGATTGCGCTGAAGAATTAATTAACAAAGATAATTCAATATATAAACTAATTCAATTTATTTGTGGGTTAAGAAAACTTAACCCGCTAATAAACAAAACTGATCCTAAGACAATAATCGATCCAGAACTAGTAGTTGATTCTAAAGATTATTCAAGCATTATAGTTCGTAAGGATTATCAGAATCCTAACAAACTATATATGTTTGCTTACTGTAATTATCGATATAAGAATTTAGAGTTATTAAAAATATCAAGAGACTTTTATTTTAAGCCATTATTCTTATACAAAGCTAAGAATAATAGTTGAAATATAGAAATACAACAAAATGGTTTTGTTGTATTTGAGTTGTTGAAAAAATAAAATACTAAGCTTTGCTATTATTTAAAATAATTGTTAAACTACTTATATCTTTTATAAAATTATAAAGATATGCAGATAACTAAATCCGACAAGAAAACCCAACAAATAGTTGAATATCTATTTGATCTAATTGATTCAGGTAAAGTTCCTGTTAACAAGATTTTGCCTAGTGAGCATCAACTAATGAACAAATTTAATTGTTCTAGAAATATTGTTGTAGCTGCTTACCAAAAATTAAGTGCGTTAGGAGCAGTATATTCAATTCGTAAAAGGGGTAGATTTGTTGCTGAGAACTTTCATAATTTAATCAAGCCATTAAGATTATTATGAAATGTTGAAAAGGTTGAAGGTGAAGAGGTTTTAGTTAACAAACCAGATACTGAATTAAAACTACCTGAGTGGGCGATGAAAAAACATATTATTTTCATCGATGGATTTAGACAATTCAATAAACGTTACTATATTAATGATAAACTAATGGGCGAAAGTGAAATCTTTGTTTCACTTAAAAATGTTAGTGAGCATGAAACTATTAATCCAAGCGTTCCAATGATTGATATCTTAAATGAACGCAGAACTTTAACTAATGTAGTTTATGAATTAGAATTTGATGATGTAACTAAATTCGGTTGCAAACCAGCATTAGCCGTAAAATTCTTTGGTTATGATAATGATTCAATCTGTGTTGCTGGTAAATACTATATAGATCCCAAACACTTTAAGTTTAATCATCAAGAATTTTCATTATTTTAATAAGAAAATAATAACCTATACACTAAAACGAAATAAGTATTTTATTAGTACTTATTTCGTTTTTATACATAGTTGATACATCAACTTTGTTAGCTAATTTGACGCGTCAAGAATTGTATTTTTTGCTAGTTCTAACTTTTTATAATTAACTTATTATGGATCGTCAAACTAGTAATATCAACGATTATCAAGAGTTTGATAATCGTTACGCCAACACTCAAATACAATTAGGTTTAATTTATGAAGATAATAAGATTAAGGTTAGTTTATGACAACCACTAGCTAACAAAGTAGAATTGATAATTTTTGATCATAATGAGGATAAGGATCCTTGCAAGACTTTTTTAATGTCTAAAAAAGATCATGTCTGATCAATAGAAATCGATCAGAGTTATGATCAAAAATTTTATCAGTTCAGAATTACCCACCAAGACAATAGTATTACTTATTGTCTAGATCCTTATGCTTATAGTATAGGTAAATTTAATTGAGAACAAAAAGAAGATAAGGTAGCTAAAGCTGCTTTTGTTGATATTCATTCACCAAAATCAGGAAACAAACCTCGTGATTTAATTAGTTCATTAAATAACTCAACAGATCCTTTGATCTATGAACTACATATTAGGGACTTTAGTAGTTTATTAGATCAAAGTCAATTCAAATCACGGCTAGGTACTTTTAAGACAGCTATAAATAAAGGTATATTTCCATACCTTGAAGATCTTGCTATCACACATTTACAACTACTTCCAATCCATGCAACATATACTGTAAATGATTATGATACCAAGATCTACCTAAAAGGACAAGCTACTAAATGATCTACTAATTATAACTGGGGCTATGACCCACATAATTACTTTAGTATTAATGGTATCTATATTGATAATCTAGACGATCCTTATCAAAGAATCAACGAATTTAAAGAATTCGTTGATCAAGCTCATAAACATAACATTGGCATCATATTAGATGTTGTATATAACCATATGATGACTAATAGTATCTTTAATAATATCTTAGATGGATATTATTATAGAAACGATGCTAAGACATTTCCAGTCAGTTATCCGCCGTTAGCAGATAACCGATTAATGGTAAGAAAATTAATAATTGATTCGTTAGTATATTTTGTTAAGGAATTTAATGTAGATGGGTTTAGGTTTGATCTTTCTTGTTTTCTTACCAAGCAAACCCTTGATGAAATTCGTGAAGAATTAAGAAAGATCAAACCTAATATAGTATTACACGGTGAAGCCTGACAGTTTAGTGATCTAGATTACAAGGATAGTTACATTAAAGGAATAACTACCAACAATATAAAATTTGCTTATTTTAATGATAGCATCCGTGATGCTATCAAAGGAAGTGATCACAGTAATGATCCAGGTTTAATTATTAAGAATAATAAAACCTTATTTGATAAATACCTTGTATCAATAGTAGGAGGAATCAAAGATTATATCTTTGATTCACAATACAATTCTAGTCATACTGATTATGATCAATATGCTAACGATATAGGGATTAATCTTGCTTATAGTCATTGTCATGATGGGATGACATTATGAGATAAGATAAATGTTTCAAGTAAAGGATTATCGTTTGATGAAAGAATTCAAAGATACCGCCAAGGATTAATGTTGTCAATCCTAACAGTATCTAGACAACTAATCCTTGGCGGAAGTGAGTTATTACAATCCAAACCTAATGATATTAGTGGAATGGATGATGATCGCGCTCAAGTATCTTATTATGATGATTACTTTAACGAACAACCTGATAAGAATAGTTATCATTCTAATTCTTACAAAACCAGTGATTATGTTAATGGAATCAAATGAGATCATTTAAATGATCCTAAAGTATTTAGTGATGTTTATTTATTTACTAAACAACTAAATAAATTTAGAAACAACACTAAATACTTTAGGTATGCAACTAACCAAGAAGTGATCCAAAACCTTAAGTTTGATCTAATTGATCCAGACCAAGGGATTATTATCTTTAAGGTTTTTGATCAAGATAAAAATATTGTGGTAATTCATAATTTTGGCGAACAAAATTATGAATACAAATTCAACCCAGAAGACGTAATCTTAAGTTCAAGAACTAAGATTACTAAAGGTGTTATTAATGCTCATTCAACATTTGTTTTAGGTGAATATAATGAAAACAATTAAATTAGAAGATAAGATTATTTATCAAATATTTCCAAGATCTTTTTATGATAGCAACAATGACGGCGATGGCGACATTGTTGGAATAACTAAGAAACTTAGTTATCTAAAAGACCTTGGAATCAATGCGATCTGATTATGTCCTACGTATGAGACTAAGTTTGTTGATGCTGGGTATGATGTTTTGGATTATAAGAGTGTATGAAAACAATTTGGGACATTGGATGAGTTTAAAGAGATGACTCAAAAGGCTAATACCTTAGGTATTGATATCATAATGGATATCGTCTTAAACCATGTGTCAAATGAACATCATTGGTTTAAGAAAGCCTGTGAGTCACGTGATAATGTTGAATACAATTACTTTATCTGGAAAGATAAACTAACCGAGCAAGAAAAGAAAGCTAATAGTATCTTTGGTGGTTCTGCTTGGAAATATGTTAGTAGTGTTGATGCTTATTATTTTCATTTATTTGCTAAAGAACAAGTTGATTTAAATTGACAACACCCAGCAACCATTAAAGCAATGGCAGAAGTCATCGACTTCTGGTATGCAATCGGTGTTAAAGGTTTTAGACTAGATGCTATCAAGCACGTAATAAAAAACTTTAACGAAGTTGATCATAATGAATACTTTGCTTGATGTGATGGATCAATTCAAGCCTTAAAAGCATTCGAAGAATTAGCTTTTAAGGACAAACCTGATGCTTATACTTTAGGTGAGGCTAGTGGAATAACAGCTGATGAATTACTTAAATATGGTGATGGCGATGATCAAGTAGCTAGTAATTATTTCAACTTTAGTTGATGATGAATTGGTTGATCTAAAAAAACAGGTAGAAATGGTTTTGATCCTAATTGGGATCTAAAAGAATTTGTTAAGCAACAAAAACCATTTCAAGAAAATGAAAAAATTCGTCCAGGAATGTTTACGAATTTTTTATCTAACCACGACACTTCAAGAAGCATTTCGCGATGGAGTGATGAAGGATTATTTAGAGAAGTAGCTGCCAAAACCCAAGCATTATTATTAATGAGCATTAAAGGGGTGCCTTGCATTTATTATGGTGAAGAAATCGGATTGCTTAACACCCACTTTAATGCTCGTAATGAATTTGTTGATGTCGATATTCACAATGGGTTTAAGCAGCTAGTAGATCTTAATAAAACCTATAGTGAATCCGAAATGATTCTATATTGCAACATCAACTCCCGTGATGCTGGTAGATCATTAATGCAATGAGACGATTCGATCAATGCAGGGTTTAATTCAGGGTTCAAACCCTGAATTAACCTAGGTCGTAACAAAGAAACCATTAATGTTAATAAAGCTTTACATGATAAACATAGTATCTATCACTTCTATAAAGAACTTATTAGATTAAGAAAAGAAGATCTGTACGATCTTCTTGTTAATGGAAAATCATCAATCGAGATTGATGATAATAATCTAATAACTGTTACTAGACAATATAATAATGAAACTATAGTAGCGCTTATTAACTTTACGAATAAAGAGATAACAATACCTAAGATAGAAGGGCAACAGTTATTATCAACCTATGTTGATAATAAGAAGCCAACAACATTCTTAAGACCGTTTGAATCAGTATTAATTAAACAATAGACTAAGATTATGGAATACTTAAAATACGATACGAAAAATAATACCGTTTCCCAAGTTAAATTTAACAAGCAAGTAGTAGCTAAAACTGAAAGTATTTTCAGTTTGGGAAACGGTTATTTAGGCATCAGAAGTGCTGATGAAGAATACACATCATATAACAAAGAAGACTTCTTTGTTAATGGGATCTTTAACAAAGATCATGAAAACGAAGTGCCAGAACTAGCTAACCTTGCTGATTGTTTAACGATGCCAATATATATTAATGGTGAGTTATACGAAGTTAATGAAGATGACAAGTATTTAAAAACCCTTCATATTAAAGAGGGGTTGTTATCACGAGAAGTAACATCTTCTCGCAAAGATATTAAACTTAATTTTAAATACGAAAGATTTGTTTCCCAAGATGATCTTAATGTTTATTGTCAAAGATTAGAACTAAAAGTGCTAAAAGCAAATAATCCAATAAACATTAAGATCAAAGCAGGTATCAATGCTCAAGTAACTAACAGCGGAACACAACACTTTGCCGAAGGTCTTAAAAGAAGACTTAATGAAACTTCATTAAGAATGGAACAAAAGACTTTGTTATCCCAACGTCTTGTTGTTCATAATATGGTTACCAAACTTTATATCAACAACAAGCAAATCCCTGGAGGCAATGATGACTATGTTGTTGATATGCAAAGAAGACAGATCTTCTTTAAGATTAATAATGATCTTAAAGAAGGTGATATATTAGTTCTAGAAAAACTAATGTCAGTTCATACTAGTGTTGATGGTATTAATGATCTATTAGATGATCAACAAGTATATAATGATGCTGATAAGAAGTTTAATCAACTTGTTAATTCATCTTATGATGAATTAAAAGATAGATCGATAAAAGCGATGCAACACAAAGTGTGGAATCGCTTTTATGTAGACATTCAAGGGGATGAGTTGGCTAACTATGATATGTTAGCGCTTAATTTTGGGATCTTTCATTTAAATAATTTTGTACCAAACAATAGCACTAATAAAAATATTGGCGCTAAAGGATTAAGTGGGGAAGGTTATCAAGGACATACTTACTGAGATACTGAATTCTTTATTAATCCGAATTATTTATATAACGATATAGATGTGGTAAGAAACCTTTTAACTTATCGTTATAAAGGTATAGAAGGTGCTAGAAATAAAGCTAGAGAACAAAAAGAAAGAATTCAAGAATCTAATCTAGAAGGAGCGCAATTTCCATGGGAAATGGCGTGACCAACTGATGGGGAAGTATGTCCTTATTGAGGACAAGCAGATGTTGTTACTGGTGAGCAAGTACCAATTGCTTCTAGAAGACAAGAAATCCACGTGTCGGCTGATGTTGCTTACGCAGTACATCAATACTATGTGTTTAGTAATGATCAAGAGTTTATGAACCAAATGGGTTATGAGATGATTATTGATACTGCTTGGTTTTATACCAACCGTGCTGAGCGTCAAGAAGATGGTTCTTATGGAATTCTAGATGTTATGGGGCCTAATGAGTATAAGGGTAATATTGATAATAATGCTTATATCAATATGATGGCTAAATACAATATTGATTTAGCTATTAAATATATCAATTATTTAGAAGCTAATAATCAAGCCTTATTAGATAAGATCTATAATAAGATTCCTTATAAGATTGATAAGAATAAGATGATTGATGTGTCAAATAATCTTAAACAACAAAAACCTAATAAGGATTTAATTATTAGTGAGAATGATAGTTTCTTATCACTTAAACTAAATAATGTTAGACCGTTCCAAATGTTAGGGGATGCTGGTAAGAAGTTGTTTAGTACGGCTGATGGTAGAGTTTTATTATCAGGTCAATTAGTTAAACAAGCGGATGTGGTGTTGTTGTTAAATATCTTACCTCATCTGTATTCTAAAGAAGTAAGAAGAGCTAACTTTGATTATTATGAAGCAATAACAACACATGATTCTTCTTTATCAGCTGCAACCTATGCGATTGAAGCGGCAAGACTAAAGAAAATTGATATGGCTTATAAGATGTTTAGATATGGAATAAACGTTGATTTAGGTCCAGCAATGCATACATCTAACGCAGGAATTCATGCAGGGTCGCTAGCGGCTATTTATCAGATGATTGTGTTTGGTTTTGGTGGATTAGATTGACATAACGATGAATTGCATTTAGATCCAATTTTACCGAAGAATTGAGAAAAATTGACTTATCGTTTCCAATATAAAGGTTCATCTTTTGAAGTGGAAATTAACCAACAAGAATTTAGTATAAAAACTATTAATAATTCTAAAGAACAAGAACTAGTTATTTTAGGTAATAAAGAAATAGTTAACGAACAAACTAAGAAGTTTTCAATTAAACATGATTAAGGCATTTATATTTGATCTAGATGGTGTAATAACGGATACTGCTAAATTGCATTATCTAGCATGACAAGAGATTGTAAAAAAACTAAATATATCTTATTCTGAAGAAGAAAATGATAAACTAAGAGGTTTACCTAGATTAGATACTCTTAAAGCGATTCTTAAATTAAAGAAGATTAATCATTCTTTAAATGAAGATCAATTAATCGATCTTTGTAATCAGAAGAATGATTTGTATAAAGAATTATTAAAAAAAGCGATTAATAAAGATTCTGTTTTACCTGGAATTAGTGAATTGTTGCATAAAGCAAAACAAAACGGTATTAAGCTAGCAGTTGCTTCTAGTAGTTATAATGCGCCAGTAATACTAGAAAAATTAGAATTAATTGGATTGTTCGATTATATAGTAAATCCTGGTGAAATTAAGAATGGAAAACCTGCACCTGATATTTATATAAAAGCGTCTCAAGGGTTAAATGTTGAAATTGATGAATGTATTGGGTTTGAAGATGCGATATCAGGTCTTGAAGCTATTAAATCTTCTAATATGAAAGCTGTAGTGATAACTCATGACAGTTTAGAAGATTTTTCTAAGGCAGATTTAATCTATAAAAAAACAAACGAATTAGAGTTTCATACGATCATAAATTACTTCAAATAATGAAAATAAAATTGTGCGTTAATAGCACAATTTTTTATTATTTTTACCGTTGATTTTGTTTATATTGAAATATTTATTTTTATTAAATTTTTTCTAAATTTAAAGACCATCTTAAATGGTAGTTAAAAACCGTCACAAATTTTTCAAAAATAAAGTAAAGAATTTTTTAAAAATATTCAAAAAATTGATTTAACTATCAAAATTAATTGCAAAACAGTTCTAATTAATCCTTAGAAACAACTATGACAGAGAATATAGTTAGCTAAATTGGAATCTTTTTAATGAATATAAAACATTTTCAAATGAAGTTTTTAATCATCGATTACATCATATCCTTAGTTATTTTTCTAAATTGATAAGTTATGTAAAAATCAGCATTTTTTCGATAAAATGGAATATTATCAATTATTTTATTTGCTTTTTTGTTTACTTTCTTGATATAGAAAAATAAAAACAAAACATTATTGAAATTATGTTTGATACGATTGTTAAACATTTGTATTTAAATATTAAAAAATAGCATCGTGTTAAAGCGCGATGCTATTTTTCTTAATTAAGAATGATGCTTATTTTTTATTATTATTTTGATCTAGAATGGATAGAATTTCTTTTGCTATGGCGTTGATAACGCGAACGCAAACAGAATTACCAAATTGCTTATATGCTTGCGTATCGCTAACCGGAATAATAAATTCTTCAGGAAAGCCTTGTAACCTAGCAGCTTCTCTAGGAGTTATTTTACGAGGGTTTTTATTTTTTTGTTTAATAAGTATTTCGCTGCCATCCTTATAATATCTAGAAGATAATGTATTTGTATATTTATCGTTAGCAGAATATGTAGTATAGCCAAATCCATTCCCTTTAATTTTATGTTCTTCTTTTCTGCGTTTATGACCGTCTCACAATTTATCAGATAAAGTGTATTTATCATTTATATTCTTTTCTAAAATATCACCCAATTTTGTTTCTTCATTAGTGGGTTGTGGCATTGTAAATTCTTGATAATTATGAACTTGCTTTTTATCAAATCCTACAATGTATATCCTCTCACGGTTTTGTGGAACGCCAAAATCTCTAGCTTTTAAAACTTTATGTACAACATAATAATCTAGCTCATTCAATGTTTTTAAAATGACCTGGAAGGTTTTCTTTTTGTCGTGATTTATAAGATTTTTAACATTTTCTAGAAGAAAAGCCTTAGGTCTTCTATATTCAAGAATTCTTGCTATTTCAAAAAATAATGTTCCTCTTGTATCATTAAAACCTAACTTTTTTCCTGCTTGACTAAATGCTTGACAAGGAAAACCGGCAACTAAAATATCGTGCTTAGGTATATCTTTGTTATTGATTTTAGTAATATCTCCGAAAGGCTGATCTCCAAAATTAGCTTTATAAGTTTTAATAGCAAATTTATCTATTTCGCTAGAAAAAATCGATTTAACTTTATTGGTTAATTGAAAACCTAAACGTGTTCCGCCAATACCTGAAAATAAATCTATCATTGTGTATCTAGCGTTTTTTGGATTTTTAAAAATAACCTCTTCAGGAAAAGATAAAATAGCTTTTAATTCTGAAGATGTTGGTTTACTTTCACCTTTTTCTCAATTTCTTATATCTCTATCTCCATATTTATTTAATCCAATTGCATCAGCTAGTTCTTTTTGAGTCATATTTAATTTTTCTCTCTTTTCTTTTATAAGGCGAGAGCTGTCTAATGAACTAGATTTATTTAGATATATTTTAGCCATACTATGGTTATATTAAAATTGAATAGAGATTAAATTATCCTAATAATAACACAAATTAATAATTTAATTTGAGGTCAAAATGATAATAGATATAGAAGAATTTAAGGCTTTAATTAAGAGAAAAAGAAATGAATATTTCATATCGCCATATGATTTAATTTACGAAGTTTTTGTTAATTTTGGATATCACTTAAAAGAAAAACTTATTTCATAGAACAAGCTAGTGAAATAATCGAAAATATAAGAAAAACTCTTGAAATATATACCATCCATTAGAAAAACGATTCACTATAGATATTTTAAAAAGTTTATGTGATGAAAATGAGATCAATAAAATGACGCCAATAAATGCGATATCTCATTTTATAGCTGATTTTACCGAGCATATATACATATTGACTCTATCTAATACACAAAGTAGAAGATCGCGTGCAGGTAATGAATTTGAAGCAATTATTGAATTGATATTTATGGGAGCCGAAATACCTATGGATAGTCAAGGGAATATAGGTAAAAATATTTTTATTGAAAAGAGTTAGGGAAACTAGTAGATATAGTTTCGCCTGGGGTCATAGAATATATGATTAATAAAAGAAATACAATATTGATAAGCGCTAAAACTACATTAAGAGAAAGATGACAAGAAGTACCTGAAGAAATGATGAGAACAGGTGCTAGAGAAATGTTTTTAGTAACTTTAGATGAGCAAATAAGTGAATCTGTATTAGATAATTTATACCAGAGTAATATAAATGTAGTTACGACAAGAAATATCAAAAACGAAAGATATAAAAACAATCATAGAGTTTTAACTTTCGAGGAACTTTTAGGTGTTTGTGATGCTAACAAAAAATGTTGAGATAATTATTTTTATAACGCAGAAGAAAAAGAATTAATTAGCGATAATATTAAAAAACAAATTTTAAAACACGAAAACAAAGAATTTATTAAAAAATATTATCAAAAAGACTTAGTGAAATTGATAAAAAATACGGTAAAAATGGCTAATTTTATTAAAAAAATTTTACGAAGTATTATTTATTTAGCATTTAGTTTTTGATGTTTAGATATATTAATGCAGACTATTATTAGCCGCATTTTCTTTATTTATTAATTTGCGTATTTTTGAATACAAAATTCTATATAATTCGTTTTATAAAATTGAATTCATTAATCCTTTCAAATAGAGTAAACTTAAGCAATTTCATATACAAATCAGAATTTATATATTAGAATTAATAGATAGCTTTTGTTATATACAAGCTTAATTTTCATTAATATAAACTTGTTTATTAACAATTTAAAGAGTCATATATCTATATAAATACTATTAATATATATGAGTACTCTTAATCTAAGAAAACAACATTAAATACATATAAAATATTAGAATTAACATGATAATCTAGATATATTATGTTAGGTTCTAAATCTGATTATTAAAACGTTGTTTTAAGTTAGTAATCTAAAAATTACTAACCCTCTGCGTTGTAAAATGCGCAATAAAAAGAATGGTGGAATATAAATATGAAACGACATAATAAGAAACGCTTATTTACAACATTATTTGCATGTACATTACTAACAGGAACTATTTTAAGCTCTTGTAAAGATGAAGATATTAAAGCTCATAAAAATTCGAAAGAAACTACTGTAAAAACGGGAAATGGTTCAACTATAGAATCTAACGGATCTGATAATAGCTCAAATAATCAAACTAGTAATAGCCAAGATTCAAATAGTAATTCAAATACGAATGCATCAAATAATACAACTACCTCAACAGATATTAGCGTAAATAATAATGCAAGTTCAAATGCTGGATCTGTTACTGAATACAAAGAACCTGAAGTTGATATTCCAGAAACCGCTATACCTGAACCTGTAATTCCAGTACCGGTTGTAACTCCTACCGAAAACAAACCTTTAACAGAAAAAGAGATGTATATTAATAAGTATAATGCGCTTATTAAGAAAGTTGAGTTGTTCATATCTCGAATTCCTGGTGGTCAAGGAATAAGAGATAGTTATAAAATGGCTTTAGAACCATCAGTTTTAAAACCATTAAGAGATCAAGTAGAATCAATGAATAATAATTTTGATTCAGTTAAGAAAAGCGGCAAATTAGATTCTACATACCAACAAAAATTAAGTTATGTTAAAGTTTTTGCGAATGCGATGCGAATCAATTTTGATGAACTAGAAGAAGGAAAACTTACTGATTACGAAATTGAGGAAGCTAGAAGTGAAGAATACATTAAACTTCTAAATAATCAAAAATCGCAAATTCAAAACGCAAAATTTATACGCTTAATTGATGATAATGTTAAATCAATTCGCGACACTGTATCAGCAACACCTTCAGCTCCAACTTTAAAATCTTATAACGATAAGGACGGTGCTATTTATAATACTTTTGCTGATACATATAAAGCTGTTCAAAAACATATTGAAGAACGAAAAATAATCAAACAACGTATTGCTGAAAAGACAGCTGAATTTGATAGAGCTACAACACCTTCAACATTTAGTTGAGTTAATTACTCTGATAACAACAAAATTTTTGATCTGTCACCTTTAATGTATGAAAATATTGATGTTGGTGATTATTATGAACCAAGCGAAAATAATTTATCATACGATATGGTATTTAAAAACGCTAATTTAAAATCTGTAATTAACAAATATATCAATCTTTTCAGAGAAGAAATTAAGCAAGGTCGTGGAGAATATGACGCTAATTTAAACGCAAGAATAGAATTACAGGCAGGTGATATAAATACTCTTAAACCGTTAATTGCGTTTAATGATAAGTATGTTGAAACTCAGATTAAAAAATGAAATAAACTTCGTAAAAAACTTCATTTACCTGAATTGATTAATGCTAGCACTATTTTTGATGAAGAAGATAAAGCTAAGCTGATTTTACAAGGTATTCTAGGTTACACTAGAGGTAACTTTATAAGAAATAAAGAAGTTAGAAATGACGGTAAGATGTTATCTACTGGACACAGTTATAATGTCGCTACTCGTGAAACGGTTCAAAAACACAAACTAACATATGGTGAAAACTATTACGGATCATATAACTCACCATTATTATCACGCCCAGATTATGGACTTACAAGTGAATTCGTAAGTACGGTGTTATTCAAAAATGTATTAGGTGAAAGACATGCTTACGCTAAATACGGATTAGACGATGCGAGCAAAATTCGTGAATGAGGTCATTTATTAGGTGCGTTAGATAATAAATTTAAATACTTCTATGCTGTAATTATCGCAGAAGATGAAGGTGCTGATCCAAGCTTCAAAGAGTATAACCGCTATAGAGTTAATATTAATGATATGTTATTCTCTGTTGCCAGAAACCACTAAAACTAACAATGCAGTTTTAGCTAGAATAACAAATCATAAAAGTATTTTTAGTTTTCAAATCTAAAAATTAAATCACAATAAAATAATTAAAATCTAGATCAACTTATTAAAGTTAGTAATAACTTTATTACAACGGTCTAGATTTTTTAATATACTTAATATAAGTTTATAAATGCTTTTTGTTAGTTGATTAGTTGCTTTAAGGAGATGAAATGAAATTTAAAAAACGATCATTGTTAAGCGTTTTATTATTAATAAGTTCAACTACACTTACAGCATCATGTTTTTACGATAAAACTAAAGTAATCAAAAGAGAAGAAAATACCTCTAAAGACGAATCTAACCTTAAAGAAGGAATGGTTAAAGAAGAAGATAAAAAAGAAGAAACTGAGAAAAATATACAAGAAAAAAATCCTTCAGATGATCAATCATCAATGAATGAAACAGAAGAAGTTGATCCAACAGAAAATAACAATGATCAAGAGGCTCTAGAAAATGAAAAAGCTAAAAACAAAGTTGTTGAAATAGAGAAAAATACCGATATTAACACCCAAACAACTAAAGAGAAACTTAAGGCTTTTAGTGATGAAATTGTAGATTCAGCTAAAAACGAATATCCATCAGTTTTTATTGGAAGAAATGCTTCGCAATATTTAATCTCTAGTTCTAATGCAATGCTTGCTCAGTTGGAATTAAGTAAAAATGATAAACAACCTTATAATGATATTATCTACATAATTGATACTGTTGTAAATGATTACGGGAAAACATTAAAAAATGAAAAACAAAGATTTAACTATAATGAGTTGCTAAAAACATATGGCGATACTGCTTTATTAAATGAAAATAATGAATTGACAAATATAGAAGACGGAAGATTAAGGGTAGTAGATAAACAAATATATTTAGACAACACAAAGAAAGGTTCAAACTATAGTGTATTCCCTAGAAGCATAGAAGAACTTAAAACTTATCTAAAAGGTTATATAGATAAAGTAAAATTATTTGATTTTTATATCCCTGACATATCATTTATAGATATTAATTATCCAATAAGAAATTGAATAATTACCCATGCTAACAAGATTGTTATATTAAGTGATGGTAACGCTCAACCATATAAATTTATTAATAATGATTACATACCTTGAGCTAAAAGACAAAGTAATCATTATTCTAAAGAAGAACTAACAGAATTTTGAGATAAAGGGATTAAAACTAAGAAATTAGATATCAATTTTAGATATTTTTATACACTTGAAGATAAGTTTAAAATTTTTAATTTAATCGGTGATTATTCGCAATATTTTAATAAAGAACTCGATTTGAATGATACGAGTTGAGCTAATTTAGATATTAAAACTTATCCGCTTAATTTTAAAGATTTTGCTAACAGCATTTCTGAATTAGATATTAGTAAATACTACGAAGAATATAGCACTCTTTTTCATTTAAAAGATAAAACAATTTTAGACTTTATAACTTATGGAAAAGATAATTATGATCCTAACAAAGAGAATCTAATCTTTATTGGTTCTAGTTTATTTAGAAAAGATGCTTCCAGCAAATGAAGATTAAGATTAGAATTTCCTACTGTTGCTACACGTGAGGTTCATAATTATATAGAAAAAATTCATGAATTGTACCCGCCTGAAAGATATAATTATTTTTACAAACTTCATCCAGTTTATAAAAATGAAGATGCGGTGAAATACATTCAATTATTAAATAACAGTAAGGAAAATAAAGGTATAATTCTAGATCCATCGGTTTCTTGGGAAAATATGCTAGCAATAGATTTAAATAACATTAGTTCTAATAAATCTGTATTCTTCAAAAGCGATGAGTTTAATAAGGATTCTGTTAAAACAAAATTATACGGTTTACAAGCAACAACTACAGTTCTATTAACAACTATAGCAATGCTACAAGAGTATTTCAATATTGATATGGAAGAAACCTTACATTTTGTAGATCTTAATAATTTCCCTATTCCTGAATCGTTTCATTTAATTCGTAGAGATAACTTCTTTTATGATAAAAAGAAAGGATATAATGCTAATTACGAAGAAATGATAAAAATTTATAAATACTTTGTATTTTCGCATAACTTCCCTTCAATTAAATCAATACCATCTATGAGCGAATTCCTTAAAAAAGAAGTAAAGAAAGATGAAATGAAAATGGATAGCGAGATAGAAATGCCTAAATAATTTTGTTGATAAAATATCTTAATTTTAAGTTTTATATCAAATCTGATTACAATTTTATTTTCTAAGAAAACGAAATGGTTTTATTTATACATAAAAAACCACCGAATTTACCGGTGGTTTTTATATTTTTAATTTCTTGGTAAGAATATATTTCTACTTTTCTAAATTAACTAAGCAACACCTGTTAATTTAGCTCTTAGTTCATCGCTAAATTCTTTTGAGAATAATACTTCTAGAGTATAGAATGCTAATTCTAAAGTTGTCAATGAACATCTTGCTGTTATCAACTTATTCGAACAATTAAGTTGGGTATTAAAATCTTTAATACGATTAGCGCCATTCATTGTACCGTCACTTCAAGAAATGTATTTATCATCCTTATTAAGGATATTGTTTTCACTTAAAGCATTGGGTGCGTCACAAATAGCAATTACTCATTTATTGTTTTGAACGAATTCCTTAACACATTCAAGACCTTTTTGATTAGATCTTAAATGGATAGCTCCAACACCACCAGGTACATAAATAGCATCATAATCATTAACGTTAAATGATTTAATTGTTTTAATATGAGCTACATTAAATTGACCTACAACACTGTCTTGGTTATCAGGTGAGTAATAATCAATTTTAGAGAATTTATTACTAGCAGTAAGAATTGAAGCAAAGCTTACTAATTCAATGTCTTGGAACTCTTTAAGAGTTAATACAAGTAGTTTCAACTATTTAACCTTTCTATAATTTAATGATATGTAAATTATTTTATTTTAAAATTTACATATCGTGTGATTTAAGAACACATAATTTTAATAATGAGCCGATTAATTCAAAATAAATTTACTCGTGAAGCAAAGAAGAAACAAGCTCAATTAAAGAAAATTCTTGAACAAGAAAATGAATCTATATCTAAATATAAGAATGATTTAGATAAGATTAGCACGAACATATTATTAGATTATCAAACTAATAAACCTGATTTATTAAGTTTAAAGATTAAATATTCATCTGAAAACCAAGCCCACATTAATGAATTAAAAGACTTTTTGTGATCTTTTGATAATAATGATCTAATTAATATTATTGATCAAGCACGGTTTTTAAATGATTATTCGAAAGATGTTACTAACAAGAATTCAGATAAGAGTTGAATTTCAAGCGATGCTGGATTAAAAGAAATTAATAATATTAGAGAAAGATTCGAACAATTAAAAGTTCTGTCATCTAACTTTGTTAGTAATTCACATAATGATCTGTATAAGTTGCAACAGATTATTACATATGCTAAGAAAAAGATTAATGACGCTGAATTCTTTAAACCAGTTGAAAAAATTGATATTGGTACTAATAAAAACAAAGCTAAAAACTTCAAGATTTTATTAGGTTTATTAATTGGTTTGATAGCAGTTTGTTTAATTTTTTTATTTATTATTATTGGAATATTTAAGACATCAGAATAATGACGACAACTGAAATTAATAATCATCAGATAGCCATCGATGGACCAGCAGGAAGCGGTAAATCCACTGTCGCTAAACTAGTAGCTAACAAACTTAATTTTAACTACTTATCAACAGGTAAAATGTTTAGAGCATTTTATTATTTAATGAACCTTAACAATTGATCAGTTGATCAATTGTTAAATAACTACCATACTTACCAGTTTGAATTCAATGGTGATCAAGTTAAGATTGATAACAAGAATGTTTCTGAAGCTTTAAATGAATTAAAGATATCTATGGGTGCTAGTGAGATAGCTCAAAATGATAAGATAAGAAAACTAGCATTAGAATTACAACAAGATTATGCTTCTAAAAAACCAGTAGTAATGGATGGCAGGGATATTACTAGTATTGTTTTACCTAATGCTATTCTTAAAATCTATTTAACTGCTTCAGCTAAACAAAGAGCTATCAGACGCATTAAACAATTAAACCTGGAATTAACGGACGAAAAAATAGAAGAGTTTAGCAATGAAATTGCTAAACGAGATTATAATGATGCTAACCGTAAGTTAGCACCATTAATTATTGTTGATGATGCAGTAGTTATTGATTCGGATAATTTAACAATTGATGATGTTGTCAATCAAATTGTAAGTTTATATAACAAAAGATTGGAGGTTAATAATGCTTAAAGTAGCTATCGTTGGTAAACCTAATGTTGGTAAATCAACATTATTCAATCGTTTAATAAAGAATCGAATTGCTATTGTTGATGATGTTCCAGGGATCACTCGCGACCGTATTTTTGGTGATGTTGAATGATTAACTAAAAGATTCCAAATTATTGACACCGGAGGTCTTACTACAGATAGTGATGTATTTCAAAAAGCAATTGAACAACAAGTTCAATTTGCTATTGATGAAGCCGACATTATCTTATTTGTATGTTCGTATAAAGAAGGTGTTAATGCTGATGATCATTATGCTGCCAAACTACTTAAAAAACATAAGAACAAAAAGATTCTTTTTGTTCTTAATAAGATTGAAAATCAAAATAAAAATGAACTTAATTTAAGTTCATACTTTAGTTTAGGGTTTGGTAAACCGTTAATTATATCAGCAGAACATGCGATCGGGATTGGGGATTTATTAGATGAGATTGTCAAATTAAAAGATCAATTTGACAACAAGAAAGAAGAAGAGTTGGCGGCAACTTTTTGTATTATTGGTAAACCTAATGTTGGAAAATCTAGTTTATTAAACCAGTTACTAAAAAAAGAAAGAGTATTAGTATCAGATGTAGCAGGAACTACTAGGGATGCTATTGATGCCACTTTTAGATATAACAAAGAATTATATAAAGTTATTGACACCGCAGGTATCAGAAGAAAAGGTAAGATAGCTACAAGAATAGAAAAATTCTCAGTTCAAAGAACACAACAAGCAATCTCAAGATCAAAATTTATTTTGTTGATGCTTGATGGTTCGGCTGAATTATCAGAACAAGACGAAGTGATTGGTGGGTTGTGTCATCAAGCTAATTTACCAACAATTATTGTGGTTAATAAATGAGACATTGTTAAAAAAGATGAGAAGACAATGAACTTATTTAAAAAAGAGATTCGTAATAAGTTTAAATACCTTCCTTGATCGCCTATTATCTTTATTAGTGCTAAGGAGAATTTAAGAATTGAGACGATCTTTGACACAATCAAGATGATTAAAGAACAACTTAATATTAAGATATCAACTTCTTTATTGAATGATGTAATCAGTAAAGCGCAAATGATGAACCAAGCACCAATATTCAATGGTAACCGTTTATCAATCACTTATACAACTCAAGCGCAAGGTCAAATTCCGACCTTCGTATTGTTTTGTAATAATCCTGATTATTTACACTTTTCATATGCACGGTTTCTAGAAAATAAAATAAGAGAAGCCTTTGGTCTTACTTATGTTCCGATCACCTTGTATTTCAAGTCGAAGAATGCAAGAAACCGTAAATTATCAAAAGATGTGAAATTTAAGCAAGTTGGTTATGATATAGAATAAAGTGATTTTCAAACTTTTTTAGATAAAATTAAAGAGATATTTAAAACTATGGCAAAAACAAAAAAATGTTATATTTCAACCCCGATATACTATGCTTCGGGACAACCGCATATCGGTCATGCTTATACAACAATTTTAGGAGATTTCTTAGCTCGTTTTAAAAAACAAAGAGGCTATGATGTTTTTTTCTTATCAGGCACTGATGAATTTGGTAAAAAGATTGAAACTAAAGCGAAATCTTTAAATTTAAGTCCGATTGAAATGGTTAGTAGTTTTTCAGATAATTTTAGAAAATTATTTGAGCTTTTAAATATTGATCTTACAAGATTTGTAAGAACAACAGAAGAAAACCATCAAGAAGTAGTTAAAAAGGTTTTTGCCCTATTGTTTAAAAAAGGTTTTATTTACATCGATCAATGACAAGGGCTTTATTGTGTTGATTGTGAAGAAGGTTATACTTCATCTAGTGCGTTGAAAAAAGCTGATATAGCTGAAAAAATTAATGCCGATTTATCTAAGGATCCAGAAGATCAGCTTTATTGTAATGTTGGTCATAAGATTAGCACAATTAATGAGCCATCTTATTTCATTAAATTGTCAGAGTTTAGTGATTTTATTAAACAATCACTTGAAAGCAATAACCCAGTTGTATTCCCAGAGTCTCGTAACAAAGAGATGTTAAATAACTTTATTAATGTTGGGTTAAAAGATTTATCAATCACAAGAACTAGTGTTAATTGAGGAATTGATTGTCCGTTGAATAAAAGTCATAAGATCTATGTTTGATTAGATGCTTTGTTTTCATATTTATCATCAACTGGTTTTGCTTCACATGATGATAAGAACTACCAAGAATTCTGAAACAATGATGATAGCGAAAGAATTCATTTGATCGCTAAAGAAATCACAAGATTCCATAGAATTTATTGAGTAATCTTCTTGGAAATGTTGGGATTAAAACAACCAACAAAGATGATCTCGCATGGATGAATTGTTGATGAAAACGGTAACAAGATGTCAAAATCGCTTAATAACGTTATTGATCCTGTTGAGCTAGTTGATATCTTTGGTGTTGATCAAATTCGTTATTTCTTACTTAAAGAAGTAAGTTTAAGTGAAGATGGTAAAGTTGGTAAGCGTTTAATCCAAGAAACGCTTAACTCGGATTTAATTAATAATTTTGCCAACTTAGTTAATCGTTTAATACCAATGATTGAAACGCGTCAGAATTCGATAATTCTACCTTATAAACAAGGATTAGAAGTTGTTGATAATTACTTAACAGAGTTAGCTAAAGTTCCTGCTGAATTTGAACGATTAGTTGAACAAAATGATATTCGTGGCGCTATAAAAACATTGCTTAGTATTTCAAAAGAATATTCAAGTGTTATTGAAATTACCAAACCTTGAGAATTATACAAAAACAACCAAACACAAGAATTAGCTAATGTTTTATTTGCTGGAGCTTGTGCTGTTAGAAGTGTCTTTGTTTTACTTGAGCCTATTCTTACGATAAAGTCTAAAGAAGTTTATGAGCAAATGAACTTTACCCCTGAACAAATTAAGCTTGAAAACATTAATAATTTTGAACAATTGAATAATCACAAAATAAATCAAGCTAAGAAATTATTCCAAAGAGTTAATTTAACTTTACAAATTGCTGGAGAAAAATCAGAATCAGATCAAAAAGACAATAATAAAAAACAAAAAGATAAAAATAAAAAATCTAAATCTGAAAACAAAAAAGAAGAAGTTGCACAAGTAGAAGAAGTTAAATCTGATAATTCTTAAATAAGGATTATTAAAGGTCATTTAAGTAATACCAATAATAAATTAAGCAGCACCAAGTGCTGCTTTTTATTTATCTTATATAGATTAATTGATTATCTGATTAATTTCTTAGAGATAAGCTATTATTTAAATAAACATTAAAAATATCTATTAGTTGTTTATCATTTAAAAAGATATAAGAATATAATTAATAAGTCATAACAAATATTATGAGTAAGAGAAAAATCGTATTAGTTGCAGATCATACTGGTGTTTTTTTAAAGCAAGAACTTATTAGTATGCTTAAAAGCGAATATCGTGATGAATTCGAAGTAATTGATCTTGGATCTAATGACGAAAAAGCGCCAGATGATTATCCTGATTTTGCTTTTTTATTAGAAGACTATTTCAAGGACGAAAACACAACTAATTTAGGAGTTGCGATCTGTGGTACCGGAGTAGGTATCTGTATTGCTGCCAACAAAATCAAAAATGTTAGAGCAGGCTTAGTTTATGAACCTAAGTATGCAGAACTAGCTATCCAACACGACAAATGCAATGTTTTAGTTTTAGGTGCTAGAACAACTACAATCGATTCTAGTAAAGAGATACTAAGAAGATTTTTAGCAGCTGAATTTGAAGGCGGAAGACACCAAAGAAGGGTCGATAAAATTAGTGCTTATGAGAAAAAATAAAGTTAAAGATCCATTAAAAGCTAATTATTTTAAATGGGATTTAGTTCCTAGAGAACTAAAACCATCAAGAAAAAAATCTTACATCTATCTTGTTTTGGCTGTTATTGCTTTAATAGCTTCATTAATCCTTGTAGCTTTATCAGCAGCTCCATATGAAGAAATTCTAAATAAAGGCGTAACACAGTCTGGCTTTATTGATTCTGTTTCTAAAGGTGGAATCTTTACCAAAATATATACACCTGAAAATTCAGGTATTGAACCTGGTACAGTTGGTCTTGAGATTACTCCTTTAGTTAATAATACTAACTACACCCAAGCTGAATTATCAGATATTAGAATAGCTATTGGTAGCGTTTCTTTATTCTTATTTGTTTTATTCTTAATATTTGTAATCGTTTCTTATATGTATTTCTTAGGCTCTATTAGTATTAAGAAAACAGAACAAACAACAGTTTCTTTAAATAAAAATCTTTAATTTCAAGAAAAAATACATATATTGATTAAAGGCTTAATTCAATATATGCACCAAAATAGAGGAATGTTTCTTGAAACATTAATCAACAATACCATTAAACATAATGAATTAGCCCCTAAAGGGCTAATTTTTAAACGACACTTGCCGATTAATGTTTATAGTTTTGCTAACACAAAAGTCTCTGGATGATTAAAAGAAAAAACCCAAACAGATTATTATGGTTTGTATAAAGGTTATTTCTTTGATTTCGATGCTAAGCAAAGCTCGCAATTAAATTATTCTTTAAAAAATATTAAAGAACATCAATTATCCCATTTAAGAAAGATTTATGATCAAGGTGGAATAGCTTTTATCTTGCTTTTAATAGTACCTAAGGAAGAGTTTTTTATGATTCCAATAAAAAAAATTGATTCTTGATTAGCAAATCAAGAATCAAAAACTTTGAAATATGAATGAATTAAAAATAATTCTTTTCAATTAGAGCTGTTTTATCCAGGAGTTATTGGAATTTTTGAAGGACTCCAAGAATGGATAAATCTAATTACTTAGTCTTCGTTGTTATCGCGATTTTTAAAAAAACCACTTGGTTTTCTCTTAGGTTGAAGCAATTCGTCATCTTCGCTTACATATTTTCATTTAATAGTAGCAGTTGCTTCTTTTAAAGGTTTAGATGCTCTGAATTTAACCTTTGGTTTTGGAGGGATTCTTGTTTGTGCTCCAGTTTGTGGATCAACAGAAATTCTTTCGCGACCTATTGTAACTCTAAAAGTTCCTAGATCAGGTAATCTTACTTGTCCTTCTGTTTTGATTTCTTTTTTTACTAAATCACCATAAACTTGGAAACAAGCTTTAACTAGCTTTGAACTAACTCCAGTACATTCAGCGATAATTTTGTAAATTTCAGATTTAGTTAGCATTTTATCAATATTTTTAATGGTTATATTTTAATATTTTTTAATCAAAGAAAAGAAAGATTGAAAAATTATTTAATTCTTTTATTAAAATTTGATAATATAAACAAGTATATTTAAAATGTTAATAAATTTTATTTATGTCTAACAACGTATCTGAAGAACAAAAAAAAGAAACTGAATATCAACAAAATGTTGATAAGGCTATAGGGATTTTCAACTCATTGTTCTCAAAAGAGCAAGACAAATTTATTTTTATTAGATCTGTTTATGAAAATGACGGGGTAGCAAACATGGAATACTCTCGTCAAAAATTAAATGAATTAATGAGTTTAATCATTAATGAACCAACTAAAAACTATGCAAGAAATTATTTTTTAAATTCTTGCTTAACAAAGATTACAGATCATGAAGAAATTGAAGATGTATTAAGCTTGTTTAAAAAGGATAAACAAATTCTTGACAAGTTTTGTTTATATTATTTATTGTTTAAACAATCTTTTGATTTTAACGACCCTGATCGATTTAAAGTAACAAAAATTTTATCAAACATTGCCAAGGAATTAATTGAGGTATTAAATTTAAATTAATATATGGCTAGAAGAGATAAAGGTATTGATTTAATAATATTTATCATATTATTGATTTTAGGGATCGTACCAGGTGTGCTGTATGCAATCTTCAAACTAGCTCAACCAAAGTTTAATTGAATAGCTTTTGTTGTATTATGTATTTTTTTCATATTCCCTGGAGTTATTTATTTACTTACTTGTTCAGATCTAATAATCTTTAACAAAAAAGAACTATCTAAAAAAGGTTAATCAAGATACGCTTTTATCTTTAAAAATAAAGTAAAAAGTAGTATACTAATAAAAGCAATAACCAAAGACCATAACTGGTAGATAGAAATATCTCCTTAATTCGTTATGTAGGTTAGATAATTATATCTAATAAACAATCTTAGTTATTGTTTTCAATTTATATTGGATTTAAATACACAATGAAAGCAATTATTCAAAAAAAGATTGAACATGTGAATAAAATTGCTGCGTTGTTAAAAGATGCTAAATCTTTTGTAGTATTTGAATACTCTACAATGACAGCTAAAGAGATTACAGCTCTTAGAAGAAAAATTAAAACTACTTCTAACGAAATGTTTGTTTTAAAAAACAACATCTTAAGAAGAGCTATTAAAGAAGCTGGTATTGAAGGGTTTGAATCAGATATTAAAAACCAAGTTGCTGTAGTAATTGGTTTACAAGATGCATTTTTACCAATCAAAGCAGTTCATGAGTTCGTACAAGCTAAAGAAGCGATCAAATATGTTTGCGGATATTTAGAAAACAAAAAATTATCAGCAGCTGAATTGAATGAAATCGCTGTTCTTCCTTCAAGAGAAGAGCTTTACAGCATGTTCTTATCAGTACTTCAAGCTCCAGTTCGCAAATTCTTATATGCACTTAAAGCTGTAGCTGACACAAAACAATAATAATTAATCAAAACAATAGGTAAAATTTACAATGGCAAAATTAACTAAAGAACAATTTATTGAAAGTCTAAAAGAAATGACTATCGTTGAAATCAACGATGTAATTAAAGCAATCGAAGAAGAATTTGGTGTTTCAGCTGCTGCTCCTGTAGCTGCTGCTGCAGCTGCTCCTGGTGCTGCTGCTCCAAGTGAAGTAACAGTTGTTTTAACATCTGCTGGTGATAAGAAAGTTGAAGTTATTAAACTAGTTAGAGAAATCACTGGTTTAGGTTTAATGGATGCTAAAAAAGCTGTAGATACTCCTCCAGCTACTCTTAAAGAAAACGTTAAGATTGAAGAAGCTAACGAATTAAAAGCTAAATTTGAAGCAGCTGGTGCTAAAATTGAGCTTAAATAATTAACCTAAATACCAATTAATTTAAATTTATAAATAAAGAATAAAACATCATGGCAGTACAACAAAGAAGATCCTCTAAACATAGAAGAGATAAAAGACGTTCACATGATGCTTTAGCAGTTAGCTTAATCAACGTATGTAAGCACTGTGGGAAATTCAAACGAGCACACAGAGCTTGCTCTTGTGGGATGTACAACGAATTAAGAATTACCAAAGCTAAATAATGAACGATAATTTATCACACAAATCTAAAGACTTAAATCTAACTTCAGTAAGTGAAGTTTCTAAATACCAAAACAGTAAAATTAAGGCTGGTTTGGATTGATTTAGTGCGACAGCAATTCTTTTATTAACCATAATTGGAATATGCGTTGGCATTTGTTTATCTTGTGTAGTTATCATTCATGCGTCTTAATTTAATAAGTAAACCAATTTATTAAAAAAATAAAACATCTATCATCGTGATAGATGTTTTTTATTTTCTATGCAACCTTCATTTTACTTGATCTTGATATTTTATTTGATGAATAATATACAGTTTATAAGAATTGTTAATTTAAAAAATAAAGACACTCTATTGATGAAACAACTAAGCTTATTAACCAGTTTATTCTTTTTTAATTGTTAGTTAGATTTGCTTAGCATATTTTGCTAATTAAATAGAATTAATAAAAAAAGACCATCTAAATGATGAATTAGATGGTCAAAGAATAAGTAAATAAACCAATTATTTTAAAGTGTCTTGTAAATTATTCTTAACTTCTTTTTCGTGTTGTTCTTGAGGTGTTAATAAATTGTATTTCTTAGCTTCATTAATAAAGAAATTATATTGCATTAAGTCTAATTTGTTCATCTTGCGTTCTTTAGCTTCATTATTAATATTCAAGTCTTTCTTTAGATAAACAATAGAAATACTAAACACAACTATTGATGTGATGAATGGTGATATTGCATAACCTCAAACATAAATTCACACATTCGCATTATTTTCTTTAGGAGCTATTAAAGCTATACCAAATAAAATACCAAACACAACATAAGCAATAAATACACCTTCGATAGCTGAAGCAATATATGATCTTATGATATTGTTAGTTCCTTGAAACAACATCATTCCGCAAATCGTAATAGAAAACATTACAATTCTTAACATTGTGATTCTTACATACTGAGTTACTAAATCTGCGTTATCAATTTGTTGCACCATTGGATTAATACTTGGATCTTGGAAATTAAACAAACCTACAAGAACAGGTTTAGCAGCAAAAAACACAATCAGATAAGAAATAATTGAATAAGAAAAAGTAACTAATAAAGATCATCAAAATGTTTGATGTACACGTTTATAATTGCGATTCGTATAGTTATAACCTACAAGTGGTCTGCCACCATCTGATATCCCGAATAAAGAAACAAAAAATAAAACAATTAGTGGTGTTGATCCTGCATGGTAGTTTTGAAAATCCTGCCCTGAAATCTTGATTAATAATAAGTTATAAACCAAGAACATTACAGCAACCCCTATCACCCTAATGAACGATGATATCCCTAATATAATAATTGGAATAATAATCTTAATATTAAACCTAACTTTAAATAAATCATTAAAGTTAAGTCATGTTGCTTGTTTTTTATTAAAATAGATAACAAATCCAACATATAATAAGAGATTAATAACTCAACTAATAACAGAAGCGCTAGCGCCACCCACTAAACCTAGATTAAAATATTTAATAAAAATTCAATCTAATAGTACGTTTAATACATTAGCTACTATAGAAGCAATAGTAACAAAGAAATTTCGTCCCTCTGATCTAATCATGAATGATAATAAAGAGAATAAACCAGCAATCACAAATCCACTTATATAAATTCAGCTATACTGATTCCCTCATTCTGCTGAGATATCAGCAATCGCATTATCATAAGCAAGAATAACCTTAGGATATTGTTTAAAATCAGTAACACTAATAGAATTCATATCAATGTTATTGATTTTATTTATTAAGTTAGATGTATTATTAGCTTCAAAAGAAGCTAATATACCATTATCAAGATTAGCGGTACCTATAAGTTGTCTTTGCAATCCAGCGCCAACTAAAACAAAACAAACTAAGGTAACTGCTAAGCATAATATTAATGATGTTCAAAAAGACATCACTCAGATGTCTCTACCAGTTTTTTCATACTTATAACTAATTGCTTTAGTGTAATAAACACCCGCACCTACTGGTACTAGATAAATAACTGAACTACCTACTAATGTAACACTTTGAAAAGAGTTTACTGCTTGACGAGCAATAACAGACACATTTGATAATTGTGAGATTTCGCCAACACCAATATCTTTAACTCTTGAGTTATAGACATTCTTAAACAACAAAACAATATTATCTAGTATTTGGTGGTTGTTAATATATTTTTCTAGTTCATCACGGTTTAATGTGATTGCTGGCATGCTTCTAATCGAATCGCTAAATACAGAAATAAAATCCTTATTAAAGTAACCCTCAGGTACAGGCATACTTTGGGATGCTTGATAATATGTATTATCAATTACAAATATATTAGGAATACTTATAATGTTGCTACTTACAAAGATCTGATCAAATACTTGTTTATATACATTAGTATTTGAAAAATAAGTAGCATTATAAACATCATTTAATTTTCATACATCTGGAATTAATTTTTGGATCAAGATTTGATCCAAAAAACTATACAATCCACCAAAAAAGGAAGCTAATAGACCTGGAAGACAAACTATTCATATAGCTTTAGAAATAGCAGTTTTATCAAAAAGAGTATTTGCTTTTTCTTGTTTGTCGATGTGGCTATAACCCGTTCTCATATATTAGTTTTACATTCCTTCGTTAGGTTGCTGGTTTTGACCTATCTTAACAATGAATTCTCTAAAAATAGCGTTAGTGTGTTCATCACTTCCGTGTGTTTTTACTTGAACAATAAATTTTAGTTCGTTAGTATCTTCATTGTAAGTTGGATTTTGAGATGATGATAAGGTTATTTGGTAAGTGTTGTTATATTTGCTATCTTGGAATTTCACTAACCCTTCATTTCTTGCACCAATTGTTAGTTTTTCAATATCAACTGTATGATCACTAGTGTTATAAAAATAATTTAATGGTTTTTTAAACAACTCGCTGTCAGTATTAATAACAACATCATTGGCAGCTCTTGATAAATCAGAAGGAAAATCTAGTGTTATCATTTTTTCACTAGACAAAGCACTTCAAATCTGATTTTGTTTATTGTTATTTTCTAATTTATAAAATGGTTGTTTATTAGTGTTTTCTAACTTAGCTTTGAAGATAATTTCATTTGTTTCTAACTTCTTATCATCTCGTTGGTAAACCAAAGAAAGATCAAACCATTTACTTAAATAACTAAAATAATTGGTTTTATCATTATCGCTTAAGAATAAACCTACATCAGCAAAATTGCTAAGTTGTTGACTATTAGTAACCATTTTAAGATTCATTATTGAAGCATCAGTAGTAGTGGTTTTAACATTAGTTCAACCTATAGATAAACTAGCTAAGCGATTAAAATTAAATTCAACAGTTTTGTTAAAGCTTAATGACTTGTTATCGTTTATCTTAAGATCAAACGATAACTTTCCTTGTCGATCATCAATAAATAAGTTTTCTAGCTTAACATTTGCTCTATCTGCTTGATTAATATTGGTATCAAACTTTTCTCAATTAAGAGTGTAATTGCCATTTTGATTAATAACTAAATCTGAAGCAACAACATAATCAGACTTTAAAGTTAAACTTAATTCATTATTATCGTCATTCTTATTTGAATCACTTGGTTGATTATTATTTTGATTGTCACTTGGTTGGTTGCTTGAATCAATTTGATTCGAATCACTAGGTTGATTTGGATTTACGACAGGTTTGTTATCACCACCACCCTGATTAATTGGTGGTTGTACTTCTTGCTTAGAACAAGAAGTTAAACTAAATGAAATCAAACCACCTATCAATAAAAAGTTAAATATCTTTTTCATTCAATCTTATATTTCTATTATTATTCTTAATCAAAATAAATATGTTAACCTTTATTTTTGAAATAAAGGTTAAACCTATTGTTATATTATGGATTTATAACCTCAATATTATTCTTATTAATAAGTTAATAAGAATAATGATGTTATCATTTATAATGAGGTTTAATTAAAATATCTTTGGTTTTAACCAACATCTTATATTAGTTAATAGTTATAAACTATAAACTAATAAATAAGCATATATAAAAATATCATTAATTTTTTAAAAATCAATAGATAACAATATATTAAAATACTATTAGTATTTAATTATATAAATATTGTCACTTTAGCTCTTAGAGTGCTAAAATATTAGTATGATTACTTTATAATAAATATAGAGTAGAACCATTAACCATCATTTATGTCTTCAAAAAGAGATTATTACGAAATATTAGACGTACCACGTTCAGCTACACAACAAGATATTAAAAAGGCATTTAGAAAACTTGCCATGAAATATCACCCCGATCGCAATAAAGAACCAGATGCAGAAGAAAAATTTAAAGAAGTAAATGAAGCATATGAAGTTCTAAGCGACGAGGAAAAAAGACGACTTTATGACACTTATGGTCATGAAGGTTTAAATGCATCTGGGTTCCATCAAAGTGGATTCAATCCATTTGATGTGTTTAACTCTGTGTTCAGTGGCTTTGATTTTGATGGTGGGTTTGGTGATGTGTTTTCCCAATTCTTTTCAGGTGGTGGTCAGCAAGGATATCATAACCAAGGTTATGTAGAAGAAATTGATGTAAATCTTGTTCATGAAATCAAATTGACATTTTTAGAAGCTGCTAATGGTTGTATTAAAAATATTAAATATACAAGACAAGTAACTTGTCCTGATTGTGATGGAACGGGATCAGCTGATGGTGATGTAAATACTTGTAACGATTGTAAAGGTGATGGTTTTATAATCGAGAATAGAAGAACACTTCTAGGGATGTTCCAAACTAAGAAAACTTGTCCTTCTTGTAAGGGTGAAGGTCAAGTTATCAAGAATAAATGTAAGAAGTGTAAATCTAGAAGAATGGTTGATGAAACTGTTGAAAGAAATGTTGCCATTGATTCTAATGTTTTCTATCAAGAGGTTGTGGTTGTACAAAATGAAGGTCATATTTTTAGAAATGTAGTCGGCGATCTTTATTTAAGAGTTAAAATTGAACCTTCTAGAGTTTTTGAACTACGTGATAACCATGTTGTAGTTAATGTTTTGGTAGATCCTATGGTAGCTATCGTTGGGGGAACAATATCAATTCCTACTCTAAAAGAAATCAAGGATATCAAACTAAAACCTGGAACTAAAAATGGTGATGTAATCACTATTGCTAATGGTGGTATCAACCTTAAATTAGATTCTCGCGCATATGGTTCTTCTTATAGTGAAAAAGGCGATCTTATTGTAGTCATCAACTGTGCAAGACCGAGAGAATATACTAAAGAAGAACTTGAAAAACTAAGAGAGTTTATCAAACCTAATAAAGAAGTTATCTTATACGAAGCTTTAGTTAAAAAAGAATTAGAAAACAAAGAATAACCTATTTATTAAATAGGTAATATAAAAAAACAAACCTCCAAATCTGATTTGGAGGTTTTTTATTCTTAATAAATAAGGTTATGTTGTTAATAATAAAAATGGTAAAAATAAACCCTTGATGATAAAGAAAATTTCTTATTTAGTTATGCTTTTTTTGTATAATAAGAAAAATTAAATTTTAAGGGTTTCGAGCAATGAACAACTTTAAAACTATAAGAATTAGTAAAAGGCAATTGCTAATTCTTGGTGTGTATTTATCAACTTTAATAATAGTTAGTATTAGCATTATTGCATTGATGATGCAATCAGTAACTAATAGACAACTAGAATATACTAGCCTTGATAAAACTAATGTATTAATATCTTTAGTTTTACCAATTATTTTCTTGGATTTATTTAGCATATCATCTGTTTGATTACTAATATCTGGTAATGATACTTACGAGTTTAAACAAACAATTAAGAACAACAAGAAGAAAATGAATTCTTATTTATTATTAATTGAATCACTTCAATTAATAGTATGAATCGCATTTATTAGTTTATTGATTCTTGTATTCTATCCGATAAACCAAACTGATGATTTGTTTTTATCGTTTAATAAAAGGTTTACTGATGATAACGAAAAGATCACAGGTTTTTATGATGTTTATGTAAATAATGGCGATCTTTTTGCTAGTCTAAAAGAAGGATTGATTAAATACGCTAGCAGTTTTTCTTATCAATTCAATAGAGATTCATTAATTGGATGAAACTTTATCTACATAATATTCTATCTATCATTATTCTTAGCTTATGTTAAGTTGGGATTCTTTGATAATAAGAAAAGATTCTTAGCATTAATTCCGTTTGCAGGATTAATTAATAACCTAAAAACACCTAGTTCAATTCAAGTAATAAGAACTGAACAATTAATGAACAATGGTATTTAATGATGACAAAAACAAATCAAAAATATTTTAATCTTAAAATATCAAACAAGATTATTTGGTTATTATCCTTTTACTTAGTTTGCATTTTGGTATTTGTTGGCTATTATATTTACAAAATAGTTACAGACAATATATTAATATATGAAAGAGATGGTGATAACACTTATTTATCAATAGACACAAAATCAAATCTAGTAGGTTACAAAGGTCATTTAGCTGTTCCTTTTGTTCTTGAAATTGTTTTATTACCATTGATGGTAATTGTGAGTTCTCTGGTATTTATCTTTGATAAAAATCCATTTGTTTTTTCGAACAAAATTAAGAATAAGAAATACGCAGTTCCTGTAATTTTACTTTTAAGTGAAATATCTGAAATCTTGATTATTGTGTTCTTATGATATTTCTTTATAGTTTTTAAATCGCCTATTAGAAATAATATCGCAGTAAATCATGGTTCTTATCCAAGTGGATGATATGAAACATCATATAATAGTTTTTTAAACTTTTTTAACAACCCTGAGGTTAGTTTAAGTTATCAAAGTAACTTAATAATGACCACAATTATGATTTTAAGTTTATCTGCATCATTACTATTAAGTTATGTTAAGTGTAGTGTTTTTTCAAGAAAAACTAGAATATTATTTATTGTTCCCTTTATGTCATTAATATTCTTTTTTATAAACAATGCAAGAAGAAATAGCGAAGAAAAGAATATAGTTGAAAATTTAAAAACATTTACCAAGCTAGCAAGAATATAAAATTATATTTTCAAAAATTAAGCATCTTAAAAGATGCTTTTTTATTGCTTTTTTGTTAATTTTAGTTAATAAAATAGCTATAGAAATAAAATTAGATATGTACAAATAAACTAAATATTAATAGAAAATTCTAAGCAAATTAGGCAGATTTAAAAAACAATTATTTAAATTCAGTTTTTTTGTATAATAATCAAAATAGATTATTTGTTATTTTTCGATATTTAAATAATTGGTATTATCAACCGTTCTGAAAAACCATTTTTATTGGTTTATTTTTTTATCTACTAATTTTTGGTTTTTAACCTTATTTTTTCGATAAAATTTGGAAAGATTCTTAGATATTATTTTTATCTTATCTTTTGAATCAACTAAAGAATTATATATTGGTTTTTTAAAAAATCAAGTTATAGAACATAATGAATTTGTTTGTGCCTATAATTCTTTTATTTATAAGTTTTAAAGTTAGGTAGGGTTGATAATAATAAAAAAATAATAACTATAAGAAAGTTTCTAATGGTAAAAATGCTAAATAGCGCTTTTAAATAATTTCGATACTTAACGGTAAATTTAATGAAAAACAATATTAATTAAAGGTGATTTTTATACCTTTAAAATATCGATTATTAAACAAACCTATCTAATTTAGATTCTTAAAAAAATAAGATAAGCAATTTAAAATCTATGAAAAATTTAAAAATAATAAATGTTACTAGAAACCAGTTTATTATATTCTTGCTATATATAGCAACAATGTTGTTTTCAAGCATTGGTATCTTTGTTTTAATGCTTAAATCTACTGGTAACGAATGAAACACATACGTGTTTTTATCGAAAGAAAATTGACAAATTTCTTTATTCTTACCCTTATTCTTCCTTGTTATTTTCAGTGTTGTTTCTCTATCAATTTTAATGTTCGGTAATGAGCAATATGAATTTAGCGAACAAACTAAGAAGAATACTAAAAAGTTAAGTATTTATTTAGGTTTAATTGAAATAGCTCAAATGCTTGTTTGAATCTTAATTCTTTTAATTTTAATTACTTGCTTTTATCCTGTTGATCAAGGATATGAATCAATTTATTGGAATTTAAAAAATAATACTGATTGGAATAGAGATAAATTATCTAATGGTTTAGGTTCAGTTATTGCTATTAACTACAATTTATTCCAAGATTTAAAAACATCGCTTATCAGATATTCTGTTTTATTCTCATATTTTTACAATCGAGATTCAATGATAGCTTGAAACATTGTTTATTTAGTGTTGTATTTATCATTATTCCTAACTTACTTTAAGCTATCTTTATTTAAGAAAAAACTTAAATGATTAGCTTTAATTCCGTTTATTGGGTTCATAATTTATATGAATGAATCAAGCGAAATCAACCTTAAATCTGTTAATGAAAAAAACGAAAGTTACAAATGGTACTAAAATATGTTGGGTTCTAAAAAAACAATTTTCAAATTAAAAATCCCGAAAGAGATATTATTCTTTTCGTTATTCTTTTATGCATGTTGTTCAATATTCACAATTTATTGAGCAGTTCAAATATTAAACTATAGTCAAGGTAGAGCTATAAAACTATCTGAAAAAACTGATGGAGCTTATTCTATTGATTTTAGGGTAGATAACTTGCAAAGTAGTGAAAGTTCAGCTTCATTATATATGGTTATTTCAACAATATGTTTGGTAAGCTTTTTAAGTTTTAGTTTATTAATAGCTATAATGGCTAATAAAAATCCTTTTGTTTTTAACAAAAGAATTCAAAACTCTAAGCGTAATCTAACATTAACATTAGTAAGTATTGAAATCTCTACGATTTTATATGCAACTATGTTGTTCTTTATGTTTTCTGAACTGCTTCGTGGTATTCATAAAGATACAATTATATTTGAAAATCATTCTGCTAACGCTTTACAATCTGGATTAATAACACAAGCATTTGATATAACAAGTTATAACCACACTCTTTCAGACTTCTTGATCTACATTAATTGTTTCTTATTTTTATTGTATTTAGGTTGTTCTCTATCTTACTTTAAATCTGGTGTATTCCCTTGACAACTTAAATTCTTAGTTTTCATTCCATTTGCTTCATTATTCTTTGTTAATAGATATATTAAAAAAGGATTAGAATCAGGAACTAACAAAGAAAAAGATTCTAAGAATATAAACGGTTTTATAAAAATATCTTATATTAACAACGAGATAACTAACTCTTAATAATAAGAAAACAAGATTGAAAGCATAGTTCTGTATCAATTAATAGCGTTTAAAGAATGAAAATTCAACTCTTGATAGATAATATTAAAAGTTCTAAAAATGGTGTCACTATATTCTAAAAATTATGGTAGTACATAACCTTATTTAGTAAATAGATAAGATAAAACCTCCGAATCAGATTTGGAGGTTTTTTATTCTAAATAAATAAGGTTATCTGTTAATAATTAAAGGATAAGAAATGAATTTTTTGTTAAAGAAGAAAATTTTCTTATTTAGTTATGTTTTTTTGTATAATATGAAAAATTAAATTTTAAGGGTTTCGAACAATGAACAATTTTAAAACTATAAGAATTAGCAAAACAAATTTAGCTATATTCTTAACATTCATAGCAACTGGTTTTATTGTAGGCGCTACTTTATTTTCTTTAATGCTGCAATCCTTTAAATATGAAAATATTTATATTGGTCTAGATAAAGAAAAGGTTTTAATTTCTTTAATATTACCTGTTGTTTTCTTTTTTATATTTTCAGTGGTATCTGCTGGTTTTTTAATTAAGAGTAAAGAAAGATACGAATTTAATGAAAACATTAAAAACAATAAGAAAAAACAATCGTTTTATCTGTTACTAATTGAACTACTTCAATTACTAATTTGAATCGGAACAATATTGTTACTTATTTTTGTTTTCTTTCCGATTGGTGAAGACAATAAATTGTTTGTATCATATAAGGAATTTTTCGGTACAAGCCAAGAAAAAACTGTTAATTTTGATGATATATACGCATTAAATGCAAGTAATAAAAATTCAATAGCAGCTTTAAAGATATCAATTATTCAATTCGCTAGCTTAGCATCATATCATTTTAATCAAGCTTCATTAGCTTGATGAACCTTTGTGTATTTAATTCTTTATTTATCGATATTTTTAGCTTATGTAAAGACAGGTTTTTTCAATAAACGATATCTTGCACTTATTCCATTTACTGGATTATTTAATCATTTAAAAGAACCTTCAAACTCTGTAAAAACGCAAATAGTTTATAGTGAAAATTTAACAATATATAGTAGGTATTAAAAATGTTAAAAAAAGAACAAACAGCATTTTCCTTTAGAGTTTCTAAAAAAATATTAAGCTTATCAATCTTCTATCTGGTGTCCGTCTTAGCTTTTATTATTTTAGTTCTAACTAAGATGTTAACTGATAATTTAACAAAATTTAAAATTTCTCGAATAAATGAGAATTATTATACTCAATATTTTAATATCAATGACTGAGATTCAATAATTAGCGCTTCATTGATGTCGTTAGGATTATTATTTGGTCTAGTTAGCTTTTTTGTATTTTTATTAGATAAAAATCCATATCATTTTCCAACGAAAATAAAAAACAATAAATGATCTCAAGCCTTAATATTAGGATTCATAGATATCTACAAAATTCTTATAGGAACCCTTGGTTTCTTTTTTCTAGTAACTTTAATATTTAAAGATAATCCTTATGTTGTGCCTACATGGTACAGACCAGATTTAAAAAGAACTATGATAGAAAACGCGGATTCTATTAAAACCTTCTTTAGTTATCGAAATACATATTTAACAAATGAAAGTTATTTGATAAATGGAACAATATTCTTATCTTTAATTATTTTTGCTTGTTTATTAAGTTATGTAAAAGCAAGTGTTTTTTCTAGAAAAACAAGAATACTAGGAGCTCTTCCATTTGCTTCATTAATTGCTAACTTAATCAGAAACAATAAAAAACAAAATATAGTTGAAATTAGATTCAATCCAATTGTTAATCCTTTATAGTTATTGATAAATAACTAATGCTTCGGATAATTTTTTAAAAATCTTAATTAGATAAAGTTAAAGAATTTGTCGAGATGATCGAAACAAAACAAATGCAGCACTAAAAGTGCTGCTATTTTTTTGCTTAATAATTAATTTTTTTTCTTAAATTGATAAAAGCTAATTAAAATCTGAACAATAAGGTGTTGTTATCCCGAATGTTGGTTTATTAACGCCGAAATCTTTTATTATTGCCAATCTAGTCTTCTTATTAATAAAATAAGATATTGTTATTACCACTGATCAATAAACGAAAGGTATAATTGTGAATGAAGCTGCACTTAATGGATCATTTAGATGATTCTTATTATCAAAGATAAGTAAATCATTTCTTATATCAGTTAAGAATATAATATTTCCATAAACAAAACTAAATAAGTTAGATACAACCAATCCATTAACAAAAACAAAGAGAATTGCATTGATAATTCAATAAAGATATATCAATGGATTGATCCTTTTTATAATTTTGAAATATAGCAATCTCTCCATTGTTTTTATAAACCCAAAATAAGTTGCACTACTAACTCATAAAATCGGATTTTTAGGAAAGAAAAAACCAAGAACAAAACTTACAAAAGAAAAATGATTAAGAACGGTAGAATTTAAGTTTTCTTCGGTAAATATTGACGTATTGTTGGTTACATAAAATACGAATGGATCTCTTAAAAATTGATAATTTTCTCTAGCTAAATTAACAGAAGCATTATATAAAAATATTGCTCTTAACTCTTCAATATTTAATGGTTTTTCTGGATTCTTATCCAAACAATCTTTATATGATCTATCTAGAATTGTTTCCTTAATTTTTCAAATATACAAAAAGTTAAATAAAGATAACAATAAATAAGCAATCACAAAAACAACAAAAGTATTAAATGGATAAGGTAAATTAAAAGTTTTATCTCTTTCTACTACCAATGTAGATAAAGATAAAAAAGGTATCACGATAAAATAAAAAAGTGTTGAAGCAGTAGTAACATGACCTGGTAAGCTTCTAAAATGATATCTTATATCAGCTGACTTAAAAACACTAGACCAAGCTCTAGATATATGAACGATAATCCATAAATTAATAATAGGTATCAGATAGAAAAATCAAGGAATCTTACATTCCTTGAATTTATCTAAATATCATAGATCATTACCTGTTCTTTTAATATCCATCTTAATATTCATTTTTAATTACCAACAATCTAAATGTTTTCAAGAATTCTTTGGTATTCCACATTATGTTCTTGAATAATTTTCTGCTTAATCTTTTTAATCATAAATTTACCAAACACCATGTTAATTATTCTTATTAAGACTGGTGCTACCGCTCCAAAGACAGGAATAAAAATCAATAAATTTAGATAGTTTAAATTAAGTAATTCTTCTAAGAATAATTCGGTATATCCATTATCTGCTTTAACATGTCCATATGTTAAAGCAAGAATAGAAAAATGTAATCAAACTAATGATACTAATATCCCAAGAGCTGTTAATAATCAATATAGATAATATAGCAAGCTTATTTTGTTTAGAAACTTTATGCCTAATAAAGATTCAGCTGATTTAACAAAACCTAAATATGCGTATGTGCTGTTATAAAAATTTGCTTTATGTATTCTTGTAAAGAAGATTGGAAAAGCAAATCTTCTTGCACTGGTTCCAAAATTATAAAAACCGGTAGATTCTAAATAACGTATATAAGGATTAGTATGTACTCTTGTTAATCAATGTGGTTTTCTTAAACAAAGAGGACCTTTATCAAAGAATTCTTCTAAAGTTTCACCTCTTTCAATATATTCTTTATTAGATAGAACAGAATCATTTAAATTACCTTTGGTATAGTCATATGCTTGAAAGAAATACCTAAATTCATAACTTACTCCATAGGTTATGTTTAATAAAAAAGTTTTAGCGTATACATCAAGCATTGCTTGCGGTAGATCATCTTTATCTAAACAATATTTTATTAATTTTTTATAAGCAATGTTTTTAAAAGTATAAGTAAGAATTACCGTAAAAATATGGGTTAGTAAATAGTTAAATGAAAAAGCAATATCTAAATATAAGAAAGTATCTTTTTCAAGATTCTTAAGGTTGAATGAAAAAGGTATTAATAGTGATATGAACAATATTATGTGAAAGAGAATAGGTAGTAATAAAACACATCAAACGTAGCTATTAAAACTTTTTCTAATATCGTCACTATAAAACGTCCTGCTTCAGGCTGTTGTTATATTTTTATACACAAAAACATTAGCAAAAGGGCAAAGCATAAAGAAAGGATTAATCTTTAAATTCTTATACTTAACCAAATGTCAATAATCGTATTGTCTTTGAGCAGGATGTAATTTAATTTCCATTTCTTATTTTAATTTTGTTGGTAATCGTTGATAGTTAAGCTAACATAATTAGTTTTTTATTAATCAAAACTATTTTCAACAAATTCTAAAAAATTAACTTATAGAAATACTAACTTATATAAGTTAGTATTATTATAATAACCAATTTGAGAAAATTCAATGAAAATTCCTAATAATTTTCAACTATCTTGATTTTATTTTTTAAAATAAAACTAGGATGGAATTAATAAAAATGAATAACGATAACAAATACGATTCTTGATACGTTGAACAATATAGAAAACTAAAAATTCCTGTATTGTTAATGCTTGCGCCTTTTATCAATTTTTCTATTGTTCAAAATATAACTTTAGCATGATCTGGAACATTAAATAACAAGACGATAAGAGAGAAAATGCAAAAACTTTCTTTTCTTATGTTTATCATGATATTTGGTTTTTTATCATGATTGCATTTTGCTTATACTTAATAATGAAAACAGAGTTTGATCCTGATATAACCAATCAAGATAAAATAACCTATAACTTATTTTTTTCAGCTATTCCTTACATATATCTTTTATCGACTTCAATTGCTTTTTCATATTTATTGAAATTCTTATCGTACAGATTAGCAATTAAACATTGTGTTGATAAAACGCCAATGACGATAGATCAAATCAACATTCATAAACAATATTTTTATAAGACCTTAGAATCTAAACTAAATCGTCAAGTTTATATGTTCTTTAATGATGTTGATTTTTGCCTTTTAGGGAGAGGTTTTTACACTTTCTGAGAAACAAGAAACAAAAGATCTGCTCAACGTGATTTTAATCACATTTTTAATGGTTCTAGTTTATCAGCTCCTACATCAAATTTATACATTAACTTTTTTATAAAAAGATCTGCATTATTGCTTTATGCAATTGTTTTCTCTGCTAATCAATTGTTGCAAACTAATAACAAACCTAAAATAAGTTTTTTATTGGTATTCTATTGAATATTCATTAGATTACTATACGCTTTTTTATGGGTTTTTGGTTTATTTTCTTTAACGCTTTTTGCTACAGCTTTACAAGATTTATTAAATGATTTTTATGCAAAATATTGAACGATGCCTATTGGTGACAACACCCCTTACCATGTTGCTATCGCTAAAATGCTAAGTTTATCAAAAGAATCATTGACAATCTTATCATTACTACCTTTTATATTTCTTCCTATTACATATCTTATTGATTTAACGGCTTCAATATTTATCAACAAGAAAAAACACAATCAATATCTAGATATTTTTAAATCAACAAACAACCAAGTAAATTTATAATTCAACTTATATTATGTTCATGTTTATAAAAAACAATAACCCAAATAATATAATTTAATGATATATAATAAAGATAAGTGCTTTTGGATATAAAAAAGCATTTTTTTAATATCTCACCATAATGCGTAAAAAAATTATTTTGATTTGCGAGCAATGCTTGAATCGTAATTACACAACTACAAGATCTAAGCTCGAAACCACAAGACTAGTTCTTAATAAATATTGTTCTACTTGCAATCAAAAAACCGTTCATAAAGAATCACACTAATAAATAATTATTATGGATAATAAAAACAAAAACATTAACCTAAGAAAATCGCCTAAGGTTATTCTTGAAAGTTATCAAGACGATAACATTAAAAAAGAACAACAAAAGATTAAAGAACAAGCTTTAGAAGAAAAGAAGCTTAAAGAACAAAAAGAAGAAGAGGAATATCAAGAACAAAGACGTAGAGAAAAAGCTAACAAAGTTGCTTTTTCTTATCGTCTAAAACGTTGATGATTCGGGATGGAAAAAGAATCTCGAAGAATTTCTTGATGCACTCCTAAGATGTTGGTTACGAACTTCTTGATAGTAATTGTTGTTGTAGCTTTATTAACAGGTTTATTATTTGGGATTGACCAAATATTCTATTCGGTGGGAATTTTGAAATAAGAAATAATTAATTATTTAAAGATATTTAGTTAAAGAGAAAAGATATAAAAATTATGAGTAAGAAATCAACTGCGCAATGATATATTGCGACTACAACTAACGGTAACGAAGATTCAGTAATTAAAACGCTTAAAGCAAAAGTTAGAGCATTGCATTTTGAAGATCAAATTCTTGATTGTAAAGTAATTAAGTTTAGAAGTGTTGAAGAAACTATTTTTGATAGTAACAACCCAACACATAATATTCCGGCAACAATGCGTAATAGCACTTATGTTAAATGAGTAACAGTTGATAATGGAGTATTCAAAAAATACAAAATTACTGATACAAACAAATATCCTGGTTATATTTACATCAAAATGGAAATGAATGAAGCTGCATGATTCGCTGTAAGAAATACAGTTAACATCACAGGGATCGTAGGTTCATCAGGTAAAGGTGCTAAACCAATTCCAATTTCATCTTTAGAAGAATTAGAATTACTTAATGGTGAATCATCTAATCCGGATTGTCGTATTGTAATTACTCCTAATGCTGTAATTGAAATGGATCGATTACTATTCAATGAACGCGGGGAATTAGTATTAGATTCAGAAGAAAACAAAACAGTTATCAATAAGAAAACTACCAACACAGAATCTATTTATGGTGATTTGGATAGCGAAAAAGAAGAATTCAACAACAAAATTGAATTTAAAGTTGGTCACACTGTTGATATCAACTCAGGTGATTATTCTGGTCTTAGTGGTCAGATTTCTAGAATTATTGATCAAGATGAGTTTATTGTTGATGTTCAAATTTTAGGTAAATTAGTAAACGTTAAACTAAACCGAAAACAACTTAAATTATCAAATTAATATAATGAACTATTATGGGAATTAATGATACAAAATTTGATATAGTTGAGAGAAAAGTAAAGTTTTTAAGATTAAGAATTAATAGTTTATTAATATATAGCTTGATTTGAATTATTCTAAACATCAGTTTAATCTTTTTAATAATTTTTACTAAAGGACAATATGCTGATGCTCAAATTGCTTTTCTTAAATCAAACACTCAACTTAACCAAGAAACTTTAAGTAAAACTAAAATATCTTTAATTTCAGTAAGTGTTTTATTTGCTTTTTTAAATATCATCTTTTTCTTGATCAAGGTGCTATGAACCAATTTTGCGATTAACAAAAATAAAGAATTGGAAGAACATTACAAAATGAATTTATCTAAATTAAATAAGGTAATGTCAATAGGTCGTTTTGTTCCCTTCTTAAGTTTTATTGCTTACGGTAAGATTCTTAAAAAAGCAAGTGATTTATGAGTTGAATTGCAATCGGCTCTCGTTAATAAAAAAGATGAAATTAATCTTGGTGATGGGGTGAAAGAAACAAGTAAATCAATCAAGAAAAAGCATAAAAAGTCAAAAAATAAAGATAAACACAAAGATGATAAAGCTATAGTTAGTGTTGAACAACCTTCTTAACTCATAATGAGAAAAGCAGATCGTATAATTACGATCTGCTTTTATTTTGATTCTAGAATGTATTTTTTAATTGGTTTGCAAAGTTTATCAACTCTTGTGTAATTATAGGCGTGGTCTATGCGATTACGCATAGCTCTAGAAGAATCAATTTGGTGATTGAATACAAAATCACCATAAATATATTTAAGGTTCTCAATAAACTTATGATGATCCACCATAAAGCGTTTAAATTGAGTTATTAATAATTTAATGTGTTCTTTTTTAGGAACTAATGATAAGAAAGCATTTATTTCTTGTTGGGTTATACCATCTTCGTAACGATCAACATTAATTGTAAAAAAACAATGATCGCTCATCTTAATAATCGCGTTATGAATAGGTTTATCCTTATAGTTCAAATCTATTACAACATAATGATATCTTTCATGCTTGATATCCTTAAAAAGTTTGCTTATAATTTTTGCTTGTTGTTTTTCTGTTATATCCTTAAGTCATTTAACGAGATCAGAATTGATATCAAACATATCAAAAGGATAGAAAGAATAAAAATGTCTTATAGCGCGATTAAGTGTAACTTTTTCTAGGATATAATCCTTAGCTAAAACTTGATCTTCCTCTTCATTTGGTAAAAAATTAAGTTTGTTATCAAATCCTAAATATAGAACCTTATAACCTTCGGTAACTAATGAAATAACCAAACCTATAGCAGTCGACGTTTTGGCTGAATTTTTTATTGTCGATGTTACTGTTATAAACTTAGTGTCTTGCATCTTCAATTAATTCTTTTTTAATTTTGCTTCATTCCCTTGGGTATTTATTTGAAGCTTCTGTTTTTTTATTATAAAAAACATTAACTAAAAAATAATTATTAAATTCATATGAATCACAAATATTTAACTCTAAACCTAAATCAATTAAATGATTGCTAGCAAAATTAATTTCATTTTGATACCCTTTTGATTTAAAGTGAATAACCTTCCCATTAATCTTTAAAAGTTGTGTTGAAAGTTCGTTTAAAACAGCTATATTTGAAACAGCTTGAGAAAAAACAAAATCAAAACTTTGTTTATATTTATTTAAAAATTCATTATCTTCTACTCTTGAATTTAGAGCAACAATATTACTCAAATTAAGCTTATTTATCGTCTCTTTAATAAAATTAACTTTTTTAGCGTTTGAATCCAACAAATAAACGTCTAGATTAGGATAGATTATTTTAATTATCAATCCAGGGATTCCTGCGCCTGTTCCTATATCAATAACTTTTAGTTCATTATTGAAAAAATGGTTAACTAATGAATTAGCTATCAGAACACTTTTAACCCCTAACATTTCAACAATAAGTTCTTTAGTTTTATAACCGGTTAAATTAAATAATTTGTTATTTTTATAAATTTCTTCCAAAAAGAAACTTATATCAGTTAATTGTTTATCTGATAAAGAAATATTTAAATCGTTTAAAGAAGTTTTAAGCGTCTTAAGCATTTTGTTCTAAGTGAGTTTTTAACGAAATAATATCAGCCAAATTAATACCACTAATTCTTTTAGCTTGAGCTAAATTAAATGGTCTAATTTTATTTAATTTATCAATAGCTTCGATCGATAAATTTTGAACATTTCTATATACGATATCTTCTGGTATTTTGATGTTTTCTAAATTTTTTAAAGAGTTAACAATTCTTATTTCTTTATTTATATAACCTTCATATTTTACGGTAATTTCGATATTTTTTAATAACTCTTCATCGAAATTAGAGTAATCAAACTTAATAGTTTCTAATAAATTAACTAATTTAATTTCAGGACGTTTTAAGAAATCATAAAGTGAAAAATTAGTATTGTTTGTAAATGCTCTTAATTGTGAATACATACCAATTTTTTTATCTTTTAAGAATTCAATTAATTCATTCTTTTTTCTTAAATTTTCGTTATATGAATCTAATTGTTCTTTAGTTATAGTGCCTATCTCATAACCCTTATGAATTAATCGTTCTAATGCATTATCATTTCGTAATAATAATCTGTATTCAGCTCTTGAAGTTAATAATCTATAAGGATCAGTAACTCCTTTGGTTACGATATCATCGATCATAACGCCAATATATGCTTCATCTCTAGATAAAACTAATAACTCTTTATTATTGATTTTTTGGTTAGCATTTATACCTGCTATTAAACCTTGCGCAGCCGCTTCTTCATAACCACTAGTTCCATTAATTTGTCCGGCAAAAAAGAGGTTTTTTATTAATTTTGATTCTAATGAAGGATATAGTTGAATAGGGTTAATTGCGTCATATTCAATTGCATAACCATATTTCACAACTTCTGCTTTTTCTAACCCTGGTAAAAGATGAATTATTTTATCTTGTATCGATATATCTAATGAACTTGAAAATCCGCTTAAATAAACTGTATCTAGTTCAAGAGATTCTGGTTCGATAAAGACTTGATGTCTAGATTTATCTGAAAATCTTACAATCTTATCTTCAATGCTTGGGCAATATCTAGGACCAACACCTGTTATATTACCTGAATACATAGCTGATAATTGAAGGTTATCGTTAATTAATTTATGAATTTTTTCATTTGTATGAATTAAATAACAAGGTAACTCGTAATTTATAAATCTCTCTTTTGATCAATGCGAAAAATATAAATCGATTCCATTACCTGGTTCAATTTGTAGATCTGAATAATTAATTGAATCTTTTTTAATACGAGGAGGAGTACCTGTTTTTAATCTAATTAATTCGAATCCAACTTCTTTTAACCAATCAGATAAATTAGTGGAATTTTTAAAACCTTCTGGACCCTCATTATTTACATTTTTACCGTGAAATGTTAATGATTTCAGATACGTACCTGTTGTAATTATTACTGCATCTGCTTCTATTTTTTTATCACCATTTACTATAACACCTTTAGCGGTATTTTTATCAGTTAAAATGCTTGTTACTTCACCTTCAACAAGTTCAATATTTTCATTATCTTCAATTTGTTTTAAAAATCATTTTTTATATTGAACCTTATCGATTTGAAATCTTAAACATTGAACACCAGGCCCTTTAGATGAGTTTAAGATTTTTCTTTGTAAGGCTGTATTATCAGCAGCTTTAGCTTGCATTCCGCCTAATGCATCTATTTCTCTTGTAACAATTCCTTTTGCTGGTCCACCAACAGAAGGATTACAAGGACAGTTTCCTACATAGTTTTTATCTAAAACGCATAAGTAAACTTTATTGTTCAATTTTGAAAGAATAAAAGCAGCTTCTAAACCAGCATGACCTGCTCCAACTACAACAAATTTATGCATATGTCATTAGATTTTGATTAAATTAATAATAATCTTATCTTAAAAAATAGATTAATTTCAAAAGAAAATTAACAATTTATTATAAAGATTTAATAAAATAATATACGAAGTTTAATATTTTTTTAGTTATAAACCGAACTAAATATTAAGCGAGCTTTGAATAAATGGTGTTTTTAATTGTGTTTAATTATTCGTGTTTAGTAATTAAGCACAGTTTTTGAGTGCTTTTATCAACTTAATTAGGTTTTTGTCAATTTGATTAAGATAAGCTAATAAATAAAAAGAAATTTAATATGAAATTTAAACTATCTTCATCAGGTTTAACGCGTGAGCAGAAACTTGAGAATATAAAAAAACTTACGGATCGTGAGCTGATAGTGACTTGAGCAATAATCCTATTTGCTTATTTCCTATTTGTAGTAAACTGATTCTTAATCGATCAATTAGCAGGTAATTTCTCATATAACCCTAACGGTGATGTGAAAAATACTTGAGCAGGTTGATCTCAATCATTCTTTTTTAAAAATCCTGGGGCAATAGCAACAGCAGCAACTAACTGATCAATTACACTATTCCGTGGTGTTGGTTCATTCCTTGCTGGTTGATTTATTGGTAAATTAGGTCATAGAAAAACTGTTTTAACTATGATCGGAATTATGGCATTATCATTCCCGTTCATTGTTGTGGCTTATCCTTTCGATGGAAACAATGCCTTAGTTTTATCTGAAAGTAAAATGTTCTATGAAAAAACAAATGATGTTATAGGTCAAGGCGGAAGTCTTACTAAATTAACTGCATTAGGATACAGTTTATTCATCATCTTTAGAACTTTATTAGCCGTGGGTGGTACAGCTTTAATTAGTTATACTCAACCAGTTATTGCTAAGCTTTCTACAATTCAAAAGAAAACTACGCTTAGTATGATTAACCCATTTGGGTTCAATATGGGTGTTGCGTTCCCATTCTTATTGTTTGCTTTCAGTACACAAATTAAATTAGAAGCAACTAAAAATTGATATATTATTTGTGCTGCATTCATTCTAATTATTGTTGCTACTTGAATACTTTACTTTATCTTTGGTAAAGAAACTGTTTTACCAAATGAGAAGCATACTAAAATGGAATCTGATGTCACTATCAAATCATGTTTAAAAGATAAAAACATTATCAAATTATTCGTAATGTTTGGTGCATGATTAGTGGCTGTAGTATGATTCTTATCTGGAACATATTCAGGCATAGTAGCTTCATCTACTTTCAACAAACTTTCAACCGAAAAAGTATTACCTTGAGCGACAAGTTCGACTAAGATCGCATTCGTTCTAGGTCTAATAGGTGGGGTATTCTTATTAAGTCCATTTAATAAAACTAGATATGAAAGAAGAAGATACTTAATGACTACTTTCAGCTTAGGTATGATATTCATTATTGCTTCATTCTTATTTGGTTACTTGGGCGGTAACAAAAACCCTGGATTAGCAGCTGGACAAATCATTACTTCATTCTGTTCAGGTATCTTCTTATGAGGTATTCAATCAACAATCTTAATGATTCCTCATGAATTCAAAGGTGCTTCACCTTCTAAAGTTGGTACACAATTCGGACTTATCTGAGGTGTAGGTTATGTATTATATACATTATCCGACATCGTATTATCAGTTATTACACAAGGTCCTTCATTAGCTGGTGTTACTTACACTGCTGAACAAATTGACCCTGCTGGTCTTACAGCTGTTATATTGTTCATAATATTATCAATGAGCTTTGTAGCTATGGCTTCAATATTACCTAAATCAGGACGTATTGTTAATGGTGAATGAGTTCCATTTACTGATAAATGACCATTCATGTCATTCAACTTCTACAAAGGTGATATCTTTAAATAATAGATAACAAAACAAATAAAAAGGATTAGCGAATTGCTAATCCTTTTTATATTCCCTTAAACTAGTTATTTACATTCCGCACAATCTTCTTGTTCAACACAAACTCATTCTTCTTTTTTAAAGAAAGGTTTCATAGTGTTAATAGAATCATAATAGAATTTACCTTCAAGGTGATCCATTTCATGTTGCAAACACATTGATAATAATCCATGCGCTTTTATTACCACTTCTTTTTGGGTTAAGTAGTCAAAGCCTTTTAGCTTAACTTTTTCGCAACGAATAACATATCCATCTTTATCTGTAGGAACAGATAAACAACCCTCACCAGAACCGATATAAGCTTTATTAACGCTTTTTTCAATTCACTCAGGGTTCATTAAAAAGTATTTATGTTCTTTGTTACAAAAATCTGTAAAATGAATGTAAAACATTCTTTTATTTAAACCAATTTGGTTAGCAGCTATTCCAATACCAGGTCTTATATCGTATTGTTCTGCGCGATCATAAAAACTTTCATCAACATATGAGATCATTTTATCGATAGCTTCTTGAACTTCTTCGCTTATCGGAAAAGTCACAGGACTACATACTTCACGCATCTTTGGATTCTGGTCTGTAACTAATCAATCACTAGTCGGTTTTAGTTTACTTTTCATTTTAATAGTGTTCTAATAAATATAAATATTAAAATATTAAAAAGTATATAAGAAAGTAAATTTATCCGAAACAATACTGCTTATATCAATAAATTAGTTCAAAGTATGAGTAATAAACAAGGTTTAATTATCTTAATTTCAGGACCAAGTGGAGTTGGTAAAGGTACGATAGTTAATAAACTTTTATTAGATAACGAATTAAAACTAAACTTATCTATTTCAGCCACTACAAGAAAAAAAAGAGAAACTGAAATAGAAGGAACACATTATTTTTTTAAGACAAAAGAAGAGTTTCAATCTATGATTGACAATAATGAGTTATTAGAATATGCTCATTATGTTAACAATTACTATGGTACACCACTTTCGATTGTTAAAGAGATTATTGATAAAAACGAAAATTTAATTCTTGAAATCGAATACCAAGGTGTGATGCAAGTATTAAAAAAAGGGTTTAGAACATTAAGTATTTTTATAACACCACCATCTGAAGAAGAATTAATTAATCGTTTAAAAAAGCGTGGAACAGAAAGTGATGAAGCGATTAAATATCGTTTAGAACAATCTGTTAAAGAATATGCTCACCAAAAATATTATGATCATATTATTGTTAATGACAATTTAGAGCAAACAATTGAAAAAATCAAGAAATTAATCCAAGAAAGTAATAGATAATGAAAAAGATATACGCAAGTTCAACTCATGTAGGTACAGTTCGTGAAGAAAACCAAGACGCAGTATTTGTTGGTACTAATCAGTATCACAATATAATTGCTTTAGTTTGCGATGGTCTAGGAGGATATAAAGGCGGGGCGATTGCTAGTAGTATTACTCGTGACTTAATCCGTGATATTTTTTTATCAACCAACTTTAATAATCTAAGTGATGAAAAGATGGAAAGTTGGTTTAAAAATGTTTTACTTAAATGTAAACAACAGATTTATAACTACATCGTAGCTAACGATGAAAAGTTTAAAAAAGAACATGAAAATGCATCGCTAAAACAAATGGCTACTACCATTGTTTTATCGATCATTGCTAATAATAAAATCTATACTTTCTGGGTCGGTGACTCTCGCGCTTATTTAATTGGTAAAGACAAAAAAGTTAGTCAAATTACGAACGACCACAACTTGTATAATTATCTTAAAAAGATTAATGCATCTGCTGTAACTTTTAAAGCTAATGAAAAAGAATTATTAGCTTTAACTAATATCGTATCTAAAGATACTGCTAAACTTGATTTTGATACTTCTTTTGATGTTATTCATAATGACGATGAATATCTATTACTATCATCTGACGGATTTTATAACTTTGTAATGCCTGAGAAATTTCATGATCTATTAAGTATTACTGATGATATGCAAAAAGTAGCTGATAACCTTCTTGAAAACGGTATGAGCGCTATGTCTAATGACAATTTAAGTGTTGTTGTAGTTAAATTAACTGAGGTTATAAATGGCTAATAATAACAAGCCAAACATTAACAGACAAACCGAAAAAAAATCAAATGTTTATCTAATTCCGAATGATAAGTTATTTAGTCAATATGTAATTGTCAAACAACTAACAGAAGGAGGTATGAACTCAGTCATTTATGTTGCTAAAAACATAATGGCAGAAACTGATAAGATTAACGGTGCCAAAAAGAGTTTGGTAGTTGTTAAGATTGTTAAAAAAAATCCAGCTGATAGTGAAGATAAATGGACTAAATTACGTCAAGAATTAATTACTTCTTCTAGAATTAGTCATCCCAATTTAATTACTACGTATGATATTTCAGATAACGAATTAATCTTTGAAAGAAATAATCATATAGTAAAAATTAAAGATATCGTTGTTATCGTAATGGAATACGTTCAAGGTGTTACTTTACGTAAACATATCTCAACTAAAGGAAGTTTATCTGTTAAGGAAGCTTTGTATTACTTTAGAAGAATGGTTGAAGGGATTCAAAAATTACATAACTATTCACATCAAATTATTCACAGAGACTTAAAACCTGAGAACTTGATGTTATCTAAAGATTTCAGAGAACTGAAGATAATCGATTTTGGTATCGCTTCTTCAATTACTACAGATGCTGCTTTAAAAATTCTTACTAATGAGCAAGCATTATTTGGAACCGAAGATTATATGTGTCCAGATGTTTTGGATAAAGAGATAGTTCGTGACGAAAACAATAAACCATTAATTAATCCTAAAACCAATGGTCCATTGTTGCGAAGAACACGTCCTACTGTTCAGTATGATTTTTATTCATTTGGTGTTATTTTGTTTGAAATGATAACTGGTCAAAAGCCATTTAATAAACAAAATAAAAAAGGGCAAGATGTTATTAAATTACCTAACCAATACGATGTCCCTTTAATGAAGACTATGGGTTTTGATGTTCCTAACTCCGTAGAGAACATTGTTTTTAGATGTATGGCATCTAAAAAAGAAGATCGTAAATATCGTTATAGTAGTTGCGAAGATATTCTTAAAGATTTGGATAATGTCGATAAAGAACAAGCGTTAATAAAACCTTACGAAAAAAGGGTTTTGCAAAAAGACGAGTTATTCAAACCAACTGAAATAACTGTTGATTCAGAACCTATCATTTTTAAGTATTGATCATTTTGATTAATTACAGGTCTTGTTATCTTAATTGTACTTTTAACCTTAGGTTTGATTATCTTTAATTTCTCATCACCACCAAAATAATGATTGCTAGAATTTTAGAAATTAATGCCAACGATCTATTTTGTGAAGTTAATAATGAGATAAAAAAACTTCATGCACCAGGTAAATGAAAATACCAAAAGATTAAATTGGTGGCTAACGATTTATTAGAACTTAATGAACGTAATGAGATCATTAAGTTAGTTGAACGTAAAAATTATTTGGTTCGTCCTAAGGTAGCTAACCTTGATTATGTTATCTTGGTTTTTTCAGTTAAAGATCCATTACTAAACTTAAAACAACTTTTTAAGTTTTTAGTTTATTTTGAATCAAAGCTTGAGTTCAAGCCGTTAATCGCTTTTTCAAAATTAGATTTAATTGATAACAGTGATGATTTTGAAGAAATATATCAAGCTTTGATCCAAACAGGCTATCAAGTTTTTAGATTAAATAATAACGATGATTTCTTAAATTTAAAAACAATGATATCTGACAAAATATCATTGTTTTGTGGTCATAGTGGAGTTGGTAAATCAACTTTAATTAAAAGGTTAGATAACACTCTTAATATCTGAACTCAAGAAGTATCTAACAAACTTAAAAGAGGTAAGAACACTACAACATCAACAAAGCTTTATAAATTTTTAAATGGATATATTGCAGACTCCCCTGGTTTTTCTATTTTTAATCTTGAAATTACTAAACAGGAATTAAGTTATGGTTTGTTAGAATTCAGGAAATACCAAACCCAATGCAAATTTAGGGACTGTATGCATTTAGAAACAAGTATTGATTGTTGTGTAAAAAAACAGATTAATTCATTAATCTATAAAATATATTTAAGTTTGCTTCAGTCGATATTTTAAAATTAAGCAATAAACCAAAAAAGTGAGAACACTATGATTAAATTAAAATTTGACCTTATTAAAGACTTAGATTACCAAAAATTATCAACTAAGTATCAAGCTAAATTAAATGATATATTTGATCAATTAAAAGATAAGAAAACTCCAAGTTCAAATATGTTAGGTTGAATTGATTATGTTAATCAAGACCAAACTGAAATATATCAAAAAATTGATGCTAAAATTGCTGAATGGGATCAATTAAAAGTAACGGATGTTGTGGTTATTGGTATTGGTGGTTCATACACTGGTATCAAAGCAATTTTAGATATCACATCATACTTACCAAGTCAACAAAAAAGAAAAATTCATTTTGTTAGAAGTTTAAGTGAAAACACTTTAATAAATATTTTAGAACAAGTTCGCGATAAGAATTGAGCGATTGTTGTTATATCTAAATCAGGTACAACTTTAGAACCATCTGTAGGATTTAAATTATTCCGAGAGGCTTTATATAAACAATACGATCAACAAGCAGCTAAAAGAATAGTCGCGATAACTGATCCACAAAAAGGTGTTCTACACGATTTAGCAGTTAAGAATAACTATGAAATGTTGCCGATTTATTCAGATATTGGTGGTAGATTTTCAACATTAACACCAAGCGGGTTGCTTGTTGCTGGTCTAGCTGGAGCTAACTACAAAAATTTAATTTTAGGCGCTAAGCAAGCTAACGCTGATTTATTTAGTTCAGCTGATTTAACTAAGAACACAGCTTATTGTTATGCCGCTCTTCGTCATTATCTTTACACAGAGCTTAAAAAAGATGTTGAAGTAGCTATTACTTACGAAGAACAACATGAATACTTGATGTTGCAACACCGTCAATTATTCGGAGAAAGTGAAGGGAAAAAAGAAAATTCTTTATTCCCAACATATTCAGTATTTACAACAGATTTACACTCTATGGGTCAGTTATACCAACAAGGTAAGAAGATCTTTTTTGAAACAGTTTTCTCATTTGAAAAAGCTAACAGCAATAGTTTAAAACTAAATAAGTCGCAATTTGATAACGATGACAAGCTTGATTATGTAACTAACAAATCAGTTAATGAACTTAACTATATTGCTTGCGAAGCTACCAAACAAGCTCATGCTAGTGCTGGCGTGCCAATTATTGAAATTGATATAGAACAAAATAATGGTTATGGTTTTGGTTATGTTTATTACTGATTATGCATAGCTACTTCTGTTTCAGCGCTATTATTAAATCATGATCCATATGACCAACCTGGTGTTGAGGATTACAAGCAAAGAATGTTTAAACTTTTAGGTAAATAATGAGCGACTTATTATTTTCGATTTTACCGATGCTTAATGACTATGATCAAGATAAATTAACTCATTATAAGCAATTAGGTTTGAATAAAATTCATTATGATGTAATGGATGAATTCGTTAATAACTATGCTTTTGATGAACGTTATGTTGATTCACTAAAAGCGTTGGGTTATGAAGTTAATGTTCATTTAATGGTAAACAAAATTGCTAAGCATATCTTGACATACACAAAGACGAAGTGTGACAATATTAGTTTCCATGTCGAACCATTAAAAGACAATAAAGAATTAATAACTAAATATTTAGCTTACATAAAAAATAGTAATAAAAAAGCTGGATTAGCATTCAAATTTAATACTGATATATGCGAATATTTAGACCAAATTAAATTAGTTGATTATGTGACTTTAATGTCGGTTGAACCAGGTGCTGGTGGGCAAGAATTTAGTCCGCTTGTTTATAGGAATATTGCTAAACTTATTAAGTTCTTTCCTAATATTGAGATTGAAATTGATGGTGGTATTAATCTAGAGAAAGCATGCGAACTTAAAGGTTTAGTATCAAAATTTGTTTCAGGATCATATTTTTATAAATTGCTGGATGATGAGAAGAAAATGATGATTGAAACAATTAAGAGTTTCGATACAAAAAATTCTTCTATTTAACAAAAAGATACATATCTTTATATATACATATATAAATAAAGGTATTTGTTTTCTTAACTAATTTTTAAGATAAAATAAACAAAGCAAGCTAAATAAAAAACAACTAAGGACAAAAGCAATGGCTAATGAATGCTCAAAAATTTTGATAATCGAGTCACCAAACAAGATTAAGACCTTAAAAAAATATTTATCTGATGAGTATGATATTGTTGCTACAGTTGGGCATATTAGAGATTTACCTAAATATACCCTAGGTTTTAATACCGAGGATTTTGTTCCTAAATGAGAAATAATCCAAGAGAAAAAAACTAAGACAACAACCAAAGATAAAAAAAGTAAAACTGCTAAAAAGGTTACTAAAAAAGAGTTAATTAATGAGCTAGTAGATAAAGCTAAAAAAGCTGACGAAATTTATTTAGCAACCGACCCTGATCGTGAAGGTGAAGCTATTTCTTGACATGTATATGATGTTTTAAAAGATCGTGGTGTAAATGTTGATAAATGTAAAAGAATTGTTTTCAACGAAATTAGTGAAAAAGCAGTTAAAAATGCATTAGCTAATCCGCGAGAAATTCAAAAAGATTGAGTCGCTTCACAAATAACAAGAAGAAGAATCGATCGTTTGATAGGTTTTAAACTATCAAGTTTATTAAAATCAAAATTGAATGCCGATTCAGCTGGCAGAGTGCAATCGATTGCACTTAAATTTATTACTGAGCGTGAAGATTTAATAAAAAAGTTCGTTCCAAGATTTTGATGAACATTAGATGTTGTTCTAAAAGATGGAACAGAATTAATGTTAAGAAAAATTGATGATGAATTAAAATCTAAGCTATCTTTTAAAGAACTTGAAGAAGTTAGTGGAATTGATTTTAATTCTAAAGAAGATGCTGAAATCGTTAAACAACATTTAGGTGATAAATATAAAGTTTATGCCGTTGATGAACCAAAATTAAAACATTCTTATCCTAAGGATGTTTATAAAACATCAACACTTCAACAAGATGCAATTAATAAATTAAAGTGAAGATCAATGAAGATTACTTCAGTAGCGCAAGAGTTATATGAAGGTGTTAGCGTTGATAATGAACAGATCGCACTAATTTCTTATCCTAGAACAGATAGTACGAGATTAAGTCCAGAATATCGTAAAACAGTTGTGGATTTTATTACTAAAAGTTATGGGGATAATTATGTAGCAAAAGCTGAAAATGATATATCAAATAGGGAAACTAAAAAAGCTAAGAAAGAAAAAGTTAAAGCTCAAGACGCTCACGAAGCGATCCACCCTATTGACATCACCATAACTCCGCAATCGCTTAAAGGTAAAATTAGCAACGATCAATACAGTTTATATAAATTAATTTGAACTAGAACTGTTGCTCGTTATATGGCTCCGGCTGCTTATGAACTTATTAATATTCGTTTAATTAATAACAACAATAAGTTTTATGCAGTTAACAATGTACTAAAATTTGATGGTTATAAAAAAATCTATTCGCATTTCAATGACACAGATCACCAAAGAGAAATCAAATTAGAGCAATTTGAAATCGGTAAAGAATTTGAAGCTAGCGAAGTGATGATTAACGAACATCAAACTCAACCGACACCAAGATATACACAAGCAACTTTAATTGAATCATTAGAATCTGAAGGAATCGGCCGCCCTAGTACTTATTCAACGATTTTAGATATTGTTTTAAAAAGAAATTACGCTGAACTTACAAATGGTCGTTATTACAAAACAACAGATCTTGGTACCAAAGTAGCCAGCGAGCTAGATAAAAACTTCCCAACTATTATCAATAAAGAATTTACAAGAAATATGGAAGCTACTCTAGATGAAATTGCTCATGGTTCAATTGATGATGTTACTTATCTAAAATCTTTCTGAAGCAACTTTTCAGAAGTTTTAAACGAGGCAAAAACTAATATCATAAAACAAATTGAATATGTAGAAGGACGCAACTGTCCCGAATGTGATTCTAGATTAGTTAAACGTCAAGGGCGTTTTGGTTCATTTATTGGTTGTTCTAACTATCCTAAATGTAAACACATTGATAAAACAGATCAAAAACCTAAGGTAATTATTTACGAAGAAGGTGTAGAATGCGATTTATGTCATTCTAAAATGATTCGTAGAAAATCTTATAAAAAGAAAAATAACAACGAATTCTTGGGTTGTTCAAACTTCCCTAAATGTAAATTTACTAAAAATATTGATTCGGGAACTGAGTCTGATACGATTCGAGATTCAACAATTAATTAATATTTAATATAGATTATTAATATATACATAAAACTATTCAAAGATTTAAAAAACTATGAAACACGTAATTGAAAAAACTGAATTAGATGAAATTCTAAAATCTAACAAAAAAGTTGTAGTTGATTTTTACGCAGACTGATGTGGTCCTTGTAAAATGTTGGCTCCTGTTTTTGAAGAAGTATCTAAAGAAAAAACGGATTGAACTTTTGTAAAAATCAATGTTGATGAATCTAAAGAGCTTCCGATTCAATATCAAGTTAGTTCTATCCCTAATGTTATCACTTTTATAGATGGCGAAAAAACTAATAGCAGAATTGGATTTATTCCTAAAGATCAATTAATTGATTTATTAAAATAAAAATACATTTTTTTAAATAAATCTTGTCAAATTAATTTTTTTGTGATACTATTTATCAGGTTATCATTTTTATGTTAGAGTAGTTAATAATTATCTCTAACCTCCTTTTAGATGATAGCTACCAAATGCTTCTTGAAAACTGAATAGAATCTGTCATTTTCTGAGAGTTTGATCCTGGCTCAGGATTAACGCTGGCGGCATGCCTAATACATGCAAGTCGATCGGATGTAGCAATACATTAGAGGCGAACGGGTGAGTAACACGTATCCAATCTGCCTTATAGTGGGGGATAACTAGTCGAAAGATTAGCTAATACCGCATAACAAGTTAATTATCGCATGAGAATAACTTTAAAGAAGCAACTGCTTCGCTATAAGATGAGGGTGCGGCATATCAGCTAGTTGGTGAGGGTAATGGCCCACCAAGGCGATGACGTGTAGTTATGCTGAGAGGTAGAATAACCACAATGGGACTGAGACACGGCCCATACTCCTACGGGAGGCAGCAGTAGGGAATTTTTCACAATGGACGAAAGTCTGATGGAGCAATGCCGCGTGAACGATGAAGGTCTTTTTAGATTGTAAAGTTCTTTTATTTGGGAAGAAAAGTCAGTAGAGTGGAAAGCTATTGACCTGACGGTACCATTTGAATAAGTAACGACTAACTATGTGCCAGCAGTCGCGGTAATACATAGGTTGCAAGCGTTATCCGGATTTATTGGGCGTAAAACAAGCGCAGGCGGATTAGAAAGTCTGGTGTTAAAAGCAATTGCTTAACGATTGTATGCATTGGAAACTTCTAGTCTAGAGTTTGGTAGAGAGTCCTGGAACTCCATGTGGAGCGGTGAAATGCGTAGATATATGGAAGAACACCAGAGGCGAAGGCGAGGACTTGGGCCAATACTGACGCTTAGGCTTGAAAGTGTGGGGAGCAAATAGGATTAGATACCCTAGTAGTCCACACTGTAAACGATGGATGTTAAGTGTCGGAGCGAATACTTCGGTGCTGCAGTTAACACATTAAACATCCTGCCTGAGTAGTACATTCGCAAGAATGAAACTCAAACGGAATTGACGGGGACCCGCACAAGTGGTGGAGCATGTTGCTTAATTCGACGGTACACGAAAAACCTTACCTAGACTTGACATCTTGGGCGAAGTTATAGAAATATAATGGAGGTTAACCCAATGACAGGTGGTGCATGGTTGTCGTCAGCTCGTGTCGTGAGATGTTGGGTTAAGTCCCGCAACGAGCGCAACCCTTATCGTTAGTTACTTTGTCTAACGAGACTGCCAACGTAAGTTGGAGGAAGGTGGGGATGACGTCAAATCATCATGCCCCTTATGTCTAGGGCTGCAAACGTGCTACAATGGCCAATACAAACAGTCGCAAACCCGTAAGGCGGAGCTAATCTGTAAAGTTGGTCTCAGTTCGGATTGAGGGCTGCAATTCGCCCTCATGAAGTCGGAATCACTAGTAATCGCGAATCAGCCATGTCGCGGTGAATACGTTCTCGGGTCTTGTACACACCGCCCGTCAAACTATGAGAGCTGGTAATATCTAAAACCGTGTTGCTAACCGCAAGGAAGCGCATGTCTAGGGTAGGGCCGGTGATTGGAGTTAAGTCGTAACAAGGTACCCCTACGAGAACGTGGGGGTGGATTACCTCCTTTCTATGGAGTATATTAATACACTAACACGATATACACCTGTTACATATAACGGTGAAATAATAAAATCCAACAAAAAGGTTAAACCCATTAAAGCAAATTTATTAACTAAAAGTTGTTGGTCAGATTCTGTTCAGTTATCAAGGGGCATTTGATGATAAAGTTCATTAAAATCCCTCAAATAATTGACCTAGTACGCTAGGTCTTTTTATTTATAAAAAACAGGATTTCGTGGTAAAATATATAACGGTTGTTTAAATATTGATTACCTTCATCAATATATATTTTTGAATATGATGTATTTGAAAATGTTTGAACAATTTTAAAATTGATCATACATATCCAAATAAACTATAAATATCTTATTTAACTAACCATAATAAAGGACAATTTAGCTAAACAGCATAATCAATGAAAGACACAAACCTCAGTATCAAAGGTGTTGTAAAAGAGATTATTAAAGGTGATAAATTTAAAGTATTGCTAGAAAATAATCTTTTGATTGAAGCGCATGTGTCAGGAAAAATTCGAATGCACAAAATTCGTATTTTGCCAGGTGACAGCGTGGAAGTCGAATTCAGCCCTTATGATCTAACAAAAGGGCGAATTATTTATCGTCATTAATTAATAAAAAACTATGAAAGTAAGATCATCAGTAAAACCAATTTGCAAGGATTGCAAAGTTATTAGACGCCAAAGGGTTGTTAGAGTTATCTGTAAAACCCCTAAGCACAAACAAAGACAAGGATAGAATATGGCTCGTATTTTAGGTATTGACATCCCGAATAACAAGCGCGTGGAAATTTCATTAACTTATATTTATGGAATTGGTAAGCCTCGTGCTCAAGAAATTTTAAGAAAAGCAAAAATTGACTCAAATAAAAGAGTTAAAGATTTAACAGATGAAGAATTAGCTTTAATTCGTTCTGTTGCTAGTACATACGTATTAGAAGGGGATCTTCGTAGAGAAGTAGCGTTAAACATTAAACGTTTAATGGAAGTTGGTTCATATGCTGGATTACGTCACAGAAGAGGGCTACCAGTAAGAGGGCAAAGAACTAAATCGAACGCTAGAACACGTAAAGGTCCAAGAAAAACCGTTGCTAACAAGAAAATTGAAAGTAAGTAATAATAAATTATGGCTAAAAAGAAAAAAACAGTTGCCAGCAATGGGATTGCTCACATTCACGCAACTTCAAATAACTCAATTATCACAATCACAGATATCAATGGTAATGCTATAACTTGATCATCTTCAGGTGCAATTGGGTACAAGGGTGCTAAGAAAAAAACACCTTATTCAGCTGGTGTAGCTGCTGAAAAAGCAGCCAAGGAAGCTATGGCAATGGGTTTAGCAACCATTAAGATTTATGTAAATGGTGTAGGTAGAGGTAAAGAAACTGCAATTAGATCTTTAGCTGCTTGTGGTTTAACTATTACTGAAATCCACGATGTAACACCTATTCCTCATAACGGTTGCAGACCTCCTAAAAAGCCACGTTAATTATTTAAGAGGAAAATATGCAACAATTTTTGCGATACAATATCAACGTTATTAAAGAAGATAACGACAAAAATTATGGTAAATACATCGTTAAGCCTCTAGAAAAAGGGTTTGGTATTACTTTAGGTAATGCTCTTAGAAGAGTGATGTTAAGTCACCTTCCAGGATCTGCTGTATTCGCCCTAAAAATTAAAGGTATTTCACACGAATTTGGATTTATTCCAGGTGTTAAAGAAGACGTAACACAAATAATATTAAATCTTAAAAACTTAGTTGTTTGAATTAGCGATAATATTATTTCAGATGATACCTTAGTAGAAACACCAATTGAAAAATGACCGGTTATGAAAATCCGTGCTAACAAAGCTGGTATTGTTAAAGCTAGTGATATTGAATGTCCATTAGGTTTTGAAATTCTTAACAACGACTTAGAAATTTGTACTTTATCTGAAGATACAGAAATCGCTATTGATATTTATGCAACTAGAGGTCGTGGATTCAAAACTGCAGCAGATAATCGTTCAGAAATTGGATCTTTATCAATTATTCCGGTTGATTCTAATTTCAATCCAATTATCAAAGTTGGATATCAAGTTGAAGAAGAAACATCAGATGTAATTACTGATAAGTTAGTTATCGAAGTTGGTACTAACGGTTTAATCAAACCTGGTGATGCAATTGGTATGGCTTCTAAAATTCTAGCTGATCACTTAAGACCATTAATTGATATCAACAAGTCATTACATGACATTCAAGTTCTTAATGAAAAGAATGTTGAAGAAAAAAACAAGAAGTTATCAATTCCAATTGAACAACTTGATTTAACAGTTCGTTCTTATAATTGTTTAAAGAGACACGGAATACAAACAGTTGAAGAACTAGTTACTCGTTCTAAATCTGAAATTGAAAACATTCGTAATTTAGGTAAGAAGTCAGTTCGAGAAATTAATAAAAAACTTAATGAACTGTACGATTTAAAACTTAAGAATAACTAATAATATCTATGTCATACATTAACAAAAAAGGTAAAACCACATCAACTCGTTTGATGATTATTCGTCAACAAGTTAGTGATTGCTTAAGTTATAACGAAATCAAAACAACATTAACTAAAGCAAAAGAAACTCAAAAGCATTTAGAAAAAATTATTACAGTAGCTAAAGAAGATTCAGTTGCAAATAGAAGAAGAGCTAAATCGATTCTTTTAAACACTCAAGTTTGTTCAGCTGATGAATTAGTTGCTCATCTATTTAATAAAGTGGCTCCTGTTTTCAAAGAAAGAAACGGTGGTTATACTAGAGTAATTAAATTAGGTGCTAGAATGGGAGATGCTACTGAAATGGCAATCTTACAATTCGTTGATAAAGTTCCTAAATACGTTGCTAAAAAAGCTAAACAAACTAAAAAAACTACTACTGCAAAAGTAGAAGCTAAACCAGCTACTCCTGTTGCTAAAGTTGAACAACCAGTTAAGTAATTTTACTTAACGATATGTTATAATATTCAAGCATAAATAATTAAGGAAAACAAACTTGGTAAAAATTAGATTAATGCGTTTAGGTCGTCACAAACTACCATCATATCGTATGGTTGTTGTAGATTCTAGAGTTAAACGTGATGGAAGTTATATAGAATTAATTGGTCACATCGATCCAATTAATGGAATTAATAAAATAAATGGAGCACTTGCAATTGAATGATTGAAAAAAGGTGCTCAACCTACTGATACAGTAAGATCAATTCTTTCTAAAGAAAAAATTTGAGAAAAATACACAGCTTCTAAAAAAGCTTAGTATATGAAAATCATTGTTTTATCGCTTTTTGATCAATTTGTAAAGTCGTATTTTGATTTTTCGATTATTAAAAACGCTTTAGACAAGAATGCTGTTGAATTAGAAGTAATAAATTTTAGACATTATGCTACTGATAAACACAAAACAGTTGATGACACTATTTATGGTGGAGCGGCTGGAATGTTGTTGAAATTAGAACCATTAGTAAACTGTTTAAGAGATATTAAAAAAAATAAATTTAAAGACCCCGAAAAAGTTAAAAGTTATTTATTATCCCCTCAGGGTGATGTCTATGATCAAAAAAAAGCTGAAGCTTTTAGTAAATCAAATAACGATTTAATTTTAATAGCAGGACGATACGAAGGGTTTGACGAACGCATTTATCATTATGTTGATGGAGCTCTATCGGTTGGTGATTTTGTGATTACTGGCGGAGAATTAGGAGCATTAATAGTGGTAGATAGCATCGTTAGGTTGTTACCTAATGTAATCAATAAAGAAAGCTTGGAAAGTGAATCATTTAATGATTACCTCTTAGATTATCCGATGTATACAAAACCTTATGATTTTGAAGGTTATAAAGTTCCTGATGTGTTATTAAGTGGTAATCATCAACGTATTAAAGAATTTAATAAACAAGCTGCGATAACCAACACAAAAAATAAACGACCAGATATGTATGATAAATACAAATCAAATAATAAGTAGTAACAATGAACAAACTAAGTAAACAATACATTATTAACCACGTTAATAATTTGCAATTAAAAAAAGATGTACCAAATTTCCAAGTTGGTGATACAGTATCAGTATCAATTAAGATTGCTGATGAAAAAAGAACCAGAATTCAAAAATTTGATGGTTTAGTTTTAAGAAGAAAAGGTTCTGGATTATCTGAAACTTTTATAGTTCGTAAAGAATCAAGTGGTGTTGGTGTTGAAAAAAACTTCCACGTTCACAACCCAAATATCCAAATTGAATTAAAACGTAAGGGTAAAGTTAGAAGAGCTTACATTTCTTACATGAGACAACGTTCAGGTAAATCTGCTCGTATTAAAGAAAAAGTAGTTAACAACAAATAGTTAGTTAACTTTTTTTATTCCCTTAGAGTAAATTTATGTCTCTAACAAAATCTAAAAATAAACTAGCAAACCTTTCTCAAGAATGAAATAAAGTAACGGTAACAAGAACACGATTGCGTAGTTCGTTATTGATATTTGCTGGTTTATATGGTCCCAAAAAAATCTGAAACAGAATTGCGATTATTGTTTTAATATCGCTAATTCAAGGTCTAATTAGTCTATTTTTTATACGTAATTCAGGATTATATAACTTAGGTGTTTCTTCGTTAACTCAAGGGTTAGCAAGAATGCTTTTTGTTATTTTACCTACAGGATTACCAAAAGATTTAATTTTCAATCTAACATTCTGGATTTTATATATCGTTATTAATATACCTCTAATCATCTTTTCTTATTTTAAGGTTGGTAAGAGATTTACGATATTAACTGCAGTGTATGTTGTTATTGCTAATTTATTTGGTTTTGTCTTAGATAATATCCCTGGCATTTCTAAAGTTGGATTATTTACAATCAATACAGCAGAAAATAGTTCAATTATTTACGAAGTTGAAAAATTTAAATCAACTAATTTAGAAATTTATAGGATGTTTTTTGATGATACAGGAAAATTGACTGATCTCGGTAGAAAGATTGGTTATATTCCGTTGATATGACAAAATAACAATGAAGTTAATAAAATCTTATCAATGTTCTTGTATGCGATTATAGCAGCTGCATTATCATCATTCTTATACACAATGCTTTTTGTAATTGGGGCATCAACCGGAGGAATGGATTTTATTTCTCAATACGTTGCTAAGATAAAAAGAAAATCAATTGCAGGTATCTTGTTCTATACAAACTTTATAACATTATTAGTATCTGTAATAATTGGTTCGTATATTCCTTCTTCGCTTGTTTTGCAAGAGATACCAAAAGAGATTTTAGTTCCAAATTCAACTAAAAAATTTAGTGATTTAGCTTGAAATGTATCGTTGCTATTCTCGCCTAATTTTATAGGTTCAATATTATCCGCTGTTGTTGTATCAATGTTCTTAGAAGCCTTATTTCCTAGATATAAGATGGCTAAGATTGAAATTTATTCAGCAGATTGCGAAAAAATTCGTCAAGCATTATTATCAGATCACCATCCACATACTATGTCGATGTCAAAAATCACAGGTGGTTTTACAAAAGAAGAACGCGAGATGATCACAACAACTACAATGTTCGTTGAGATTCCTAGAATTATTAGATTAATCCGTAAAGTTGATAATGATTGCTTAATAGCAATTACCCAAATCAAGGGAATTGATGGATGGATGTATATAACTGAAGAATAATAAAGAATGAATCATTCCAAAATTAATTGATTCCCAGGTCACATGAAAAAGACCTTGGATGATATCAATAGAGTTAAAAAACATATTGATTTAGTTATTCAAGTTCTGGATGCTAGGGCAATTAATTTGACATCCAATCCTGATTTGTTAGATATTTTTAATAACAAAACAATTATTAATATAGCTCTCAAATCAGATTGAGCTGATCTTAATTATGAATATGATAAAAATACAATCATAACAAGTATTAAAGATAAGAATTTTAGTAGTTTTGTTATAAATAAAATCTATCAGATTCTTAATGATAAGATTAAAAAATTGCAAGCAAAAGGTTTAGTCACACCACACTTTAGTATTATGGTGATTGGTTTACCAAATATTGGTAAATCTTCATTGATAAATGGATTGATTAAAAAAAACCATAACAAAGTCGAAAATAAAGCTGGAGTTACTAAACGTCAAACCTTTGTTAAATTAAATAAAAATTTCACCTTGTACGACACTCCTGGGGTGTTGTATAAAAAAATTGATGATTTTGAACTAGGTGCTAAACTTAGTTTATTAAACTTAATCAATTTAGAAGTTATACCAATGCAAGAGGTTTTGGATTTTGGTTATAAATATCTAATTAAACATTATCCAAAACAGATGATAGAATGATCTGGCAATTCTGAATTACTTGATGACTTTAATGATTTTATTAAGTTGTATGCTAATCAAAAAGGTTATTTAAATAAAGGTAACGCAATTGACCTTAATGCAACTTACATGAATTTTTATAAAGACATTTCTTTATCTAAAATTACTAAACTGAACTACGAAAAAAAATAATTTTTTATAATTTTTAAAATGTAAGACTATGAGTATATTAATTGAAGAACTTAAAAATAAGATTAAAGAATCTAAAAAAACACCTGAAATCCTTTTAGTAGAAGGATGACATCCATATGTTCAAGAAGCTGCTAAAAAGTTAGTTGCAGAAAAACTTGTTAAACCAGTTTTAATTTTTAGAACAATCGATGAAATACCTGCTGATTTCGATCCTAGAATCAGACGCTACGTAATAGAAAAAATGGATTTATCTAAGTATGCTACATACTTATTTAAATTACGTGAAAAGAAAGGTATGACTCTAGAAGTAGCTCAAGAAGAAGTTAAGAAACCTAATGTTCTAGCTGCTTTATTAGTTAAACTTGAAGAAGTTGATGGTGAAGTTTGTGGTAAAGAATATACTACAAAAGATACATTAAAACCTGCTTTACAAATCATTAAAACTGCTGAAGGTGAAAAGATCGTTGGTTCGGTAATGGTTTTAGAAAAAGGTGAAGAAAGATTAGTGTTCACTGATTGTGCTATTAATCTTTATCCAACATCTGAAGAATTAGCTGAAATTGCTAAATCAACTATTAAGTTTAGTAAGCAAGTATTACAAACTGAAAAAATTAACTTAGCAATGTTAAGTTATTCAACACTTAATTCAGGTGCTGGTGAATCAGTTGATAAAGTTAAAGAAGCTACAAAATTACTAGAAGAATCTGAAATCGGAAAATTAGCTTCAATCTGTGGTCCTATGCAATTTGATGCTGCTTATGTTGAAGAAGTAAGAAAACAAAAAGCTCCTAAATTAGATTGAGAAAAGGGCGCTAACACTTTTGTTTTCCCTAACATTGATGCTGGTAACATTGGTTACAAAATCGCACAACGCCTAGGTGGATATGAAGCGATCGGTCCAATTCTTACAGGATTAGCTAAACCAGTTAATGATTTAAGTCGTGGCGCTAGCGCTAACGAAATTTATTCAGTTGCTATTATAACTGCTAGTCAAGCTGTAGCTAATAAATAATAATGAAAAACAATATTGAGTGAGTAATTAGTGACCTAGATGGTACACTTATCCGTTACGAAAACAACGAACATATTGTTGATCCTGAAGCTATTAGAGCTATAGAAAAATTACCAGGTAAAAATATATCATTCACGATTGCTACTGGTCGTAAACAATCCGATGTAGTTAATCTATTAAAAAAATATGATCTTTCTTCACAAACGCGTTATATTATAGCTTGTAATGGCGCTATCATTTACGACTTAGTTGAAGATAAGATTATTAAGAATAATTATTTAACTAAAAAAGTAAAAACAACTGTAATGGAATTCATGGATGAATTTAAAAACATTACAGATGATTGTCTTGTATTATCATACGATTTAAATAATAATATTTATGTCTATGATAAGAATAAAAAACATAATAAGAAACTTATAGAAGAATTAACAGCTTATGAAGGATCATTTACAGATAATAATTACATCGAAACCGATGATTTAAATGCTCACGATGATTTAATTAAGTTAATCTTCTTTTACGGTAAAAAAGCGATTAAAGAAGATATTACAGAATATTTAGCGAAGTTTCTTAACCTAACAAAACTTGAAGCTAGTGATTGCGTAATTGTTTCGCCAATGGCTTTTGAATTAAACTCTGAAAACACTTCAAAGGGAAACGCAATTCTAGAGTTAAATAAAATATTAAAAAAAGATCTTAAAAACACTTTAAGTATTGGTGATTCATTTAATGATATTTCGATGTTCAAAGTTACAGGGCTTAGTGTAACGCTTGAATCATCCCACAAAGAAGTGCAAAATAACGCAACAAATATTCTTGATGTTAAAGCATCTCAAGTCGTTGCGGATGCAATCGAATTATTTGTACTTTAATATTCTTCGTTTAATAATTTATTTAAGCGTTTAAAACTAATGTTTTTAGTTAGCGCTATTGCTTGAGTCAGATTATAAAAATGATCATGCAATAGCGCTAATTTTTTTTTGTCACTAAACTTAGTTTTAAGAATATCCTGAATATATTCGTCAACCTCTTGAATTAACTTAGTTTTTATAAATTCAATCTCACCCTCGATTTGCTTTTCAAAAAAATCGATTTCTGCATATTCATCATCGTCATACATGATTCTAGTATACATTGATTTATCCATAATTTTGTTATAGTTATTAATTAATTTTTCAAGATCAATATTAGATAATAAATCCTTTAATTTTTCAATATAGGTTTTAAGATTTTGCATTTCGAATAATTTCCTTTAATATTTCAATATAAGTGTCTTTGTGTTCTAGAATGAATGCATGCCCACCATTTTTTATTTCAATATGTTTAGCATCTTTAAAAAAATTCTTTATATAATGTCTGACCATTGTGAATGGTACTAAACGATCTTTATCAGCAGTTATAAAAGTAAAGTTTTCATATTTCTTTTCTGAATGATAAGCGCTGATTATCTTTCTTATCATATCAGGATTAAGTAAAGTTAATGCTAATTTTTTTTGCTCTGTTTGATGTTTTTTGTAAAAATCTAAATCAAACCATTGATTAAATTCTTTTAGATATTTCTTAGGATCATAAAATAAATCTTTAAAAAATTTTTCGATACCAACATCGTTTATTTTATTGGCATCACTAGTAAAGTATTTTGTGAAATGTAGCGCAGTAAGTAAAGTGTTGATTGTTAATGGAGCGTTTAAAACAATCTTCTTGATACGTTCTTTTTCGTTTTTAGTTAGATGTTTAAGAGCGAAAACAATAACGGCACAACCCAATGAATGACCGACTAAAATAATGTTTTTTAAATCAGGATTTTGTTTAATAAAAATAGCTAAAAGTTTTGAAAAATAATCAACGTTTAACTCCTTCATTGTAAATTTAAAATCTGTATCAATATGACCAGGAAAACCCAAGTCATAATGATTAACATTACTTAGTTCTTTAACGATTTTATAATGCATGCCAGGTTCTGTAGCTAAACCATGACAGAATATCAAATCGACCTTCGCTCCTTTGTTGATGTTTTTAATAACCTTTAAATGGTTAATGTCAACGTTCTTAAATGCTCTATTCATAATTTAAAGTTATTATAATAATAATAGAAGATAAAAATCAATATGTTAAAACACGAAAAAAACGTGTTAGTTTCAGACGAAATAAACGAGCATTTAGTTAATTTAATACCTGTCGATGCTTATAAGTTATGTCATAGATTAATGTATCCTAAAAATACAACTAATCTATTTTCAACACTAACAGCAAGAAAAACATCATTAAAAAATATTACAACTCACGCATGAAATGCTGAATTAACAACTAAAGTTGTGTGTGATATCATCGATCGTTTCGTATATTCATTAATTGAAATGTATAACGAAAAAGATGACAAAATTAAAAACTTAATAAGAAATAAATTATATAGCGTTTTTAGTAACAAAGAATTCAGCGATGATTTTACAAAAGCGTTAATAGATGTATCGAAATACGCAAACGAACACAAAAGACTACCAATAATTATTTCGGTAAGAAAATCTGATCAATATATTAACTTTAACGAACCATTATTGACGATATGCGGCGAAGAAGGTATTAATAAAAAATATGTTTGATTAATTAATTATTTTGAAACTATTATTTTGCAAAATATATGACAATACCAAACATCGTTAACAATTGCAAGAGAATTTTATGATTTATGTTCAAAATATGCGGTAAAAACAGCAGATTTTGATGATTTTGTTAAATATCAATGTCACGATTTTTCAATGCGTGGAATGAGTTCTTTTAAATCATCTATTTATTCAGCTAATGCTCACTTACAATACTTTAATGGAAGCGATTCAATTCTTGGTGGTAACAATGCTGAATCTGTTATAGCTTCTGAACATAGTGTTATGTGTGCTGATGGTGAAGAACAAGAAGCTCAAACATATGAACGATTATTAGATATATTTAAGGATGGTATTTTATCTTTAGTTGTCGATTCTTGAGATATCTGAAATGTTTTAGATAACATATTGCCAAGTTATAAAGAAAAAATCTTATCAAGAAAAGGAAAATTAGTTGTAAGACCAGATAGCGGAGATCCTATCGAAGTTATTTGTGGTAAAAATTACGATCCTAACGACAAATCTACTTGAGGGACAATTCATTATTTAGATCACCACTTTGGAAGCAAGATTAATTCAAAAGGATACAGAGAACTTAATGAAAAAGTTGGTATTATTTATGGCGACGCTATTACATTAGCTAGAAGCGAAATGATTTTACAAGAACTTGAAAAACAAAAATACTCATCTAACAATATAGTTTTCGGTGTAGGAGCTACAACTTATCAATCATCTACTAGAGATACCCTTGGTTTTGTGATTAAACTTACAGCAATAGAAAAAGAAATTAACGGTAAAACCGAATGATTTAATATAAAAAAAGCTCCTAAGACCGATCAGTCTAAGGAGTCTTTAACTGGTAGATTTTTTAACGAAAATTTAGTAAGAATTTACTAAAGTAATTCAATCCCTTTTCTCTTAGCTTCTTCTAATACATCATCAGATCATTGTGAAGCTTGCACTTCTCCAATGTGATCTTTTTGCAAGAAGAAATAACATAATCTAGATTGACCAATCCCTCCGCCTACAGTTTGGTGTAATTCGCCGTTGATAAGCTTTTTATGAAACATTAGTTCTAATCTTTCTGTTTGTTTAGATTCTTCTAGCTGTTTAATTAATACTTCTTTATTTACACGAATACCCATTGAAGAAAGTTCTAGTGATTTTTTAGATTTAGGGTTGTAAACTAAAATATCACCGTTTAATGATCAATCATCATAATCAGGTGAACGACCATCATGAATATCGTTATTTGAAAGTTTTTTACCAACTTGCATAATAAAAACTGCTTTTTCTTTTTCGCAAATTAGCTGCTCTCTTTCAGATGGAGTTTTATCGGGATATAGATCTAATAATTCTTGTGTGGTTATAAAATAAATAGATTCTGGTAATAAGTCTTTTTCGCTAAAAATACCGTATTTTTCATTAATTTTTAATTGACATTCCTTAATTACACTATAAATTTTATTAACGGTCGATTTTAAAAATTCAATGTTACGATCATTTTCATCTATTCTTAATTCTCAATCTCATTGATCGACATACATTGAATGAGTTTCATCTAAAACTTCATCCATTCTAATCGCATTCATATCAGTGTACAAACCTTGATGTAAAGGAATGTTGTATTTAGCTATTGAATATCTCTTTCATTTTGCTAAAGATTGCACAATCTGACAATTAACGCCATTAGTTTTAGATTTAAACGATACTGGTGATTCCCATCCATTTAAATTGTCATTTAATCCTGAATCAGAAGATACAATTAATGGAGCGCTTACTCTTACTAAATTCAATTTATTTGCTAAAGCATTTTGAAATAAATCTTTAATATATTTAATCGCTAGTTCTGTTTCTAGCAGCGTTAACTTTTTCATTTTTATACTTTTTTCTATATTTTTATTATTTGTGTTGCAGGTAAATTATATAAAACAAGAATTTTAAGCTTCAAAAAAACAGAACAAAATGGTAAAATATACAAGACATATTTGCTTTATCTAATCTAATTAAAATTCAAAATTAATTAATCAGAAAATAAATAAGTCAATTTTCATACCCAAGGATTAAAAAAATATACAAATGGCAAAATATGAAATTATGTTATTGGTAAGCGGAAAGCTTAACCAAACTCAAGCGCAAGCTGTTAATAACGAATTAAAATCAGTATTCGGTGACATAGAAATAAAAGAAGAATACTTAGGGCAAAAAACTCTAGAATATCCTATTAATAAGGAAGTAACTGCTCATTACTACAACTTATTCTTAAACAGTGATGCTCAAAAAGTTCACGAGTACAAACGTGTATCTAGCATTAGAACTGATGTGTTAAGAACTTTAATTATTAACACTGAAAAAGACTTTGGTTACAGAGCTACACAAAATGAAAAGAAAGTAGCTATTGCTAAACAAAAACAAGCTAGATATGAAGAAATCATGAAGCAAGTTCAAGAAAACGGATTTTTCCAAATCAAAGGAAGTAAGAGAAATTCTAAAGTTGAAAAAGCTTCAGCAAAAGAAACTTGAATTTTAAGAGAAAAATTCGGTGAAGATTTACCAGAACAAAAAATTCCAGTACTTAGAAAAGTTAATTTAACAAAGAAAACAACTGCTAAAACTACTGAAAACAAATCTAAAGCAGAAAAATAAGTTTTAAAGTAAGGTAATATGAACAAAGTAATACTTATTGGAATGTTATCTGAAGATCCCAAAGCTTTTGAATATAAAGGTCTAAAAGGCTGTGAATTGAAAATTGTTGTTCAACAAAACGATTTGCAACAAAATAATTACCCAAGAGATCCTTATATTTTTCAAGTGAATCTTTGAAACAAAAACTTAGATTATGCAATGGATTTTCTAAGAAAAAATGATTTAGTTTCGATAGAAGGTTATTTAAAATCAGAAATTCAGCAATCTACGAATGGTAAAGAATATTTAAGATTATCTATTTCAACTGAAAAAATTAGAAAAATTCCTTTATCGTTTAACAAGAGCGGAAACAGATCATTGCCTAATGAATATAAATTCAATCGCATGGATCAAACTTTATACAACAGTTTTAATAAGTCGAATTATGATTCATATTCTAATGATAACAATCGTTTTTCTAATGAAGACTACTTTGAACCGCCTGCAACAACTGAAATTAAAGACTATCGCGAATCGCACGATATAGAAGATATCAAAAAAATAGAGCCTCAAGAGTTTGCTAAATTCAAAACCCCATCTAATTTCAATCCTAAAAGAAATTTAATAGATGATGAGGATGATAACGATTCAGATAGTGATGATGGTTTTATGAGTATAGATGATTGAATGAACGATAAAAAATAAATACTAATAATAATTAATAAATATTAAGGATAAATACAATGAGCGACATTACAAAACAACCAGCTAACAACATTAGCGAAGACAAAAAAACGCCTACACAAAAAAACAATCAAAAATCTAATTTTGAAAACAACAAAAAGAAATTTTTCTATAAAAATAAATCAAGAAAACTTTGTCACTTCTGTGCTAAAGGTATCTTAAAAGTTGATTATAAAGATGTAGCTACTTTAAGAAAAAACATCAACTCATACGCTAAGATTGTTTCTAGAAGACAATCAGGTAACTGTAACCTTCACCAAAGACATGTATCTAACGCAATTAAGAGAGCTAGAATTGTAGCCCTACTTCCATTCGTTAAAGAATAATTTATTTAATTAAAATAAAACTACGAGGTTTCGTTTATGAAAGTTATCTTAATTAAAAACGTTCCAAACTTAGGTAAAGCTGACACCGTAGTTAATGTATCAAATGGTTATGCCAAAAATTATTTGTTTAAAAATAATTTAGCTGTTCCTCTAACAAACGAAAGTCAAAAACAATTAGATTTAAGAAATACAAAACGTTCAGAAGATCATGACTTACTTTTGTTAGAAGCTAAAAATTTAAAAAAACAATTAGAAGGTGTTAACCTAGAATATTCCGTTAAAACAAACCAAGAAAATAAAGCTTTCGGGACGATTGGTTTTAAAAACATCATTGATGATTTAAATAAAAAACATATCCCTGTTACTAAAGACATGCTTGATACTAAGATGAAACTTGATATCGGCGAACATAAAGTTAATATCAAAATCTTCGAACAAGTACATGCAACTATTTTAGTTAAAGTATCAAAAGCATAATATACATGTTAATTAATCAATTTAATAACCCAACAGACGATTTTTACGACGAGAACAATTCTGATGAATTAGATAATAATTCTGTTTCAGATCAGTTTGAAAGTGAAGAAATGGTTATTGCTGAGATAGAAGCGTATAATGATATTTACAATAAAAATATCGTTTCCTTTGATCCGGCTCAAAACGAACTTTTTAAAAAAAACCCACTTTTTTTATATAAATGCTATCGTTTAGAATTAATTGTTTTAAGCTGTCTTGTTCATAAAATTCCCGGTTATGAAATTGCTAGAAGAATATTAAACAAAGAAGATTTTACTGGAATTAATAGATATATCTTCCAATGTTTAACTAACGATTTATATGTTAATCAAATCGATGGTTCAATTGATAATATTCAAACTTGAATCAATGAAAATTTTTCATTAGATAATAGCCAACAAGATTCGTTAACAGAAGTATGTTCATATATTAGAGCTCATACGAATATTAGCGCTGATAATTTTGCGAAATTTTTGAACAACCTGATCGAACATAGTAAGTTTAGATCTGTTTATTACCTTACATACAACTTTTTTAATGACGCAAATTTTGATAACAAAAATATTAATGGCCCTTTAATTCCACTTGATCGTTTTGAAAAACAAATAAATGAAATCGTTAACCGTTCAATTCAAACAGATCTTGATTCAATTGATAAAATAGCTGATGATTTTTTAACTAAAATCAATAATTTAATTAATGCTAAAAAAAACAATATTTACTCAACTGGTTATGCTGGTTTAGATAAATATTTAAGTGGTTTAGTGCCAGGTAATTTAGTCGTAATAGCTGCTCGTCCTGGACGAGGTAAAACTGCTTTTGCTTTAAATATTTTATATAACATAGCAAACGAATTAAATGAATATAAAAAAGCAGTAAAAGATGATCTAGATAACTATAATTTAGATGATGAATTAAATGAAGATAATGACATTTGTCTTTTTTATTCAATCGAAATGAACTCCGATGAAATTTTAGCTAGATTAGGAAGTTTACATTCTAATGTAAGTTTTAAACTTTCAACTGCTACACAAATTTATTCAAGTAAAACTAGTTCATATCAAAGGTTTGCTAATGGTATTAAAGTTTTAAAAGATTTGCCGATCTATATTAATTCATCGCCGCAAACGTCGATTAAAACGATTTATAATGACTTGCACTATTTAGCAAGTATTAATAAAATACCTAAAATCATCATTGTTGACTACTTGCAACTAATTAATACACATGATTTAGATGCTGTTAAAAATAGATCAAGACACGAAGCAATAGGTTTTATTTCAGGTAGTTTGAAAAGAATTGCTAAGCAATATAATGTTCCAGTAATCGCTTTAGCTCAATTATCTAGACGTATCGAAGAAAGAAAAGGAGCTGACGCTGTTCCTATCTTGTCTGATTTAAGAGAAAGTGGAAGTATTGAGCAAGATGCTGATATCGTAATGTTTATCCATTCTTCAACTCCTAATAAAAAAGGGCAAGATGTGGATACTTACGAAATGGAAAAGAAATTAGATGTAGTAATGCATATTGCTAAAAATCGTTCAGGACCAACAGGACAAGTTAAATTTATCTTTGATAAAGAACATTCAAAATTCGAAGAGGATAAAGATTAGAATGAAGAAAAAATATCTATCAATACCAACATTAGTATTAGCTAGTTCGATGGCATTAAGCTCTTGTTCTACCGCTATTTTTAAGCGTAACAATCAAACATATTCTAAATTTACTGAAATTCTAAAAGATCCGCAAAATCCAGATACTTCAGCTAAACAGGTTGTCTATATGTCATGAAAACAAAATGATATTAGACAAGCAGCAGCTGCTTTAGATGCTAAAAAAAATAATACTCAACAACCATACCAAAATTTCTTTAGCTATGCATATGGAGATTATGGAACAAACAATACTCCAATGTTAAATAACGATGCTGATCTATTGTTTAGATTATTCTATGAACAAACTTTTATTTCTGTATTAGGTTCAATCGTAATTCCTTCAATTCAATATTCAAGTAATTTATCAAATTATCTTGAACATAATAAAAAAGAAGATTGAACAAGTAAATTATTTGGTGTTGAAACTGATAAAATAGCTTCACAAAAAGCTTTTTACCAAGCTTTTTCTAATACTTTATTAACCGGTAACCAAGAAAACAATTATATTTTTACGCCGATTGATTTCAAATTTCATTTTGAAAAATTAACTCCTCAATTAGTTAGTGATAATAAGATCTATGATGTTCGAGCTTATAATAATAAATATAAGTTAAATGCTACTGAAATCCAAGATGCAAATATTTTTAAAACATCTAATTATTTAACTAAGTTATATGCTATTAAAGATATCAACATTACCTTTGGTTTTTACTCTGTGGGACTAGATAATACAGTAGCTCCTGATCGTAGTGCTTATATTACTTCTAAAGAAGATGCTAGATTTACTGCGCTTGCTAATAAGTTTAATGAAGTTTATAAAAATAAATTAGAAGCTCCAGTATTCAATTTAAAGCTTAAAGATCTTGGATTAATTGTTAGATACAATATAGTTAAAAAAACAACTAGCAGCAATAACGAATCTAATAATGCAACCGCAAGCAGTAATACTACAACAGTTAATCCAACAGATTATTTAATTCAACCTTCTTCAATTGATAGCATTATCCCGTTAAGTTTATTATCTAGTAATGATCTTGTATATAAATCTGGTGATTTAAAAGATCAAAAAGTTGGTTTCAAAAAAGAATGAACTGACAAACTAGTTGATTTAACCAAAATTTTATCGCCTGAAGAATACAACGATAATACTAAGAATACTAATAACTTTGTAAATCAATCTAATAATATTAAAGCGGCTACTGGTTCGTTCTTTAATTTAATTAGCAAAACCCATTTTAATGTTATTGATCAAGATTACGTAATTGATAACAACTATTTAGGTGCTAATTTATTTAATTACTATTCTTGATATTTTGATAAGTTATCTTTATTAGATAAATACACAAAGATCGATTTAACGATTCCAAAAAATGACAAAGAGATTTTAGATCTTTCTAAATCTAAAGAAAACAGTTCTAGTGATATGGATAATAATTCTTCAACAAATAATATGATGAATTCTGATATGATGACTGATGCTTCAAATGATTCTAGTGTTATGACTGATTCAATGAATTCAAATCAACCCGCAAATGATTCATCGTCAAGCACGCCTGCAGCGATGTAAGTTTAACTTAATCCTTAAATATGCTTAATCAATTAATTAGCGAAATTAAAACTGATTGAAAAAACTTAATTACCGAATTTTTTGATGAAAATAAAAAGATTTTTAACAGATTAGATGAGTTAATTAACACAAGACTTGAAAATAATAAATTAATTCCTAAAAAGGAATTAATTTTTAATGCATTTAACTATTTTGATTATCAAAAAACTAAGGTCGTAATCATTGGTCAAGATCCTTATCCTAGTGTTGATAAAGCTAATGGCTTATGTTTTGGCGTTAATACGAATAAAATACCACCTTCATTAAGAAATATTGTTAAAGAAATGAAGAATAATCTTAATTTATCTGATCAAGATCTAAATAAATTTGATTACTCTTTAAGTCATTGAGCTAAACAAGGTGTGTTATTAATTAATACGATTCTTACAGTAAAACAAAAATCAGCTTTAAGTGATATAAATTTAGGATGAGAAGAATTAATTAAATTCTTGATCATTAAATTGCTATATTTAAAGCCACAACCAGTATTTGTTTTATGAGGGAATAAAGCAAGCAGTTTTTTAAAAGAATTAGATATTAAGTTTGCGTTAAATTCAGCCCATCCCAGTTTTTTTAGCCAAGAAAAGTTTTTTAATAATAATCACTTTAATTTGGTTAATGAAATTTTAAAAAAGAATGGTATTAAGCCTATAGATTGGCTTTAATAATATTTATGTAATTTATAATTACAACTAGAAATAAAGCTTTATGAAAGAATCATTTATCCAGCCAACGAGTTCGTTTGCTATAACTGTTTTTGCGATTATCATAGGGTTAGTAATTCTTTTAGCTCTAGCTAAAAAAACCTACTATTTCTTGTTTCAAAAAAAACGGTATTACACAATTCCTAGATTCTCAGTGATAGGTATGACGAATGTGGCGATGGTGATAGCGATAGCTGTTGCAATCATCCTATTAATTAGCGCTATAACAGGTGGATTAGCATCCATATTATTTAGGGTCTATCCGGGTACTAGAGTTTCAATTGAAACAATTCTAGTGAAAATTTCAGGATTATTATTTGGTCCTATTATCGGGATGATATCAGGGATTATTATTGATCTCTTAGCAGTCACATTATCAGCTGGATTTTTTCATTACGGATATTTTGTTGTTGCGATATTAACAGGAATGTTATCTGGAATGATTCGATCGTTATTGACAACATCTAAATATTCTAAATATCGAAATTTTTCGTTATCAATATATTTAAGTTTATTAGTTATTTTATCGTTTTTAGTAACCACTTTCCTAATCTCAAGTATGCCTGAGATTAGTGTTAATAAAGGATTTGATTTATCGATTCCAGGAATTTCTCAAACGAAGCTTTCGTCAGTTGCTTTTACTTGAATTATTCTAGGTTTTGGAATTGGAATTATTGCTTTTGTTTGAATTACTTTTTTAATATATAAGCTAACTTCACTTAATAATGTTAATGCTTTAAGTGGTTTTACTCATAAAAGAGAAATTCATTGTAATCACAAACATATTATTACAATAGATGCCAGAAAGAATTGGTATTCATCATTAATTTCATTAGTCTGTTTAGCGGGTGTTAATGCTGTTCTAGTTAATCTTTTCTTTTTACCTATCTTTGATAAAGAAATTACTGGTCAGCCTTATCCATTCTGAATTTCGATCAGATTAATCGCTAATCCAGCGCTGTTTTTAATTGATATTATAGTAATCTATCCTGTTATTATGATCATTCAACCAATAATGAAATATAACTATGAGGATGAATTAACAGAAGATTTAAATACACCATTGTTTATTAAAAATTGAACAAGTAGAAAAAAAGGTTCTAATATGAAAATAAATAAAGAAGATTTAAAAAAACTTTCAAAGCTAGTTAAGTTTGAATTAGATGAAGAACAAATTGAAAAGTTGCAAATGGAGTTTGATGATATTTTAAGTAACTTCAAGGAAGTTGAAAAACTAGATACAAGTAAGATAAAATCAATGAACTATCCTATTAGTAATAGTTCTAATCAATTAAGAGATGATGATGTTGTGTATCTAACTGATAAAGAAATCATTCAAAAAACTGCTAAGGAAACTTTAGGAGATTTTGTTAAGGTATAGCTTATGAAATCAGAAATTTTAAAACTTAATAATCAATTAAGAAAAAAAGAAGTTACGCCTGAACAATTAATTAAAAATTCATTAAAATTAATTCATAAGTACTCATGAACTAATGCTTATTTATATGTAAATGAAGATTTATTAAGTTCTAGTTCAAATAGCTTCAATCCAGATAATCTTAATAGCTCTTTATTAGCTTATATTCCTTACAGTTTAAAAGATAATATTTCGACAAAGAACATTAGGACGACTGGAGGATCAAGATTTTTGGGATCTTATAAACCACCATACGATGCAACAGTTTATAAGATTCTAGAAAATATGAATGCTTCTATGATGGCTAAAACCAATATGGACGAATTCGGATTAGGTGGTACCGGTCTAGATTCTGGTTTTGGTTATACGCATCACCCGATATCTAAAAAATATGCTCCAGGAGGATCTTCTTCTGGTAGTGCTATTAGTGTTGCGAATAACTCTGTTGTTTTTAGTATCGGAACTGATACTGGTGACTCTGTTAGAAGACCAGCTAGTTTGGTAGGTGTTGTAGGTTTTAAACCTACATATGGTTTGATTTCGCGTTATGGTGTATTTCCTTACGCACCATCACTTGACCATGTAGGGATTTTTGCTAGATCAGTTATTGATGTGGCTATTGTAGCTGATGCTTTAACTCAATACGATTCAAAAGATTTTACATCACAAAAAACAACTAATAAATTACTTAATAATTTATTAGAATCTGATTCATCTAATAAAAAGATTCGCTTAGGTTACTATAAGAATTTAGAGCCTTATATGTATGAAGATGTACTAACGGCTTGAAAACAAGTAATTGATTTCTTAAGAAAAACCAACAAGTTTGAGATTGTTGAACTTGAGTTTGACATCAATTTATTAAAAGCGACAATTCCAACTTACCAAATGTTAAGTTTCCCAGAGGCTAATAGTTGTTATGCTAATCTGACTGGTATTCCATTTGGTGAAAAAGTGGAAGGTGATAATTATGATGAGAAGGTAATTAATGCTAGAACTAAATTATTAGGAAATCAGATCAAAAGAAGATTCACAATCGGAGCTTATATTACTTTAGCTAATAATTACGAACCGCTATTCAAAAAAGCGCAAAAAGCGCGAAGATTAATTGTTGAAGAGTTTGAACGTTCAAAAAAATCTGTCGATGTTGTTTTCTCATTAGGTGCAAGTAGTTTTGCGCAAACAATTGATGATATTAAAGAAGGAATAGCAAGTTCTAACTTAATCGATGATTTCTTAAGTATTGCTAATTTTGGTGGACATCCATCTATTACTATTCCAATGATTAAAAATCGCGAAAATCTTACAATCGGTTTAAATTTAGTATCAGATCAATTTAAAGATGAATTAGTTGTAAAAACAGCTCATATAATCGAAACAGAATTAGATAACTATGGAGGGAATATAAATGCATAATTTCCAACCGACAATAGGTATAGAAGTGCACGTAGCTGTAAATTCGAAGACAAAGATGTTTTCTCCATCAGCTAATTCGCACACAGATAATCCAAACAGCAATGTTCATCCGATTGATTTAGGATTACCAGGAACAATGCCTGAGCCTAATGCTTTGGTAGTTAAAAAAGCTTTAGTATTAGCTAAAGCTTTAAACATGAAAAATGTTGATCACCACGTAAGATTTGATCGTAAAAATTATTTTTATCAAGACCTACCTAAGGGATATCAAATTACCCAACAACATCACCCAATAGCTACGAATGGTTATGTTGAAATCTTTAATAAAAAAATACCAATTCAGCGTTTTCATATTGAAGAAGATACTGCCAAACAATTAAATCAAGATAACAAAATTTTATTAGATTATAACCGAGCAGGTTCTCCATTAATTGAGATTGTTACTGATCCAGTGTTTGAAAGCGGACAAGAAGTTAAAGAATATTTAACAAATCTAAGAAGAATCCTAATTTTTAATGATATCAGCGACGCTAAGTTAGAAGAAGGTTCTATGCGTGTCGATGTTAATGTTTCGATTCGTCCATATGGCGTGAAAAAATACGGAACAAGAGTTGAAATCAAAAATATTAATTCGATTAATAATGTTGAAAAAGCGATTAATTACGAAATTAATCGACAACAAGAAATGCTTTTATCAAACCAAGGTTTGATTCAAGCCACTATGCGTTATGATGATCAATTAAATCAAACTGTATTTATGCGTGAAAAGACTGATGCAGTTGATTATCGTTATATGTTTGAACCGAATATTATAGGTATCCAACTTGATCAAGAATTTTTAGAACAAACTAATCAGATGCCAGTTTTTGATATTAAGAAACTTGAATCAGAATTATTAGTTCAAGGGCTTGATAAACAATTTGTAGATCTGTTATTAGACAATATCTTTTTATACAGAAAATTAAATGAAATTAACAGTAAAATTGATGATTTAAGCTTGGTGTCAAAATGATTATTAATCGAATTAATTGGTCGTGTTAATAAATTAAAATTAAAACTAGAATTAATTAACCCAAAATGATTTGATGGTTTAAGTGATTTGCTTGTAATGATTAAAAATGAAGATTTAAACCAAAAGCAAGCAAAAGTAGTTTTAGATGAAATAATTAAATCAGATGAAACAGTTGCTCAGATAGTTGAAAGACTAAATATGAAGCAAATCAAAGAACCTGGTGAAATCAAAGCATTGCTTGAACCGATTTTATTAGAAAACATTAATGTTTTAAATGATTACGATACACGCAAAGAACGTGTAGAGAAATTATTAATAGGTTTATTGATGAAAAAAACTAATGGTCAAGCAAACCCTAATGTTAGTATCAAAGTATTAGATGAATTAATTCAAAAACACAGATAGATAAAATGAACGCTAATAATACATCATATATGAGTATCCAATCAATTCTAATTATTCTTTTAGCAGTAATTGCTTTTGTTGTAGTTGTATTATATAGCGTTTATTTTGTTATATTTATCCGCGTTCGTAGATCAATTAATAAGAATTATAAGTTTAGAGAAAAGTATAATCTTTTATCTGCTAAAAATTACAAACAAACAATTTTGCAAATAACAAAATTATCTAATAAACGATCACAACTTGCGCATGTTGTTGAGTTTATTAATAAGTTTAATGATTTTTATCGAGAGCAAATTGATGCTGTTTATGAACCAATTAAAGAATTGAGTAATTTTGACTATCATTTTGATTTTCAATACACAAAGAAAGCTTCAAAACAAATTTCTTTATATCTAGATAAGGCTCAGAGTTTAGATGAATCATTTAACAATATTAAAGGTGATATCTCAGCATACAAAAATAATTCATCTGCCTTAGTAGTTAATTTTAAGGAATTGTTTGATGATTTAGTTAAGTTTTTAGAAAGATATATATTACCTTCATTTGATAATAGTGAGCTATTAAAAATGACTAATTCTTTTTCATCTTGTTTAGCTAAGTTAGAAGATGCTTCAACGATGTTAATGAATAAGAATTTAGCAGCTTTTATCGAACATTTTCTAAAAACTTGTCCAACTCTTATTAATACTTGCAAAACATATTTCGTTCTTAATAAGTGAAGAATAAGACTAAAATATTTATTGGAAGAAATGCAATGTTCTTACAATCAATTATCTAAAGAACAAAACTTTCCTTACGAATCTAAACAACGCGTTCAGACGATTATTAAATACACAAACAAAGAATTAAATGATGTGTATGATGCTTTAATTAATCGTAATTTTCATTACGCTGAAAAAGTAATGAAGGATAAGTTTGAATTGATTTATCGAACTAAAAACGAATTAGATTTAGAAATCAAATCAATGAGCACGATTTCTGTAATTTATGAATCGTTTCAAAGATGAATTGAACATTACATAAGTAATTTTGAGAAATTAAAAAACAAACTTGATACCTTTATTCTTAACTTCAAAAAAGATCATATGTTAATTGAGCAGATTAAAGAAATTAATTACAAATCAGCTCAATTAAAAACATTGGTTAATGAAATTAATGATGATAATAAGAAATCTTATAGCCATAAAGAATATCTAGTTTTAATTAGCAGTATTGCAGATAACGCTATTAAATTAAATGATATGATCGAACATTTAATTAAAACAATAGCTGATAATATTGCTGTTTATGAAAACTTTTTATTTAATACAAATAACTTAAGATTGCAATTTGGAATGATTAGAAATTATTTCATAAAAAATGATATCAAGAATGATAAATTGTATAAGTTGATTGCTGACAACACCAATGAATTAAACATAATGGAAAGTAATTTAAATAAAAATTACAAAGAAAACATTGTTAAATTCGATGGATTGCATAGAAAGATGGAGCGTCACTTTCTTGAAGCGTTAGCTATATCAATTAAAGAAGTTGAATTAAAAGAACTATGTCAATATGCATTTATGTTCTTGAATAAATATATCTACGAATCGCAAGATATTAATAACTATGTTACTGATTTCAGAAGAAGATTATTTGCGAACGGATCTTATGAAGAGTGTTTAATAAACCTAATAACCTTATTAGAAAAAATGAAACGTGCAGCAAAAGATAATCAAATTAATCTTTTTTAATTCTTTTTAAAAAAATTGACATATCTTGAACAGGAGTAGAATATGATAACTTCTGTATATGCAAAAATAGAATATGTTACAAGCACGAAAATGTTGTTTGTTGCCAATAACTGAGGTTATTGGGTTAATGTAAAACCAAATAGCGGTTTTAGTAGATCTGATACAAATGTATTAATCTTTTTACATGAATTAGCTTTTGTTACGCAAAATAACTCTTTAAGTAAAGAATTTTATGCTTTCAAGAGTTTAAAAGAAAAAGAATGATTTAAATCGTTGTTGACAGTTAATGGAATTGGACCTAAAACAGCAATTAATATTATGGCTAACAATCAAGATGATGTTTTGTCGTTAATTAAAAATAATGACCTAGAAGGATTATTAAAACTAGAGAATATGAATAAGAAAATTGCTACGATCCTTCTAGCGTCTGATATTGCTAATAAAGGTTTCTTAAGAAGTCAAATTCTGAATGATAAAGAAAATGAAGAAGAGTCTAAAAGCAAAAAGCAAGAAACCAACCAATTCCAAGCTGATATAGATGAAGTGCTATCAGATTTAGTTATTGAGGCGATAGATTGTTTAATAAATTTAGGATATAAACAAGAACAAATTCAGAGTGCGTTGTGTGAAATTGATTTCAAAAAAGAAACAATTAATGACTCAGCTGATTTAGTTGCAGTTGTTATTAAACAAATAGGTTTAAGAACAAGTGAAATTAACTAGACCAACAAATTTCAATGAATTTATAGGTAAGAATGAATTAAAAGAAAAACTTTTAACATTCATAAATGCATCAATTAGTCAAAACAAATCTTTAGACCATGTCTTATTTTATGGACCACCAGGTGTTGGCAAAACATCACTGGCCCAAATAATAGCAAATGAATTAAAATCAAAAATTAAAATTCTGCAAGCATCACAAATTCAAAAACCATCTGATTTACTAAATGCTTTTTCGTTATTATCAAAAAATGACGTGTTGTTTATCGATGAAATCCATTCATTAAATCCTGCCATTATGGAACTATTATTTCCTGTAATGGAAGATTATGTTATTGATATTTTAATAGGTAAGGATTTTAATTCTAAATTTACAAGAATGAAATTACCACCCTTTACTTTAATAGGTGCGACAACAATGTATGGAAGAATAATTGATCCATTAGAAGAACGATTTGGTATTTTATTAAAACTCGATTATTATCAAGACGAAGAAATTTTTGAAATCATTAAGACGGCTAATGCTAAGGATAAAATTAAATTATCGGATGACGAAATACAAAGCATAGCATTGAATTCCAAAGGAACACCAAGAAATGCGTTAAGAATTTATAAACGGGTTATGGATTTTAAGCTATTTAATAAAAAAGAGAATATTCATCAGATACTAGAAAAACTTAATATCCACAAATTTGGCTTATCCAATCTAGATCTAGAATATTTAAAAGTTTTTGAAAATAATCCAAAACAATATCTTGGTTTGAAATCGCTTTCATTAATTAGTGGAATTGACGGATTTACAATTGAATCAAAGATTGAACCATATTTAATTAAACTATGTTTAATTAAAAAGACTTCTAAAGGTCGTCAAATAACTCAAAAAGCAATCGAATATTTTAAAGATAATTAGGTTCCTAATTGTCTTATTTTTTAAATTTATTAAAATTACCAAGATATTATTGTTCAAAAAACATATGAATCAAAAACCTAATCCAGCAATAGATAAGAATAACAATTTGCAGCAAGTCATAAGACCTTCTGTTAATATCGCTAGCAAACAACAACCAAGACCTAATGCTAATATTTATCAAGCGCAAGCTCAAATTGTTAATGCTCAGACAAAGAAAGATGGATTAGATAGTCCTAATAAAATACAACAAAGACCAAATCCTAATCTAAACCAAAATAATCAACCTAACAATATTGCTCTCGGATTAAATCCTAGACCTAATTTAAATGCACAACAAAGACCTAATCCACAACTTAATTTAAGTCAAAATCCTAATAATTTAAATGGTAATTTAAATCGACCAAATCCTAATTTAAATAACCAACAATTAAATAATAGAACAATTAATTCTAATCAACCTGGAACTCTTAATATATTAAATAAATTACAACAAAACCCTAACAAACCAAACGAAAATATTAAATCAGATGCTCAAGGATTAAATAAAAGACCGGCTAGTTCGCTTAGAGATTTTGTTGCTCAAGATGAAACAAATTCAGTTGATGATGAAGGTGAGATAGAGGCGCCAATTACTTCATTAAAAAGTAATGAACCACAACAAGCAATCTTAAAAGATTTCAATCAAAACCAAAAAGTTGAACAATCAAAACCAGTTGAAAAACCTCAACCGATTAATAAAGCACAATCAATTCAACCAACACAACAGCCTCAACCAGTTCAACAAATCCAAGAATCACCAAACCCTACCCCTGAAGAAACAGCAGAAGAATTAAAGACTACAACTCCTCAAGCGCCTACTCCAACTCCTGCCCCTGCGCCATCAGCTAAACAACCATCAACACATCCATCTGGAATGACGCTTGAAGATTTCATGCGCAAAAAACTAGAAACTAATCTAGTTGTTGTTGATGAAGAAACTTTAAGAAAACAGCAAGAAGAGAAAGATTCTAAAGCAGTTGCAGTTGTTAATGAAAATCAAGCTGCTCCAGAAGAAGAATATCAACAACCCGAAACTTCTAGCTTTGATCTTCAATATGATGTTTGAACATTAGATCGACTTAAAAAATTCAGTTTAGCATCAATATTTATGGGGATTTTTTCATCTCTTTTAGGGATTGGTGTTTTAGCTCTTTCGATTTTATATATCCTAAATTCTTTAGAGACATTAAATGTTTCAAAAGCATTAAATCTAAAATCTGAAACACTAAATGCGATTTTAGTGGCTATCTCAATTGTGTATGTAGTGATTAGTTCAATATATCGTGCTCTCGCATTAGTTTGTGTTTTATCAAGCAATCAAATAAGTAGTCAGAAGAACTTCTACAGTTATGACTTTGATTCGTTAAAAGCACCATTGTCATTCAGTGTATTCTTCGAAATAACAAGTTTAATATCTTACCCAATGTTGCTTTCTAAGATATCTAAAACAGTTAATCTTCTAAAATAATTAGATAAATGAACATTAAATCGGTTGGTTTAATGTTCATTTTATATTTATCTTTTATGAAACTGATTTTAGACATTTTATTCTTGAGAAACAAATAAAAAAACAAAAATGTTAATAAATAAGCCTCTAAGATTGAAAATAATAAAAGTAGTATAAAATTACTAGGTTACTTAATAAAAACGCTACAAGGGCTATTTATTAGCGTTTAATGGCTATGTTTAGAAAAATTAAAAACAATTTATCTTAATAGCTAACTCATATTTTATTGCCAATAATAATTTTTATTAAGGAAGAAATAGGTATATCTTAGATAATTGATTCAAGAAAAACTTATTTTTTTAAATTTTTCAAATTTGCTTGTTTAACCCTTATTTAAAGGTAAATTTACTTCCTTATTATATATGAAGGGTTTTTGCTATATAAAAACTAACCAAAATCATTACATTTTTAAAGCTTAAAATCAACATAAACAGATTGAAAAAACTTAATAATATAAATAATATTATTAACAAAAATTGATGTAACAAACCTCTTGAAAACAACTTTTTAGATCATTAAAATATTCACACAAAGCCAAGTGCATTCAGTATGAAAAATCAACGCATTAATAAAATCTTTTTTTTAAGCTGCTTGTCATTATTACCAACAGTAGGTGTTACTGCTGGTTTAATCGGCAATTCTTACAGCACTAATTCATTCAAATCATCTCAAATTAATCAATCTGCTACATTAGTAGAAGAAGAAAATCAAAAACAACTTCAAAGATGAGATAACGACTTATCTAAATACAAATACATTGACAATGACAAAACATTATTCTTAGGAAAAAATTTCCTTAGACTTAACAACGCTGTTGTATTTGATAAAGAACAAAGAAAATTAATTCAACAAACAACAATTGGTGTTTATGATGAATTAAACAACCAATTACAATCTATTGTTTTATCTAACGATTACAAACAACTTTATTTTGTAGATGATAACGATCCAACAAAAGGCTTTGTTGTATCAGATGATTTAAATAATGCGATTTATTATCCTATTGATTTAGATACTGGTTTAATTGATCAAACAAATGCTTGAGCTATAGCAACTCAAGAAAAAGCTAGCAACGTTGCTGCTTACTTATCAACTCAAGTTGATGAACGAAATGATTTAATAAAGAATGCTAGAATTGTTAGCTTCAGCGTTAATGACAATCAATTAAAAGTTGTTGTTTATAACCAAAATGGTAGTTTTGAAGTAGAAAACATTCCAGCAATTAACAAAGCATTTACATCAATTAAAATTGTTAAATCATTTTCAATCAACAACGCTTTATTTACTGGTATCAACTTTTTTGATGATGAAAATAATTTAGTCGGTTCACAAATTATCAATATTAAAAATGGAGCATATGTTCCAGGTGGTGCTAGCTTTGATATCAACCGACAAATCAATGCAATGGTTTATGATGCTGATCACAATGCGATTTATGCTCAATACCATTTCACTAACGACAACACTACAAGAATGTGATATTACTCGATTTCTCCAATCGATCAATTTGGACAAATCGGAACAATGCCAAATGAGAATTACTTTTCAGATTTAATTTTTATTAAAGGTGAAGGTATCGTTGGGGTTAATAAACAAAAAAATAACTTAACACTATATCCTTTTGAAAGAGAAAGAATTTTAGCTGCACCTACTTTTAAAGATGTTGCTTCAAGTTATACAAACGACTTTTTCAAACTTAATTCTGATAAAATAACAAACATTATTTACGATCAAAAGAATCAAAAGTTTAATGTTTTTTATAACAGTAATATCTATGTTGACGGATTAGTAAGTTTTAATTTAGCGGACTTTAAAAAGAAATCTGATATATATTCAAATATTGTTCCAATCTACATCGATGAAGCTAAATTAATCGATGAAATGAACAAACAAGAATATCAAGAAAGCTTTGCTTCAGTTTATGCTAAGAATGAAATGAGAAATGATTTTAATAAGTTTTTAGTAATACCTGAGTTTTATAAAAATTTAGAAAATCAATCAAAAATCGCACAAGATAAGAGTTGAAGTTTAATTTATAATTCAGATGAAAATCTTGGATTAATTAACATCAAAATAAAGTTAAAATACGGCGAAAAACAACTGAATCTAGTTGATCGAGACATTTTTGGTTTTGAAGCAGTTAATGTAAATGATATTAAAACTCATTACAATAAAAATTCACCATTACTTGATAAAACGCCAACAGAAATTAGACGCTTACTTGATGACGAAAAAACTGTAACTGAAACAAAACGAGCAATTTTTGATCTTTACGGTTTTGATGCTAAATATAAACAATTACCATTTGATGTAAAAATCAAAGATAGTTCAGTATTAGGTGATATTAGCTTTATCTTTAGCTTTTTAACAATAAAAGATAATAAAATTCAAGCTAACTTTAAAAAAGAACAACCTAAAGATAGCTTAGTAAAACAGGATGCAACAATCGATTCAAATACGGGATTATTAACATTTGATAATAACTTCAAATTATCGATTGAACGCTGATTTATTCCGGTTGTAGTTATTGCAGCGATCCTTCTAATGATGGGTATAACAACATTAACTTATTTCTTATTAATTCAAAGAAAATACCCTAAATTATTAGCGAGTATTAAACAAAGAATTAATTCAACTTCGAATAATGAAGACGAAGCAGAAAATATTGAAATTAACGGTAAAATTAATATAAATCAAATTAAGAAAGATCAAGATGAATATGTTGATTTATATCAACAAAGTGAGGTTAAAAAGAAAGAAAGAATAACAGAAAATCTTAAGCTAGTTACAATTGAAAAAAGAGTAGATGAAAATACAACTAGAGAATTAACAAGCGAACAAACTAGTTCAACTAAAAAAAGTCAATACAATGACTTCTACAGAAATAAAAAAGCAGCTACTATTGACATCTTTCATCAAAAGATGGCACAAGATCAATTAAGTTGAAACCCAGAAATAAAATTAACAAAACAAATCGGATAATCTAAAATTTAATAAAATATATATACTATGGCAAAGATCAAAACATTAAGTGCAGCTGAATATCTTAAAGAAATTGCTGACGATACTAATCTAAGAGTTCAAGACATTCGTTTAGTAATTACTTCTTTACAAAAAGTTTTAGCTAAAGAATTAGCTACTACTGGTGAAGTAAGACTATTTGATATTGGTAAATTCAAAGTTCAAATAACTAAACCTAGAATGGGAATTAATCCTAAAACTAAAGAAAAGATTCAAATTCCTGAAGGTAAAAAAATCAAAGTAACAATATCTAAAATCTTAAATGATGAAGTTATAGGTTCTAAATAATCAAAATGAATCTTTTGTAATACTTTTAATGACTAGATCATTAAAAGTATTTGTTTTATATAGTACATTTATGGCATCGAATTATAATGAGACGAATATTAAGGTTCTAAAAGGATTAGAACCAGTTAGAAAAAGACCAGGGATGTATATCGGATCAACTGATATTAGAGGGTTGCATCACTTGGTGTGAGAATTATTTGATAATGCTGTAGATGAAGCATTAAATGGTTCAGCTAACAAAATCGAAGTTGTTCATAAAAAGGATGGTTCGATTATTGTTACTGATAATGGTAGAGGAATACCTGTTGGTAAAAACCCAAGCACAAACTTATCAACTGTTGATACAGTTTATACAGTATTACATGCAGGTGGTAAGTTTGACGATCAAGCTTATAAAGTGTCAGGCGGTCTGCATGGGGTTGGGGCTTCAGTTGTCAATGCATTATCATCAAAATTAATAGTTACAGTTCATCGTGATGGTGGAATGTATGAATCAATTTATGAAAACGGAGGAAAGATTGTTCAACCGTTAAAGAAAATTGCATCATCAACAAAACACGGAACTATCGTGCAATTTTGACCTGATAAAACAATCTTTAAAAACACTCAGTTCAATTCTTCAATCATCAAAGAAAGATTACATGAATCAGCGTTTTTATTTAAAGGCTTAAAAATTGTTTTTGTAGATGAAAACAAGCCTGAATTATCTGAAACATTTATTGCTAAAGATGGTATTTTAGAATATATAAAATACATTAATGAAAATAAGAAAGCGATTTCCAAACTAATTGCTTTTAAAGGTGATTACGAAAAAATCGAAGTCGATGGTTGTTTTCAATACACAGATAATGAATCTGAAATAATCGTTTCATTTGCTAACTCAGTAAAAACGATCGAGGGAGGAAGTCATGAAAATGGTTTCAAGCAAGCAATGCTAGAAACAATAAATGACTACTCTAAAAAATACAAACTAATTAATCAAAAAGATAAAGGTTTTGATTGAACGGATATAAAAGAAGGTTTAAGTGTAGTTTTAAGTGTTAAAGTTCCTGAGAAAATTATTGCATACGAAGGGCAGACAAAGAATAAACTATTTACTCAAGAAGCAAAAAATGCTGTTCAAAAAATCTTAAGTCAACAGTTGTTTTATTTTTTAGAAGAAAACAAAACTGATGCTAAACAATTAATTGATCGTTTTAAATTAATTAAAGAAGCAAGAGATGCCGCTAAAAAAGCTAAAGAAAATACCAAGAAGCTTAAAAGTGCTAAAACTGAAAGAGTTTTATACGGTAAACTAACTCCAGCTCAACTAAAAAAACCAGAACTAAACGAAATTTTTTTAGTTGAGGGTGATTCAGCTGGAGGAACAGCCAAATCAGGACGCGACAAGCGTTTTCAAGCTATTTTACCGCTTAGAGGTAAAGTTGTTAATGTCGAAAAATCACGCTTACAAGATCTTTTAAAAAACGAAGAAATCTTATCAATTATTACTTGTTTAGGTTGCGGTATCGGAAATAATTTCAATATTAAAAATCTTAAATACCATAAGATCGTGATTATGACAGATGCTGATACCGACGGAGCTCATATTCAAGTTTTATTGCTTACTTTCTTTTATCGTTATATGCGTCAATTGATTGAACAAGGAAAGATCTATATCGCCTTAGCTCCACTATATAAAATTAGCGCTAAAAATTCGTCTAAATCAGCCTTTGCTTGAGATGAATATCAACTTGAAGAACTTAAAGAAAAATATGGTTCATCATATGAAGTTCAACGATATAAAGGTTTAGGTGAAATGAATTCTGAACAATTATGAGAAACTACAATGGATCCGGCAAAGCGACAATTGATTCAAGTATCAATTGCTAACGCAGTTCAAGCAGAAAGAAAAGTTGCTATCCTTATGGGTGATGATGCTGCTATTAGAAAAAATTGAATAAACGAAAATGTTGATTTTAGTGTTGAAGAATAATGGATAAAAAAAAGATATTTAAAAAAGACTTGGATGATATCATGTCACTTAGCTTTGGCAGATATGCTAAGTACATTATCCAAGAAAGAGCCTTACCCGATATTCGGGATGGTTTAAAACCAGTTCAAAGAAGAGTATTATACGGGATGTATAATCTTGGTTTGTTTTATAACAAACCATACCGAAAATCAGCAGCTACTGTAGGTGAAGTTATTGGGAAATTTCATCCTCATGGTGATTCATCAATTTACGAAGCGTTAGTAAGAATGACGCAAAGTTGAAAAAATAATATACCATCAATCGATATGCAAGGAAACAACGGATCGATTGATGGGGATAATGCTGCTGCTATGAGATATACTGAAGCTAGATTATCTCAATATGGCAATCTAATGCTTGATAACATTCATAAAGATACCGTTAGCTTTATGAATAATTTCGATGATAGCGAAGTTGAACCAACTATTTTACCTACTTTGTTACCTAATTTGTTGGTTAATGGCTCTACTGGTATTGCGGCTGGTTATGCAACTAACATTCCGCCATTCAACTTAAAAGAATTAATTGATGTAATCATTTTAAGAATTGATTCACCTAACTGTAAGTTAGATTCAATTCTTAAAATTATGCCTGGACCAGATTTTCCTACAGGGGGAATTATTTTAGATGACGATGGTATTAGAAACGCTTATCTAACTGGTAAAGGAAAGATTGCGATTAGAGCTAATATCATTAATGAAAATAAAAACTTGGTAATTACTGATATCCCTTTTGAAACAAACAAATCAAGCATTATTCGTTCAATCGAAGAAATTATTGAGGCTAATAAATTACCTCAACTAGTTGAGGTGAGAGATGAATCTGATCGCTTTGGAATCAGAATCTTATTACAAACTAACACAAAAGATGATAAAGTTTTAGACATCATTAAAAATTACTTATATAAATATACGCAATTACAAATTAATTACAATTTTAATAATATCGTAATTGATAATAAAAAACCAATTCAAATGTCGATATTTAACTATTTAGATAGTTATTTAAGTCATGCTTATACAGTTTTAAGAAATGGGATCGGTTTTGATCTTAAAAAAGATCTTAAGCGCGTTGAAGTAATTGATGGTTTGATTAAGGCTACTAGTATTATTGATGAGATTGTAGCTATTATTAAAAAATCAAAAGACAAACAGGATGCTATTAATAATTTAGTGGCTAAATATAAATTTAGCATTATTCAAGCAGAAGCGATCGTTTCATTGCGTTTATACCGCTTAACTAATACTGATGTTGTTCTATTAAAAGAAGAAAAACAAACTTTAGATGAAAGAATTAAACGACACCAAATATTGTTAAATAATCAAGATGCATTAAATCAACATCTAAAAGATATTTTAAGAGGTTATAAGAAATTATTTAACACTAAAAGACGATCTGTTATTGGCGGAAATATTGAAAAGATTGTGATCGATGAATCAGAAATTATCGAGAAAAAAGAATTATATCTATTAAGTTCTGCTGATGGCTTAATTAAAGCTTTAAATGTTGATAACTACAAAAATTTAAACTTATCAACATTTAAGATAAAACAAGATGATGATCTAAGCGATCTAATTAAAGTTAGTTCATTAAGCAAAGTAGCTTTTATTACCAACTATGGTAATGTTGTTGTGCTTAATGCTCATAAGATTAAGGAAGCTAAACCACGCGAAATCGGGATGGATATTAACGAATTAACTACGATTAAAGATAATGAAAAAATCATTAAATTAATCGAGATAAAAGATAATAATGATCATGTTGTTTTGTTATCTAAACTCGGAATGATTAAGCAAATTGCATTATCTGATCTTGATCAGATAAAATCAACCAAGCCGACAACTTGCATGAGCTTGAAGGATAATGATGAATTGGTGTGTGCTAATTTATTAAGTGATCAAAAAGCTGAAATTGTTTTGGTTACTAAAAACGCTTACGCGTTAAGATTCTTTGTGAATGAAGTTAATCCGACAGGGTTAAAATCTATGGGTGTAAGAGCTATCAAACTAAAAAATGATGACTATATTGTAGGTTTTGATGTAATCAATTCATCAATTGATCAATTAGTTTTAGTTAAAAACAACCAATTAAAAAAACTAAAAGTTTCTTTAATTGATAATCAAACAAGAGCGACTCAAGGAAAAAATCTAGGATTATCTAAAAATAAAACTCCACTAGTAAAAGCGTTCTTGCTAAACACAGAAAAATCAAGCTTATACGGCTTAAATAATGATTATGAATTAGTTAATCTAGAATTAAATAAGATAATTCTAGGAAATTTATCTTCAGAATATCTTGATTTAAAACAAGAATTTAAAAACTATTTCTTAAATAAAATAATTTATGAATAAGAAGTGTCAGGGGTGTGGTAATTATCTTTCGGATAACATTAATGATTTAGGTTATTGTGTTGATATCAATCGTTTTGAATTATGTAAACGTTGTTTTCAGTTCAAACATTATAAAAAAGTTGATGAAAAAAAGATTGTTGTTAAACAAGATATTGATGACTACCTAAAAACATTAGAACTAAAAAATTATTGTGTTTTTTATCTAGTTGATCCAACTAATTTTATCTTTGATCTAGAAACAATAAAACGCTTAATTAATTCTTATCGTTTTTATCTTATATTTAATAAGATTGATTATTTAGCTAAAAAAAATAATCTTGAACAAATTAAAGAAAAGATTATAAATAATCTCAAACACAATGGAATTGAATTACAGTATAGTCAAATTTTATTTAATTCTATCTATCTTTCTTATGATTTAAGAAAGATAGATGAACTAGTAAAAAAAGCGCATATTAACCGTAAAAAAGCGGTATTTTTAGGTCAATCAAATGTTGGTAAATCATCATTAATAAATAAATTATTAAAGCTAAATGATATTGATAAAAAGGAATTCTTAACAACTTCACCTTATTTAAATACAACACTAAAAATAAACCAGATTAAAAAGCGTGGTTTGTGTTTGTTGGATACCCCTGGTTATTTAGATGAATCTAATGGACTTTATGAATTAGATTCTAAGCGCATTAAAAGATTGATATCTCATCAATGAAAAAATCCTATAACCTTCCAAATCAGTTCTAATCAAATTTTTTATTGCGAAGACTTTATTAAATTAAAAGTTTATTTAGATGAAAATATCGATAAAACATCGATTACTTTTTATTGTCCAACTGCACTTAGAATTCATCGAACATCAGTTAATAACGAACAAACAATTGATAAAAAAATCAATAATATATTCAGTGATTTAACAGAATTTAATTATCTAACTAACGATAACTTTAGTTCTTATGATTTAAATAATTCCCAAAATAATTTACTAATTAATGGAGTTTGTTTAATTAAATTAAATAAAGGAATCAAGAAGATTGAAGTTTATAAGAAAGATAAAATAAGAGATTGTTTATTAATTATTAATTTGATTTAATAGGTATAGAAAAATGAAAAAAATAATAATTTTTGGTGGTAGTTTTAATCCGATTCATAATGGACATGTTCACATAGCAACAAAAGCATTAGAACAATTAAATGCTGATCGAATTTATTTTGTTCCAACCTATAAATCAACTTTTAAAGAGGCTTTTAAAATTAGTGACATTCATCGTAAAAGAATGATTCAAAATATCGTTAAAAAGAACGATAAATTTCACTTTAATTGATATGAATTGAACATTCAAAATGAGAAATCATATTTAACAGTTAAATATTTTAAAGAAAAATTTCAAGATGCTCAAATTTATTTTTTAATCGGTAGTGATAATCTAGAAAAATTTCACTTATGAGATGAAGCTGAAACAATGGCAAAAGATTGTCAAATGCTTTATTATTTAAGAAATAATGAATTCAAAGATCATGAAAATATTAAAAAATTTAATTTTTTAAAAATCGATGGCGAAAATTTAGATATCTCATCAACTAATATTAGAAACGGAACACAAGTAATTAATTGTATAGATGAAACAAATCTTGATTATATAAATGATAATGGTCTATATATTACTGATCGATTAGAACATTTTTTAAAATCTTCAACAAGATACGAACACTGCCTTAGGGTCGGTAATTTAGCCAGAAGATTTGCTCATTTTAATTATCCAAATTTAAGTCAAAAAGCATATATTGCTGGCTGTTATCATGATTTAGCTAAAGAATTAGATGAAAAAACTATGCTATATTATCGTGATAAATTCGATAAAAATATTAATCCTGAACCTTATGAAAACGATTCTGACTACAGAGTCCTACATGGATATGTAGCAGCTTGAATTTTAAAAAATCAATTTGGATATCAAGATGAAGAATTACTTAATTCGATTTATTATCACACAATAATAAATACAGAAGAACCCACTCCATTGGAAAAAATTGTTTATTTAGCTGATAAATTAGAATCTCATAGAGTGAAACAAGATATTAATCGTTACTTTAAAATTAATAAAGCTAAAGCTTTAGCTTATAAAAATATTCATCAAGCATTTCAATTAACTCATGATCAAATTAGGAAATATGTTCAAATGAAAAACGAACAAAAATAACCCAAACAAAAAATATATAATTATAGCCGCAATGTTTGATGAAGTTGATTTAATATTCAAACAATACGACTATAAAAAGAATAGTAATTCTAATTTCATTTACAGTTCTGAAAAAATTGGTGATGTAGACATTGCTATTTCTGGTATCGGTAAAACAAACGCAGCAAGTTGCACTCAGCATATAATTGATCTGGATTGTTATAAAAATATTATTAATATTGGAATTTCTGGATCAATAAATCATCAATTAAAACCAGCTGAATTAATTGAAATAAATAAATTGGTTTATGGCGATGTAGATGTTACTTATTTTAATTACGAGTTTGGACAAATACCAAAATTACCAGCATCATACGAATTAAAAAACGGAAGTTATACTTGTTTAACAACCGATAGTTTTATAAATCGTTTTAACTACGAAGCAATAATTTCGAAACTTAATATACCTATTGATGTATTAGAAATGGAAGCTTGTGCAATAGCTCAAGTGTGTCATATCAACAACTTTAAAAATTTAAAAATTTACAAAGTCATATCAGACTATGTAAAGTTAAATGAATTGAATAAAAAGTTAGATGATCAATTATCAGATCATGTTTTAGATAAAGTGGATTATCGTTTTAAAGTATTTGATAAGAAAAATAATAAAGAATTAATTCTTAATAAAGAAGAATTAATAAATCATTCATATCAAGTAATACTAGAATGATTTGAAAATGAATTTTCTAAATAAATCTATTATTATTTTAATATATTAATTTTTGAAAAAAATAGCTATTTTACCGCGTATTTTTAAAAAAATATTAAACAAAACTAACTATTTTCTTTAATTATTTTATGACTGATCTTATGTTGCCTTAATTTAATTCCAGCGCTTTCCAAAATGAATGTTGATATCTTATTATCAGGCAAGTGTTCGTATTTATTATCTTCATAAACAACTTCAATAATTCCACTCTGAACAATAGTTTTTGCGCAATTAGAACAAGGAAACAAGTTTGTATAAAGAGTGCAATCTTTAATAATAGTACTAGTATTTAAAATAGCGTTTATTTCAGCATGAATTACATAAGGGTATTTAGTCTTTGAAGGGTCTTCATCTTCCCTTTTTCAAGGAAAGATGTTATCTAAACCTTTAGGCATTCCGTTATACCCTAAGCCTATTACGTATTTTTTATCATTAACCACACATGCACCAACTTGAGTTGATGGATCTTTTGAACGCATTGCTGATGTTTTAGCTAACATCATAAAATATTCATCTCAAGAAATAGCATTAGGATTTAAGTTATTATTGGAAGAATTTTTATTTCAATATTCGACGGTGAATTCGTTAAAATCTATCGTTTTTATTAATCGGTAATTACTTAGATCTAAATTAAGATAAACATCTCCTTTATATGAATTTTTAATTCTAGATATTATGATCTCGTCAGCGTACATATAATATTTTTCATAAACTGATTTACCGCCTGCTATAAAGAGAATTTTTTCGCTATCTTTATATTCGTTAAATAAATCTAACAATTCCTTATCATTATGGATTGTATGATCAGCCATAGGTTGATCAACGTTACTTAAAACATAAATTTTGCGATTTTTAAGTTTTGACTTTAAACCCAATAAAGTTCTCTTACCGAATAATAATGCATGATGAATAGTTGTATTTCTAAAATGAACAAATTCTTCTTTAATATGCCATGGCATTTTATCCTTATCGCCAATAAGGTTATTTTGATCAACAGCTACAATTAATTTAATCATTAGACAGCCACCTTAGCTTTAATTGCTTCATCGTATTCATAGCCTTCTAAAGTGATATCTTCAAACGTAAATTTGAAGATATCTTTTATTTCAGGATTCAAAATAACTTTAGGTGATTTTTTTGGTTGTCTTTTTAATTGAATATTTACCTGATCAATATGATTTAAATAAATATGAGTATCGCCAATTGTATGAATAAATTCGCCGACTTTTAAATCGCTTACTTGAGCTACCATTAAGAGTAACAAACTATACGAAGCTATATTAAAAGGGACGCCTAGAAACATATCACCACTTCTTTGGTATAGTTGAAGTGATAATTCCCTTTTTTCGTTCACGAAAAATTGAAAAAAACTATGACAAGGGGGTAATGTCATATCTTTAATTTCTGCTGGATTTCAAGCGCTTACAATTAATCTTCTTGAAAACGGATTTTTCTTAATTTCATCAACAACTCATTTTATTTGATCAATACCAAAAAAATCGCGTCATTGTTTTCCATAAACCGGACCCAATTTTCCGTATTTTTCAGCAAATTTACCGTCGTTTTTTATTTTTTCTACAAATTCTTTTAAGCTTTCTTGATTATAATCATTAGATTTTTTAAAAATCTCGTAAGGTCATTCATTTCAGATATTAACATTGCGATCAACTAAGTATTTAATATTCGTATCACCTTTAAGAAATCACAACAATTCATGGCAAATAGCTTTTCAAGCCATCTTTTTTGTTGTTAGCAATGGAAACCCTTCTCTTAAATCATACCTAGCTTGTGTACCAAAGTAAGAGATAGTGCCAGTATCAGTTCGATCTTTTTTAATTTCACCTTCGTTTTTTACTTTTTCTAATAAATTTAAATAAGTTTTCATAGCTCAATGATCTAGTTGTGTTTATTAACTATGTAATAGTTATAATTGAAAAATATCTAAATTTAGAAATGATATTATTTTTTCAATTCTGATCTTACTATTAGATCTATATATCTCGCATTTAAAAAGAAAGAAAAACACATTTATTGAAATTAAAAACTATTTTATTTAATTAAATTGATATTCAAATTTCTTTATTAATAAAGCATATTAGATATTATTTTGTCTTAATCTAAATTAACAATAAAACTAGATATATAATTTATGATTATGCCAAAGTATTCAAAGAAAATTATTGGATTATATTAGTAATAAATAACCAATATTTAATGTTTTTAAAAAAGTTTTGGTTAATTTATCGCATTAATATATATAATAAGATTAAGTAAATATTTGAAGGTACATACGATAATTTATGAAAAATAAAACTAAAGTTAAAAAAATAACAACTGCTTTAGGGATCGCAGGTGCTGCTTCAATCGCAGGAGCTACTCTAGCATCTTGTGGAGCTTCACTTTCTTATAAATCTTCAGTTCAGTTGGTAGTATCTAATGATTCATCAACTTTAGCTGACCAATCATTCTCTGAAAGTTCTTTTAATGGAATTAGAGATTTCTATAAAAAAGAATTAATGATTGACATTCCACAAGCTAATAGTAGTAGTATTTCAGTAAACGATGGTTTATGAAAGAGACCTGGTGATACTGATGATAAGAGAATCAACACTTACAGACAAATTAAAAATGAAGGTTCTTTAGTTGCTGTAGCTACTGGGTTTAATCAAGAATCTGCTTTAAATAAGATTCTAGATAACACTGCTTATTACAATGAATTTAAAGACTTTGGATTTATTTTCGTTGATGGTGTTATCTCTAAAACAAATGGTACTAATATCTCAGCTATAACTTTCCAAACTGAAAGCGCTGCTTTCTTAACTGGTATTGCTGCTGGAGTTTTAGTAAATAAAAATTCTGGTTTCTTCAAAACTGTAATGGTAGATGGAAAAGAAACATATGGAATTGGTTCATTTGTTGGATTAGCTCTTCCTTCTACAGTTAGTTTCTTAAATGGATTTAGATTAGGTGCTATATTCTTTAATGAATACGTTCAACCAAAAGTTAAAGGATTTAAAAAATTATCTTGAATAAGTTCTAATAAAACACAAAATGATGGAGCTCGTGATAGTTTAGCTGCTGATGTATCAGGATCATTCAGTAACACTGAACAAAAAGCTACAACAATTACTGATGGTTTATTAGATAACGGTGCTTCATTAGTTTATCCAGTTGCTGGTCCTCAAACAGCTTTAAGTCAATCAGCTATTTTATCTAAAAAAGAACAACACAAAGCTCAATTAATCGGTGTTGATACTGCTCAAGAAAATTTAGCAACTACTCAAGCTTTACAAGGCGCTCCTGGAGGAAAAACCATCGCTTTCTCAACTGTTAAAGCGTTAGATGTTGCTGTATATTCAACTTTAAAAGCTATTAAAGATGGTAAGGTGTATAATGGATTCTATGGATACGGTTGAAATAACCTAGCTTCATTAGCTAACAATGGTGTTTCATTATCAAACGCAGGATTAGCATACTTACCGGATTTAGCTAAATTATTTAAAGATACTGAAGCTACAGTTACAGCTGAAGCTGGCGGTTCAGTATCAGCTGACACCGGAACGAATAGCTCGTCTATGAATATGATGATGGCTGAAATGAATTCATCAACTAGAGCTTCAACATTAAGAGCAGATCCTGCGGCTGCAGGTGAATCTAGCACAGGCACTGGAGCAGCAACAATGTCAGGTGATTCAGGAGCTACCGCAGAAGCAACTACTACTGCAACTACATCAAATGAACCTAAGCAAATTGAATCATCTGCATTAGTTACTGTAACTGATAGTAATAAGCAATCTATCTTAGAACAATACGTTAAAATTTTAGCTGGTACTTCTACTTTATTTTCTTCTGAATCTGATAAGACAAGATGAGTAATTAAAGGTAACGAATTAATAACTTTCAAAACTAAAATTGAAGCTGATGCTAAATTATTACCTGTATTAACTATTGAAGGAAATAATAACGCTTTAAGTCACGCTAGCGCATTATTAGCTTCTTCTAAACAACAAGCAACAGGCGAATTATTAAATCAATCTAAGAAAACATTTGTATTCTCTAAACTAAGATAATTAAGAGACTTAAAAATCTAAATAAAAGGTACACTACGGTGTACCTTTTTTATTAAAATAATCGAGCATTTTTGCTTAAAATCGATCTTATGACTTGCAATTATATATATATATATAATTTGTGTGTGTTAAAGAAATTAACATATTTATTTAATTTAGATTTATCTGAATCCAAATTAATAAGAATTTAATTATTTATTGGAGAAAATAATTTATGAGTCAAAAAAGTAGACTTGTTTTATCTTTATTATCGTTTTTTTAGGAGGGCTAGGCGTTGATAGATTCTATGCTGGACGTATAGGTTTAGGTATAGCTAAATTATTAACCGCAGGTGGATTAGGAATTTGAGCAATGATTGATTTTGTCTTAGCTATATGTGGAAAAATGAAAGATGAAAATGGTCAATTAATATCTGATTGAAAAGCATAATTTAACTTTTATTAAATTTGTAATCAATTAAAAAGATTTAAATAAAATTTTTTAAAAAGTCAGACTAAAAATTTAGGGTCAAGTTGCATATCAATTCTGATATGTATGATCATTTCAACGTTGATAGAATTAATATATATTGTATTAATACTTGTTAAAGTAGTTGTATTTAATGGTGATTCTCTGAAATCTACAGATTCTACTAAAGATACTTATCTTATATCCATGATTATAATAGCTGTAACAATATTTACTATTTTCATAGTTTCATAAATTTATGTAATGCCTATAGCTATAAAAAATGGTTCATTAAATACAAATTAGAAATGAATAGTCATTTCTTAATATTAGAAAATATCGGCACGCTAAGAGGGATTGCGATTTTAGCTGCAGTTTTAGTAGTTTTTTATTCCTTTGGTTCGCGGCATTTTATCATTGATAATAATGGTAATGAGTATAGCAATAGGGAATTCTATCTTTAAGAAAATAGATATGAATATCCTTTCATAAATTCATTTAATTAGCGACAATAAGACAATTATTCATATAGAAATTAATAATAGTTTCTGTTTGATTTAAAGTTGAAGATGACTAATTGAAGAAAAGTAATTAAGAAGAAAACTTAAATCATAGAAAATAAGATTAAATAAATGTTTAAAACAAAACCCATTAATTTAAATTAATGGGTTTTTAAATGATATTTAATTAGATTTAAAATATATCTTTGTCAAAGATATATATTTTTATATTTAATTTATTTTACATGGTCTTATATTTAGTTGTTAAATAACTAATAATTTTTTATAAAAACTAATGTTAAAAAATTAAAAATCTTCTAAAATATTTAATCAAAAAAAATAAACACCGCTTTTTTAAATTTCAGTAAATGACTAAATAAAAATCTTTATTTTTACTTGCAATTTGGTTAACTAGATATATTAATTAATATAAAATTGTTATATTAATAATTAACAATGCATATAAAATCAAATCATATAATCTTTGGCTTATCTGCCTCTAAAAAATTAACAGAATCTGTTTGTTCTAGATTAGGTATTGAGCCTGGTGACATTACGATTCAAAGATTTGCTGATGGAGAAATTTTTGTTAGACCAGATTGCACCTTAAGAAATAAAGATGTGATTTTTATACAATCAACTAACTCTCCAGTGAATGATAACTTAATGGAACTATTAGTTGCTATTGATTCTGCTAAACGCGCTTCAGCTAAATCAATAACAGCATTAATGCCTTATTATGGTTACGCTAGACAAGATCGTAAATCAGCGGGTAGAGAACCGATAACTTCTAAATTGGTAGCTGATTTAATAACTAAGGCTGGAGCTGATAGAGTTACATTGACTGATATTCATAGCGATCAAACGCAAGGTTTCTTTGATATTCCGGTTGATACCTTAAAAGCTTCATTTGTTTTGTTGTGCCACGTTTTGGTTAATAATAAAATTGATGATTTAGTTGTGGTTTCACCTGATTATGGTGGTGTTAAAAGAGCTAGAAAAATAGCTGAATCAATTAACGTTCCTTTAGCTATTATTGATAAAAGAAGACCTAAACCAAATGTTGCTGAATCAATTAATATTTTAGGTGAAGTTTCTAACAAATGTTGTATTTTAGTTGACGATATGATCGACACAGGTGGAACGATTATGTCTGCAGCTAAATTACTTCATAAAAATGGAGCTAAAAAAGTTTTAGTAATGGCAACTCATGGATTGTTAAATAAAAATGCAATTGAATTATTTGATGAGTGTTATAAAAACAAAGAAATCGATGAGATTTATATAACCGATACAATTGATCAATCAGCAAAAAATCTTAAAGATAAAAAACAATTTAAAGTTGTTAAATTAGACCACTTTTATAGTTTAGTATTGGAAGCTTATATGAATGGTGGTTCAATTAGTGATGTTTATACACTTTATCAAGAATGAGCGAAATCACCAGATTTAAAGAAAATTCTAGAAAACCTAGAATAAATGAAATAATCATTGTAGAAGGTAAAACTGATACCGTTAAACTTAAAGGTATTTTTGATTGCGAAACGATAGAGACAAATGGATCCGAAATATCTAATGAAAAAATTAATTTGATTAAGGAATTAAGTTTAACTAAAGGTGTTATTTTATTTTTAGACCCAGATTATCAAGGTAAAAAAATCCGATCTAGACTTATTAAAGAGTTAAAAAAATATAAAGAAGCTTTTATCGATATAAATGAACTAAAAGATTCAAAAAAGAAAGGAATTGCTGAAGCTAGTAATGAATCTATCTTAAAAGCGTTTAATAATTTAATAAGTTCTGATTTAGATAATACGAAAACTATATCTTGGATAGAATATTTATCTTTAAATCTAGATACAAAAATAAAAAGAATTAAGTTGTGTAAAAAACTTGGAATTCCTTATGGAAACAACAAAAGTTTATTTAGATATTTATCTCTTTTAAAAAAAGATTTATCTGAAATAAAAGAACTTATTTCTGATATTTAAAATAGTCAAAATCTTCGGCAATATTAAGCAATTCTTTATTAGTTTCATTGTTAATATCGCTGACGATTTTTTTTAATATGGTTAAGTCTTTTTGTTCTTTTGAAAGTTCTTGATAAATATTTATATTAGGGATGTATTTATACTTCTTTTTAATGTTGTTAAAAGTTATACCGATATTAGAAACTATTTCGCCATTATGAAGTCTATCAAGCAACTCAACAGCTTTATTATAAAGAGACGATCTCTTATCTATGAATTGCTTAAATGAATATGATAATGAGATTGTTTTATTATTCTTTAATGAAACAGATACATTTTTAGTCAAAAGATTTTGATTTTTTAATCGTTGATAAATTTCATCAAACAAGTCATCAAAAATATCTAAAATAGAGTCATAGTTTCTAACTATATATCTTATATTTCTTGAAACTGAAACAGATTTCCTTGAACTATTTTCATAATTTACAAAATCATCTCCCTTACCATTAGCATGATTGTAGTGAGTTCAGTACATATTCTTAAAGATGCTTATTAATTTTTCTCTATCTTTAAATTGCGCGAAATTACCGATGTTTTTAATATTTAGTTCATTTAAAACAGGTATTTTTTTTGAACCAATTAAATACATTTTACTAATGTTAATAGGTCATAATTTTTCTTTAATTTCTTCAGGCCAGATTTCATAAACACCATTAGGTTTGTTTTGATCTGTTGCCATTTTAGCTAAAAATAAATTTGAACTAATTCCGATAGATACAGTTAAATTAGTTAATTCCAAAATTTGTCTTTGAATCATTTTTGCTAATTCAACAGCGCTTAAGTTTCTATTTTTTTCTAATATATCTGTAACATCTAAATAACATTCATCAATTGAAGCTACTTCTATTTTCTTAGTTATAAAATCTCTTAAGTAAGTAAATACATAAGCAGATACTTTTTCATATTTCGAAAAATCTACTTCAGCAATAATTAATGAAGGACAAAGTTTTTTGGCTTGAAAAATTGGCATTGCCGAACGAACCCCGAAATTCCTAGCAACATAATTAGCACTAGAAACAATAGAACCATGCGATTTAGATCCAACCGCTAATGGTTTATTAATATATTCTGGATTGGATTTTTCTTCAACTGAAGCAAAAAATGCATCAAAATCAATATGAAAAATAGTTTTTCTAGCCATTAAAAACAATAATTTAAATAATATTAAATTATTAGAAAAAATATTTAAATCAAGCTATTTAAAGTAATAAAAATGCTTTTATAATTAAACAATAATACAGCAACCAATTTGTGTTATGAATGAAACTAATTCACGCTCTTCCGAATTTTATCATGTAAAAAACCCCTTAGTTTCTATTCTTATACCTGTATATAATAATGCCAAAACGATAGAAACCACAGTAAGTTCTGCGTTATTTCAAAGTTATAAGAATATAGAAATTATTTGTATTGACGATAGTTCATCGGATAATTCATATCAAGTTTTAAAGAGATTTGAAACATTCGAACAAAATGTAAGAATATATAAAAATCAAACCCAAAAAGGGAGAGGTTTTGTTTATGATCAATTAGTTAAATATGCTTCAGGTCATTTCTTTTTATTTTTAGAACCGCCAAACACTCTTAATCAAGATGCTATTAAGCATATGATTTCAGTTAATGAACAATTTACTGAGATTATTGTAGGGAGAAATATGGTTGCTACAACATCTAACCCTATGAAAGGGGTTTATGATATTCCTACGAATGATAAAAAACTATCTGACCGTAATTCAATTGATTACATCTTTGCTAACTCATTTAATACTCAAGGAATATTAATTAAAAAGAATTTCTTTGAAGCTCTTGATATGAAGTTTGGTAAAAATCCGTACATTCCCGATTTTTATTTGAAATACGATTTATTAGCTAACTGTGATTTTTTCAGAGTAGTTTGAAAACCGACCATTAACTTTATTGAAAGCGAAGGTTTTTATGATGAGAATCGTTTAAAGTTTTTAGTTGCTAAATATCGTTATATTTTTCATGAATATCCTAAGATGATTGATTGGTTTAATAATTATGTTCCAATCAAAGACCGAATAAACGATTTTAAATCTAGTATAATTACCAGTATAATAGATCAGGTAAGAATTGAATATCGTAGTACTGTGGATGCGATTAAAAAGACATTCGAAGAGCAAATCCTAACACTATTAAAGAATCAATATTTATCTTCTAATTACATCTTTAAGGTACCTAATAACCTTCGAGAAAAACTAAAAACTAACGAAAATAAAAGATTATTTAAATAATTAAAAAACATGGTTATTAAGTCGATTTATCAAAATAAGCCTTTCCCTAAAAACTCACATACAATCGTTAATAACTTTAGATTTTTAATGTTTGATAGTGTCAATAATAGTTTTATAGGGAAAGCTGCATATGGATTTGGTTCAGCAAGTTATCTTTATGTCTTGTTCCGCAACTATTTTGTTATGGATGTTAATGATATAGATGCAAGCTATAATGATAAACTTGTTGTTTCAAAACAATTAGGTGGATCTAATATTAGGGCTTGTTTTTACTTATTAAAACATCCTGATATAAAAGTTGATGATCTAATTGATTTTTCTTATGAAAAAAAGATTAGAAATCTTTACGATTTTTCGAATAAGCAACCAGGTTATAATCTTGCTTATGCTGTAGGTTTAGCAATAGATTCTAAGTTAATACAAAAAGCTTCTCATTACACAAAAACTAATAAAATTTATTGTATTGTTAGTAGTGCTGATTTGAATTCTAATTATGGTTTATCAGCTCTTAAAACTGCTATTAATCAAAAATTAGATAACTTAGTTATTATTTATGATAATAATTCTTTTGAAGAACGCGGAGCTAATGATGATTATTTAATAACTGACTTTTCAACAATTGTTAAGAAGATGGGTTATAAATACATCAGTGTATTGAATGCTAACAATGTTGATAAAGTTGATGTAGCGTTCCAATATGCAGTCAATGCTAATCGTCCTGCTTTTGTTGATATCAACACTGTTGTTGGGCATGGTTCAGAAATTGCTGGTACTAGTCAAGTATTAAGAACTCAACTAGATCAAGAAGAATTAAACAAATTAATCAAGCGTTTTGAATACTATGGTGAAGAATTTAAGGTTTTATATGAAACTGCAAATGATATTTACCCGACCCAACAAACACGTGTTAATAAATTAAAAGATTTAATAAATAATCAACTAGATGAATTAAAAAGACGAAATATTGTTTTAGATGACTATTTAACAAATTATAAGGATTGAGAATTCAACTCAGATAAGATTGATAGTAATCAATCATTAGCTAAATTAAAAGCAGTTATTTTTAAAGAACAACCTAACTCTGTTTTATTAGAAGTTAACGATAATGATTATGAGTTGGAAAATGAACTAAATCAAATCAATTCTGATCGTTTAATATTATTAGGGCAATGAATTGAACTGGCTAAAGTTATTGCTTGCGCTATAGCGCACAACAAAGTTCATTTACCAGTAATTAATACTGATATCAACCTAATATCATCGATTATAACTGATCCAAACTTACAACAATGCAACAATAAATTCTTATATTTAGTAAATACTCCTAAGGGTTTATCTTTTAATTATTTAAATTCAATTTGTAATTCAATCGCATACCAAAACAACACATTGTTATTACAACCAGGAACATACGAAGAATTAAAATATTCAATATGTGAATTTAATAAACAAAACAAAAAAGATACCTTTATTGTTTTGCCACATGTTTCGGATTTAGTTAATATTATGGTGGATGGCATTAATTTAGCTGGCTATGAATTAAACACGCATAATTATGCTACTGTTAACATTATTGCTTGTGGCGCAGATTTAATAAAAGCATTAAGTTTTCGCGAAGAATTATTAAAAAATGGGATAATGCCTAGAATCATTTCGGTATTATCATTAGAACATTTTGATAACATGGATTCTGTAGCAAAATCTGTTTTGCTAAACAACTTCCCAAGTTATTATATGGACAGAATGGAAGAAGTTGCATGAGGTAATGTTTTATCTAAAAACCCACTTGAACTAAACTCAATTGATCAAATGAAAGAACATACTGTTCATTTCAAAAAATCTAAGCGTTCACAAAAAACTAATAATAATAAAATAAAATCATTAGATTCAAGAACTAATACAACTGAATTTGATAATGATCAAGATCAATATGGTCATTATCTATTGAGTGGTAAAATCGATATTAATAAAAATAATGGCGCTGATATCTTAAAGCGCAATAGCGATATCAATAACGACCAAGATAAGAAAAATAAGGATAGTAATTAGGAGACAAAAATGGAATTAGCATTATCACTAGGTTTGAGTATACCTTTATGCTTAATAGCTGGAGCTATTTTAGGTTACATCATTGCAATTAAAGTCTTTAAGCGTCAGATGCGTAAAAACCCACCGATAACAGAAGCACAAATTCGCAGTTTATATGCTCAAATGGGACGTAAACCATCTGAAGCTCAAGTAAAACAAATGATGCGTGCATATTCTAAGGAAATGAAATAACCATAATGAATCGTTTTATTAAAAGCGCTACTAGCTTAAAAGAGTGCATTAACGATTCAAAAAAAGAAGTGTGCTTAATAGGTCGTTCAAATGTTGGAAAATCAACAATTATTAACGGTCTAGCAAACGCTAAGATAGCTCATACATCAAAAACCCCAGGTCGAACGGTTACTATGAATTTTTATGAGATTAGTAATCAGAGAATCGTCGATTTACCTGGATATGGTTATGCAAGAATCAAGAAATCTCAAAAAGAAGAAATATCAGCTTTTTTAACTGATTATTTGAATCATAGAGAAAATTTAGCTGGCATTTTTTTAGTTCTTGATCTTGGTGTAATAACTCAACAAGATATGGAAATAACTAAACTGTTATCAACTCTTGGAATTGATTATTATATTGTCTTTAACAAGATTGATAAATACCCTAAATCAGCTTATCCTAACAATAAACATAAGATCTTAAATGCTCTTAAGGTTAATGAAGAAAAAATCATTCTAATAAGCGCTAAAAACAAGCAAAATTTAAATAACTTAATGTTAAGAATTATAGATGTTAATTCGTAAATTATGAAACAATTAAAAAAACTGGATTTAAACCAAAAATACGATCATAAATACATAAGTGAAGGTGTTGTAGATTTTTGATTAGATACTGATTATGCTAATCAAAAATCTGATTTTTGTTTATCTGACACAAAACCGTTTAGTGTGATTATGCCTCCACCTAATTTAACGGGTAAATTACATATTGGTCACGCTTGAAATTTATCGATTCAAGACTTAATTGTTCGTTATAAAAAGTTAGTAACTGGAAACATTAATTGAATTCCTGGTACTGATCATGCAGGGATTGCTACGCAAACAAAATTCGAATCAATTCAAAGAAGCAATAATATTGATTACAAAAAAGACGATCGCCAAACCCACTTTAATAACATCTATAAATGAGCACAAGAATCATCTAAAACAATTAAGAATCAAGCTAAATCGTTAGGTTTAGCTCTTAATTGAAAAAAAGAAAAATTTACTTTATCAGAACAGTCAAATAAATATGTTTTAGATGTTTTTGTAAAACTTTATGAACAAGGATATATAACTAAGAAATATACACTTGTAAACTGGGACACTAAACTAAATACTGCTATATCAAATATTGAAGTAATCAATAAGGAAACAACGCAAAAATTACATTATATTAAGTATTATCTAGAAGATAGCGAAGATTATCTTGAAATAGCTACAACTAGACCTGAAACAATCTATGCTGATGTGGCTGTTTTTGTTAATCCTAATGACGAAAGATATTTAAAATATCACGATAAAAAATTGATTAATCCATTGAACAATCAATTAATTCCGATTTTAGTCGATGAATACATTGACATCGACTTTGGTAGTGCGGTTATGAAATGTACCCCAGGGCATGATCATAATGACTATGCATTATCTAAAAAACATAATTTACCAGAATTAAGCTGTATTAACTTTGACGGAACACTTAATGAACTAGCTTTAGAATTTGAAGGTGTTGATGTTTATCAAGCTAGAGAACTAATTGTTGATAAATTAATTAAAGAAAACAAATACGTTAAGTTTGAAGAAATAGTAAGTAATATCGGTTATTCTGATCGTTCTAATACAATTATTCAACCGTTATTATCGAAGCAATGATTCTTGATTACAACTAAATTTGTTGATGAGATTAAAAAATTAGTTAACAATCCTGATAATATCAAAATTTATCCTAAACGTTTCTTAGATACGATTAATAATTGATTGGATTCTAATCAAGACTGATGTATTTCAAGACAACTTGTATGAGGTCATCAAATACCAGCTTGATATAATAAGAATAATTCTGAAGATATTAAAGTAAGTATAACTTCACCAGGTGAAGATTACATAAGAGATCCGGATGTTTTGGATACTTGATTCTCATCAGCATTGTGACCTTTAATATGTTTTAATGAAGGAATTGATGATAAAGAGTTTGCTGATAATTTTCCTAATTCATTGTTAGTTACTGCTTATGATATTGTATTCTTTTGAGTGTTAAGAATGGTGATCATGTCTTGATTGCTTAAAAAATCAATTCCATTCAAAGACTTATTATTGCATGGTTTGATATTAGATGATCAAAACCGCAAGATGTCGAAGTCACTTAATAATGGAATTGATCCAATTCAGGTAATTGATGAATATGGTTCAGATGCTTTAAGATTATTCTTAACATCAAATACTTCGCCAGGTGAAGATGTTTCGTATAATACCGAAAAAATGAATGCAGCAGCTTCATTTTTAAATAAACTATGAAATTTAGCTAGATATATTAGCTTAATTGATGTAACTAAATTAACTGATGAAGGGTTAGATAGTTTAGATTATTGAATTATTAACCGTTTTAACGATGTTAATGAAGGTGTTCAAGATAAATTAAAGGAATATCGTTTCGCTCTGTCAAATAAACAATTAAGTGATTTCATTTGAGATGATTTTGCTAATGTTTATATTGAATTCAATAAGAAAAACGGATGATCTAAAGCTAAATATGATCTAGCTAATAAAATGTTTAGGAATTTATTAGTTATGCTTCATCCCTCTGTTCCATTTATTACTGAACAACTATACAATGTGTTTGAATTTAGTAATAAAAAACCTTCAATCATTCTTGAAAAATGACCAAGCTTAATTGATATTAAACAAAAAACATCTAACTTTGATAATATTTTAGGAATAGTTATTAAGATTAGAAATTTCAAACAAAGTTTCGAATTGAAATCTAAAACAGAGTTAAACGTTCTTTACAAGAATGATGTAAGTTATATTGAAGACTTAACTAAATATTTAAAAACAGAAAACATAAATCTTATTAAGATAAGTGACCAAAAACTTGACGATTTATTCTTGATAGCATCAGATGATAATGAATTCTATGTTGTTTATGAGAATGATAAGTCAAAAATTATTGATAAATTAAAAGCTGAAATAGTAAAACTTCAAAAAGAAGTTGAAAGAAGTTTAAATATAGTTAATAATGAAAACTTCAAGAATAAAGCTCCAAAAGAAAAATACGAGGCTGAAGTTAAAAAATTAAATAACTATCAAGAAGAGTTAAAACTAAAAGAAGATAAATTAAATTCTTTAAAATAAGATTTTTTTCCATATCTTGTATATGGAATTAAAAAGAAGAATAAACATAAAAGAAAACTACGGACTAGCATTGATGTTCTGTTTAGTTTCCATTTGATTGTTGGGTTATACATTTAATAAACAACAATGGATACTGATAGGAATCCTAGGCGTAGTTTTTTTATTGTTTCATTCTTTTTGTTTAATTGCAAAATAGCAATTTTTATTTGCGTATTATTTGTTTTATTTTTAGGGTATTATCTTATTTATTATTTTCTTGATATTAAAGGGGTTAGTTTTAAAGAGTTGTTAGATAGGATACCAGAAGAATATGATCTTAGAAAAATAATTTTGAAATATCTTAATACAAACGAAAGAAAACAATCAAGAGGATTTTTATTATTAACGATATTTAATATTAGAAACAATGATAATAGAGTTATATATAACCAGATATTAAACCTATCAATAGCGCATTTATTAGTTGTTAGTGGGTTGCATTTATCTTTAATAAATATAACTATTCAAAAAATATTTAAAAAATCAAAAATTATCGGTAATTTTGTATCATTTCCGATATTAATTTTTTATTGTTACTTATTGAGTTTTAGTTATGGAGTAACACGAATATTACTATGTTTATTTATTAATCTTATTCTTAAGAAAATTATAAAGGAAAAGGATATAAGTTTTTTAGTTTTAGCGATTTCTGGACTAGTATTATTGTTATTTAATCCATATGCTTTTCTGAGCTATTCCTATATGCTAAGTTATTTAAGTGTATCTGTAATAACTGCAATTTATCAAATTGAAAAAATAAATAATTTTGCTAAATCAATAATTTCGAGTGTGCTTATCAATATAGTGTTAGGCGGTTTGATTATTAATGGTTATGGGAAGATAAATTTATTGATAATATTTTGATCAATAATTTTGAGTCCTATTATTATGAGTATCTATTTTTTAAATCTTTTTCTATTCCCATTTAATGTTATTTGACCGTATTTAGAAATCTTGCATAATGTCTTTTTTATGATTATAGAAACTTTTCAAATAAATTATTTCGTTATAAATTTATCTGAATTAGCTAATTGAACACCTTATTACTATTTATTAATTTATTATTTATTTATCAGTAATATGTGGGTGATGAGGTTAATCTAAAGTGTCTTATTTAGTGATTTGTGACGATTTATATTTAGCTCAAATAAATTTAAGAGAGAAAAATAAGAATAAAAATATTGTTTGAGTTAACTATGATGAAAATACTAATTTATCTCAATACTTAAGTACTGGGTTATTCAACAATAATTCGAATGAAATTATAGCAATTATTAATCCCGCATTTTTATATAAAGAATTTGATTTAAATAGTAGTAAAGCGTTAATAAATACTATTAATAATTCATCTAAACAAGTTTTTTTAATAGTTGATAGTAAATATGATTATAAAAAAACAGATTTATTAAAAATTGACGGTAAAAATGAGATAAAAAGCTTAGATAGTAAAAATAATTCTAAGTTTAATTTCATAACAAAAGAGTTAGATAAGTTAAATAAAAATTATCCAAATTGACTTCCTTATTTTATTGATAAAAATACTAATAACGATGCAAGACTAATATGCAGTGAAATTAAAAAATTGGAATTTGTTGATGAAGAAAGCTTAAACAACCGTGAAGAGATAGATAAAATAATAATTGATCATTCGGATACATTAATCTACAACTTAGCTAAAGAGATTATCAATAATAATGTTCAAGAAATATTAAATATATATCAGGATCTAATTGATAATAAGAGGCAACCAAGCGAAATTATTTCTACTCTGATTACGATGCTTAGTAAAATATATTTCTTATTGCTTGGTAAAAAAATGAAATTATCTGATGAAGATATAGCTAAAAAAATGGGCGTTAATATTTATTGGTTAAAATATACATATAGAGATATTTATGTAAAATCTGATAAAGTAATAAAGGATTTTATTGTTGATTTGTTAAAATTAGATATTAATAATAAAAGAAGTTTGGCTGATCCTTACCAATCTCTTAAATATTTCATCATAAGAGGTATTGATTAAATATGTCGATAGAACTTAATTCAACTATAGATAAAATTAAATACAAACTTAACACAATTTTAAATAGTGAAAAGTTTGAAACTGAATTAAAGAACAATGAGGCGTTTAGAGCTGTTTTATTTAAACAGATTGCTATTTATAAATTTTTGGCTAGTAAAACTGAAAATGCTTCTGATAACTTGGAATATGTTGAATTTGCTTTAAATAAACTTAACAAGTTTACAACTAGCAAATATACTAGCGATAAATTGGTTTCTTACGACTCATTTGATGATGCTAATGATGATATCAATTATCTTGATATTTTCATTCTTAATACTTTTAATAAATCATTTGATGAAATAATTGACAAACCTAAAGTCAATGAAAAAGAAAAAAATGTAGTTGAAAGTAATGATGAAGAAATAAATAATAATAAGAATGATATTAATTCATCACCAACAGTATCTGATATCGAGGATGAAGAAGAATTAAATAAAAAAACTTCTTTTAGTGTTCCATTAGGTTCCTCTATTGATTTGAAAGAAAATTTAGAAAAAATCATTTCTTCAATCAGTCAACCTGATTACAAACAATTTGCTTCGATCGTTGTTAAATCTGAATCTGATATTGGTAAATTTTTCTTATTTAAAGAAAAATCTAAATTAATGATTATATTGAACTACTTAGCTTCTGTAATATGTTTAATATTCGCTGCTTTTGGGTTAGGGTTATTAGCTTGATACTTCGTTTTATATCAAAATCAAGAAATACCAACATTTGTATCTGCTATAGATAATAAAAATTATCCAATACTATCTCCGATAAATACTACCTCTACGTTATTATTAGTTGCTGTAAATATTATTTGCGCTTATACATACATAACTTCAGCAATAGGTAAAACATCGCTTAAAAAATCTCAAAATGCTATCGCTTTAATTTCTACATACACTAATAAAGAAGTAAAACCTCCTCATATTAATGACAACTTAAGATATAGTTTTAGAATTAAACCATTAATTTATCTATTATTATTCATAGTGTTTTATTCTTTTTCGCCATTCTTTAGTCCTTATTCTGGAGGTTCATTACTTGATGGAATTAAACACTTGTATTCAGTTCCTTCGAAAATTTTCTTTTCAAAAGAGGCTGTAGTGATTCCTGCTGATACAGTCTATGAAGTTACTAAAATTATTTGAATAGGATTAATTTCAATACCTTTGGCAATTATATTTTTAATTGTGATTTCAATGTTCTTCAAACCAAAAATTGATAAAGAAAAAATTGATGAAGCTGTTGATAAATATGCAGAAGAAATCAAAAAAGCAGCTAACGAAATAACTTCTATTTTCGAAAGAAATAATTCTAGCGATTCATCTAATAAGGTATTCTAATATTGCAAAAAATAGCTATTAAAAATCAGTTTGATGTTGCTAAAAAACCGATAAATAAATTAGCAATCATTAGGTTTTTTTTACCGTTCTGACCACTTAAATTAAGGTATAACATTTACCTTATTTCTTTTTTATCTATGTTTATAGCTTTAAAAGTTGTTTTAGGTTTTTTTGTTATAAAGATAGGTCCCACGATAAGTTTAGGAATCTCTTGAGTAGGATTAGCTTTAATTGGTTGAATTTTCGGTCCAGTTACTGCTATACCAATAGGTTTTTTAACTGATACACTTTCATTTATTTTAGGTAAAGGTGGTGTATGGTATTGACTTTATGCTATTCAAGAACCGATGATTGTATTTACTGCTTCTCTGTTTGGTTCGATTTATCGAATTAGAAAACAATACAGTTCTAATTCCTTAGATTTTTTATTTCAACAAGTTTTAATTATTGGATTCTGTGTTTCGGGGTTCATCTTTTTATCTTTATACAACAATACAGACACAGAAAAAATATTGATAAGAAACAATTCGTTTGGATCAACACTAAGTTTCGTATTTATTGGTTTATTTTTTATTTTTTCAGAAATCATAAGTTGATTGCTATACTTAAGAAATAAAAAAACTAAAGAATCGATTAAACTATTTTTATATGTTTCGACTATGATGATTACTTTATCGATTCTTTATTCATTAGTGTTAGGAACAATATCAATTAATGAATTCTTAATTAATGTAGTTCATCAAAAACCAAAATCCAAAGATTTTATTTTAAGCGCTTACTTAATTCCAAGAGTGATTAAAGAAACTTTAAGGTTACCCATTTTAATAATTTGTGTAATTAGTTTAATCAAATTATCAGAACCTCATTTAGAAAACTTTTTCAATCTTTCACGTTTGCGTTGATAAATACATAAAATAGTGATATAGTATAATAAAAAACGATATAGTTGAAGAATCCCTCGTGTTTCTTCATTTATTTATATATCTAAATTCATGTTTAAAAACAAAAGAAATAAAATTCTTGCAACTTCCTTTTTATTAAGTGGCATATCTGTGATGAGCTTAGTTGCCAGCAGCTGTTCTAGTGCTGTGGAAAAACAAGTCTTAGACGGACTTTTTAAGACTGAGTCTAATCCAAGAAATTTTAGTAACTCTAGTGTCGGTTCTTTCAATGAAGTTCTTCAAAACTCACTTGAAAACGATCAAGGTTTTAACAATTTTGCTAGATATTTGTTAGCAGATTCATTAGAGAATTGATATGAAAATAATGCATCTTCTGAAATAGTTGAAAAATATCGAAATTGAGAGAAAGAAGCTGATACTAAGTTAGAAAGTGAAACAACTTCTTTAAGAAATCAATTTAGAAGAAATTTTGAAGTTAGAAGACAAACAGATGTATTAGATATTAACGGCGGAACTGTTGATGCTTATAAACGCAAACAAGTTCTTACTAATGTCTTTACTGATTTCTCATCATTAGTTTTCCAAAATGATTATTTAGGTTATTTTAATGATGATAATAAACCTGTTGCTAATCCTTTAATCGACGAAGTAAGTAAGCCTGAAAATTGAAAACACATCAAGTTTTATGCTGAAGGTTACACAGATAATAAATCAGAGCAAAACAATAAACAGATGTTTGCTGATTTTCAATCGTATGTTTTTGATCAATGAGTTAGAAAAGAAAATCCGAATTTAGTATCTAGATTAGTATTTACTAATGAAGATATTAGAGGTGGATTGGATCAGATATTTAATAAAAAAATTTTGGGTGATGATCTTAGAGCTACTTACAATTTCCAAGCTTTTACTGATCCAAATAAAGTTGTTGATAAAACTTCACCTAAACTATCGACTGGATTCAAACAATTAGTAGCTAACGATGGGTTGAATAATTATTACAATCCAGAAAACTACACAGTAGATTTTTTAAATCAATTTTCATCAGATTCTGGTGGTAAGTTGTTAATGACTGCTAGCGAAATGTTTAATTCTTTTGATGTTGCTTTTAGTACTGCTTATGTACAACAATATCAAGATTTAGTTAATAATGTTGATAAGGATAATGCAGTAGCATCGGTTACACTTGATCCGGACAACATTATGAAGAATTTTATCTTTGCTGATACTACAATAGATACTAATTCTAAATATTCAACTAAATTAGATTTAACTTCAAACGATAATCAATTAAAAGAAATATCTGAAAAAATTAAATCAAGTATTTTAGTTGATAAGATTGCAGATGATAGCTACTACAGTGTATATAAGAAATACGCAAAAGGTGAAGCTAGTATTCATGAATATATCAGACCTAAATCAACAAATGAAGATGTAAACAAAATAGCTAAGCAATTCATCTTATCTAGAGGTAAGGATGGTATTCATATCATTGCTATTGATGGTGCTAACTATTACTTAACTGGTAACACTAGAGATATTGAGAAACAAAAACAATTCTTATTATTCAGAAATGAATTATTAAAGAATAGTGAGTTTCCTAAATACTTTAGCGAAAAAACTTATCAATTTAACTTATTAGAATCTGTTAAGAAATATTTTGATGACAACAACATTACCTTGATAATGCAGTTCTTACTAAATGCAGTGAATAATGATAAGTCATTCTTATATAAAAAAGGTAATGAGAAATTTTTAGACTCTTTAAAAAAAGTTTCAACTATTCTTTCAGATCTAGCTAAAAATAAAGCTCAATATAACTATGCTAAAAAAGTTAGAAACGATGCTTTAAATGTTAGAGATAAGATTTTAGAAAGAGCTAAGATGTTTGATGATTTAGTTAAATCAAACAAATCACCTAGCATTGGATTAGCTGCTAAATTACCTCATCCAGCAGCTAGTGATGGGACTTATTTAGGTATTGAAAGTTACTACAAAGAATTATTAGTTGAAAACAACTTGCTAGATAAAGCAAGTTTAGCTACAAAAGATACAGGTTTAACTCAATTATTTAATAAAGTAGTAAACGATGCTAAAGCTAATTATGATAAGAGTATTAAAGCTGCAATCGATACATTACTTCTTAATGGTGTAAGTTCTCAATTATACTCACAAAATGTTTTTGTAACTTCTAGATATGATAGTGGTTATGATGTTGGGATTAATGCTGCTATCAACGCAACAATCGCGTTACCAACTTCAGCTAATAATTTTAGAAAACAATTCTATCTAAATGATGAAGACTTCAAGAAATTCTATGATGCTTCTAAACATGAATTTAAAGATTATGAAAACATTGAAGCGAAGCAAATCAAAGATGTAGTTGATTTTTATTTCATTCAAAGTACTTGAGAAACAAAAACAGATAAACTTAAATATGGTTCTTGAACAACTCAAGATGAATATAAAAAAGTTTTAGAAAATTACTTTAATAGTCTAACTACTATAACTGATCCAAATGACAATGCTTCAATTAATTATTTAAGATATATAAACACATTTAGATATTTAATTAAAGATAACTTAGCAGAATTCAAGAAGATCTTATCTAACCAAATTACAAGAGGTATTAGTGCTAATGTTTCTTGAACATTAACTAGTGGAACTAAGTTAGAAGAAAACGGTAATATTGCTGCTACTCAAGATAAAGTAGATTTCAATAAATTTATCGCTAACCCTGATTACTTACAAGGAAGTAAGTTTGACTTTATTAATATCAATAAAACTGTTGATAGCGATCCAAATGTAAAGGCTAAGAACACTAATTATTCAACTGTTGGTGATGACGCAGCAACTGATAAACGTATTTATGGATTCAATGGATTAAGTGTAGCAAACTCAACAGCTAACTTAAATGATGAAGTTAAATCAGTTTTATTTGATAATTTTGAACAATCTGGATTAGATGGTATCTTATACTCATTCGGTGGTTCTTTAGATGAAGTTATTAAATACGTTAATTCTTTAACTAGTAATCGTGAGTTAGATACTTTCGTAGAATTACTAAAAAGAGCTAAGGTTAATATTAATTTATTTGAAACTGATGCTAATGGTAAACCGATCGAATTTAGTCAAAGAAAAACTACCTTAATAAACACATTAAGTGATAAGAAGATTTTAAGTGATAACGTTTATACAAAATTTGTTGGTTACATCGGAGAGAATAAGAAAACTTCAACTGATTTAACTACTCAACCTGAAGGATTCAAACCATACAGAGCAGCTAAGTCGTTAACAAATTGAACCACTTATGTTAAACAAATTAATTTTAATGATGTAAGTAAATTGGGTGGAAAATCTTGATTAACAAGCGCAGACAATCGTCTAGGTTTATCGGTTAATGAATTACTATCTGTGATAGCTAAGTACGCATTTGATAGTTCTTACCAAAACAACGCTGAACTAGCAATAATTAACAGTCAACAACTTATTAGTGTTAATGATAAACGTTTATATGATGCTTTAGGTTTAAGATGGACCCTAAAGAATTAAATAAAAAGTAGTAAAATTTTAAATTGGAGTAAAACTGATGTTTCAAAACAATAATAAAAAACGAAGAATTACAAGACAAATATCCTTATTGTCTTTAATTTCTTTCGCTGGAATCATTGCTAGTTCTTGTGGCAATGTTGCTAACAATCAACTTAATAGATTCAATACAGGTTACAGTAACAATGGTGAAAATAATATCAACCAAGGTTTTGTAAATGGTGATGAAAGTATTTTAGGCGGTTATAAACTACAAGCGCAATCTGTATTAACAACTGCTTTAAAAAATAACCAAGGTTTTCAAACTTTATTATCAACATTGTTAGCAGAATCTTTATCTAATTATTACAAAGATTCAAAATCTCAAGTTTTAAAAAACAAATACGAAAACTTTAGTGATGATATCAAAGATCAATTAGATACATCAATTAAAGATAATAAGAAACTTCATGGTAATGAATATGAAGATCTTTTACAAACACAATTATATGACTCTAATGGTGGTACTAAAGAAAGCTATCTAAAAAATCAATTAAACCAAAAGATCATTAGGGATTTCCTTGACTCTGTTTTTGAAACTCAATATTTAAACTACGCACCAACTACATCTACAAACACAGATGGTTTAACAGTTTATTCAAACCTAACTAAAATTCCATCAAGAGAAACATTAAGCAATCCAGAAAATTGAAAAAATATCAAGTTTACTAATGGAGGATTTAGTAAAACTGATAACGAACAAAACAATAAAGAGTTCTTAGCGCAAATCCAAGCTAATATTTTTGATAGTTGAGTAACTAATGAAAATCCTAATTTAGTATCTAGAATTGTATTTACTAATGATACTCCAAAAGACGGATTAAATTCTATTTTCAATGACCGTGTTGTTAATGCTAGTTCATTAGTTGCTGGATATAATTTCCAAGCGTTCAAAAACCCTAAAGATCAACCATTCGATGAAAATAAAGGAATGAGAGCTTATAACGAATTCATTCGCAATGGTTTAGATAGTTATGTAAACGACAAGACTAAAGGAATTGATATTCCGAACAACTTCTCATCTGATGCTGGTGGTAAGTTGTTAATGACTGCATCTGACATGTTTAATAGTTATGATGTATCGTTTAGTGCTGCCTTTGTTCAACAATATCTAAGACAAACTAATAATCCTAACAAAGATAATGTAGGTAATGTTCAATCTTCAATAGATGAAACCAACTTAATGAACAACTTCATTAGAACTCCGGATAGTTCTAGTGGATCAACTACAACTTCAACTTGAGATCAAGCAGTTGCAAACGATTCATTATTAAAAACTGATAGCACTAACAGAACTAAAGATCCGTACTATCAAGCTTATGCTGATTTAGCTGCTGGTAATAAGAAGATTTTTGAAATCTTTCAGTGAGATGGGAAACAAATGACACCTTCATCTCAACCGATGTCTAGAGCTGCTGATATGGTCGTTTCGTCAGAAGGTTCATCGGCTCCAGCTCCTGCTGCTCCCGCTGCAGCCACTCCTGCTGCTGCTAAAAATACAAAAGCTGACAAATTCATTTTTGCTAGAGGTAAAGATGGAATTCATGTTATTGCTATAGATGGTGGTGAATACTATTTAAATAATAATATGGATAAGCGCAGAGATATTTCTAAACAAAAAGAATTCTTAGCTTACCGTTCATTATTAAAATCATCTGTAAGTTTAGCTGATAATGAAAAATATGATTTCAGCTTAGAAAACCAAGTTAAGTCATACTACGATAAAGACCAAACATTAAACTTATACTTAGCGTTAAGTAAGATGTATGAAGAAGCTATAAAGACTCCTGAAAGCAAAAACAACATCTTTAATATTGAAGATGGCGGGAACTTCAGTTTTAAAACTAGCTTCAAAAAAGTTTATGACTTAGTTAATGATTTAGTTAAGTCTCAAGTTGAATACCAAAGAGCTCTTGATTTAGATACTCAAGTGCAAAACGTTAGAGCTAAAATCTATGAACGTGCTAAAGCGTTTGATGATAATCAAAAAAACAACCAACCAGGTAACAATGGTATAGCAGCTAAATTACCTTATGTAAGATCAGCTGATGGTTCATATAACGGTTTAGAACAATACTACTTAGCTACTTTTGGGTTAACTGGTACTCCTTCAACAGAAGGTACAAATAAGAGTATCCAAGATAACGTTAAAAAGAAACGTGAAGCTAGAGATGCTAAAATTCAAGAATTGTTAACTAAATTAAAAGTTGAAACAGTTTTAATTAATAGTAAAAGTCAAAATACCTTTATAGATATTAAAGCTGAAGATGAACAATTTAGTAAATGAGAAAATCTAAAATTAGCTTTAAATTTAGTTTTAGGTTCTATTATCTCTTCATCTTTATTAACTAATGAAATCAAAACTGAATTCATTAAATCAAGTAAAGAGTTTAAAGAGTTTTATAAGGTTGAAGACGGTAGCGTTTGATCTTCATTTGGGATAGATCAAACTACATTGAAAAATGTTATAAGAAATGTTTATCAGTTTTCGGTATTTTCATCGTTAAGCGACAAAACATCTAAAGGTGTTTATAATAGTTTTAGTACATTAAATGGTATTGTTAATAATCTGTGAAATGATCAAAGATTAGATAAGAATCCTAGTTCAGAATTAACATTCAATTATTACAAATACTTATACACTCTTCAATGATTATTAAGAAATAATTTACAAAACTTCAAACAAATAGCTAAAACTAGCATTAAACCTGGTGAAGTCGCTTTTGCCACTTGATCATTACCAGTTGATTTAGATGCAGCTAATAGTGCATCTTCTGATAACAACCCATTAACTAAATTTGATGCTAACCCTGATGGTATATTAGGATCAAAAGGATCTAACTGAAAGAATATTGTAAGCTCTGAAGCTAGCAAAATTACTAAAGCTAACTATTGAAACAACAGTTCATTAACTTACAAAGTTTCTGTAAGTGAAGATTCTCCTAAATCTCCTCAATATGGATTTGCTGGATTAGTATTTAAAGATAGTTCAGCTCCTATCGCGGAAGAAGTTAAATCAGCTTTATTCACAACATACAGTTCATCAGGTGAAAAAGGTACTTTCTTTGGATACGGAAACAAAGATAACTTAATTGCTTATGTTGATTCAATTAAGTCTGAACGTGAATTAGATAGTCTAGCTAACAGAATTACTGATGAAACTAGAGTTCCAAGTAACGACTACTTCAAAAAAGATGATAAGAACAATCCTTTAAGTTACGATAAGAAACTAGAAGAAATCAAGAAAATGATCAACTTGATTCCTGCTTCTGCTTTTGAAAGATTTGTTGGATACATCGGTAACAAAAAAGAAGAAAACTACGATCTAAACAACACATTATTCGTTAAAGGTAGTTTAAGAAGAATTGCAACATATGTTAAACAAATTAGTTACAGTGATGTTGATAAATTAGGTGCTGGATGATTAACTGATTCTAATAAAGCATTAGGCTTATCTCAATCAGAATTATTAACTATTATTGCTATGACTGCTAATAATTCAGCTATTCAAACTCAAGCGCTAACTAGCTTAGTAAACAACAAAAAACTAACTGTTCGTGACGTAAGATTATTCGGAGCTTTAGGTTCATTCTTTGCAAAGAAGATAAATTAAGAAAAGTAATTAAATAAAATGACTAATTTAGATAATAAGCGTTTTTGTATTAAAAATTGATACAAAAACAAATTAAATAAATCGCAAAAAATGTTCTTTTTTGTGTTTTTATTGAATATTGTTGGCTTAGGATTTGTTATCTATTCTTTTATAGATAGTTTAATGCACAACAATATAGGTCCTGCTGAAAAAAGAGTTTTTAGAAACGGATTTACGGAAGTTGATAAATTTACGAATCAAAGTAATCTTTTATTATTAGTATTTGCATTTGTCTATGTGTTCTATCCAAAGAACAGCTTACTTAAAAATGAGAAGTTCTTAATTGCTTGTATGACATATATCCTATTTACTTTTGTGGGATATAACTTGATCTTAAATTTAACGGCTAAAGATAAAGGTTATGCAGCTTTATTAAATGAAAATAGAATAGCTGCTTTTGCTGCAAGTATTACCTTACACTTCATCAACCCTGTTGTATTTATTGTTTGTGGTTTCTTAAGATTTGTATTTAACCCTGTTGAAAAAATTAAATCTTTCAAAGCGTTTGTTATCCCTGGAATGATCTATCCGATTATTTACTTAATCTATGTGATAACTATTCCGTATGTTTATAATTCACATGCTAATGGTGAGTATTATTCAGTATACGGTGGGCCAACAAACGTTATTAAAAATCCTAAATTAGCTTGACCTATCTGTATTGGAATGATTTTTGTTTATTTCCCAATTACATTCTTTCTTATTTGATTCGGGGCAAGAAAAATCAACACAAAATACTACGTACCACCTAAGAGTACTACACCACTAGAAAACTAAACGAAATAAAGAAAAGAACGCTTATTCAAAGTTATTTTGAATTTAATCGTTCATTTTTCTTTTTTAAAAGCATTTTATAAACTTTTAAAAAGAATAAAGAGCCGCTGTTTTACCTGAAAATAAAATCTGTATGAGTTCATTGAATCCTAGAAAATTTAGTGTTAAAAATTGATATAAAAATCAATTAAATAAATCGCAAAAGATCTTTCTTTTTGTGTTTTTTACAAATATCATCGGATTTTTATTAGTACTTCATGGAATCTTTGCAGCTATTTATAATGGTAAGGATGCATTCGTTGTAATTGGTAAATTTACGAATCAAAGTAATGTTTTGTTACTAATCTTCTCAACCATTTACATCTTTTTTCCGAAACATAGTTTTCTTAAAAATGATAAGTTTTTAATTGCTTGTATTACTTATATTTTCTTTACCTTCTTTATTTATAATACGATTAGTGCTGTTAATGCGATCGGAGCGGTTGTCTCACCAAATTCAGATCTAGCAGCTAGCCAGAAAAAGATTGGTTATGCTTTAAGCAAAAAAGGCTTTAGATTATTTGTTGATTTATACAAACACTTATTTAATCCGGTCATATTTATTATTTGTGGTTTTATTAAGTACATATACGACCCAAATATAAGGTTACAGAAATACCATCAGTATTTGATTCCGATTAGTATATATCCGATTATTTATTCAATATATACATCAACAATTCCTTTTGTTTATAAAACTAAGGATGGAACAACTTATACAGTGTATGATATAGCGACTAATACAAAAGATTATCCGCAGGTTGCTTATCCAGTAGTAGCATTCTTAATCTTGATCTGATTACCATTAACTTGTTATTTGGTATGACTAGGAGTAAATAAGATATCCAATAAATACAAACAAAATTATGTTGATAAACAAAACTAAATAAGAAAAATGATAAGAATATAAAAACTTAACAAATTAATTATGAATACATTAGATACGGAAACTAAAAGCTTTGATTATTGATTCAAATATAAACTAGATCGAACGCAAAAAATCTTCTTTTTTGTGTTCTTACTTAATTTAATTACTTTTGGGTTTATTGTTCAAAGGATAATTGATTCATTGCAAACGAATGAAATAAGTAAGAACATGATGATGGTTGAGAACTTTAAAAATGGTTATACCGTGATTGATAAATTTACCAACCAAAGTAATACATTGTTATTAATTTTCTCGTTTTTTTATGTGTTTTTTCCAAAGCACAGCTTCTTAAAAAATGATAAGTTTTTAATTGCTTGTATTGTTTATATCTTATTCACCTTTGTTGGATATAATTTAATATTAAACGCTCTGCACGATGGATATGAGGGAATCAAAATTCCGATCAATTTTGCTAGAGGTATTTTTGTTCATCTGATCAATCCGATCGTATTTGTTGTTTGTGGTTTTGTTAAATTTGTCTATGCGCCATCAAATGGAATTAAGAAGTTTTGATCTTACTTAATCCCTGGGATGATATATCCATTAATTTATGGTATTTATATTGCGACGATTCCGCATGTTTATAACACTAAAGACAACAACACATATTCTGTATATGGTTCAGCTACAGATGTTATTAACAACCCTAAAATAGCTTGGACAGTGATCATATCAATGTTGTTTGTTTATTTTCCGACAACATACTTCATTGTTTGATGATCACATCTTAAGATTTCTAAAAAATACATTAATTTCCCGGCTAAATTAAGAAAGCGTTCTATTAAATACATTAAATTTAAAATTAGCGCATAATAAAACTAAGTCAGACTAAATATATGGATAAAAAAAACATACGTAACTTTAGCATTATTGCTCATATTGATCACGGTAAATCAACACTTTGTGACCGTTTAATTGAAATAACTGGAACAGTATCTAAAAGAGAGATGAAGGATCAACTTTTAGATAGCATGGAATTAGAAAGAGAACGTGGTATTACGATTAAACTTAATGCTGCGCAGCTTAAGTTTAATAAAAATAATGAAGATTACACTTTTCATCTGATTGACACACCAGGTCATATTGATTTTACGTATGAAGTATCTAGAAGTCTAGCGGCATGTGAAGGAGCTTTATTAGTAGTTGATGCTACTCAAGGAGTTCAGGCGCAAACATTATCTAATGTTTATTTAGCGTTAGAAAATAATTTAGAAATTATTCCTGTAATCAATAAAGTAGATTTACCATCAGCTGATGTCGAAAAAGTAAAAAATGATATTGAAACTACAATCGGGATTGATTGTTCAGACGCTCCGTTGATATCTGCTAAGACAGGATTGAATGTTGAAGATGTTATCGATGCGATTATCAAGAAAATACCGCCTCCTAAAAAAGCTGAAAAGAACGATCCATTAAAAGCATTAATTTTTGATAGTTACTATGATCCGCACAAAGGTGTAGTTTGTTTTATTCGATTGTTTGACGGTCAATTAAAAGTTGGTGATGAAATCTTATTCATGGCTAATGGTGCTAAATATATTGTTACTGAAGTAGGGATTAAAAATCCTAATATGCAAAAAAAGGATTATTTAGAAGCGGGTGAAGTGGGTTATGTAGCTGCTTCAATTAAAACCATTCGCGATATTCATGTAGGGGATACGATTACCACTGTTGATAATCCTTGCGATAAACCTTTGCCAGGTTATCGTAAGATAATGCCGATGGTTTATGCTGGGTTATATCCAGTTGATACGGCTGATTACCAAAACTTAAAAGTAGCTATGGAAAAAATTGTTTTAACTGATGCGGCTTTAGAGTATGAATATGAAACATCTAACGCATTAGGTTTTGGTATTCGCTGTGGTTTTTTAGGTTTATTACATATGGATGTAATTCGCGAAAGAATTGTGCGTGAATATAACATTCCTTTAATTCTTTTAGCTCCATCAGTTATGTATGAATGTAATTTAACAAATGGCGAAACCATTAAGGTTGATAATCCTGCTAAGATGCCTGAAAGAAATAAAATCAAGGCAATGTTAGAACCTTTTGTTAAATTAACGATTTCAACACCAGATGAGTTCATTGGTTCAATAATGGAATTATGTCAAAACTTTAGAGGTGAATACCAAGAAATGAAAGAAGTAGATAGTACAAGAAAAATCTTGATCTACGAAATTCCGTTAGCTGAAATTATTTATTCGTTCTTTGATAAATTGAAATCAGTTACCAAAGGTTATGCATCATTAGACTATGAATTAATCGGTTATCGTGAATCAAATCTAGTTAAAGTTGATATCTTACTAAACTCACAAAAAGTGGATGCATTATCATTCATTAGTCATACCCAATTTGTTTATCAGAAATCTAAAAAAATCGTGGAAAAACTCAAAGATTTGATACCAAGACACTTATTCGAAATTCCAATTCAAGCAGCAGTTGGTTCAAAGATTATTTCACGTGAAACAATTAAAGCGATGCGTAAAAACGTATTAGCTAAGTGTTATGGTGGTGACGTTTCTCGTAAGAAGAAATTACTAGAACAACAAAAAGAAGGTAAAAAACGCCTTAAAGCGATTGGATCTGTTCAAATTCCTCAAGAAACATTCTCTAAATTATTGCAAGATGATGAATAATCAGTTAGATTGATTGTTAACAACAATCATTAATCAAGCAAGCATAATGGTATCAGATAAATACAAAACATCATTAATAATTAACTTATCGTTGTTTTTGATTTGTCTGATTGTAAGTGCTATCTTTTTTTGAAAAATAAAATTTGAAAATAAGGGTTATAAAAAACTTTTTATTTTTTACACAATATTTTGAATTCCGATTTTTCTAGTTAGAAGCTATCGTGGTAGTTTACATAATGACTTAATGCTTGATCGTGGTTTATTATATTTACCGCTAAGTTTATATGGTTTTGTGGGTATTTTTACCAGACCATTGTTTGACTATTTAGGAATAAAATTTAAATCACGAAAAAAGGTCATTTTTACCGCTCTTTTGTTACAATTAGTCACTTTTATTCCGATAATTATTAAGCCTAGTTTTGCAACTAATTTAATACAAGTAATTGGTGTTGGAATAGGCGCTTCATGTATTGGTTCATTCTCATTATGATTTAATGAACAACATGCTAAAGAAAAACCTTTTTTAGCGATATCAATTTTATCAATACCGCCATTATTAGCTGATTTTATAGCTTCACCGATCCAATCATTAATAAGAACTCTAGCAATTACACAAAACAAAACTGCTGATGTCGAGATTACAAAATATCTTTGATTAATTGGATTAATTGCGATTATAATAAATCTTGTTTTTTGATGATTTTTACGGGAAAATCCGCAATTTGTAGGTTTAAAAAAAGATGATCCAAAAAATATAATTGATAAATCATTTAACAAAATATATAGTTTTGTTGTAGCTATAATATTCGCTGCTATTGTGATATTTACCAAATTTGCTATATCGGATGGAATAGCTCAAATAACACTGCAGCAATTAGTAGGTAATAGCAATAGCGCTCCTTATGAAGGTTATTTATCAAATATATTCAGTGGTGCTCAACTACTTGGTGGAGTATTAATGGGTGTTATTGGAGTTAAGTATTTTGATAAGTGATTAGTAGCCATGTTTGGTTCTTTATTCTTCATTCTATACAATGTAGGGTTAATTTTATTAATCAATACTGATGCGCTAGAAACAACTAATAAAGGATATGTTTATTTAGCTATTCAATCAATTTCAGGATTTGGTTATGGAATCTTGTACAACCTATTAATAGCCCATGCTTTATCTTACGGGTTTAAAACGAATAAAATAACCCCCTTAGGCATAAATCAAACAACAAATTCAATAGCAATTACCTTTGCTAATTTTTTCACGAGTTTTATCAAAGATAAAATTTCTATAAATTTTATTAAAGCTAATACAGCTATTTCATATATACTTATAGGGATTATTTTAGTAGGTCTAACTCTTTATTTCTTTAGTAGTTGGATCGAGAATGGTAAAAAGATCAAACCAATCTTTACTAAAAAACCATTTAAATACTATATTTAAATTGAAGAAATTCACGAAACGGAATTTTTTAGTAGATTATAATAATATAAAATGTTTTGCTTATTTCAAAACTATTAGGAATTAATTGTGGCCAAAAAGACTAAAAAGAAAAATGATCTTTTCGAGGATCAAGAAGTTAATGACGAAATAAACGACGAAGATTCAGAGGCGATATTTGGTAACCTTTATGATGGTGCTGATGACGTTGTACCAGCAGCGTTAGCATACGAAAGTGGTCAATTACCAGAAGACGGTTCGATTCAAGTAGCATTTGATGCAGATAATAATGCTTACTACATTTCATACGATGCTGAAAATGAAATATTTATCGAACCTTATGAGCAGTATGAATTAGATGCTTCATCTTTATATGATGCAGAAGGTAATCCTTTTGATTTCTTTGCTAATTATTATGTAGAGCAAGAAGAAGGTGCTGAAGAAGAAAGTTCTGGTGAATACTGAGAACAATTTATTGGTGTCGAAGGATATGGTTATTATGATGAAAATAACGAATGAGTTTGATCAGGTTATTTCGATGATAACAATGAGTTCATACCAGAACAAGCTGAAGAAGCTGTAGAAGAAGAGCCAGAAGTACAAGCAGAACAAGAAGAATCAGTTGAAGAGCCACAAGCTGATGAAGTAGCAGAAGAAGAAGTTGTTGAAGAAGAACAACCGGAAGAACTACAAACTGCACCAGAAGAAGAATACCAAGAAGAATCAGTTGAAGAAGAAGCTGCGCAAGAAGAAACTGTTGAAGCTGCGCAAGAAGAGTATCAAGAAGAAGCTGCTGAAGAAGCAGTTGAAGTGGCTGAGGAAGAATACCAAGAAGAAGCAGTTGAAGAACAAGCTGAAAAACAAGCTGGATCTGCTGAAGTTAATTGAGAAGATTACATTGGCGTTGAAGGGTATGGTTGATACGATGAAAACAACGAATGAGTTTGAGCTGGTTACTTTGATGATAACAGCGAATTCGTTCCTTATGAATACGAAGAAGAACAACCAGCTGAAGAAGCAGTTGAAGCTGCGCCAGAAGAAGAATACCAAGAAGAAGCTGTTGAAGAACAAGCTGAAGAAGATTCTGGTGAATACTGAGAACAATTCATTGGTGTTGAAGGGTATGGTTGATACGATGAAAACAACGAATGAGTATGAGCTGGTTACTTTGATGAAAATAATCAATTCATACCAAATGAATACTCTGAAGATGTAGCTGAAGAAGTACAAGCTGCACCAGAAGAATACGCAGAAGAAGCTCAAGAGCAAGCTGATCAAGAAGTAGCTCAAGAAGAATACCAAGAAGAAGCAGTTGAAGAAGCTGTTGAACAACCTGCTGAAGAAGAAGCGGTTCAAGCTGAAGCTGAAGAACAAGTTGAAGAAGCGGTTGAAGAAGCAGTTGAAGAACAACCTGAAGAAGTTGAAGCGCAAGCTGATCAGGAAGCTGCTGATGAAGTAGTTGAAGAAGAAGCTAGTGAAGAATACAAAGAAGAACAAGTTGAAGCTGTTCAAGCTGATTCTGACGCATTCGAAAAGGCTCTAGCAGAAGCTGATCAATCATACGATGAAAACGCGCTAGTTCCAGTTGAAGAACACTTCGATGACCAAGCTGCTGACGATGATGTTGTTGAAGAAGAGCCAGCTCTAGTTGAAAAAGCACTTAACTGAGAAGATTATGTTGGTGTTGAAGGATATGGATTCTACGATGAGAATAATGAATGAGTATGAACTGGTTACTTCGATGAAAATAACGTGTTCATCCCTCAAGAAGGATTCTTAGATCTACTACCTCCTCCAGGTGAAGAACAAGAACACTCTGAAGAAGATATCCAAGAACTAGAAGCTCTAATTGAAAGTGAAGAATTAGCTGAACAATTAGCTGAACAAGAACAAGATAGTTCTCGAGAAGTAGTTGAAGAACAAGCTGAAGAAGCTGTTACTACAACTGAAGAACAACCTGCTCAAGAAGTTGTTACTACAGCTGAAGAACAAGCTGGTAGTGATGAAATCGTTAAAGTTGACGAACCAACTCAACCAGAAGAAGAATCAACTCAATCAGAAGTTCCTGCTACAACTGAAGAAAAACAACCAGCAGTTGCAGATGATCAAATTGCTATCGTTGATCAACAATCTGAACAAGTTGTTCAAACTAACATCGAACAATTCATTGGTAACATTGACTTTGGTTATTATGATGAAGCTTCAGAATGAATCTGAACTGGTCAATTTGATAGCTATGGAAACTTCTATGACTTCGATGGTAATCTAGTTTATAAATCTGGAAAACCAGCTGCTGAACAAGCAGAAGTTGTTGCTGATAAACAACCATCTGAAGCAGTTGCTACTGATGAAATCAAACAAGTTTCAACTGAAGAAGTTGTTCAAACAGAACAACAAACTCAACCAGTTGTATCTCAAGAAACTCAACCAGTTGCATCTCAAGAAACTCAACCAGTTTCAACCGATGAAAACAAACCAGTTGTAGTTGAAGAAGTTCAACAACAAGTTGTTACTAATGTAGCTGTTGAAGAAGTTAAACCTCAAACTCCTGCATTTGAATTCAAACCATCTGATTTATCAGATCAAATTCCTCAAACTTCATTAGTTGTTAGTGAAGCTGACATTTTATCTGAAAACATCGTTCAAGAAGTTAATTCAGATCTATTAGACTTTAACAAAGTTGAAATCGCTGGATTATTAAATTCAGCTCAAGTACCAGTTCAAGTTGAACAACCTAAGATTCAACCAGTTTTTGAACAAGAAAAACTTGCTTTACCAGCATTTAATACACCAATCCAAATCAGCACAGCTGAACCATTAATTCAAAACGAATTAATTGATGTTAAAGTTCAAGTTGAACAACCTGCTGTTGATTATTCTAAGCGAAGTGAATCTACTGCCTTAGCAATTATCAACCCAGTAGTTGTTGAAGATCAAGCTGCTAGCGATCTAATTAGTGTTGATGCGAACAACTTTGTTCCAGAAGCTACTCAAGCTATCTTTAATCAACCTAAACCAATTCAACCAATCCAATTTGACGAAATCAAGTTATTACAACCAACTGTAATTGCTGATGTTAAATTTGACACACCACAAGCTCAAACTGCTTTAGCATTAGTTCAACCAGCACCAGCATTACTTGGATATGACAAGATTACACACATCAGTGATGATCTTAAAGTTAATGTTGATATCTCATCATTAGAATCTACTGATGAACAAATCAGAATCAATTTATCTCAAGAAGCTCTATCTGGATCTTCTAAATTTGATTTGTTTGCTAAAAAACCAGAAGCACAAAATGAATTTGTTCAACGAGTTGAACAAAAACTTGATCTACAAGTAATTGAACAACCAGTTGTGCTAGAACAACCTAAATTATCATTAGATAAACAAACTTATGCAGATGAATCAAGCGCTATTAACATTAATGTTGATGAATCTGTTTCAGTTAAAGAAAAAGCAATTCAAATCAACCCAGTAGTTAATGAAACTTCTGATTTTGATATTAACAATATCTTAAAACCAAAACAAGAAGAAAAACCTGCTGAAGTTATTACTGTTGAATTACCTAAAAATCAACCAGAAATTATTCCAAGTCTTTATGTAAGTGTAGTACATGAAGAAGCTAAACCAGTTGAACAAATTATTGACGATAGTTTAATTACGGCTGATGAAATTATTGTTCAACCAGAAGCAGTTGTTGAAGTATTTGAAACTACAGAATTAGATTCTGATAAGATTGAATTCGAAGTTGTTGAAGAACAACAAGAATTAGTTGAAGAATTAAATATTTCACCTGAACAAATTCAACAAGCAATTATTGAATCTGAAACTAAAGCAATCAATAAAGATGATGAAATTACTTTAGTTGATGATGAACCATTCTTTAACAAATTCATCGGTGATGAAAACTACGGATACTACACTGATAAAGGTGTATGAATCTGAAATGGTTACTTTGACGAAGAAGGTAACTTCGTATCTGATAAACAAGACAAGATTTCTAAAGTTGATGAATTAATTGAAGAAATGAATCAACAAGCTGAACTTGAAAAAGCGCAAGCTGAAGCTGAACCATTCTTTAACAAATTCATTGGTGATGAAAATTACGGATACTACACTGACAAAGGTGTATGAATTTGAAATGGTTACTTCGATGATGAAGGCAACTTCGTATCTGATAAACAAGACAAGATTTCGAAAGTTGATGAACTAATCGAAGAAATGAATCAACAAGCTGAACTTGAAAAAGCTCAAGTTGAAAAAGAAACTGAAACATTCTTTAATAAATTCATTGGTGATGAAAATTACGGATACTACACTGAAAAAGGTGTATGAATTTGAAATGGCTATTTCGATGATGAAGGCAACTTCGTATCTGATAAACAAGACAAGATTTCGAAAGTTGATGAACTAATCGAAGAAATGAATCAACAAGCTGAACTTGAAAAAGCTCAAGCTGAAAAAGAAACTGAAACATTCTTCAATAAATTCATTGGTGATGAAAATTACGGATACTACACTGACAAAGGTGTATGAATTTGAAATGGCTACTTCGATGATGAAGGCAACTTCGTATCTGATAAACAAGACAAGATTTCGAAAGTTGATGAACTAATCGAAGAAATGAATCAACAAGCTGAACTTGAAAAAGCTCAAGCTGAAAAAGAAGCTAAAACTGAATTAAAATTAATTGAATCTAACGATCAAAAAGAAGAATCTAAAGAAGTTAAAGCAAAAGAAACTTTTGTTATTGAAAACTTTATTCAAGAACCAATTCAACTATTAAACCCTGCTAAAGAAGCTGAAAATCTATTAACTGTTTATCAAACTGAAAAAATTGATATCAATAGTCTTCGTGAAGAATTTAATAAGATCAAAGCTAGAGAAGAAAAAGAAGAATTTGATAACTTTAGCTACATCAATGATTTAGATGTAATTAATTTAGATAAAGCTTCAACTTCTAAGAAGAGTAATGTTTATGTATTCTCTGGATTCGAGAAAAAAGAAGAACAATTTGATAAGAAGAACTTAAGTTATTTAGAAGAATTAAAAATAAATGAAGTTGTTCCATTGTTAGAAGAAACTAGAGTAAGTAATTTAAGTGAATTCTTAAAACAAGATCCACAAGTTTTACTTCTAGAAGCTCACGAAGCTAAACCAGTTAATCCAAATACAAGTTTAGCGATCATTCCAGCTAAAGATGAAATTAAACTTATAACTGAAGTTCAAGTAGAATCTATCGAAAAAGAAGTTGAAGTTATTGAACAAGTTAACGCACTTCAGCCTATTGAACAGGTACAAGAACAACACGAACGTTCATCTCTAGAATTTTATGTGCCTAAATTTGATGATCAAAAATCATTTGAAAGTGTTGGTTTTGCATTACCTGCATCTAAACAACCTGAAGAAAATGAAGTTCAAGAAGTTGAACTGATCGATGTAATTACTCCTATTGAACAAGATGAATTATCATCTGAAAAACGTTCTGCTTTAGATAGTTACAAACCTACATTTGAAGACTCTAAATCATTTGAAAGTGTTGGTTTTGAACTTCCTGTAGTTAAAGAAGTTGCTCAAGTTCAAGAACAAAATAACTATGAAGAATTCGAAGAAGTTGATTCAATCGATGTAATTGCTCCGATTGAAGATGATCAAATCGAAAAAGTTCAAGAAACCGAAAGATCATTATTGAATAATTACAAACCAAACTTTGATTCTGAAAAAGCGCTTGATAATTACGGATTTAATTTTGCTAAACAAGACTTTAGTAATGTTCAATCTGAACAAAAAGTTGAAGAATTAGCAGTTAATGATGATTTAGTAACTGCTTTAGATCCAATTGAACAAGATGATATTAATATATCAACTAGAGAAGAACTTAAAGTTCAATTACAACCAAATATAGATCCAATTGATGTTATCTTAGATGAAGTTAGTGCTTTAGCTGAAGAAGACGATCAACCAATTACTAAGATTCACTCATTCAGTTCTTCTGATAACAAAAAAGTTGAAGATATCATTATTAAAACAGAAGATAATGATAACTACATTCAATTAGATGAACAAGATGAGCTTGATCAATTAATTAATCATGCAGATGATTCATTTACAAATGTCGTTGTTGAGTTAGAAGAAGAATCTCAACCAATTGTTGTGAGTGACAGCCAACAAACTCAACAACAAGAAAATATAACTAATCAAATCGCTGTACCTAACGAAGTATATAAGAAGGATATTGCAGAATTGAAACAATTCTTAGAAAAACGTTCTGAAGAGTTATTCAAACAATACTTTGCTAAATTTGAAGAATTATCAAAACGTCAAATTGAATCGTTTAACAATATTAAAGATGAATTACGTTCTGAAATGGACGAAATTCGTGACGAAGTTAAAGCTAACCAATTAGCTGTAACTTCTGAAATTAGTGAAGAAATTTATCCTTCAGCTCCTAAAATTACAAGAAAACAACAACTTGCATCTGATTTCATTAATCAAACAAACGAATTTGAATTTGATAATTCGTTATCATTAATTAATGAAAATAACTATGATCTATACGAATTACTAGATCGAATCATTAATTACGAAGACGTTCAATTAACAACTAGCAATGTATTCAAATCAGAGGAATACCAAGCTAAGATTAAACAAAGCGTTAATGAAGTTAAGATGATTCTTAAAAACTCTGAAAGAGAAGCGACTAAGAATTACAACTATATCTTATCTACACTGAAAAATGAAATCAGTTTATTACAAAAAGATCTACCATTAATCATTGCTCAAATTAATAAGATTCAAAATGATTTAAGATCTGGCGCTGTTAATAAAAATGATTATCGTTTTGCTCAAGAACAAATCCAACAATTACGAACAGAACACGCTAACAAATCTAGAGCTATCAGCTTCTACAATAAGAAGATTAGCGATCTTAAGTCAATTTACGCTCAACAAATCAGAAAAATTAAATCTGATTACAAGAGAATTAACGATTTAATTAACAATAAACAAGAAAGAAAACCGTTTATTCAACCACAACCTCGACCAAGAATGGCTTTTGATAATTCTAGATTTGCTCCTAGACAAGATGTCAAACGAAACTATGAACAGTTGTACAAAACTCAATTACAACAAAATCCATTCAGTTATGGAAATAACTACGGTAGTTTCAAACGCTTTGATTCATTAATTGATAATAATAATTATGAATACTTCATCGATCACCAACCAAGAGAATTCTTTAATGATTTAGAAAGTATTGATAATGATATCTTCAGTTCTAACGATTTAATTTATTCAAACCGCAATACATATTTAGATGAGAATTTCAAAATTAATGATTTTGAAATAACAAGCGGATTCGATGATATCGATGCTATCTATGGTATGGATAGATTAAGATTACCTGCTCTTGAAAGTGGTAATTCTATGAATGATCTAGACTTTACTAATATGTTTGATATTGATTTTGATACTGATTATTAATAAAATAATAGTTAGGTAATGAGGTAACTAAATGGACAATAATGAAACAAAAACACTGGATTTAGGTGTTCCTTCAAACCATAATAAATATGGTGATGGTTTAGCTGTACCTCAAGCAATTCAATTAGATCGACAGGCTAATAATTTTTATAATAATCATTACAATTCAGCTTCACTAGAATTATCTAATTATCAAGATCAAGCACAATTATCTTTAGAAAGACCACAAGATAGAAAAATACCAAAGTTTTATAAAAAAGAAATATTTTTTAATTCAATTGAATTAATCTTCGGGATTTTGGTATTATTGTTTTTTGGATCAGGGCTAACGCTATTGTGTTTATACATTTACTTTAATAGTAAATCTTGACATATCTTGTGGTCGCTTATTCCGTTTGCAATTCTTGCGATATTTATTGGTTATCGAACAATAAGTAATTACGCTAATATTAAATCCGGATTAAAACACGAACATATTTTTAATAAAAACCAAATTGCTGTTAATATTAAAAGAGCTTATAAAAGCTTAAGAATCTTGCCGATTAATGTTAATTGATTGTCAGCTGGTATTTATATAACTGTGATAATAGCTATTGTAGTCACTTTAGTAACTGCTTTTGCTGTTAATTTAATTACGATCGCTAACAATACAGATAGTTTTACTCAAGAACAGATAAAAGAGGCTAAAGCGTTTGGTTATTTATATGTTTTAAAACCTCAAGCTAACTTGGATAGTTGACCACTTTATTCAATTATTGTTAATGGTTCAATTGGTATTACTACTTTAGTGTTACAAATTTACTTAATAATTAATAGTTCAGTTAGAGCTAGATCGATTGAAAATTATTATGGCAAAATGCCAATCGAAGAACAAGATATTCAAAAAGCGATTGAATCTGCTAATAAACGTAATTTTAAAATATTTTTGGTATATCTAATAGTATTAGGTTTAATAATGCTTTTAGCAAAAAAAATTATTTCAGGTTCATTGGGTATTTTAAATAAAAAGAAAGTTGTCTCAATTGGATAAATTTTGTTATCTAAATATTTAGATTAACTAAATAAACAATCAAAACGAATATATAATGTCTTATTTAGAAAATAATCAACTTAAATTAATTGGAATTGATCTTGATGGTACTTTATTATCGGTAAAAAAGAAGGTTACCAAAAAAGTAATTAATGCTTTACTTAAATTAAGAGAAAAAATTCCTGATATTGTTATAGCTATAATTACTGGTCGTTCTTCGCTAAGTGCTAAAAGAGTTGTTAAAGAATTAGAAGATGCTGGTGTAAAAATTGATTATCTTTGTTCTTCTAATGGTTCAATGCTTTATAAAATAAATGCTAATAACCAATATCAGAAACTTGATGAGAATAATATTGATCCGATTAAAGCTAAGATTATTTTTGATTACTGTTTAAAGAATAAAATTTTATTTCAAGGTTATTTAGCTAATAGTAAAAATGATAAAAATGTTGTAGTGTCAAACACTTTTTTTGGTAGATTATTTTCACTACTTAATAAAAAACACAGCTTTGTATCAAATGATTTTGTTGAATCTGAATATCATAAGATTAATTTAATAAGTTTTTCTAAAAGAAAACTAAAAAGATTTAACGAACACATTGCTGAAAATTATCCAGAAGATTTAGAGATTGCTAACATATATTCAACATTTATTGAAATAACAGCTAAAAATATCAATAAAGCATATGCGTTAAAAAGCTTATGTAAGTTAGAAAATATCGATTTAAACCAAACAGCGGTTATCGGTGATTCGTTAAACGATTATTCGATGTTTAAGATAGCTAGCTATAAATTCGCAATGAAAAGAGCGAATAAAAAACTAAAACAAATTTCTACATATATAGCAAGTTCAAGGCGTAATAATCAATTTAATGAAATCATTGAAAAAACAATTGCTATTGTTGATGAAAAGAAAAAATAAAATCACGCGAATTAATTCAGCGTGATTTTATTTTGATTAATTTTAACTTTTGATTAAATTATCGTTTAATGATTTTGTGATATAGCTCATAAGCTACACCGTTGTTATCGTTATTAAATTTTGTAATGTATCTAGCTAATAATTTAGCGCTTGAAATCCCGTTCTTCATTGCATAACCAAATCTAGCTTTTTGTAACATTTCAATATCATTCTCACCATCACCAAAAGTGAAAATGAATTCTTTAGGAATCCCGTAATAACTACTAAGATAATCTAAAGCATTACCTTTGTTAGCATAAACAGTATTAACTTCTATAATATCACCAGAAATTGGTAAAGATCATCTTCTAACAACGAAAGTGCTAAAACATTCCTTTAATTGGAATATAACTTCATCAATGTTATTAGGGTTTTTAATTTGTAACAAAATAGTATTTGGATCTTGTCTTAAGTTAGCTAACTTATCCTTACCAAAAGAACAACTATCCATACCATCAATATGGAAACATTTCAAGAATTCTTCATATTCTTTAGGACTATTAGGTTTATTCATAATATAAGTCCCTTCATTATTTTCCACGATAATGTTATCAACTAATTTAACAATCGAGGTTTTATTTAATAAGTTGGTTACTAAAGATTTAGAAAAACTTAAATTAATTTCCTTAAAATAACGATCATTTGGATGTCAAATATACGAACCATTAAGATTAGCCATAACCGTATTCAAACCTAATTCATTGTAAATATCGATTGACGCTCTTGATGGTCTCCCTGTAGCAATACAGAAATAATGACCAAGCTTTTTTAAAGTTTTAACTGCAATAATTGTTTCTCTTGACAACTTCCCCTGACTATTTAAAAGAGTTCCATCTAAATCTGATATAACTAAAAATTTCTTATTATTAATCATTACACCACCATTCCTAGTTTTTTATAAACATTTAATAAAGTTGCTTGCGCGATTGGTAATAAATTTTCCTTACCTTTCATTAATACTTTTTTTACATCTTCATCCGAAATATTTTTAATATTAGTTTGAATAGTTCCTAATATGTTTCAGATGATTTCAAATAATTCTTCTTTAAAATCCTTATATGATTTATTGTGATAGCGATTTATGACATCCTCTACTAACACTTCGCTTGATTTGTTAAATAACTTAGTGCGCAATTCATTATTTAAATGATCATTAATTGATGCATAATAGATACCAACTAAGTTTGAGATCTCTGGTTGAGTTTTATAATCAAAACCAACAGTATTTAAATTATCGGTTTTAGCTGATTTAATTTTATTAAAAACATCTTCTTTAGAATCATCTAAATTAATAATCCCTTTTTTAGATAAAGCTGATTTAGACATTTTTTTGTTAGGATTAGCTAGATCCATAATTCTAGCTCCTACTTTAGCGATAATTGGTTCTGGTACCTTAAACAATTCACCATACTTATTATTCATTCTTATCGCTATATTTCTAGTAAGCTCGATATGTTGCTTTTGATCATCACCAACACAAACATAATCTGCGTTGTATAACAAAATATCGGCCGCCATTAAAGTTGGATAAGTTAATAACCCTGTGGGAATCTTAATTGTTTGATTATTTTGAACAAATTTTTGTTTTTTATCTTTATATTGGGTCATTCTTTCTAATTCACCCATTGTGGTGTGACACAACAAAACATGGCCTAGTGCTGGATGTTCGTTAATATCTGATTGTAAAAATATATTATTTTTACTTACATCAAGACCGCTAGCTAAATATATTTTTACTAGATCAATTATGTTTTGTCTTCCTTGAAAACGATCAAAATCAACGGTAATTGTGTGCAAATTCGCAACAAACAAATTTAATTGATATTGATTTTGTAAACTTAGATTTTTCGAAATTGAACCTAAGTAGTTTCCTAAATGTAATGAACCTGTTGATTGAATTCCTGAGATTATCTTATTCATTATTGTGACTATAATATTAAGATATATTATAAAAATATAATATATAAATATATTAAAAGATCGAGTAAGATAATTCTTTATACTATGTCAGATATTACAAACAACCAACAAGATAATATAGTGTTATTTATTACAGCTTCATGTATTGGCTGCACTAGAGTCAGAAGATTCTTTAAAGAAAACAATATTAACCATAAGGAAATAAATTTTTATAAGAATCCGATTGATGAAAAGTATTTTAAAGACATCTTATCATTAACTGAAAAAGGTGTGTTTGATATTATTTCGACACGATCTAAATACTTACAAAACAATAAGGTGAATATTGATGAATTAACAATAAGTCAACTTATTGATTTAGTTCATGAACATCCATCTATTCTTAAGCGTCCGATAATACTTCAATATGATAAGTCAGGTATTCCTAAGCGATTAATGATTGGGTATAACTCAACCGATATCAAGGTATTCTTAAGAGATGTTGCTGATGTTAAGGCTTATTATTTAGATGAATACTGATTTGATGAACAAAGTTCATTAAATACAAAAAAAGAAGATGAATAAAAAATATTGCCTAATTTCTTCGTTAGCTGATAAAGCAACAAGTCTAGAACCATTAATTAAAAAAGTATTAGATAAGAAATTAATAGAAACAAAAGATCCTGAACAAGCAGATTACTTATTTATTAATGGTGGTGATGGTACTTTTATAAAACATGCCATAAAACACGATAGGCAAGGATTAAAGATCATCGGAATCAATGGTGGGACTTTAGGATTTTATACAACTTTTAACGAAAATAATTTTGAAAGCATTATTGATTGTATTGATGATTTAGAATACACCAATCTAGATTTTATTAGGTTAAGGATTGATAATGAATACTATAATGCCTTAAATGAGTTTAATATCAATTCAACCACTGCTTATGGTTATGATATTTACATAAACAATGAATTCTATCAGAAATTCAGAGGGACAGGATTACTAATTTCGACCAGAACAGGTTCTACTGGAATTAATAAGTCTGCTAATGGTGCCATCTTATTTCCTGGTATTAATGCACTACAAATCGTAGAAATGAATCCGTTACTACATTCTAGTTTTATGACAGTTCAATCACCTATTATTTTGCCAATTAATGTCAAGATAAGAATTGAAATTAAAGAAAACTACTGTGATGGTGATGCTTGCCCAAGGATTATTGCTGATGGTACAGTGATTAAAAAAGGTTTAAGCTCTACATTAATAGAGTTTGATGTTATCAAATCTAAAGCTGAATTTATTTTTGCTAATGATCTCAAGAGTTTTATTCAAAGATTACAAAAAACATTTATAAGCTAGCAAATAACAATTTTTTTAAAAACCTAATTAAAAATTTTATAATCACAAAACGATTAAAAGATTAATTAATTGTTTAATTAATTACTAATTGCTTATATTAAAAAAATAATGAACAGACATACTTGAATTTTTTTAAACATTATTACATTAGGAATTTTAAAGCTTGTAGCTACTAAGAGGGCTAAGAAGATTTCAAGTAAGGTTAATCATGAGTTAATAAAGTCAGACAAGTTACCTTTTAGTTTAAATGACTTTATTGAAATTCTAGGAAAGATTGAAAACATCAAGAGTTCAGAATCTACATTAAACATGATAAAGATTAATGTAGAAGATAAGAGCAAGGTTGATCAGGATAAGTTAAAGAACAAGTTAAAGTTCAAAGGAATTATGTGAGCTAACACTAATCTGTCATTAGTATGTGGTGATTATGCTAGCAGTTTATCTGAGCAAATTAATGCTAAGATAAAGTTGAATTAAAGTTCTTAACTAATCCTTAAATAAGAATAAAAGATTCTTATATAAAAATATACCTGGCTTAATTTAAAATAATTAAGCCATTTTTTACAAAAACAATTAAATTTAAAAACAGACAATGAATAATTTAAATACAAACGAACAAAATAATGGATTAAAAAATGCTCCGCAATCAAAAAAAATTGGATTTTTTTCAGGAATTGGGATTGCGATTGGATCATCAATTGGTGCAGGTATCTTTTTTAAAGCTCAAGCAGTTTTGCAAAATTCACAATTTTCTTTAGTGTTTGCAATATTTTGTTGGCTATTTGCTGCTTTTTCTGTGATTTCGATGGCATTAGCGTTAATCGAAATTTCAAGTGGTAGAAATGATAATTTATCTATCATTGGATGATGTCAAACATTTACCAATCGATATGTTTATAAAAGTTGTAAAAACTTTATGGTGTATATTTATGTACCTTTAACATATTTTTTTATGCCACTTTATTTTATTTCATCTATTCAAGATGGGATTAAAGCTCTTAATGATAGTTATAATGGACTAGGAACTCAAAATGACTGAGCTATTATGATGTTAGCATCTCTTGGTGTATCTAGTTATTTCATTATTGTTACTGGGCTTAGCTCAAGAGCTGGCAATGTCCAAAACATTATTATTTCATTGGTTAAATTCTTACCTCTAGCTTTTGCAATTATTCTTGGTTTTGTAATTTTTACTAAAAATAACTATCTACCTATAAACGATAAAATTTCGGCAGGTTTTCAAAAAAACGACACAACTGATTTAGCTGCTAAATATAGTTTTAACAATTTATCTCCTGGGTTTGGAATGTTTATTGCTGTAGGCGGTATTTATTTTGCGTATGATGGTTTTTATTATGCTGCTGGTATTCAATCTGAAATGAAAAAACCAGAAAAAACACCATTAGCATTATTAATAGGATTAGCTTTTGTTACTTTAGTTTATTTATTAATGGCTGTTGCTATGTCATTAGGTTCAGAAGATGGTTCACCATTTGGATTTGAATCATTCTTTAAAAAGAATAATTTAGTTCCATTATATGTTGCGTTTCAAGTAACTATTGGAGTTGGTATTTTAGGGATTATCAACGGATTGAGTTTATGAGCTAATCGTTTTATAGAAGATTTAATTAAACAAGGCGAATTACCGTTTAGTATGAAATTAATTAACAAAATTTCATCTAAAAACGCATTAGTAGGACTAAAATACAATTTAGTTATAGCAGTTCCGGTTATTATTATCGCTAGTTTGATTGGAGGATTAGGTTATATTGATAGCGGTTATTCTGATTCTGATTATGGAACAGGAGTTGGAAAAATTTATAGCTTTGCTGATTTAATGGGGAATTGAACATCAGTAATAGCTTTTGGGTATATCGTTATTACATTGTTTGGCGGTTTATCTAATCGCAAAACTAATAGAGTAAAAGTTATTAAATCTAAATTGTTTATTCCTTCTTCAATCTGTGCTATTGTTACGATGTTAGTAACTGTAGGATTAACATTCTTCCAACCTTTTGCTGATTTATTTTTACTATATAACATTCCATTAACTGATGAATATAAATCAGTATATATATCAAGAATAATGACTGTAGTTGTGCTATTTATTTATTTAGCAATTATGTTTATTCCAGTTATTATTGAAGATCGAAAACTAATTAAAAAATACGGTTCAATTCAAAAAGGTGAGATTGCAAAACTAAGAATAAAAGCTAAAGTTAAAAATACCACTTTTAAAGAAGAATTATTAGATTATATTGAAACTTCAAAAATCATTAAATTAAATGACGAATTAAAAGAAGCGTTAATGGAAGTTGGTGAAAATAACTTTATTTAAAGGTTTGCAAAACTAAATAACAATTAAATTAAGAAATTAAAACATTAAGATAATGTTATTGTTTTTTTCTATTTAATTATTATTAAGATATAACAAGTTAATATGAATTTATTTGATATATAAGTTTATTGATAATCTTTATTAGGATCTAATTCTAATGTTTTTTGTCATAAAAACTATGTTTATTTAAACAATGATAAAAACTAAATATCTATTAAAAATATTCGGTTTATTAACTGTTTATTCTTTCTTGGGATTAATTGCTGTTAGCTGTAGAAGTGTAAAAAGAATTGAGTATTTAGATTCTTCAAACGGATCATATAACCCTTCTAAAATGGATTTTAATGAATCTAACAATCCGTTGATTATTGGAATTAAAAAAGAATTAGACTTAGTATTAAACAATAAGCGAGCTATACTTGATTCTTATGCTGATTATTCTAAAATTCGATCAGAATTAGAAAAAGCATATACTGCAGCCGAAGTAGCTAGTAGCTCTAATAACGTATCAGTTAAGGAATTAGATGATGCTAGAAAAATTTTAGAATTTGCATTAACTAAAGCTGAACAAGATAAAGATAATTTTGACAAACAACACCAAAACTTAGTTTTTGTTTATAAAAATCTTAAGGATAACCTAAGTAATAGAATTAGAATTTTATCTTCATTAAACGAAGATAAATATTTTGGTATAAAAGACGTTCTGGAAAAATATTATTTAAAAGCTCAAAAAATTATAAATGATTCAGTTGATGCAGATGATTTAACCGAAGATAAAATTAATGATATTAATTTAAAAATAACAAATATTACATCGGACTTAGACTCTAAAAAAACTAATATTGACGAATATTCTGAATTTAAAAAATTTGTTATTCAAAACCAAAATTTTAATGGTTCATTTATAAAAAATGATACAAACAATGAAGAAATAGTTACATATATCACTAGTATTGCTAATAATAATTGAAAATACGCTAAAAGAAAAATACAAAATGTTAACAATAATGATTTATCAAAAATCACAGATGTTAGCTGAATTTATGATTTAAGAGCTCAAAATTCTAGTAATGCTTCTTATGATTTAATTTTTGATTATTATGGTGGTAGTAATGCAACATTATGATTTCCTTATAAAACTTATTCATCAAATCAAAATATAAACAATTTAGGGTTGCAATATAAATTAAATGATAATCAAATAACTGATATATCTTCATTAATATCTAATGCAACAATTAATGAAATTAAAGTTGCTGAAATCAACCTAACAGGATTAAATTTTGGTAATAACAAAATCTCATTTAGCGTTCCTCAAAGTAAAGAAAACCCGATGATTGGTAATTTCTTTATAACTTTATCAAATGATGAAGAGTATAGAAATAAAGTTTATGACGCAATATTTGGAACAGAAAAAAATTCTTTAAATGAAAATGAGGTTGTTGTTAATTTCGTAAAAGGGTATGGTATTGCTAAAAAAGTGAATATGTATCAAACACTTTTTACCAAACGTACATCGCCAATTAATGATATGGGCGATTCAACAGATCAATATGTTCTTGGATATTTAGGAAATGTGACAGGAGCTGGTGATAATAACAATGTTAAATTTTATACTTTTTATGTAAACATACCTAAAACAGGTAGATATAATATAAGCGGAATTATTAATACCAGAGATAGGAGAGGAATTTATTTTTGAAAAGACAGATTCGAAAACAATCAAAATCATGCTAAGTTTATCAACTTAACTTCTTTTAATAATTGAGATAAATTAAAAACATTCGATAGTAACGATGGTGATGGTTCTACGTCGACAAGTTTGCAATTAACCAAAGGATTAAATAAAATTATAGTTTCAGGTGATTCTAGAAACAGAGATGCACCTAATTTAGGAAATATCAAATTTACATTGAAAGATTAGTGAATATTTTTATAAAAAACCTTAATAAACTTCTTTTTTATAAAAGAATATGATTGGTTTTTAATGGATAAGTTAAGTTAATAAATTTTTTTATAACTACTATTTGTTATCATTTGAATTTATTATTTTATTTAAAACAGTAAGTTTTACTAACTTACTATAGATTTTTATATAAATTAATTTTTAAGTATTATTAGGTTAATGGATATTAGCGTTGCAATTAGTTATGTTAAGAATTTAGACAATAAAGAAGAAATAAAAGTATACGTTGACACTTTTAATGTTAATTCATTTTGTTTAGTTGATAAAATGGTAAAGGAATTAAAGAATAATAAGTGTTATTCGGGCTACCTTCATCTAGCAAAGCGCAGTATTTATTTTTATATTTTTTGTATAAACAATAAATTGTCTTAACCAAAATAAACTGTTGCTACCAGTTATAATAATACTTTTAATAACCACACACACACATATATATATATATATATGATAGACAATAACAATTAATTGTCTTAATTTAGATATATTGTAAGAAGAATATATCTATATTAGATGTTTTCTAATTTTGATAAGCTTATGAATAAATTCGATTCAAGAGAGAGAGGTTTGTAAAATTAATACTTTTACACCTCTATAGATATCTTTTAACGATTTTAATTAATAAATAAAAGTCTATATAAGCTTTTTAACAAAATGTTTGAAAATAAATACATAAATAAAATAATTCTTAATGATTTTTCTTGACAACAAACTTGATTCAATTATTAGACTTTAAAGAATCTAAAACCAAAATAAAGTAACTAATTATTTAATATTTCTTAAAATAACTTACGATAAATCTAATGATTCTAACAATTTCTATAATTTAATATTTTAGAATCATTCATCTTTTAGTTTCTCAATTAGATCAAACACGGATTTCAACCACAACAAAAAAATAAACTCTTATAGTGAAACTAAGAGTTTATTTTTTACAAAATTGACTCAAATATAAATTAGCTATAATCAATTATTGAATCATATCGGCGTTATCAGATCAATTACTAGAATCTACAGATGCTTCTGCGTTTTTTCTTAGTAGCTTTTGTAGATTTTGAGTTTCTTCTTGAGTCTGTAATTCAAAGGGGATTTGAATTACAGATTTGCCAAATTTACTTGATAAAACTTCTACTTTCATATCATGCGCTTTAGCAAATACTTCGATTTGTTGTTGTATCAAAGCGTTGTTAAATTCAAGTAATTGGATGATTCTTTCTTCATTTGTTGGTTCGCTTGATTTTTTATCTTCTACTAATCCTTTAGCAATCTCTTTGCGTTTCTTGAAATCTTTAACGATTTCATTAATATAGTAGACAATAAACAAAACAGATACAAGAATTATGTTGATGATTACAAAACTGATGATAGCAGCAAAAAACTTGCCAATATAAATTCCATCAACCTGTCATTTTTGCAGGTCACTAACATTATATAGTTTAGCTATAGCTGCAATAATCACATCATTAGCTAGTGAAGCTATTACAGCATTAAAGCTAGTTCCTAGCAATAGACCTATTGCTAGCATAAAAATGTTTCCTCGCTTAACTACTTTAGTGGCATTCGCTATAGCAGACTTGGCTCTTGAGATGTGTTTTTCTTTCTGAATCATTATAACTTCATTTCAATAAATTTACACTCATCTAAAGATTTCTTATTCTTAGACGAATTATTTTCAAAATTAATAGGGATCAATTCGCATTCATCTAAAGTTTTCTTCTTAAGATTAACTTTAGATGAATCGTCTATATTTTTATCATATTTATCTTTATTTTTCTTTTTTTCTTTTTGGTTTTGTTCGGAACGTTTTTCCATTTCTGATAAAAAAGAACCAGCAATAATCCCTGAAGGAATTGCTACTATAGCAATTGCTAATAAAGAAATAAAACTAACAATAACTCTGGATATTGGAGCGTGTGGTGAGAAATCGCCATAACCTACAGTTGTAAGGGTGATTGTTGTGAAGTAAAAAGCTTCAGGGAAGCTTTGGATGTATCCGTTGGCTAATGAATTAAAATTAGCTAGATCAGTCTCATCTAAGTATTTGATAGCAGCAACTACTTGTTCTTCGGTTACTTTGTTAATAGCTTCTTCATATTGACCTGATCCTTCAGTAAATGTAGATAATTTGTTAAATATATTAAATTCAGGATGGCTAGAATACTTATTACTTATATTAGCTAGAAAAATAGCATGGTTCCGCAATAAGTATACTGTCTCTTGAGATCAGATAATTATCGCAAAGAGAATAATTAAAACAATAATAATAAAGAACACTGATGTAAGTAGTTTTCTTTGATGAACAAAAACTCCAGTGATCGCTCCGAATGGTTTAAATAAACTTAGAACCATAAACAGACGAATTACTCTTACTAATCCAAGGGATTGAAAAGTAGCAAAGAGTAATTCGTTATTAGCATCAAAGTTATTAATAAAAAATTTAATTGCTTGACCAGACGATAGGAGACATAAAATAATAACAATACTATTAAAAGTAAAGATATATTTAAGTAATGACTTTAAATAAGAAATCTTAGTTTGTTTGATAACAAATTTATATGTAATAGCATGCGATATTCAATCCACTATAAAAACAAAAAAAGTAATAATCAAAGATACCTTAGCAAAAGTCGCAAAAGCATCTTTACTATTTGCTTGAGGGCTAATTACTAATGTTACGAAAGTAACTAAACAAGCAAATACGATGATTAATGCGTAAATACCTCTTAAAACCTTAATTCTCTTCGAATATTTTATTAGGTTATCATCGATTTCTGATTGCGATCAAAAAACGATTGACAATATTTTCATTAATTTATAGTGATCGATTTTAAAATTATTAATTTTCAAATCCATAAAATATATTATAAAAATATCAATTTTTATTAAAGTTGTAGTTTTAGCTTAATAATTTTAATTATTAATACTAGCATTTAGATATTTTTGATAAGATTAATATATTAATAGATGATATTAATTTTTTGTAATTAGTATATCTGAGTATTAATCGTATTAATCAAATAAGTATTAATTAAATCAAAGATTGCATATAAAAGAAAATATGAAAACCAAGAAGTTAATAAAAATAATAAGCGGTTTTTTATTTACCGTTCAAACAAGCTTATTGATCTCTTCTTGCAATAGTTCGATAAATATTACCAATCCACCGTCTAATAAAGATAGACAAGAAAACGGAGTTAATTTAAATCCAATTATTCCTTCTAATCCTGATGGTAACATTGACTCAGACAGTTCTACACCTAATCAACGATTAAGAGATTATGTTAATAGAATTGATCAATCTTTTTTTAATGTAGTTGATGCTAATTCGAAAAAAGAATTAGATAGAGTGAACACTAAACCAGATGCAGTAGTTCCTGATAATTTTTCATTATCTTTAACTAATGAGTTAGCTCAAGGATGAGATGTTAGAGTCAATATTGTAGATCGCAATAATGTTAATGGGACTATTGACATAAAAGTATCATTTTCTAAACAAGGTGAGAATGATATTAATTCTAACGATATTCAATTTTCAGGTTTTAAATCATTAGGAACAGCGATAGCTTCTAAATTACTTAAAAGAGTTAAATTAAAGGATGGATCTAATCAAGAGGTTACAGTTGTAGATGTTGGTAATACAAACTTCAATACATTAAGAGTACTTAATGAACCGGTAATTTTAAATAAATCTAATAATGCGAATGTAACAATTATTGGTAATGTATCTTCTAGTGATGGTTACATACCATTATCATCTACTAAACTCGTTCAAAGTGGAAACACTGTATATACAAATGGTTTTTATGGCTCGTTCTTAAATGCTAATGCTTCAGCTTTAAATGAAATAAAACAAGAATTTAAAATTGATGATATTTACATTGATGGTCAAGCTAATTTAGAGAAACTTTATAGAGTTGGTAATCAAGATCATGGAGCGATTTATTATTATTTAACATCAAGACCGGATAAACCTTTAACAATCAAATCGATATCTCAACCAGATTTAGCAATTAAAGTTCCAGCAATAATATCTCAAAATATAATCCCAGATGATATAGATATTTCTATATCATCAGTGAATTTGGAAGGTGTTCATTTTGATAAAAACAAGCAATTATATAATCAAGCTTATATTGATGCGATTAATGACATAAATAATGATGCTGCTATATCTACATATTCATATGATCCTGTTAGAGATATAATTAAAGTTCAATTAGAAAACAATAAGGATTATTTGATTAAGGCTATTAAAATTCCTTATATTCCGCCTAATAATAACGATAAGATATTCTTTAAGGTAAGATATATATTTGATGGCACAAAAATAAATACAGATATTTTTACAGCGAAGATTAGAGCAGAGAAAATTTTATCTAGAAAGAATATATATAGAAAAGTATTAACGAGTGATGAGCTTGCTGGAACTAGAGCCAATCTATCAAATTACCATGAGTCTAGACGTGAAATGGTTGATAATGCTTCTAGTTGATTCTGGGGGTGAGATATAGATATAAACGGTTCAGCTAATTCGGATAACGGTAGAGGAGTTAATGTTTTAGTTAATAATCCAAAAACTCCTGTTAGTCAATATCCTAACGGAATGAAGAATTTGGAATTAGATGAATCAGAACCAATTAATTCTAATTACAAAGAAGCTACCAACTATTTATTATTAGGAAGAATATCATATAAACTGGCTAATGGTTATTATGGATATTATTGACCTAATAAATTAACAATTCTTCATATTCAAAGTCCTGATAGTTAGAATCACTTAATAACAGATTAAATTTTCATAAAAAAGCATAAAAAAAGATTGAATTTTGATAAACAAATTCAATCTTTTTATTTGTTAAAAATATTAATTGTTATTGGTTATTAAAATAAATAACCAATAATGCTAATTAAGAATTAGACTTTTTAGTTAAGTCTCAAGTTATATCTTGTAAATTATAGTTAAAATTAACTATATTATCGCCAGAAAGGTACAGACTTAAAGTGGCGTTAAAGTCAGCTTTAAGTTTATTGTTATCTAATCTAATATTTGTTATCCTATTGATTTTTAAAATTAGTCTTTCTATAAAAATTAAGATATCATTGTGACTTCTTCCAGTCATTAATGCGCTATATTGATTTGAATATTTTTGATCTTGAGTTCCTAGTTTTTGACCTTTAAATCAAATTTCAAAGTAGTTATTAGGTATAAAGTTATTTTCTCTTCGATCATCAAAGTTTCCGTTTAAAAATACTATGTTTCCAATAAGTCTATCTAAACTAGGATTATCATCAACAATAATTTCATAATTCTTGCTATCTATATTTTTGTCTTTTAATCGTTTAATTTCATTTCTAATTCAACTTTTATTTTCGATTCCTAAATTAGTTATTACAAAATCATGATTTAGGGAATCTAAATTGTTTCCGGTAAGCTGCTTAAATCCTTCTATTGTAAATTCTTTAATAGATGAAACGTAAATATCTGAATAACGATCGTTTTCTGCTCTTAAATCTATACTAAATTTTAATGTTCCCTTGATATCATCGGCAACAATATTTTTTGGATTAATACGTATTGGTAAATTAAAGTTTTCTCCAGCCATATTGTTGTTTTCAGGTAATGCCACAAAAATACTAGGTTCAAATAATTCTTTATTAAACTTAGCTGCATAAAAAGATGGGTATAATGAAGTATTATTGGTTTTTTTAATAGTTGCCGTTGATATTAAATAATTCAGTTGTTCTTGAATATTGAAACTATCTAAAGAAAAATTATTAGAAAAACCTCTATTACTTCTGTATAAAGTTACTTGCTTTTCAGTTTTTTGATTTTCGTTTAAGACAAATGCTTTAGCTGTTATTTCTAAATCTAAGTAATATCTCCTATTTTCGTTGATTAACTTAAATTTATTTATAGTGTATCTTGAACTATCTTTAAATAAATCTTGAAGTAAAAAACTTGAGTTATTAACATCGTTTGAAATATAAAACGGATCAATAGCATCTAGTAATTGATTCATTTCATATCTAGAAACTATCTCAGGAGTTACCTTATTTTTGTAATAATAATTATTTTTCAATTGAAAAATACTAGTAACTCTACATTGAGCTAACGCTTTAAAGCCTGTAATCGCTAATTGAAAGTTGTCATTATTTTTTGTAACATTCGCTTGAAAATTACCTAAAGTATCATCATAAGAAATATTTTCAAATTTGATATTTGTATTTTTAGATAATTCATCGATTATTTGACTAGGTAAAAACGCATTATTTATATTATTGAAATCATCTATATTATGCAAATTTGTCGAAAATTTCAAACCATTATGATGAATATTTTTAAATACTTTTGGTTGGTTATTGTCGGATGATTGTGAATCATTTACTTCAGACGATTCTTCGTTATTTGAACTAGAATTTTCGTTATTTTTATCTAAATTTTCTGAACTATTTTGATTAGTATTATCACCTTCATTAACTGAATCATTATTATTGCTATCCTGTTCTGTTTTATTTGTTTTATCTGTAGAAGGGCTAATAGAGTCATTATTTTCTTTTTTATCGTCAGACAATTTAATTTCTTCTTTTTTCTCTTCTTCTACTGCTTCTTGACTAGTTTTACAAGATGAAAGGGATAAACTGCTTGATATTGGTAAAAGTAAATTTATAAGTGATAATAAGGTTTTTTTATAAGTTTTTTTCTTCATAAACAAAAATATTATATATTTTTGATTGTTTTTAAACAAATTAAAAATAAGTTCTTATTGATAACCCTAAAAACCTATATAAATGTTATCTGCTTATTTCTGTTATAAGACATAGCAAATAATATTGGAAATACGATTAATAAATCGAATATTAAATAAGTTTAAAATTATCACTATAAGCAGTTTTATTTTGTTTTTATCAAGCACACTCTTTAATTTGATATTTACAAAAAATACGGTAAATTTAATATATTTATAAAAATATATACAAATTTATTACGGTTAAGAACTAATTATTTTTGCTTGTTTTTCTTTAGCTAATGTTTTGAAATAAACGCTTATTTCAAATATAGCTGGAATAATGCCAATCATAGTTGGTAAATAAAACAATCCAAATCTTCACAAGAAAATGGTGTCATTAATATCAGATTGAACCAATTCGCTATTAAAGTATTCAATTAGATTAGGGTTTAATAACGATTTATTAACTAATGATGTGAAATAAAGTTCTAGTGTAAATTGAATAGTACCCTCGCCTCCAGGGATAGGTATAAAGTTATTAGCTGTTACTGATACATTACTAAAATTAAATACATCAATAAATTTATATGCACTAGCTAATTTAGAATCTAATATCGATAAAGAAAAATACACTGAACTATATTGAAAAATGACTAAACTACCAGTAAATAGTATTTGAAAAACAACAATTCAATAACGCTTAAATTCTTTAATAAAAGCATGTTTTTGTTTAATGTATTGAATGCGTTTATCTTCATTTAATTCTTTGAGTTTTAAAAACTTTCTAATTTTGTTTACTAATTTATAAACGAACAAGTGAAATTTAACACTAAAGACAGCAGTTGCAAAAGTTGAAAAAATGCAAAAATCAACAATCATTCCGCAGAATGAAAATCAGTAAGCTATCAAACCTTTATCTGATTGAACTAATAAATTATATTTAGTTGATATATAAATAAAACTTGGTCAAGTAACAATAATCTGAACAAATGATCAATAAATAGCTGTAGTACCAACAATTGTTATTGCGTCAGATAACTTAACTTTATTTTTAACCAATCAATACACTTTGTATGGTTCAGCGCCGCTAGCAAAAGGAGTAACATTATTTATTAATGTACTTACCAATGCGTATACTAACCATTCATATCATTTAGCTTTAATACTATAGTTTCTAGCAATTACATACACTGTTAAAAATTGTCACAAAAATCCATAGCACATGCAACTGAATATTAAGATAATAAACAAGTTTTGTCTTTGATTCACCGGATTTTGTAATATACTAAAAACCTTTGAAAAATTTGTGTTCTTTAGAAAGATAACAGTTAATATTGCGATTAATAAAACAATACAGCTAACTGCTGTAATACCAATCCTTTTTATATTTACCTTATTTTTGTTAATATTTTCGTTCAACATTAATTGATCTTCTATGTATTACATATTATATATATTGATATATAAGAAATGCAATAAGATCGTAATAACTAAAATAAATTAGCAATCTTATTGTAAAAGTGCTAATTTTTTATTATAATCTTATACATATAACTAAAACCAAATAATTGGAATCAACTAATCGAAAGGATTAAATTAAGAATGTCTGATAATAACAACGGATTAATTATTGGTATTGACTTAGGAACAACCAACTCTTGTGTATGTGTAATGGAAGGTACACAAAAGACTGTAATTGAAAACCCTGAAGGTAAAAGAACTACTCCATCTGTAGTTTCTTACAAGAATGGTGAAATTATTGTTGGTGATGCTGCTAAACGTCAAATGCTAACAAACCCTAACACTATCGTTTCTATTAAACGTTTAATGGGTACTAGCAAAAAAGTTAAAATCAACGATAAAGGTGTAGAAAAAGAATTATCTCCAGAAGAAGTTTCTGCTAGCATCTTAAGTTATCTTAAAGATTTTGCTGAAAAGAAAACTGGGCAAAAAATTACAAGAGCTGTAATTACTGTTCCAGCTTATTTCAACGACGCAGAACGTCAAGCAACTAAAACAGCTGGTAAGATCGCTGGTTTAAACGTAGAAAGAATTATTAACGAACCTACAGCTGCTGCTTTAGCTTACGGTATCGATAAAGGTGATCGTGAAATGAAGGTTCTTGTGTATGACCTTGGGGGTGGTACATTCGACGTTTCATTACTTGATATTGCTGATGGTACTTTCGAAGTTATGGCTACTGCTGGTGATAACAGACTTGGTGGTGATGACTGAGATAACAAGATTATTGAATGAATCATTGAACAAATCAAGAAAGATCACCCATCATTAGACCTTAAGTCTGATAAGATGGCTATGCAAAGATTAAAAGAAGCTGCTGAAAGAGCTAAAATTGAATTATCAGCTCAATTAGAAGCAATCATCTCATTACCATTTATCGCAGTTACTCCTGAAGGTCCAGTTAACGCTGAATTAACTTTATCTAGATCTAAGTTCGAAGAATTCACTAAAGATTTAGTTGAAAGAACTAGAAACCCAATCGCTGACGTATTAAAAGAAGCTAAAGTTGAACCTAGCCAAATTGATGAAATTCTTTTAGTTGGTGGTTCTACAAGAATGCCAGCTGTTCAAAAACTAGTTGAATCTATGATTCCTGGTAAATCTCCTAACCGTACAATTAACCCAGACGAAGTAGTTGCTCTAGGTGCTGCTGTACAAGGTGGGGTTTTACGTGGGGATGTTAAAGATATCTTATTATTAGACGTAACTCCTTTAACATTAGCTATTGAAACTTTAGGTGGTGTTGCTACTCCAATTATTAAGAGAAACACAACTATTCCAGTTTCAAAATCACAAATTTTCTCAACAGCTCAAGATAACCAAGAATCAGTTGACGTTTCAATCTACCAAGGTGAACGTCCAATGGCTAGAGAAAATAAATCATTAGGTACATTCTCTCTAGGAGGTATTCAACCAGCTCCTAAAGGTAAGCCACAAATTGAAATTACTTTCAACATCGATGCTAACGGTATCTTAAACGTTAAAGCTAAAGACTTAACAACTGGTAAAGAAAACAGTATTACAATCTCTAACTCAAGTGAATTAGATGAAAACGAAATCCAAAGAATGATTCGTGATGCTGAAGCAAACAAAGAACGTGACGCTATTGTTAAACAAAGAATTGAAATGCGTTACGAAGGTGAAGGTATCGTGAATACAATCAATGAAATTCTTGGATCTAAAGAAGCTGAAGCTCTACCTGCTGAAGAAAAAGCAAGTCTTACTAAGATTGTTGACGGTATTAACAGTGCTCTTAAAACTGAAAAATGAGACGAACTTAAGACACAAATCGACGGATTCAAAAAATGACGTGATGATATGTCTAAGAAATATGGTGGCGGAGAAGGTGGAGAAAGCAAATAGTATTTGCTAACCAAACCAACTAAAACATGTAGGCAACTAAACCTACATGTTTTTTTTATTACGTTGTCAATGCAGCTATATTTCTTAACAATAATTTATAATATATAAATTAACAAAAGATTAGGAAAAATTATGCTAAGGAAAACTGGCTGATTTAAGTTATTATGTGGATTAAGTGCGGTCAGTGTTGTTGCATCATCATGTTTTGATCCAAATAAACTCTTTTTTTCAGATAAAAATAAAGTTGATGTTAATAGCATAACTAATGATGATCTAAAAATTGAATATAAAAAAGAACATTCAAAAATTTTTGCGAGTCAAATCAATCTTGATAATTATCAAGAGTATTTCGTTGTCAAATTGATTAAAAAAAATGATAACAAAGATCTTACTGATTATGTAAATATTGATCTTGGCGATTTCAATGCTGATGATGAAAATGGTGTTTTATCTTTTATTGTTAGCGTATCGGTTAAAAATGGTGATCCTAAGATTAAACGATCATACAGTTTGGAAATATATGGATTCTTGAAGAATCCAAGAAATAATAATAATTCATCTAATAGCGAAACAACTAATTCACCGGTAATTATTCAACCAAATCAACCTAAATTAGATAAACCAATTCAACCAGAAATTATTCCTCCAACAGAATCTAAACCAGAAATGAATAATGATCTTGGTAATGATTTATCTAGCGGTAACAATTCTGGTGATAATTTAGATAATAGCGAACCGGATTCATCTGAAACTAGTAGTCCATCTAATCGCGCGGAAGTCAAAGTATTTAGTGATAATGAAATTTATCATAAGATTTATAAACGATCTTTTTCGTTGCAATTTTATACTCGTTACAATTTTAATGATCCTAAAGATCAAATGAATAAAACGCTTTATTACGTAACTAATGGTACGGGTTGATTGTTAGATTATCAAAAGAGTGTTTTAAATCCTAATCTTTACCGATTATATGTAGCAACAAACCTACATGTAGCTCAAACATTATGAAGAGCTAATGATTTTGATAATCCAATAAACGATTTAGAAAAAATTCCAGAAACAGTTGGCTTTTCAATTGGTAAATCTGATGATGTTAGTTTTTATCCTAAACCAACACCATCATTTAATAAGCCGGCTAAATACGTAACTTTATTAGAAGATCTTCCTTTTTATAATAAAGTACCCGATAATCAAAATACTTATCGAGTAAGTTCTAATAGATTATTAACAATTCCTAGAACGATATTTGCTGCTGTTGATTTTGTTCGCGATGAACAAACTAAAAGGGATTTTTCATCGTTATGAAATAGCCAATTCAAGGGACAATTCATCAATGGAGGTCTTGGTGGGCAAAATCTTTTAGAAAGTGCTTATTCTGATGATAAACAAGACAGAGAAAGGTTGGCAGATCAATTTATTCAAAAAGGCATTGGTTTATACAAAGACTTTGCTGTTATTAGTTTTGAAGTAAATATTGCTCAAGATATTGATTCACTTAATCCAAGAGCGCTGATAGGAAGTAAATTGCTTCGTAAATATGTTTTAGATGCTGTCGATGAGCTTAACGAATCAGTTAAAATTGCTAAAACGCCTGGTCAATATAACTTAACTACTCCAAACCTACCTTATGTTGATATAGATTATCCTTCAGTTAAAACTTCAACTGACACCGCAATTAGTCTTGATGACATACATAAAGCTTATATTGCTGGTTATCCAGGGATCGATGAATTAAATGATCAGAATAAAACAGTTAACCGATTCAAATGGGTGCAAAACAATTTAAGCAAAAATCCAGATAGTTTGTTGTCTGGAAATATCAATAAAAACCTTCTAGGTCGGTTACAAACCTTTAATGGAAAGATTCAATCTTATCACAATAAGTATTACCATCAATACGGAATTACCCAAGAAGTAGAACGATCATCATTACAAGCAGGTTCTAGTGGTAGTGTTGTTTATTCTAAGTATGGATTACCTTATGGGATTTTCTGAGGTGGATATAATAGTGGAAGTAAAGATGGATTTGTTGCACAACAAGAACGAGGAGTTTTCGATTATTTAGCGCAATCTAAAAAAACTGAATTTAAATTCAATATTCGATTTGATGATTCAGATCAACCAATGAAATATAAGATTAATATTGAAGCGTACAATCTTATTGATGGGACTGATAAAACTAAATACCCTAACCAAACTAATTCTTATCGTGAAGCATTGAAAAAATATCTTGCCACTAAATCTCACGAAAAAACTAAAGGTACATTCTTATTCCCTCAACCATAAAATAAGTCTAACCAATCATAACCATATATAATAAGTAGATATTCTTATATATCTACTTTTTTAATTGTTTTTTATTTTCTATTCTATTATCGATATAATTTATATATGTTCATTTTGAATTATCTTGTCTTTCTAGCAGATAGAATGACAATATAGCTAATAATGAATAAATAAGAATAATAAAAGAAATTAACTGTTAAATATAGACTAAAGCATATTTTGCAAATTTTTGAAAAAATAGTGCAAAATATTAATCTGTATAAAACCTATTTATTTAAGAAAGGCTTTGTAAATAATATGAAACGATCTAAAAAATTAATTATTAGTTTAGGTGCTGTGTTGCCAATGGTTGGAACTCTTGCGCTAAGCTCTTGTGGTAAGATGGCTCAAGCAAGCAAACCGTATGAATTCAAAGCTGATGCTGATTTTAGAAAAGCAGCTTTTGGAAATATTGGGACAATTAACCAAGTTAAAAATGTTGTAGAAAATTCGTTACAGATACCTGCGGATGCTCCTGCTGGCACTATGATGAGTGGTACTGCTATGGGTACAAATAATGGTGCTGGTGGTAATACTACAAGCTCTAGATCTAGTCTTGTTTTAGTTGAAGGTGATACTTCTGGTAGCGGAGGAACAGGTGGTACTGATTCATCAACAGCTCCAGCTCCTGCTACTCCTGCAGCTCAACCTGAAGCTAAACCAGCTGAACAAATGTTCATGGGTGCTTGAAAGCAATTTAGAGCAATCATCGATAAAATGACTGATGGCGAAGCTAAAAATAAAGCAAATGAAGCTATCAAAACATTTAAAGCTGATTTCAAAACTAAATTTGGTGAATTATTAAAATTTGGCGGTGATAACATGACTGCTCTAACAAATGGAAGTGCTACATTAGAACAATTGAACGCAGCTAGAGATAGTTTTGTAGCTAAATGAAAAGAAGTATTTACTGTATACAACACTTTTGGAAAAGCTCTTAACCAATCAGTTATTTTTGACACAACTAAAACTTTAAGAGAATTAGCTCAAGCTGGTGATGGACTAAAAACTTTCTACAAACTTAATAATGTAGACGTTTACAATTTCTCTAAACCTGTAGCTGGCGATTCATACAATGACTTAGCAAGATTCTTTGAAGCTTTAAACAGTTTCTTAGGAACTCAATTCAGCAACAACTCAACTCCTGAAAACGTTTTCAAATTATTCGGAAACATCATGGCTCTACTTATGGACCGTGAATTAAGAATTATTGATGGTGCTATTAACGCTGTTCAATTAACTACTCCAACTAACAACAAAGCAGGTGTTGAAGCTAAATTATTAGCTAACTTAAACAAAGGTTCAACAATTTTAGCTAGATTCAATAAAGCTACTGAAGTTGTTAAATCTGTTAAAGATCAAACTGACATGTGAGCTGCTAACGCTATCATTAAAAAAGAAGGTAACGCTCAATCTAAGTTACAAATGGCTGTAGCTAAAGCTAATGAAGAATCTAAAAAAGTTTTATCTAAATTAAGCGATGCTATCTATGGTAACGAAGCTAACATGCCTGGATTTACTAAAAAAGGTTTATTAAACTCTGTTGATGCTTTAAGCAAACAATTAAAAGCTGCTGAATCTTACGTTTCAAGCAACTACACTAGTTTAGACAACTTTGTAAGCTTCTACAAGATGACTAACTCAACTTGAATGGATGCCGTTGGTATCTTCTTAAACACTAGACCGATTGCAGGTTTAACTAATGACGCAATCGAAAAATTAGCTCCAGCAGCAGATACTGATGCTATGCTATTCACTGAAATCAAAACTCAATTAAAAGCATTGATCGCAGCTACTCCTAGCTTAACTAAAGTTGGTGACGGTCAAGACGTTAAGTCAGCATTCTACCTAAACCAAATGGTAAGAACAATTACATCTGATAACCAAGCTAGATTAGCTTCTATCGGTGAAGGCGTTGACGGTTTCAAAAACTACGCTAACATGTCTCTTTAGTCGAGATCATAATTAATTAAAACCATAAATTAAACCGCTAAAAAGGTTTAATTTATTATCTTATCTTAACAAGATGCATTAGTTCTAATTTTTCAGCTAAGAAATTAAGCATTTTGTTATATAATATATAAAGCACGTTCAGCAAACTAATATTAAACTAAAACAAAGGATGCGTAATAGTTTTATATAGAAGACTATTGGGTTCGTTACTAGGTAGGCTGATATTACCGAAAGCGTTTAACATCTTTTTATTATTTAAGAATTAGTTTTATATCTAATGTTTGTTTGCGTGTATAAATTCACATAAACAAGGATTTTCATAAATGTCACGATATACAGGCAGTATTTATCGTAAATCTAGAAGATTGAATTTCTCAATTCTTGAATCTGGAAAAGAATTTACGAATAACAAGTCAAAAAAAGGTGTTAAAGTTCCCGGACAACACGGATCTTTAATTCGTCCTAAATTATCAAACTACGGTGAACAATTACAAGAAAAGCAAAAAATGCAATTCATGTATGGTTTAAACGACCGTCAGTTTAGAAGATTATTCGCTGTATCTAAAAAGATGAGCGGGATCTTAACAATGAACCTATTTAGAACTCTAGAATCTAGACTTGATAGTTTAGTGTTCCGTATGGGTTTTGCACCAACTAGAAGAGGTGCTAGACAATTAGTTAACCATGGTCACGTATTAGTGAATGGTAAAACTTTTGATATTCCTAGTGCGATTATTCCATTAGGATCAGTAATCGAATTAAAACAAAGAGCTCACAACTTACCATTAGTTAAATTGGCTTTAGAATCTAAAGCTACAGCTCCGTTTGTTGAAGTAAATAAAAAAACATTATCAGGAACTTATGTAAGATATCCAGAACGTAATGAACTACCTGCTGATATCAATGAATCATACGTTGTTGAGTACTACAAACGTTTAGTTAAATAAGGTAGGAGATAAATACATAATATGGCAACAATTGCACAACTTATTAGAAAACCAAGAAAAAATAAAGTTAGAAAATCTAAATCTCCAGCGTTACAAGTTAATTTAAACACCCTAGAAAAAAAGATTACTGACAAATCATCTCCATTTAAAAGAGGTGTATGTACTCGTGTAGGGACAATGACTCCCAAAAAACCTAACTCAGCGTTACGTAAATATGCTAAGGTTAAATTAACAAACGGAATGGAAGTATTAGCTTATATTCCAGGTGAAGGTCATAACTTACAAGAACACTCTGTTGTGTTAATCAGAGGTGGTCGTGTAAAAGACTTACCAGGGGTAAGATATCACATTGTTCGTGGTACATTAGACACTACTGGTGTAGATAAAAGAAGACAACAACGTTCTGCATATGGTGCAAAACGTCCGAAAGCAGATAAGAAAAAATAGGTCTAAGATATGCGTAAAAATCAAGCTGAAAAAAGAAAAGTACTACCAGACCCAGTTTATAACTCAGTACTGGTTACAAGAGCGATCAACACCATTATGCTAGATGGTAAAAAAGGGATAGCTCAAAAGATTCTATATGGTTCATTTGATGTGATAGCTGAAAAAACTCAAAAAGACCCATTAGAAATATTTAATAAAGCAGTAGAAAACATCATGCCAAGACTAGAACTTAAAGTTCGTCGTATTGCTGGTGCTAACTATCAAGTACCTACTGATGTAAGTCCTGAAAGAAAAGTTACTTTAGCGCTTAGATGATTAGTAACTTTCTCAAGAAAACGTCACGAAAAAACAATGTTAGAAAAAATTGCTAACGAAATTATTGATGCTTCAAACAATGTAGGTGCATCAGTTAAAAAACGTGAAGATACTCACAAAATGGCAGAAGCTAACAAAGCGTTTGCTCATATGAGAATGTAATTATAAACAATTATGGCTAGACAATATCCTTTAGAAAAATTCAGAAACTTCGGTATCATGGCTCATATTGATGCCGGTAAAACAACAACTTCTGAAAGAATTTTATTCCATTCAGGTAAGACTCACAAAATCGGTGAAACTCACGATGGTGCGTCAGTTATGGACTGAATGGCTCAAGAAAAAGAACGTGGTATTACGATTACATCAGCAGCTACTTCAGTTACTTGAAAAGATTGCCAATTAAATTTAATTGATACCCCTGGACACGTTGACTTTACTGTTGAAGTTGAACGTTCATTAAGAGTATTAGATGGTGCTGTAGCAGTATTAGATGCTCAAATGGGTGTAGAACCTCAAACTGAAACTGTTTGACGTCAAGCAAGTAGATACGAAGTGCCTAGAATTGTTTTTGTAAACAAAATGGATAAAACTGGTGCTAACTTCGAAAAATCAGTTGCTTCAATCCACTCTCGTTTAGGTGTTAAAGCAGTTCCAATTCAATTACCAATAGGTTCTGAAAGTGATTTCAACGGAATCATCGATTTAGTTGAAATGAAAGCTTACTTCTTTGATGGTGGTGAAAACGAAAACTACGAAATCAAAGATATTCCTGCTGAATTCAAAGAACAAACTGATAAAGCTTATGCTCACATGTTAGATGAAGTTGTAACATTTGATGAAGCAGTAATGGAAAAATACTTAAACGGAGAACAAGTTACAAAAGAAGAAATCAAATCTTGTATCCGTAAAGGGGTTATTTCATCTTCTTTATTCCCAGTTCTTTGTGGTACAGCATTTAAGAATAAAGGTGTTAAACCTTTATTAGATGCAGTAGTTGATTACTTACCTTCACCAGTTGATGTACCAGCTGCTAAAGGTTACAAAGGCGATGAAGAAGTTCGTATCTCAACAAGTGATGATGCTCCATTTGTTGGATTAGCTTTTAAAGTTGCTACTGACCCTTATGTTGGTAGATTAACATTCCTTAGAGTGTATTCTGGGGTGTTAACTTCAGGTTCTTATGTTTACAACACAACTAAAGATAAAAAAGAACGTGTTTCAAGAATTGTTAAGATGCACGCTCAACAACGTAATGAAATCGATGAAATCAGAGCTGGTGATATCTGTGCAATCGTAGGTCTTAAAGATACAACGACTGGAGATACAATTACATCAGAAGGACAAGAAGTTACATTAGAATCAATGTCTTTTGCTGAACCAGTAATCTCATTAGCTGTTGAACCTAAAACTAAAGCTGACCAAGAAAAAATGGGTCTATCATTATCTAAATTAGCTGAAGAAGATCCAACATTCAGAACATTTACTGATGAAGAAACAGGTCAAACAATTATTGCTGGTATGGGTGAATTACACCTTGACATCTTAGTTGACCGTTTAAGAAGAGAATTCAAAGTTGATGTTAATGTAGGTGCGCCTCAAGTAAGCTACCGTGAAACATTAAAAGCGAAAGCTGATGTTGAAGGTAAATACATTAAACAATCAGGTGGTAGAGGTCAATATGGTCACGTAGTGATTACATTTGAACCTAACCATGAAAAAGGATTTGAATTCGAAGATAAGATCGTTGGTGGTAAGATTCCTAAAGAATACATTAAGTCAGTTAAAGCAGGTTTAGAAGCTGCTATGAACAACGGACCTTTAGCTGGTTACCCAATGATCGATATTAAAGCGAGTTTATTTGATGGTTCATACCACGATGTTGACTCAAACGAAATGGCTTATAAGATTGCTGCATCAATGGCGCTTAAAGAAGCTGGTAAACGATGTCAACCCGCTTTATTAGAACCGATTATGGGAATTGAAGTGACTGTTCCTGAACAATACTTCGGTGACACTATGGGTGATATCTCTTCTAGAAGAGGGATGATTGAAGGGACTGAATCACGCGATAATATTCAAGTAATTAAAGCGAAAGTTCCTTTAAGTGAAATGTTTGGTTACGCAACAGATCTAAGATCATTCACTCAAGGTCGTGGAAACTACATTATGCAGTTCTCTCACTACGCAGAAGCTCCTAAATCAGTAGTTGAAAAAGTAATTGAAGCTAAATCTAAAAAAGCTTAGTATAACTACTAATACAAAAATAATTAAGATAAGTAAGATTTTTATTTAAAAAAGAATTTTAATTATTTAAAATAAGGATAACAGCTTTTGCTGAACAAACTATAATGGGTCAAGATTTAAATACATTAAAAAAACGTAGATTGATAGCTATTATTTTAATGGCTATCGGAGGTATTGCCTTAATATTGGGTATCGCATTCCTTGCGATATTAGCTATTCCTTCAAATGAAATTAATGTTAAGGTGATGGAAAATGGAATGGAATCTATTCAAATGATTAATGTTAGTACATTCCAATTCTTATTAAATTCTTATGAAGGATATGAATTAAGTATTGAAGGAATTTTACAAATTGTTGGTGCTGGTATAGGGTTAGTAGCAGCTATCGCTTTACTAGCCGCTGGTGGTATCTTCTTTATGAAAACAAGACGCCAAATGATTGAAGCGATCATGGCTATGCAAGCTTCTGAAGAAGAATACGAAGAACAAGCTCAAGAACAAGAAGAAGTTGCTGAAAATCAAACTGAAGAAGTTAAACCTGAACCTTTAAGCACAGAAGCATTAAACGCTCAACCTACTCAAGCAGTTCCTACTGGTAATATTCCTACAGAACAACTTAATACTCAGGCAGTTGCTGCGCAATTTGGTAACGCTCCAACAATGCAAGTTGGTAACCAACCAAACAACATGAATCCAAATCCTAATGGAATGCCTAATCAACAAATGGGTCCTGGGTTTGGTCAAATGCCTGGTGGTCCAAGACCAATGCCTAATCAACATGGTCAATTTAACCAACAACAAATGCCAGGTCAAAACCCAACTATGCAAATAGGCGGACCTAGATCAATGCCTGGTCAAGCTCCTATGCCTGGTGGTCCAAAACCGGTTCCTGGTCAAGCTCCTATGCCTGGTGCACAAGGTCAAAGACCAATGCCTGGTCAAAACCCAGCAATGGGTCCAAGACCAATGCCAAATCAACTAGGTCAACAACCTAATCCTAACGCACAAGGTCCAAGACCAATGCCTAACCAACAACCAGGTCAAAATCCAACTATGCAAATAGGCGGACCTAGACCAATGCCTAATCAACAACCTGGTCAAAACCCAGCAATGGGTCCAAGACCAATGCCAAATCAACCAGGTCAACAACCTATGCAAAATGGCCCAAGACCGATGCCAGGTCAAAACCCAGCAATGGGTCCAAGACCAATGCCTAACCAAGGTCCTAAAAAATAATAATTGCCAAATGATCTACGAAAATAAACCGCATAATAGCGGTTTATTTTTTTATATAAAAACATTACGATCAAATAAATCTAATACAAATATAATAATATTTCATCAAAAATCAAATATTTGTATTGATTTAAATTTAAAAATAAAGCAGTTACAAAATGGGTAAAAATTATTTAAAAAAATTATAAAAAAGCTAAGATTTATTATTTACAAATAATATAAATTAATTTATAATTTTTATAAATTATGTTTAAAAAAATAGTATTGGCTTCTTCTGCTTTGATCGTTCCATTAAGCTCTTGTTCTAATATAGCTAATGGTTCTAACTATCTATTAAAACAAGCGACATCAGAAGAAAAAGAGCAAGAAAAAACAAATCAATTACTAAACGAGTTTTTATTAAAAATGTATAAAACTCAAGATGTAGTTAATAAATATATTGAAGCGCAAAAAAAATCAGAAGAATCAATAATAAAATCATTAGATGTTTATCTAAGATTGTATAACGGATTTAATATAGCGACTGATTCAGATTATGCTTACGGTAGGTCTATTGAAGATGTTGGATTTATCAGAGGAGTATCACTAGATATTCAAGATGCAACTGTTCAAATCTTCAGATTTATTAAAAGTGATTTTTATACTTTCTTAACGAACTACAATAAATTTAAATTTGTTGGTTATTTAGATGGTAATGATAAATTCAATAAAGATATTGAAGGATATTTTTATGAAATGAGTTTTTTAAAAACTTATCACAAGGAAAAAGGTATTGATGTTTTTTATGTTCCTAAAACTAATCAAATTATTGATTACAAAGAAATAAACAATTATCACTTCTTTAAATTTGCTGATTATTCGATAGCATCGATAAAAAATGTGGGTGATAAGTACTACATTATGCCACTAATCCATATGGTTAAGAATGATAAAAATAAAAATGTCGATGTAGATATTCAAGAATTCTATGAATATATGAATATGGAAGAACCTACTACTGAAAAGATTCAAAAATGAAATGAAAAATATGGAGTAGCAATTAGTTATGCGCTTAGGATGACTGTCTAAATTATTATCAATAGGTGTGCTAGCATCAACATTATCTACATCTTGTGTTAATTTAAATCGCGAAAATTCTGATATTTTAAAAACCCAATCAACAGCTAAAGATAATCAATTAGTTTTATCAAAAGATGAATATATTAAACAAACAGCGATACAAGAAATATTAAATCAAGTTTACCAAGAAGATGTAGATTCTAAAAATACTTATATTCAAGAACAGTTAGATACAAAATCTAATGAAATATTCGAAGAATTTCAAAACACTTTAGCTTACTATAATTTAAGCGTTGTTAGAATCTACTCTAATCCATTTGCTGATACGCCCGAAGATTTTATTACTGGAAGAAGAAAATTCATTAAATTAATTAATGATAATTGATTATTCTTTTTATACAACTATCATAAATTGCAATTTCTAGGATCTTCACCGGCATTAATTAATAGTAGCGATGAATTTAATAGAAAATACTCAGCTAAATTAAAATGAATTCTTCAAGCAGATAGTAATAAAATTAAAGATTACGCAACTAATGAAATTCCTGCTTTAGAAACTGAATATGGATCTTTTTCAAAAGTTCCACCACCTGAAAAAGATGATAAAGGAATCTATAAATATCAAAATTGACCTTATTATAGAGTCTTATTTTATCTAAGAATGAATAACGATACAATCGTTTCTTTATCAGTTAATCATTTAAAAGATTTTAAAGGTGTATATCTAAATTCAAGAATCACAACACCAGAATTTATCCAAACTAAAAAAATAAAAGATTTTAGTATAGCTGAATACGCTAAAAACTTTTACAAAGTAGATAGCAATCTTGATGCTATTTCAACTAAATATAAATCATCTTCAAGTTTCTATGAAGCACAAAACGGAGATGCAGTGCCTTATAATCTAAATTTTATTGTTAAATAATATGCAAAATCAATACAAAACTTTTTATCGTTTCTTAAATCTATTTATATGATCCAAGAAATCGATGTACATAATTCCAATTATCGGTTTTATTGTTATCTTAATATCAGGATTAGTATTAAGTCTTGTTAATAATGCTGAACTGTTTAAAACAGTTTTAATAGCACCTATTTTATCAACATTATTATTTAATGTTTTCTATAGTACAAACAGCGCGATTACCATTTTTAAATCAATGGAATCAGAAGGTGTAGAGTTATTATTATCTTCAAAACCAATATCTAGAAAAGTTAATATTTTATCAAAAATAGGATACTTATTTATTATCGGTTTCATTAGCTCAATTATTAGTTTTGTTGCTTTTAATATTGGTTTATTAGGATCACGAAATACTTCATTTTTACCGCAATTTTTTTATAATTCTTTAATTGTTAGTTCATTTTTTGTAAGCTTTTTTTGTTTTATAACTTTTGGTTTTATAACCGCTTTAATTTCAATTAAATTAAATCGTAGAATAGCTTACTTCTTAATGCCGAGTTTATTTTTACCTTTATTTTTATTAGGTAATATGAGTGGTTATTTTTCAGATACAGCAATTAACTCTTTTTCAACAAATATGTTTAACAGTCAAAAGTTAATTCCATTCTATAACTTTTCGACTAAAAATACTAATGATGAAATCTTTATTGTTCCAAAAAACGAAAGAAAAGGATTCATTGGAGCTGAAAAAGATGCTATTAAATTAAATTACTTAGACGCTAAAGATAATTCAATCATCTTTCGATTTATGAGTTGATTAAATGTTCCTTTACAATTTGGTTTAGCTTTTTCTGAAAATGGTGGAGATTTCTTAAACACTCGTTCAATTTATAAATCTTCATTATTAAACGACACTGTTTATTATTCTCAAAACGATAACTTAAGATATAGCTATGAATTAGAAGAAAATAAAGATTTATCAACTGGAGTTGAAGGTGGTTACTTAGTACCTAACTTACCATTAACAACTGATAATGAAATTATTTATGCTTGAGAAAATGCTAATGCTGAAACACTACTTCCGCAAGATACATTTGGATTCTCAACTATCGATAATTATGCCGGAAGAATTAAATGAGATGTCATTGAAGAAGGTTTAAAAAACAAAAACAATATTAATTTCTTTCAAGAAGTTATTACAAAAAATAATGATGGTAATTTTGAGAAATTATTAAGTGATATTCATGCAAATTTACCGGAATTATTAAAAAAATATAATGATCCATTAAATGTTAAATTTAATAAATTAAACGATCTTGAAAAACAAATTTATTTATACACTTTATTTGCATACCAACTATTCTTCTTAGAAAATGGCGCTAATAATTCACCATTGCTTGAAGATGCTAAAAAATATTTAGGTGAACAAATAAAAGTAACACTAATTAACGGTGATAAATACTTCATTGGTGGTTATTCAGATTTTAGACCAATATTAAGAACGATTAATAATCCTGACGCTGATCCAAATAATGACTCAACAACCGTTATTCAAGTTGCAAGAATGCAATTAGATCCAGTTAAGGACAAAAATCTATTTATTAAGGTTAAAGATTTTTATTCAGTTAAAAGAATAAAAGATGCGGTGCCTGCATACGGACTATACTTATTTTGAGTAGCGTTAAATCTGATTTTAATAACAAGTGTATATTTTACATACAGAAGAAGAGAGTTTAAATAATATGAATCCAATTATTGAAGTAAAGAACTTTACTAAAAAATATAAAGGTGATTTTTTAGCGGTTAATAATATATCATTCCAAGTTCAGCCAGGTCAATTTCATTGCTTCATCGGTTCAAATGGTTCTGGTAAAACAACTACTATAAAATCGATTATTAATGCTAATGTTGAATTTGATGGATCTATCTTAATTAATGGTCATCTTAATAACTCTATTTACGCTAAAAAATTAATTGGTTATATTCCAGAAACATCAATTTTTCCGACGAATTTTAATGTTGATAAGTTCTTATATGGTTTTGCATTATTGTCTGGATACTCAAAAGAAGAAGCTAAACAACGCAAAAATAAGGTTGCTAAAGATTTAAATATCGAACATTTATTAAACAAAAATCCAAACAATTTATCAAGTGGTCAAAAGAAAAAAATAATGTTAGCTCAATGTTTGATTGATGAATCACAAGTAATCATCATGGATGAGCCGACAACAAACTTAGATCCATTAGCTAGAAAAGAATTGTTGGAAATATTATCTGATTTAGTTAAAAATAAAAAAACGATCTTTATAAGTACCCATAATTTATCTGAAATGTCAAAATACGCTGATTCTGTTACAATAATTGAAAAAGGTCATTTGATCTATTCTGGTGAAACTGACAAACAAGACTTAGAAGAATTTTATATAAGCAAGCTAAAAGAATATGAAAAACAAAACAATTAAGAGAATAAGTAATGTATTAGCAGGTTTTTCGTTAGTTAGTGTGTTTTTATCTAGCTGCGGTAATCTTTCTATTCCGAAAGAACGAAAAGATTTATTATTGAATGGCATGCCTAACTTAAAAAGTGAAAGCAATCCAATTGATTTATTCTTACCAAAGATTTTTACTGATAAGGACGACATTTTTATCAGTGACTGAAAAAAACGACAAGAACCCTCTAAGGAATGATTAGAAGAATTTAAAAATAACTTAAAATTTTTCCATGCTAATCGAGAAATAATTTTGTCTAAAATGCGGGAAAAATGATATTATTTCTTATCTAATTTAAAAACATTAACTTGAGGTTATACCAAAGTAGATACAGAGATATTTGATAAAGCTAGTCGCTGTAAAGGTGTAAAATTATCAGATGATTTCTATGAAAGAAAAAAAGAATTTGTAGACAGTGAAAGTGATCTTAAAAACGATCTTAATTTTGCTAACGAAAAATACATAGAAGATGCAAGAATTCCTCTTGAAGTTACCGATTCATTCTTAACTTACTATTTCTTATTAGACGATCAGCATTTCATGCTTTTAAGTTATGATTTTTCTCCAAGTAACGGCACAGGAGCTGATGGCAGACCTGATATTAATTGAAATGTTTATCGTTTTGCTAACAAGGATAGAAAACCTAACTTTAAAGAATTTGAATGAATCAAACACGCAATTCTAGCCCATTCTGGTGACTGCACTTATGAAAAAGAAGGGTTTTCTAAATTTGATAGATTATCACGTTTAGATGGCGTTTTATTGAAATACGAACTTAAAAGTATAGATTTAGGGAATGGTATTTCAGGTACAGATGAAACTATCAAAGAAGATAAATCTCAACCTAAAGATCATAATGATTTGGATATGATTGATTTATCTAATCCGGATGGAACTGAAAGTTTGAATAAAAACAACGAAGATTCAGATAGTTCTAGAGAAACATTAGAAAGAGAATTATCAAGTATTAGCTAAAAATTAATCAATAGCTTGTTTAGAAGAATATAAGAAGATTTCAACATCCTTTGTGTTGAAATCTTTTATTTGTATATTATTTACAACAAAAGGAGTTTTAATAATTTGGTACATACCATTATCTTCATAATCTGAATAATTAATGTGTGATGCGCTAAATCCAAATAGTTCTTTGTTGTTATCTATTAATGCTTTTGCATTGGACAAGAATTTATTATCATTTGCAAGTAATAATAATATCTGATCAAAGCCTCTTATATCATTTTGAACTTCATCGTTTAAAATCAATGTTTCGTATTTTAATAACAAGTTCTTAAACCTTTGAATAATCGATTTTAATGAACCCTTATTTTCGTCATTATCTAGATTTTCAAAAGTGTTCATTGTTTCGATATAGTCTTGTTGGTATTTCTTATTAATATTTTCAGAGTTGTCTGAATAAATAAGATAACTATTTGATTGCTCATCAATAATAATTTTTGTAGCTCTCATTAAAGCTCAACTAATAAATAGTTTCTCAACTTTTTGTTTTAATAAAAAAGGGATAATATTCTTGTTTAAATTGAATTTATCAAAGATTAAAGCTTTGATCTTATTAATGATCTTATGATCAATTTGATTAATAGACAATATTTTAAGCATAACAAGATTTTAAAATATTTTAAAAGTTATTGTTAATATGTTAAAATATACAGGTATAGTAAATAATTAAAACAAAATATGGCTCGTAGAGATGATCTAACCGGGCTTGGTCCTTTAGCGGGAAATAATCGTTCTCACGCCCTAAACATTACCAAGCGTCGTTGAAACTTAAACTTGCAAAAAGTTAAAGTAAAAACTGATCGTGGTGTGCTATCTGTTAAGGTTTCAGCTAGAACGATCAGAACATTAAGAAAACTAGATCTTTTAGCATAGTTTTTAAAAATAAAATTTATATAACAGTGTTTCTTAACACTGTTATTTTTTTATTATGTAATACTTGTTTATTATGGCAACAAAAAATTACGAAATAAAAGCAAAATTAAACTCAGATAAAACAGTTACAGGAATGACTTCTAAACACGAAATCTTAATGGATGCTACAACAACCAAAGGGATGACTCCATTAGAAGCTCTTCTTAACGGTTTATGTGGATGCGAAATTAGTGTAATCAATTATTATGGTCCTAAATTATTTGGTTTAGAACTTCAAGAATTAGAAATGGAAGTTAAAGCTTGAAGAGATCCTGAACCGGCTGATGAATACTACGGTCTTAGAAAGTTATCAATTCACTGAATTGTTAAATCAAATAAAACTCTAGAAGAATTCAAAGAAATTATTAAATATGCACATAAAACATGTCCTGTATTTAATACTTTATCTGGTAGAATTGTTTTCGAAGATACTATTACCATTAAATAAAAAAATTACCTTATTAACACAATGATTCTAATTTTTAGATTCCTTGGTAAATAGGGTAATTTTTTTATACTTATAAACTTATTTTATTCTTTCTTTTATTTTGAATATATGTATCAATTTTATTTAATGCTTTTAATAAATATTTAGCTGGTAAATAATACATAAATGGAATAACTATTACATTAAAGATAATTAAAAAACTAAACAATATATTATTCGTGTCCTGATTCGTTGCGAATCTTAATAATGTTAATGGATATCAAGCAGGTTCAACATCGATACCAAAAATTATATGTAATATTAAATAACCATATATAAACCTTGAAGTTCATCCAGCTAACTGAAATCATAAAGGGTAACAAAAACCAATATGTTTGCTAAATTTATTAAATGAATTAATAAATTTATTTTTAGTTGTTTTACTTTCTAGATTAAATCCTACACAGCTATTAATTCATAATCATGACAATAAAAATATTAAAGGTGAAGCATATCCGCTAGCTAAAGCGAAATTATATTTATTTATTCGATTGGTTTTAAAATCTAAAATAGTTTGAGCAACGATAGCAATAGCAGTTAAAATAGATAACATCAAAACCGAGAATTTAAACTTTCAAATTCTCATATATTTTCTCATATACAATCCAAAATAAAATAAAGAGATCGTATTAATAAATGAACTATATCTATGTATTTTAGATAACCAAGGATTATCCATTCCTATAGTTGGAAATTCATTGGCTATCAGGCTAGAAATGTGCGTAAAAAAACAGTAAGAGATAAGGGTTACAATCAATAATGTATTAGCAGCAAAACCACTCTTATTCAAAAAATTAATAATTAAAAAACCAAATAAATTAAATCAAAATAAAGATACAATAAAAGAGGTTCCGATAATGTTATAGTTTTGAGTTGGAAATAATGTATACAAGAAAATGTAACCATATCATTTATAAGGATCAGTACCCCATCCTATAACTTGATCTTTTTCGATTTCTTTAAGAGCAGTTATTCCTAGTTCTAATAACTTATCATTCTTATTTTGTAAAATTACTAAAGTTATTACAAATATCAAAATAATTATAAAAGCAACAATATAAAAATAAAAATAAAAAAGTTTATTTTTATAAATATATTGCTTAAAAGTTAAATGCTTATCTGTATATATATTAAATCCTAACGCGATAGCTGATACGCAATATCCTAATCCTATAAAAGGAAATCATATTAGGTTCAAAAAAATTTTAAAACCAACTGATAGTTGGCCGCCAATCACTAAAAATCCAATTGAAGCTAAGGAGCTAACAACTCCAATAAATATTATTGCTCTTAAGCCGTTAATATTGAATTTGTAATTAGATAGCGAATTATTGTCAATATATTTTTTCATTAATGCTTTGTTTTAAGCAACATATTGATTTTATCAATTTAATTTTAAATAATTAAAATTAAGATATGGCATTGTATTTAATCGGATTACCGATAGGGAATCTTAATGAAATTAATAATAGAGCAATATCGGTTTTAAATGATTTGCAAATTATTTTTTCTGAGCACACGGATAATTTAAAAAAAATACTTAATCTGTTAAATATTAATTTCGCTGATAAAAAAATAATCAGCTATCACAAGTTTAATGAGACATCTAGATTTGATGAAGTTAGTGAATATCTAAAAAATAATGATGTAGGTATTGTAAGCGACGCTGGTTTTCCTTGCATTAACGACCCTGGTCAAAAATTAGTTAATTATCTAAGAAATAATAATTATAACGATATCATATGTATTAATGGATCTAATGCCGCTTTATGCGCATTAGCTTCTAGCGGGTTTGATAGTTCAAGATTTTATTATGGCGGATTTTTCGGTTATAAAAAACAGGAAATTATTAACGAACTTAATGAAAGGTTAAAATATCAATCTACTTTAATTTATTATGAAGCAGTTCATCGAATCAAAAGTACATTAGAAATAATAGAAGAAAGCTTTCCTGATTTAGAAGTTTGTGTAGCTAGAGAATTAACTAAAAAATTTGAGACATTCTATTTCGGAAAAATTAGCGAAATTATCGGTAAAATTGAATATAAAGGTGAATTTGTTTTATTAATCAATAAACCATCTATTAATAAAAATCATTGCGAAATAAATGAATCAATTATTGAAGAATTAAACCTTTTGATTAAATATAATATGCGTCCTAAAGATGCTTGTAAATATTTAGCTGATAAATATAATTTAAAGAGTTCTAATTTATATGCTTTTTGTATCAAACAAAAATAAAGAACCGTTTTATTCTCCTAAATCAATAGATGATTTAATAGGGCAAAAACATTTATTTCATGAATACGGATTATTAAAGAGAATGGTTGAACTTAAGAAACCATACTCTTTATTAGTAACTGGTGAACCAGGAATAGGTAAAACTACACTTTGTAATCTATTAATAGAAGAGATGAATTTACCAAGTTATAAATTCAATTCTGCTAGTGATAGCTTAGCAGAATTGAAAGAATTCATCGATAAATCTAGACAATTTGATAAATGTGTCATCATTATCGATGAGATTCATCGATTACATAGAGATAAACAAGATATATTAATTAAAGGATTGGATGCTAAGTTGTTTAATTTATTCGGTATAACAACCGAAAATCCATATTTCAGTATCAATCCGGCTATTCGTTCCAGAGTTCATACAATTAGATTAACTAATCCAACTAGCACAGAACTTTTTGAAGGTTATAAAAAGATTATTAAAAATAAAAATATAACCAATATAAACGATGATATTCTTTATAAGATATCGCATATTGTAAGTGGTGATTTAAGAAAAGGGATTAACATCATAGAATTATTGAATACATATTATAAAAATATCGAAATTACCGATGATATTTTAAAAAATGTGATTGATAATAATCTTTCATTATCTTCTTATGGAGATAAATTTCATGATTTAAAATCTGCTTTACAAAAATCAATAAGAGGATCTGATCCTGATGCCGCTGTCTATTATCTTGCGCAATTAATAGCAACTAAAGATTTAACAACAATATCAAGAAGATTAATTGCATGTGCTTACGAAGATATTGGACTAGCTAATCCAGAATTATGCTCTAGAGTTTATATAGCAACTCAAGCGGCTAAAGAAGTAGGTTTTCCAGAGGCTAACCAAATACTAAGTAGTATCGTTATTGAAATGGCTCTATCAGAAAAATCTAGTAGTGCTTACGAATCAATATCTAATGCGTTAATAGATGTATTTGGTGGTGAAGCTCATGACGTTCCTTGGCATATTAAAAAGAATGCATTTGATACTTCTAACCCTTTATATAATTTTCAAAAATACAAAAACCCTCACAATTATAAAAATCACTGAGTAGATCAGGATTATTTACCTAGAGAAGTTCGAAACAAAAAATACTATGATCAACAAGATCATAATTACAACGAAAAACTAATGAATGATTATTGATTAAAATGAAGAAAAGAAAAATAGCCTTTATAGGCTATTTTTAATCATATTCTAATTAAAAAGCGTTTTTAAGAGTGAATACACCAATATTTTGTGTTCATATTGTGTGAGGTGTTCCGCTTATAAAGTTAAAACCATAACTGATATTTAAATAGAACGCGACATTTTTATTAACTTCATCTACTTCAACGCCTCTTATACCTCATCTTAAATCATTTGTATCGTTTTCACTAAGACCTACTCTATAGTTATAAACATCTTTATTAGGACCTAAAGAATCTTTAAAAAGAAATAAGTCTTTATCATTTATTTTTACATTGTTTATAAAATTTTTTAGATCATTTTCTGTTAGCTGAATAACAACAAAACCACCATCATCAAAAAATGCACTATTAGTTAATTTATTTTTGTTACCTTTAAAAGCTTCTAGGTAATTAAAAGGTGATGGTACAATTTGACCAGATCGAGGGGGTAAAGCATTTTTTATATTATTTACATCAGTAAATTTGCTTTGCAGAGTTAATTCTAATTTTTTGAGATTAATCTTTCCGTATGAACCTGTTGCTTCGAATTTATATGTTTCCTTTTTCGTTTCTGATTTAGACTCAGAAGAATCGCTAGGATTCTTATTATCTTTCTTTTTACCAATAACAGATGAATTACTTGGTTTATTGCAAGAACCTAAAATTAGTGGAGTCATTAACAACAATATAGATGATGCGATTTTTATTTTTTTTAAATTCATATTTTGTTTTTGAGTTGTTGATAGTTATTCTATTCTTCATCTATACCTAATTCAGATTTAAGTTCAGGGTATATTCTGCAAGCTTCTGAAAAGAAGTCAGATAGTTGATCTACAGCTCTAGATCGTTTAACTACATAACCTTTAATAGATTTATAGAACATAGATCTTAGTATTAAACTTAAGATACTTAGAGCTAATAAGCCGCCGCTAACACCCATTAAACTAAGAGAAACAAGATTTAAATAATGCGTAAATTTTTCAGCGGTAGCCTCTTTATTCAGAATTACTAATTTATCAACGATGTTAGTTATTGGAGTAATGGTTTTAGATACTTCTTCTGCTAATTCAGAAATATCGATAACTTTAGCTAATCGTTTAGCTTCATCAAAACCCGACTCTACATTGCTTAATATTTTATTCGATTCAGGAATTACTGTATCAGATAAATTTTTCGCAATTTTCTGGAATTCATCTAATTTTCTCATAGTATCTTGGTAATCACTACTATTACCTGTAGCAGTGAAAGCTACCATATATTTTTTCAATTTTTCCCGAACTTCATCAATCGATTGATCAACATTTTGAATATTACTTTTAGTTTCTTTAATTATTCCTTTAAAGTTATTTAAACCACCGCCAACTGTATCAACAGTATTGTTAATTTTCATAGGAATAGTTAAAATATCTTGATTGGTAACAATTTCATTTACTCTATTTAAAACATCCTTTGCTTGACTTAATAAACCATTATTACGATCTTGAAATCCTTCGTAAAATTGCGATATCTGTTCCTTAAATATATATCCTGCAGTACCCACCCCTCCAAGTACTAGAATAAAAATTAAACCAATGCTATAAATAATTCTTTTTATTGTCTTATTAAAAAAATTCAACATAATTATTGAGTAATTAAACTAATAAATTATTTCATCAGCAACATGAATGTAAAAATAAATGATCTATCTAAATACCAATTTATTAACAATGAAATATATTTGGATAAGTTAAGTATAATATTTTATCAAATTAATAAATTTAATTTAAGTAAGGATAAATACGATAAAAAAGTATGAGTTATTAATTTAACCGATAAAAAACCTAAAAGATGCAAAATTCTTGATAACTATACAATAGTCAATAAACTTAATGATGAAGAATTATTGCTTCAAAAGAAAGATAAGTTTTTTGTATACGATTACAAGAAAAACAAGATTATTAATTTCTTGAAATTAGAGAATACGGAAATTAATAAGATTAAAGTTCTTGATAAAGATACTTATCTAATGCTAATTAGAACTAATGTTAATGATAAATATGAAGTCATAAGAAGAATTCCATTTTACTCTGATGGTTCTAGTGATTTTTGTCATAACCAAGAAATCAAATTAGTTAAATATAACTTAAAAGATAAAACGATAGTGGAATTATCAGATAAAAATGAAATGGTAACAGATTTTTATCTAAATGATTCAAATCTTTATTATTCTTATCAAGAATACAATAAGGATCAAATAAATAGTCGATACAGTGGTCTAAAATGGTTTAATCTATTAAATAACGCAAAAAAATATCTAATTAGAATTGAAGATAAAAAGACTATTTATGATTTTTATTTAACTGATAAAAACCGTTTAATTGTTAGCATTAATGATTATTCTAGAATAGGGATGAATCAAAATGGGGATTGGTATAACTTAGATAATAAAGGCAAATTGACTAGAATTGAAAGTAAATACGATATTTCTTTTTGAGATTCTGTAAATGTTGATCATACTTATGGTATTAAAAAACTTAGTCATGTCGATAAAGATGTTTATAAAATATCGACATATAAAGATAAACAAGAAATATTTAAAATAAGTAATAAAGAAATATCAAAAATATCGAATTTATCCGGTAATATCTTGAGTTTTTTGAAAATTAATGATGAAAAATTTTTATTAAATTACATCACATGAAACGAAATTAATGAGTTGTATTTTTATAACCCAAAGACTAATGAATTAAATCGATTAACTAATCATAACCAAAAAATAAATAATAGTTACAAAAAACTTAGACCTATTGAGACATTTGAATTTGAAAACAATTCTTATAAACATATAGGTTATGTGATTTACCCTGAAAAATTTGATACAAATAAAAAATATCCGGTAGTTTTACAAATTCACGGAGGTCCAAAAACTGCATATTCAACATCATTCCAACATGAAATGAGAATGCTTTCATCTTGTAATGCATTTGTAATTTTTATGAATCCTAGAGGATCTGATGGTTACGGTGAAAAGTTCAGTGATATTAGATCGAAATATGGAACTGTTGATTATGAAGATTTAATTAAATTTGCCGAAGAATTTAAAGAAAAATATTCTAAAAATGTTGATAAAAATAATGTAGCTGTTATGGGTGGCAGTTATGGTGGTTTTATGACTAATTGAATGATTTCTCATACAAATAAATTTAAAGCCGCAATCACTCAAAGAAGTATATATGACTGGCAAACAATGTTCTATAATTCTGACATTGCGTTAGACTTTCCAAATGACCAAATATGTAAGGGTGAATATAACGAAGAACTAGTTAAAAAACAAAGTCCTTCAACATTTATAAAAAATGTAAAAACTCCAACATTAATTATTCATTCACTTAATGACTATCGCTGCCCTATTGATCAAGCATACGGTCTTTATACAAACTTATTAGCTAATAATGTTGATACGAAATTATTACTATTTAAAAATAACTCTCATGGTCTATCAAGAAATGGAACGCCGTATTGCAGAATCGGTAGATTGTATGCTATCCAAGAATGACTACATAAACATTTAGATAATTTTGAATTAGATGAATCAAAGGAATTAAACAAGCACAGTAATAAACATATAAATTAATTAGTAGATTGCGATAAAGCAAACTGAACAACTATTATTATAATAGTCGTATAATTTAGATATTCTTACATACATATTATTTAGAGATATTAATTAAACAAATTATGAGTAAAATACTATTTATTAATTCTTCGCCGATCGTCAATGATGCGAGTTTTTCTTATCAAATAGCTAAAGCTTTTGAAACAGAATATGCTAAATTAAATCCTTCTGATTCAATTGAATGATTAGATCTTAATGAAGAAGAAAAAGCTAGCGTTACATTAACTTCTAAAAATTTTAGCGAATACTTTAAAAACGAAAATGTAGATCCTTTAATTGAACAAATTAAAAATGTTGATAAATTAGTAATAGTTGCTCCTATGACGAATTTTAACTATCCAGCAACTTTAAAAAATTGAATTGATAAAGTTTTTGTTGCTAATAAAACATTTAGTTACAAATATTCAAAAAAAGGCGGATCAGTTGGTTTAATGGATCATTTAAAAGTAATGATCATCAATACTCAAGGAGCTCCTGAAGGTTGATACGCTTTTGGTGATGTATCAGCTATGCTTAAAGGAGCTTTCGAATTTATTGGAGCAAAAGTTGATTTCATTAAAGTTTGTGGCACTAAAGTTGACTATATAAATAAGGAACCAAAAACAATTTTGGATCCTAATTTAGAACTAATTAAAGAAAAAGCGAGAAATTTTTAGTATAAGCTTTATTTTTAGTTTAAAATATATTAGGTCTATTTAATAAAATATATAAAGTAGATATAATAATTAATATTAATTAAGAAAGGTGAACATTTTTTTAAATGTTTTTATTTGAAGATATAAATGTTGAATCAGCACAAGCTGTAAAAGCAGAAGAATCACCTGCACAATCAACAGTTCAAAATAAAGAAGAACAAGTGCCTGCAAATTCAACAGAAAAAGTTCTAGTAACTCACACAAAACTTTTAGATGTTGGTGCTTTTAACGGGGTAGCTAAACGTAAATGAAACCCTAAAATGAAGCCTTACATTATTCCTAGAAATATGTCACAATTCAGTGCACAATTCGATTTAATTAACTCTGATATTTTAAATCAAAGATTGCACGATGCTTTTAACTACTTAACAGAAGCAGCTAAAGCTAAAAAGAACATTTTATTCGTAGGAACTAAATCTAAAGGCGTTCAAGAATTAATTCAATCAATAGCTGAAAGAACTAATACTTACTACATTAATCAAAGATGATTAGGTGGTACTTTAACTAACTTTAAAACTATTGGTAATTCAATTAATCAACTTAAGAAATTGATTCATACTCGTGATAATGATTTGACTAAATATACTAAAAAAGAACAAATCATGATCATGAAAAAATTAGCTAAACTTGAAAAGTTCTTTGGCGGTATAAAAGACATGCAAGGACTTCCTCACGTTATAGTTATTGATGACCCAGTTAAAGAAAAAAATGCAGTTACTGAAGCTAGAAAATTAAAGATTCCAGTTATTGCTTTATGTAACACTAACTCTGATCCTAATATCATCACTTTACCAATTCCAGCTAATAACTACAACATTCGTTCGGTTACATTATTACTTAACTTATTAGGTGATGCTGTTGCTATTGCTAATGGTAATGCTCCTAAGTTTGCTTACAAACCGGATGAAGAAATTGACATTCCACAATTAGTTAAAAAAGAAACTAGAACAGTAGTTAACCGTGATCGTACTGGTTTTAACAAAAAACAAGTTAAAACAGAAGAAGCTAAACCAACAGAAGAAAAAATTGCTGAATAGTTTTGCTTTATAGTTTATATCTAATATAACTTCAAGCGTTAAGCTTGAAGTTTTTTATTACAAATTTTAGAAAAGCGTTATTTAACAAAAACTGCTGTTTGTTAGTTAGAATTAATAGAAGATATTAAGAATAATGAAAAATAACAAATTATTAAAAAAAACGAGAAGGTTTTTAACTATTAGCGGTTTATTATGCGCAACTATTGTTTCTTCTTGTGCTAGAAACTCGCAAGTTGATAGTCCTTATATTGATAAAAATAAAAGTTTTGTTATTAAAGATGCTTCAGGTTTAAGAGATATCCAAGTTAATTACGATACTTGACTTAAAGCATTAGATTCATATGGAGCAACTAGCACCAAACCTTTTATTGCTAACTATAAATCATTAGATGTGGGTTTTAGTTTATCGCAATCAGATTATTGAAATAATCTTAAAAATGCTATTGAAAACCTATCTAATAATAAAATTAAGTTTAATTTTAATAATCCACAATCAGCTAGAATTTCAATTCCCGACTGAAACCCGAATGGTAATTCTACTCTAGGCTCATTACGTTGATCTACAACATACCAACATATAGTTCCTTATTTAGAAGTCTATTTCTGAACGCAATATTTTAACAATTCAATTAAACCTTTATATGATTTTTTAGTATTGATTACTAAAAAAACTGATGAATATATCAATAAAAAGGGAGAATATTTCGTTGTTGTAGCTAACAACTTGAAGGAATACTTATTATCTAATAAAGTATTTAAAAATTTTACTGATAGTTTTGAACAGTCAAAACAAGATAACAATGCATTATTTAGTTTTGATAATAATAATTTTTCATTGATTCTTACAGATTGACAATTTGGATCGACTGATGAAGTTCCTTCAGAAGAGCGCTCAAAATTTTTAATTGACTTTTTAGATTCTAGATTATTGTTTTTACCTACGCATTCATTAGGTCGAGAAGAGTTTAATCGCATCTTAATTAAACCAGGTTGAGGTTATATTGATTCAATTCAATATAGAGATATAGTAGCACCAGATGATAACTCGATATTAAGAACAGCAATTAAATTTAATCCGTTTATTAATGACGGAAGATGAGCTCCACTTAATGAACAACTATTTACTGTTAGTGAATTTGGATTTGATACTACTTTATCTGGGCTTACTACAATTCAATACGAAGATGTAGCTACTAAAGCTACTGATGCTAAACAAATAGTAACACTTGAGCTTGCTAAAAAAATTAAGTTATATGATAAAGAAAACAACTTATTAAGTGTTATCTTGCGTAAAGATCAAGATAAAAACGCTTTATCAGAAGAAGAAAAAGCGGTCCTTTATGATTCTTATAATATTGATATCAGTGAACCAAAACTAAATGCAGCAGTATTCAAAGCTACTAGATATGAATTCGATATTGATACAAACTTCAAATGAAAAAACTACAAAGGTGAAGATCAATGGTCACTATCAGCTAAAGATTGGGAAAGAGGGATGGAAATTTACCATCTATCTAATAAGTTAGGTATCAATCCTAATGGTAACTACCTAAATCAAGCTAATGTTGATTTAACTAAAACAATTTCACATCCTGATGTTGAAGTGAATTCAAACGATTATGATATCGGTGATTTTACTCAAACTCAAGATGATAAATTAAATATTTATCTAACTAAACCTTACTTTAATTTATTAATCTTTATTTCTAATAACGGAGCATTCAGACCACGTCCTCATTTAGCTGATAGTGTTAAAAACTTAAGACTATCAACTCAGAAAGATAAGGATAACTCAACCCTAGGCAAGATTGTGTTAAATAGCGACAACCAAGTAGACACTAATCGATCTGATATAGCCAATATCTTTGGTGGGTATAGTAATAAGAATAATAATGCCAACCAAGCATTATTAAATAACGCTTATTATATAGGTCCTTATTATTTAAATAGTATTTCAGATAACGATATTGTTTTCAAGAAAAATGAAAACTACTTCAACATTTTACAAAATACTTTAACTAATAAAAAAGTTCCTAAGACTATTGTTCAACAATACGGCGCTACTGATCTTGTTGCGTTAGTTCAAAGCTTTAATCGAGCTGATGGTTTAAGTTTTTTAGATATCAATTCCCTAAGATCTAACACGATACATACAGTAGATACTTTTAAATATTTAAAAAATCTTAAAGTAAGCAAGGTTAAAAGAATTAACCATACAGTTTGATCGAACAAACCGTATGTAAACAATGCAGCGCAGTCTAATATTGGTGAGGTGGCTGCCAGATTTTTAGATGATTTTGACAGCGATAATGCAAGAATCTTCAGAGCCGGGTTAATTGCTTTTATTAAATGAAGAGATTTAGCCAAACTAATTCAACAAGGAGCCAATTTTTACTATTCTGTAGCTCCTTATGGAATCTTTAATTATAAAGGTACAGAATGGTATGAATCAATTTCTAAAAATGAACGTATGGGCGGTTTAGTATTACCATTATCTGAATATGGATATAATTACAAGCCTTAAATATAAAAATCTTATAGTTAGTGTTTTTATGTTATAATAGATTTAGTAATTATGTTAAAAAACTATCAATTTCACAGTTTAGTGATTATCAATGATAATAATAGAAACAAGAAGAATATCAATAAGATGTCTTCTAAGTTTATTATTATGAACAAGATTGATAACACGAATAAAGACTCGCTGGGTAATTGATAAATAAACAATAATAAAGTTTAACGCGGTTGCTTGGTATAAGAAGAAGAGAACACACAGAAGCGACCTATACAGATTAAAGATATATAAAAATAGTGATTGCTTCAGGAAGTGGGCAATCACTATTTTTTTAACGCAGTTACAGAAAAAAGAAAAGGAAATACAAGATCAATGATAAAAAAATGATCATTAAAATCAAAATCATTACTCTTTAAAGTAGGTTTGGCACTTGGAGTAATCGCTGTTGGATCTGGTAGTATCGTTGGTGCTATGATTGGATTCGCAGAGAATTCGAGTGAAAAAAACGGGACATTATCTCCGGTTAATAAATCATTATTTGATAATGATTATTCTAAGATCTACGATCAAAATGGAGTATTAAACCCAGAACTTAGAATTATTAATGGAACTAAATCTAGGGTTACGGCTAAGATATCAGAAGATGCTACAAAATTCTGATTCTTAGATAATACGAATAAAAAGTATGGCTTTGATGATTTCTTTAATGAGTATTTCAGACGTTATGGTGAACCGTTTGTTTTAGAAATTAAATATGGTTCATTTAGTTTCTTTGACGAATATGTACTAGCGGTAAGACCAAAGCAATTCTTAGAATTCTGTAACTGATTTATTACCAATGTTGCTTGAGGTCCTGATCTTTTAACGCTTGATTCATTTAGATTAGTTCCAGGGGTAGAACAAAATGGTAATGCTATTACCTTAGGGTCTCACTCAACATTACATAAAGAAGTAAGTGAAATTAAATTCTTTCCAGATGCTTTCTTTGGTTCTTTACCAATTTATTCTTCTTTATCAGGTGTTGGTAACTCAGATGATGCTTTAACTTATAGTGTTTTTGCTAGTGAAGCTAGCAAAAAGAATTTAGATCACTTTTTAAATAATATTCCGTTTGAAAGTGCTTTAAAAAATGATCTACAAACTGGATTTGGTGAAATCTATCGTCCTAGTAAGTTAAAAGATGAATCAGTTAAAGTTTATTTAGGAACTCCTACAGAAACAAAAGATCCTAGAACAATGATGGTTACATCAACCACTTACGAACAACCAGTTATTGTAAGTGCTAGTTTTAGTGAAACTGATCTAGGATCATTAAAAGAAAAATACCCATCATTAGCTAGTGTTACTTATCAAGACTTTGGTACTTATAAAATTAAAGCGATCAAAGAAGTTAAAGCTCCAAGAGGTGCTAATCAACCTTCAATTAGCTTAACTTTAAGTCAAACGAATGATCAAAATCAAGAAACAACCAAAGAAATCAAACTTGATCTAAATGATTTAACTGATAATAAATTTATTTCATATAAATCATTGTTAGCTACATATAAAGATAAGATTAATAGTTTCCTAAATTTCTATGACATTGATGCTTATAAAGATAAAGAATTTTATCTTTATAAAGATAATAAAAATATTAATCACTTCTATAAACTTTTTGTAGAAGCGATTAATGAAAATAATGAACTTAAAGAACTAATCTATCCAGTTCAACAAAAGCGCGTTAAGAAATATAAACTATTAAGTTTTGAAAAAACTACTAACGAACAAGCTAAAGAATACACTCTAAAAGCTAATTTACAAGATTTATCAACAACTCCAGCTACTAACACGTCATTAGAATTTGTCGCAAACAAAAGCAATGATTATTCACCAGCAGGATTTGATGATTTCTTAGATGCAATTGGTTATAAAGGTGGTATTAACCCAATTTCGTTATTCTATTCACCAACTGACAGTCAAGCTAAAGATGAAGAAGGTAATCCATTAACTGGATTAGATTCTAGAAGCTATCAAGTGTATGCTGAAGTATATAATGGTTTAATCAAAAAAGTTGTTAAAAAATATCCTTATCTATTAAGACAACTAGATGGACCGCACATTGAACAATCAATTGATAATTCAGGTGTTTATCAATACAAAGTAGTTGAAGGTAAATTTAGAGGGTTTACACCAAACGACCGTATTGGGATTCCGACAGTTTTATCTGCTTTAGTACCTGGATTTGATGGGTTACCAATTGACTTCTTGAAATACGTAGCGACCCACGAATATGGTCACCACTACACACTAGATCAAGGGAATGCTTATATTGATAAAAACAACCCAGTAGTCGTTGGTGGTTTATCAACTAGAGGTGGAGCAAATGATGCTTCATTCTATTCTTATGAAGCTTTAATTAATTATTTAGAAGCTAGAACTAATTTAGAAATCGTTCGTGTTAATGCGAATGGTGAAGTTACTGATACTGGTAAATTCATTAGATTCAGATTCGGAATTTTGGATGAAAATAATAAAGTAATTCGTTTTGAAACTGAAAAGATTGAAGATATCTGAGGAACTGATAAAGCTAATGATAAGATTGGTAATGTCTTAAAAAACAAAAAACGCCGATTCTTACAAGACTTTGCAGGGATAGTAGAAGCAGCGAAATTACGAGGTGTTGCTTTAAGTGATCTATTTTTTGCTAATGCTTTTGACTCTGACTCAGGAACGCTAAACCCGTCAATTTCAGGCATTGCTAAAGCTTTCATGAAAAAACAAGAAGCTATGCAAACTCCTGAATATAAATGGGTTCAAGTTACAGCTCAATCAATCATTAGTCAGTTAACTGATGGTGCTGGCAATCCGTTATTAAATAAATCAGTTTTTGTTTCAGAAAATGATAAACTTACATTTAAAATTTACGAAACACAATCTGGTAAAAATAATGTAATTACCAAAATCAACATGTTCAACAAAGACGGAACACCAGTTATTCAAGTTCCACTTAATGTTGAATTAACTGCTGATGAATTAGCTTATGTTGATAAACAAGTAAAAATCATAACTGATTCTATAACTGCTACTATTAACAAGCGATTATCAGACAATGGTTGAGATGGTCAAGGTACTGTTTTAGGTGGAGAAATTTCATCAACTATTAGCACTGTTTTCGGTTCACAAGGAGTAGAAACCCTAGTCGAAAAAATTAAAACCCGTAATGGCACAGATGAATTAAATTCTGCTAAAAACGGATTTGATGATATTCGTCAAAGTTATAGTTATTTTGCAATAGATCCCGGTTTAACTAATGAATTCCAAACTTTACTTTTCGGATACTTTAACATAGAAGATATTGCTAAAGCAATCAAAAAAGGGACTTGAAAAGGTGGTTCTGATGCGTATGTAAAATCTGATGCTAACAAAATACTTGCTTTGTTAAAAAAAGGTTCAGATTCTATTACTGACTTTTCTAAATACGATAAATATGTTTTTCCTTATGTTAGTGGGAACAAATTCTTAGGTGAAATAGCGAATGTTGATGATGGTATTTCTAAACAAATAAAAAGTGTTGCTAGAGAAAACGATCTAAAAGTAACATCTGGGTTATTTAATAAAAACTTTGTATATTCATTTTTAGAAGCTGTTGGTGTTCTATCTAAACCTATAAATGCAAGAGGTGATACAGATAGTTTTATATCTTACGTTGAAGGTGAATCTAACAACCAAAATAAAAACGTTTTAGAAGGTTTTGTTCAATTAAATAGAAAAATCAATGCTGCTAGCATAAAACCAGGAACAAACACAAACGGAATGAGAGGGCAACCTGCTTCAGGTGACGAAAAAAAAACAGCATTAAAGAAAATTGAAGACAGCACTTTCTTAACCTTTAACCCTTATTCTGTTTCAAGCACCGATTTAGATAAAAAACTTCTTGAATCTCTAAAAAATAATTTAAAAGTTGATATTTATGAATCAACAACATCAGATGTTAAGAAAACTTCGATTAAAGCGAAAGATCTAAACGAATTATTAGCTTTTGGTTCGTTAGACTATTCTAAAGCAACTTATGATTCTACAACCAAACAATATAACTGAAATGTTGATTATGCTAAATCTAAATTTGAATTAGCTGAAATTGAAAAATTAGTTAGCACTGATACATCTGAAGAAAGCAAACCGTTAAGAGATGCGGTAACTGCAGCAGGTTCTAATTCTACTGCAAAAGATCAAGCATTAGCAAACTATGCTATTTACTTATTCAGACACTCTAACTTATTCATCACTGTTAAAGACTTCTCGCCTGCTACAGATTTAGTTAAAAACCAAGCTGTATTTTCTAAATTGTATGGAATTACAATGTTAGATAGAAACTTCAATAAATACTATGTTGATGAATTAACTTCAGATCTAGATGCTGCTGTATTCTTCGATGCAGACAGATTGCAAAAATACTTTGCAAAATTCATTACTGATAACAAATTAACAGAAGTACAAGACAGACTAAGCTTACATGACTTATTACTGTTATCTGGTAACATTCTATGATACGCTAACAGAGGTAAAGTTGATTTCTTGTTCTCTGACTTCTTATTCGGTGACTTCTCGCCTGGGTTATCTTCAAGTGATGTAATCAACTACAACGACACAAGAATTGAACCGTTACTAAATGATAAATTTACGGACTATGTGTATTCAATTGCTGAAACGTTAACTAGAGACTATGTTCAAACAACATATGTACCTAATTCAGAAGACTTTGTTAATACGCCAAGTTATCTAAAAGGTTTATCTGAAGCTATCAGTGGTTTAGACTACATCGTTGATGGTACGAAGATTGCTAAACTTAATGAAGGTAAATATGAGATTACAGATCTTGCTAGTTCATTAGAAAAATTCTTTGTAGGACCTAGATATACTAAATACTATGAAGAACTTATTACTAAACAAGTTGAACCGCTTAAAAAGATAAAAGAAGCTGTTGAAGCAGCTAAACAAGCTGAAGCTAACTTTAATAAAGTTCTAGCTGATAACGGTAACGACATGATGAACGAAGCTGTTGTTGCTGCTAAAGAAGAACAAACTAAAGCGGGTGAAGCTCTTAAAAAAGCGCAAAACGACTTTAAAGATCTTAAAGCTGAATTAAGAAAGAAAATCTTTGGTGAATTTACTAAAAAAGTATTCAAAGATCGTGAATCAAGATCATCTAACTACTTTGGTAGATTCATATCTAAGAATAATGGATATTTCAAAGATCACTTTGAAAAAGAAACGATCGGTTCAACATTATACGATGATAATCGAGATCCAATCATTGATTCAAATATTAGAACCAAAGACTTCAAAGGTAATAAAGTAACTAATAGACCAGAAGCATTCTTCTTATCACAACTATATAACTATGGTGTATCTAAGAGATCGGTATCAGGTTTATTTAGAAACAAATACCTTGACGCGTTAGCTTTATATGGTTATGTTTCAAATGATCTAGCTAAGAAAATTTCTTATTTAAGATTTACTGATGAAAGAACTAACCAAGCTGTATATCTAAAAGTTAATACAAAGAAAACTAATAACATCTTCTGGTTGCAAAAACAAGGTGATGCATCAACTAAGAAAACAATAGAAGACTATGGTTATACATCATGGCTAACAGATTACGCTGTTATGGGTAAATATCGTGACGCATTATTAAAACCTGGTCATTCTTACCAAATTGATTTTGTTGATAGTGATTACCAATTTGTTGAACCATTAGATTTAGGGAATGTTCAATATATTTCAGAAAATGCTAAAGCAGTAGAACAATCTCCTATTAAGATTGAAAACATGAATACAACTGATGATCAAAACAACAAAAAAATTAAAACAGTTATAAGTGTTGATTACCAATTTAACGTTAATAACTAATTATTTTTAAAGGATAATAAATAAGAATGAAGTTTAATTTAAAAAAAACGATCAAGTTAGCATTCCTTGGGGTTATACCTTTATCTTTTGTAATCAGCTCTTGTGGGAATACACAAAAACAAGACAAACCTGTTTTAAAAAATTCACCAGAAATCAATAAAACTGATTATGACTTGGGATTGGTAACAGATCCAATCAATACACTAAACTATATTAAGTACAATTCATTAGATAAAATTGTTCCATCTTTAGTGGATTCTTATATTAAAAACGGACCAAGTAATACGTTAAAAAGAGTTTTAACTTCTAAACGTAACTATAAATTTGGTTTAATTAATATTCCACAAGACCGAACAACATCGAACTTTGATAAGTACTTACAAGCAAATAAAGAAGATTTATTAAATGATGATGGAACTGGCGGAATTGGTTCATCATTCTATTCAATTGATGATTGAAACATTGTTGGGGGTCTAGCTGATGACTCTGGTGCTGGTAGTGACCTTAAAAACCGTGCTACTTTATACGGATTTAGAAATCCAAGAAATACCAACAACTTTATGGCGATAACTGGTTATACCAACGTTAAGAAAAACCGTTGGTCTAACGGAGATTTTGGTACTGCTCAAGACATTAGGGACTATTTAGAATACATTCTAGATTTAAATACTGGTTCCCAAAAACTTGATACGATTAGAAGATATGGTTTTAGGGGTGCTGATAAATTTATTGATGCGCAAAGAGATTACTTATCTAAATTTAATAAGACGTATAAAAACCCATTTGGTCGTAGAAAATACATCTTTAATAAAGATCTAAACCAATGAATTCAAGATCCAGAACAAACTGATTTATATCAATCTCAAACATTTGATAGTAATAATCAACCTATTGATACTAAAGAAGTAGAAGCGATTAAAACTGCTGCTAAAAACTTTGGATTCTACACAGGGCAATTATTCTTAGATTATGAAAATGATTTTATTGCTAAGAATTTAGAGAAAAACCCAGAATTTAGTCTTGATAAAGAAATTCAAGACTTCAAAATTACTACACCTGATAATAAAGAAGTAACAATTAAATTAATTAAAAACCCTTATTGTAACCCTTATCAGGTGTTTGATAAGAACTCACCAAACCTATTAGGAACAATTCAAACATTATCTAAAAATGAAAACTCATTTACTTTAATATTTGATGAAAACCAAACGCCTAATGTGAGTTATTTAGTATTTACAATTCTAGAAAGTTTATACCCAATCAATCGAAGATATGTTGAAACAGTAGGTGGTGGGATTGATAAATATGGTTCAGAACCAGATAAGTTCTTAACCAATGGACCATTTATTATTCCTAAGAATGATGGCATCTTATTAGGACCTAATGGTTATATTAATCTTGAAAAGAATAATGATTATTTTGATGCAGAGAATACGATATCAAATAAAATTAAGATTTATTTCTCACAAAACCGAAATACAAATGCATTATTCTTTGAAGATGGTTATATAGCTCAAACATATATACCGGCTAATAAAATCAACTCTTACTGAGCTGATCCTAAGATTAAGAATTTCTTGAATAAAAACCAAGGGTTTGGAACAATTGCTTATGGATTAAATCTAGATCTTGAATCTAATGCTGATAGTTATATTCAAGATCAAGACTTAAGAAACGCGATTTATTACGCAATTAACCGTGATGAGGTTTTACGATTTGTTGGTTGAGACTTCAGTTTCCCAGTAAACACTTGAACAGCATACGGACAACACAAAGCATTTGATGGTAAGAATCTAGAATTATTCTTTGAAGGTCAAAAAGCAAAAGCTAAAAACGGCAAAGAATTCGATTTACAAAACTACGACTTTGTTGTGCATTTATCTAAAGGGTTTAACTTTGAAAAGAGTAACCGTCACGATCTAACACACGATTTAGAAACTGCCAAATTTTATTTAGATCGTTTTAAAGCTAAACACCCTAATTTAAAACAAGTTAATCTAACATTCCTAGATAATAGTGGAGATGAACAAGTAAGAGGCGGAACTTATTTAAAGCAAGCTTTAAATAGCGCTTTCAACGGTTATGTTAATATTGAAGAAAAATCATTACCAGAAAACATCTTTGCAAGTTATATCGAAAAAGGTCAATACGATATTATTTATCAAAACTATGACCGTTTTAGTGGTGGTCAACCACAAGACAGTGTGCTAACCTTTTTCAAACAAGATGGAATTGATAGCTTTACACAAAAAAATATTGGCTTTAAAGAAAACCCTGTTGGTTCATACACTTATACAGATTACTTAGCAGGATTAATTCTTGATGCATTACAAAAAACTGATCCTAATGTTTCTAGATTATCATTATTAACTCCAGATATTAATCTAATCAAAAATATTATTAATAATGATCCAAGTATTCTTACAGAATACAATCAAGCAATAACTACACCAAGCGCTTTTGAACTAAATAAATTTACGAATCAAAACCTAGCTAAGATTATCACTAAACTATCTGAAGCTAAACCAGAATATAAAGATAATCGTTATTCTGAAAAATATGTTAGCGCTTTAGTTAATTACATTATTATTGATCAATGACCAGTTGAACGCGATCAAGTGAATCAAAGGCGTAATCAAAACATTAAAAAATCAAGATTACATTATGCATTCAATTTAATGTTACCTTCATTTAAAACAGTTGATGAGATTGCAAAATTAACAGATGATACAAGAGTAAGATTAGAAATCAATACTCTTAAATCAAACGATGAAGCGATTAAAGCTAAAACGCCAAACTTCTGGAAGAAATTCATTGAACTATCATTACCAAAATTCAATGAAAGTACATTAGATTATTCTTCAAGATTATCATCATTCTTCTCAGGTAACTTTAGTGATCAAGAAATTGAAGAAAACTGAAACCTAGATTTTGTATATCAATTCATCGGATCGCTTGAAAAAGTGATTCGTGACTCAGGATTAATCATTCCGTTAATGGAAGTTGATACAAACTGGGAAGTAACTAAAGTTGGTGGTGTTGATAGTTTATACAAATTCTCATTACAATATGCTTATGATTACACTAAACCACCAAGAGAAGGGTTACCAAGAACAAGGGAGGCATAGAAGAAATTGGAAAAAATAGTTTTAGAAGATAACAGAACTTATGAAATTAATGATAATGCTGTTATCTTTAGAAAAAAACGGATTGAAGAACTTACTTTAATACAAAGACTATTAGCAATTGACTCGCCAATTTTGAAAACTTCATGGAAGTTTTTCAAAATTATCTTAGAGTTCTTTGTTATTGGTTTAATCGTAATTTCAATTACGTTTTTCTTAATTAACTCCGTTCCAGGAGGTAACCCTTTAACTCAAGGGTTAGATGAAGCATCAAGAATAGCTATTGAACAACGTTATGGACTTGATCTGCCGTTATTTCAAAGATACCTAAATTATCTTAAAGGTTTATTTGTTGGTGATTTTGGAATATCATTAGCATTATTCCCAGAACAAACAATCAATAGTTTTATTTGGGATCGTTTTTATAAATCATTCTTAGTTGGGATTTTTTCAGTAGCACTTACTGTTGGTATTGGAATCCCGCTTGGAATCTGGGTTGGTAAAAACCCTGGTGGATTAGTTGATAATATCTCAACGATCTTTGTAAGTATCTTTTCATCAATACCTTCAATTATCTTTGCTTTAATTTTGGTATTCGTTGGAAGAGCTGCTAACCTACCTTATGTTTTTGATCAAAACGATATTGCTACTTATGTATTACCGGGATTAGCATTATCACTAGGAAGTATCATCGTATATATTAAATATATTCGTACCGAACTTAACCGCGAATTAAATTCAGTACATGCTAAGTTTGCTTATCTTAAAGGGGTGTCTAAAAACCGTTTTGTTTGAAAGCACGCTTTAAAACCTTCATTATTCCCGATAGCTACTTTCTTTCCAGCAGTTATCTTTGGTTCATTTATTGGTAGTATTTTCATCGAACAAATCTTCTTAATCCCAGGTTCAGGTGATACTTTATTACAAGCAATTCAAACAAAAGATTACAACGTAATCTTATTCTTAATTGTTATGTTTGCTTTACTAACAGTACTATCGTATGCGTTTAGGGATATCTTATACGAACTAATTGATCCAAGAATTAGAAGAAGAAGTAGTTAATAAATAAATTTATATAAGAACTAAATAGATATGAGTAAATATAAAGAAGATTACCAGAAACTACCTGAAAATAGTTCTGGATCTAAGATAAAAAACTATTTTAGTAGAGTAGCTAATGATATAAGAGATCGTGCTGAATTAAGTGATAATGAACATATCAATCCTAAAACAGCTCCTAATCAGATAACTCAACCATATAACTATCAAGCATGAAAGATCGTTGGTAAGATCATGGATCACCAAACCGATCTTCACATGCACGCTCAAGCTAAACCGTTTAAAGAGTTTGTTAATCGCTATTCACGTTCTTTCGCTGGAGTGTTTGGAATGGTTGCTTTGATCTTGGTGATTATCTTATCAATGCTTATCCCTTTCTTTACCCAAGATCCTAATAAAACTAATATTTCAGATCGTAATCTGTTGTTTAATTCAACAGATTCTAATGGGGTTTATCATTTTTTAGGAACTGATGATCTTGGTAGGGATTATTGAGCTAGATTATGATGGGGATTAAGATATTCGATTGCGTTAGCATTTGTGGTTACAGTAATCGAGGTCATCATCGGTTTAACAATCGGGATTATGATGGGTCAGTTTGAATTCTTTGATAAAATCATGACTTTTATTATCAAAGTAATTTCAATTGTTCCAACAATTATTATCTTAATCTTATTAACAATTATTATTGCTCCTAGTTTTTGAGTTATTGTATTCTCTTTATCATTAACTTCATGAACAGGGATGGCTAACCAGATCAGAGCACAAGTTAAAAGAGCTAAACACTCAGAATGAGTGATGGCTTCAAGAATTTTAGGAACGCCTACTTGGAAGATCTTAAAAAATTACGTTCCCGTAATTTTACCAATCTTAATTACCCAATTAGTATTTACGATTCCTGGTGTTGTTTTATCTGAAACATCATTAGCATTCATTGGTTTAGCAATTAAAGATATTCCGACATTAGGTAATATTATTTCAGATGGACAAAAACTCTTCCCAACATATGCTAGATATGTATTCATTCCGTCTGCTTTCTTGATTTTAATTACCACTAGTGTTCAATTAATTGGTGCTTCAGTACAAGATTCACTAAGAAGACAAAGATAGGTTACTAATAATATGAGTAGTAAAAAAACTAATAAAAAAAGCCTAGGTTATCGAATTAAAGATTATTTTACTAATCTTTTTGGTTTTATCACTAACCGTAAATTTGTTTTTAATTGGGAAGAATTTACTAAGAATACTAGAACTAAGAAATTCGATAACGGTGAAGAATTAAAAGTAGTAGCCGAAATTAAAGATATCCAATTATCTTTCTTAAACCCTTCAAGACCAGGTGAGAAGAATATCGTTTTACGTGGTCCTTCAATTGAAATTTATGAAGGAAAAATCCACGCAATAATCGGAGAATCTGGTAGTGGTAAATCAGTAATTACATCATTACTTTATGGATTAACTGGAGATAATGCTGTGATTGATAGCGGGGAAGTTAAACTGTTTAATAACAATGTTGAAAACTTTTCTTTCCGCGATTGAGAAAAATCACATTACCGTGGTCGAGTGGTATCGGCTGTTTTCCAAAACCCGATGTCAACTCTTAACCCGACTATGAAAGTTGGTGCACAAATTATGGAAGGGATGTTGGTTAATAAAGTTGTTAAAAACAAAAAAGAAGCTTACGAACGCGCTGTTGAGTTTTTAAAACTAACTAAGATCTCCGACCCTGAAGCAGTTATGAAACTATACCCACATGAAATGAGTGGGGGGATGATTCAACGGGTTGTAATCGCAGCTATTGTTTCACTTGAACCTAAAATCCTGGTAATGGATGAACCGACAACAGCACTAGACCCAACTGTTCAAGCATTAGTATTAGATATCATCAAAGATCTACAAGAAAAACTAAATCTATCAATTGTTTTCATTACCCACGATTTAGGAGTGGTTGCTTCTATTAGTGATTACATTTCAATCATGTATGCTGGACAGATTATTGAAGAAGGTACTGCTAGAGAGATCTTAAAACACCCACAACACCCATATACTTGAGGTTTAATCTTAAGTATGCCAGATGTTAATAATGGCGATCGTTTAGCAACAATTAGGGGATCTGTTCCATCTAATCTAAATAATATTGTAGGTGATGCTTTTGCTGTAAGAAATGACTACGCACTAGGTATTGACTTTACTGAAGAACCGAAATTTTATTATTTATCACAAACCCACAGAGTTAAATCAGCGCTTCTAGATGAAAGAGCTGAAAAATACACCCCACCTAAACACATCTTAGAACTGTGAAACGAATTTAAGGCTTAATGATTATGAGTACAATACAATCTAAAGAAAATAAAAAACCTTATATTGAAGTAAAGAAAAAATTCTTTTTCTTTAAGAAGCGTTACGCTCGTTATAACATTAAAGGTGTAGAAGAGATGCTAAAAGTTCCTTCTGGTAAGGAAATTTTAGCATCCCTTAGAAATGTTGATATTACCTATGGTGTAGGTTCTAAAGCATTTAGAGCAGTAGTAGATATGAATCTTAATATTTATAAAGGTGAAGTATTAGGATTAGTTGGTGAATCAGGTAGTGGTAAATCAACAATAGGAAGAGCAATCATAGGTTTAGTTCCACACAGCTTTGGGCAGATTAAGATTCTTGATAAAGTTTTACCTCAAAAGATGCAAAAGGGTTTTAAGTTTGGTAAATCATTAAGAGAATATAAAGAAATTGAGAACTTTATGGTTAATAAAGTTCAGATGATCTTCCAAGACCCGGCTAACTCACTTAACCCACACGTTAATGTTGAAAGCATTGTATCTGAGGGATTAACCAACTTAAAGAATGCTAAAGAGATCTATCTATACAATGTTGATCAAGATGTAATTAGACATATCTATGAGACTTGATTAGATAAGAACACACCAGCAGTTTATCAAGCATTCTATAATGGTTATGAAGTTGAGTTAGAAAACTTAATTAATCAAAACGAACATGTTGCTTTTGAAGCGATCTATACTGGTTTTTATAACAAACTTAAAGAATTCAGTCAGTTTAAAATTCCAATGGATTACTTGCTTCAACAAAAAGAAGAAAGAATTCAATTAAGTAAGTTATCTGAACTAGAATGCAAACGCATTCTAGTGAGAAATATTCTAGCTTCAGTAGGTTTAGATGAATCTGTATTAAAGCGATACCCATTAGAATTCTCTGGTGGTCAGCAACAAAGAATTGGGATCTCTCGTGCTGTAGTTGTTAGACCTAGATTGTTGATTGCTGACGAACCAATCTCAGCATTAGACGTATCAATCCAAGCACAAGTTGTTAATATCTTTAATGACTTAAAGAATAAATTTAACTTAACAATTTTATTCATTGCCCACGATTTAAGAATGGTTGAGTATATCTCTGATAGAATCGCAGTTATGAATAAAGGAAGATTACTTGAAATCGGTTTAACTAAAGAGATTATGAAAAACTCTTTACACCCTTATACTAAATCATTACTTGATGCAGTACCATCAATTAATGGAACTAAAGGAAGTTTGATTGGTTATAAATACGATCCAAGTATTCATTCATATGATAAAAACAATCAACCTGAATGACAAAAGATTAATGACAACCACTTTGTTCTAGCTACTAAAAAAGAGTTAGAAGAATGAAAACAAGGTAAATATAAATAGATAGAATCTATTATTCTGTTTTTCATTAATTATTTTTAAGAATAAGTTTGTATCAATTTATTAAATATAACGATCTTGATAAATATTTATCAAGATCGTTATTATTTTGTTTAGTAACAAATATAAACTTCAAAAGTTAATATAAGAAATTAAGTAAGTATTGTTAATTATTATGAATTTAAGATACATTTAACATAAAAGTGATTGTTAAAATTTATTAAAATATCTCGTCATTTTGGCAATTTATTGTTAATTGATAAGAAATATAAGAGTTGTTATTGTTTCTTATATAAGAACTTAATTCGGTTTCTTAATATAGAATTAAAGCAACAAAAAAGCATAAATTAAAATTATAAAATCAGCATAAAAGTTTATGAAATTAAAAGATATAGCAGAAATAGTTACCGAAAAAATAGATTATGAATCAATAAATTTAGAGAATTATGTTTCTGTTGATAATTTATTGCAAAATAAAAACGGAAAATGTAATGCTGCTCATATGCCTGCATATGGTAAATATATTAAATATAGAGTTGGCGATATATTACTAGGAAACATTAGACCTTATTTAAAAAAATCTGGTTATCCGATACTACTGGAGCAGCAAAGCAAGATGTTATAGTTTTAAGACCAAAGAATAACATTTCTTCATGGTTTATCTACTCTTTATTATCTGATGACAATTTTTTTGAATATGTTTCTAAAGGTTCTATAGGTACGATAATGCCAAGGGGTGATAAGAAACATATTTTAAACTATGAATTCTTGGTCGATATAAATAACGAAAAAATATCTAATTTAATCAAATTGATAACTACAAAAATTTTCTTAAATAGAAAGATAAACGATAATTTAAAACGACAATTAAACACTTTATATGATTATTGATTTACTCAATATGATTTTCCTGATTTAACTAATAAACCCTATAGATATTCCGATGGAAAAATGAAATGAAATAATTCATTAAAGAAACACATCCCTATTGGATGAGAAGTAAAAAATTATCTGAGTTATGCAATATTTTATTAGGTGGTACTCCAAGCACTAAAAATAGTGAATATTGAAATGGAGATATAAATTGACTTAATTCAGGAGAAATAGCACAATTTCCTGTTGTAACTTCAGCAAAGAAAATTACTCAAAAAGGAATAGATAATTCAGCAACGAAACTTATTCCGAAGGGAGCTACTGTTATTTCGATAACAGGTAACATTAGGGTAAGCTGTTTAGCTATTGAAGCTTGCGCAAACCAATCAGTTGTAGCTGTTCTTGAAAACAAAAAGTTTAAACATCCTTTTATACATCAGTATTTATCGCGATTAATTTCGAATTATACAGCGATTTCAACAGGAAATTGTCAAAAACATATAAATAAAGAAACTGTAGAAAATTCATTAATAGTAGTACCTGAAGAACAAGTTTTATTGAAGTATTATCTCTTATCAGCTCCAATGTATGAAATTCTTATTAAGAATTCTTTAGAAAATGAAAATTAATGCAAATAAGAGATTTCCTATTACCACTATTAATGAACGGTCAAGTAAGAATTGATTAAGAAATTAATAAATAAATTATTTTTAACAAAGATAAATTTTGAAAAAAACGGTAAATTGATGTTTTTTATAAAAAAATATTGCGTTAAATATCGCAATATAATGAATATTATTTTAATGAATTATTGGTTTAAGATAAGTTTTATTTATATAAATTTTATTTAAAATAAATTATCGTTTATCTTACTATTGATATCTATTTTTTGATCTATTAAATCTAAAATTTTTGAAATCTTAATTTGATCTTGTTTATTGATAAGAATTTTAATCTTTATATTAGCTAATTCTTTTCCTGTAATTGATTTAAAAGTAGTTCCTCCGCCAAAAACTGATATAGAAGTCTTATTGAATAATAAACAATAATATAAAAACAAATTATTTATATTGTTGTTTGGTATTAAATTTACACAACTTTGATTAGTTGTTAACTCATTTTTTGCGATAGCAATATGTCCAATCGAACCTCTAGCAGAAAATAATATTGATCCCTTAGGTAAAATTTTAGCAGAACAGCTATCTAACCCTTCTTTAGTTATGTTTCTATCACCCTTTTCTATATATTTAGATTTATTTGTTGATAAATCTTTAGGAGTGATTCAAGGAATTGTTCCATCTTTATAATAATCCTTATTTTGAGTAGATGGCGTACCTCCGCCCGCAATCTTACATATATCACCTAATCGTTTTTTAACCCATTTCATTATTATTCCTACCTAATAAGTTTTCAGCGAAAAATTGGAACATTATCTTATTTAATCATTATATATTTAAGCATAATATTTATTGCTGCATAGTCTAATGAATTTTGAGTTAGTTTATCTATAGTTTTTATCTGTTTAAGAGTACATTACTTTTTGATAAAAAATCACTAGATTTTAAAAACTAAAAATATAGTTGAGCAAAGTAATTTGACTGATATTGTTTCACTTTATTAATTAAATTATTGTGTTATAATGTTTTTGATATTATGTTAAAAACTTACCAATCACTAAATAAAAGTTTTAGAACTATTAATAGCATATTTATAAAGAAGATGTTTGACTCTTCTAATATTTACACTATTAATAATGATAAAACGAATAAAGATGTGGGTGAGTAATTTTAAATAAATTCCAAATAAATATTTATAACAGATTGCTTATCCACCAAGAATAACGGAATAATTAAGCAATCATAAATTAATATATTAATAAATACATATAAGAATAGTGATTGCTTTTAAAAAAAGTAATTGCTATTTTTGGTATCAATAACATATAATCAACTATTTAACTATAAAAATATAAAGGACTAAAAAATGAGAAACAACAAAAACAAAAGAAGTTTCCTAAAAATTGCATCAGCTCTCTCATTTGCTGTTATAACTACAAGTACATTGGCTTCTTGTGGTTCTGGTTATTCAAACGTTTCGAACAATAGCTTTGCTAAAGGTTATATATTCGATGATAACAATAATATAAAAATTAAGGCTGCTGATGGTTTAAGAGATATCCCTTTAAACAAAGAAACCTTTGTAAATGCTTTAAAAGAATTAGGGGCTACTAAAGAAAAACCTTGAACAATTATCGATAAAAACTTATCTATAACTAAGGCTTCAGATGACTATCAAACATTCTTTAATAACAAAGCTGCAGCTTTATCAAATTTATCGGATGGTTTAATTAAATATAACAACGTTTTAAGATCTGCTATTAATCCTTCTGTGCAAGAACACTATGCTCAAGGTAACTCAACTTCAGGTAGTTTCTTCTGAGGTAGAGACTATGCTGCAGTTGGTACATTTATCGAATCTTGATTCACAGATGGACGTAATGCTAAAAACAGTCAATGGATCATTGAAAGATTAATTAAAATTGCTGACAATCCAGAAGCATACAAAACTCAATATGGAGAAAAATTCATTACTGTTTCTGCTTCATTAGCTAGAGCTATTATTGAAAGTGGATTAACTTCATTACAAGCTCCTAAGGCTAGCATGCCTGCTGGTATGGCTACTACTGATATGACTCCTGCCGCTATGACTCCTGCTACTATGGGTGCTGGAGCGGCAAGCTCAATTAGAATAGTTGAAGGTGATGCTGGAGGAAGTACTGGTGGAACTGGCGGCAACGGCGGAACAGGTTCTGGAGGTGATGCGACTAGTGGAGGAACTGGTGCTGCTGATGCTTCTTCTGGTTCAATGTCTTCTGGTTCTTCTTCTACAGAAACTACTGAAAGCATGCAACCAACTACTGAAACATCAACTAGTTCAGATGATATGAAATACCTTGAATTATTCAAAGGTAAAAAGTTTGATACTGTTGTTTCAACTGATCCTACTAAACTACAAGAATACAAAGATGGTATAGCTAAATATATCGGTGAATGAACTTCAGGTGATTCTGAACACTCACTATATATAATTTCATTCCTTGATGACCAATTCTCATTCATCCCTTCATCATCGCAAGATAATACTTCAATTAGTTATTCTCTAATTAAGAATCCTCAATGAATGATTCGTTCTAACTGAAAATCTTCTGAAACATTATACAGAGATTCAAGTGGTCCTGAAGGAGAACCATATGTATTAGAAACAACATCTAAACCTACTGATGGTAATGAACTTCCTCTTCAATCATCATTCTCATCTGGTGGTGGAAGTGGTGTTAACTATCCTGGAACTTATGTTCACTTGATTTCAGCTGAAACTACAGGCGCGATTAATTATGATAAGGCTACTAAAACTAGATCATATAACTTTGACGCTACATACAAATTAGAAGGTGCTAAAGGGTTAAAATTATATGATAAAGATGATAAATTATTAGCTGTTGTTTTAAGACCTGTTACAGGTGATGATGGAACGACTTGAACTGCGTCAGTTAAAGAAAAAGCTAAAACCGAAAATCCTAGTGTTTATATTTCTGAAAACGGTATAGTTGATCCTGATAAAGATAAAGAATTAGTAGATGTTTATAAAAAGGCAGTTAGATATGACTGACTAATTGATAAAAATATTAAATGAACCGACAAAACAGGAATGCCGGTTGCTAGATTATCTGCTAGAGACTTTGAAAGAGGATTAGAAGCTTTCTGATTAGCAAGACAAACTAATTACACTAACAACGGTTACTTAATTGATCAATTAGGTATTGATCTTCAAAAAACGCTTAATGGTACTACTATGAATCCTGCTGAAGATTCAAATGGTAAAGTTACAGTAACTGCTGGTACTACAAAAATTACAGATCCTGCTTACGATATAGGTAAATTCACTAACGATGATGATACTTATAGAGTTTATATAAAAAATCCTTATTCATTTGGTATTCAATTCTTCTCTAACTCATTCAATAGCCCATTACCTCACTGAGATTCTAGAGTAAGAAAAATTAGATTAAATACACAAACTACTGATAGTTCTAATACAACTATTACCTCTGAATTTAAAACAGGGTCTAGATGATCTGATTCTGTTGATGGACAAATTGCTGTTAAATCAATAACTGAAAACGGTAAAACATCTATAAACATTGATAAACAAGGAACTAAATTCGATCAATTATTTGGTTATATCAATGAAACAGGTACAGCTGATAACTTAGATTATTCTCTATATTCTGGTTCTTATTACTTAGACGGATACTCAGCTAACCAATATACATTCGCATACAACAATAATTACAAAAATGCGTTTTCTGACGGATATTACCAAAATACTAAACCAGTTCAAAAAATCCTATACAACTATGGAGGTAGAACTGTTGATGTTATCTACAGCGCTTACAGAAATGATAACTCAACTCCAACAATATTGCTTCTTCCTAGAAGTAAAGTAAATGACGCTTTTGGTAAACCACAATATAGCGAATTCTTATGAGCAACTCGCGCAGCTGATCCAGTTGGTCAATCTTCATTCCTTACATGATCAGCTAACCCAAGTTCTGATAATCCTACTTACCAAGATGCTGTTACTAAAAAAATATTCAAAGAATGAAACAGTGATAACTCAAGAATAGTTCGTGCTGGTATTGTTAACTTAGTTAACTGACAAAAACTAATTAACATCGTTGATCAAAACACAACATTCCAATTAACTTCTATTCCATATAGAACATTTGTTGATAGCAAAACATTCAAAGATGTTCAATTAAACGATGGATTCATCGCTGCTAGAGATAATAAATTCCCTGAAGCATTTAAAGTAAATGGTTACAGTGGCGTTTTAAGAAGACCATACACAGACTTCAAGCCAGCTGGTAAAAAAACTAGCTAATATGGTTTATATAAAAATAAACTAAAACAGTTTGTTATAATTTGTTATGGAATTTTTAATTAAAAATTAACTAAAAATAATAAGAGAATACAACTAAGTGACCCTTGGTTGTATTAATCTTATTTAATAAAGATAAATAATGCTAGCTTATATTTTAAAAAGAATAGGTTTTGCTGCATTAGCGGTTTTCATCCTTTTAACTATAACCTATTTACTAACAGGTTTATTACCATACAGACCGATAATACCAGGTCAAAATGAGTCAGAAGAAGCGTTTAACCAACGCTTAGCTGCTTTAGGTTTTAACGAACCAATTATCGTAAGATACGGAAAGTATCTTTACGGATTATTCGTAGAACATACATTAGGACCTTACTATTCAAACGGTGCTGTTAATATTGGTAAATTATTTTTCGAAAAAGTTCCTAATACCTTATTGATATCTTCTATTTCATTTGTAATATCAATTATCTTAGGTATTAGCTTTGGGGTTTTATCAGCAGTTTATCGTGGTAAGGTAATCGATACGGTGTTAAACATAGTTTCAGTTATCTTTATATCAGTACCAAGCTTTGTGATTGCTGTGTTGTTACTAATTATATTTAGAAATTCAGATCTACCACTTCGCTTTGTAGCTCCTGGATCAAATGATTACACAGTCGGAAAATTCTGAGCATCATTAGTATTACCAATCCTTTCATTAACATTAGGTGGGTTTTCTAGTATGACTTACTATATGAGAAATGAAATGGTTGAAGTTTTACAACAAGACTATATAAAAACTGCTAAATCAAAAGGACTTACTAATTGTGCGATTATTTTCAAACACGCACTAAGAAATGCATCAATCCCAATTTTATCGATTATAGTTCCGTCATTACTAGGATTAATTTCATCTTCATTTGTTATCGAAACATTCTATAGTGTTCCAGGTACTGCTTCAATTCTAGTTGATGCAATCCAAAAAAATGAAGTGAATATGCTAGCATTCCAAGTTTTATTCTTCTCTTCATTATCATTCTTATTGCAAATCGTATTAGATGTTATCTACACATTAGTAGATCCAAGAATAAGACTAGCAGAAGGTAATTCGTTTATCTTTGTTAAATGAATTGCTAACAGTATTGCTAGAAATAAAAATAAAAAACTATGAGCTATGGTTAATGAATCAAATGCTTATGTTGTATCAGAAGATAAGGATAGTTCTTTAATAGAATCTATTAAAGAAAATAATGACTTATCTAAAACTAAAGTTTTTGTAGATAACAAGAAGTTTAATTTACCAAATAATGTTGAATACATTATTTTAAATAAGAAGATCTACATATTAGAGAAAGCGCTAGGTTAATAAGAAAAGATGACAATACAAGAATTAGGCGCAAAATATCAATTTGATAAAGAATTGTTCGAACGAGTTGATGTTAATGAACAGTTAAATAAACAAAGTCAAGTAATTGGTAAACCAAGCAATTATATAGTTGATATTATTAAGAGATTTTTTAAAAACCCAGCAGCAGCTGTATTTACGGTGTTTTTAATTATCTTGATTTTATTATCAATAATTGCTCCGATAGCTTCACCTTATGATCCGATCAATCCGATTGGAATTGATGATGTTTTTTTCAATCTACCACCAAGAATCTTTGGTTTAAATCCTACTAAGATTGCTAGAATACCAAGTGTATTCTTGTATATGTATGATGGTGTAATTGTTGATCAAAAAGATGTTGGTAATGGTATAGTTCAAATTACTTATCATCCTTATGATTTAGAACAATTAAGAAATATTTATCCGATCTTTGGTACTACTCAAGGTGGTGTTGATGTTTGAACTAACTTATGAAAAGCAATTCAAACATCATTAGGTTCTGCTTTAATAGTTTCTGTATTTGCGACAATCATTGGAGTAATCTATGGTTCTATTTCTGGTAGCTTTGCTGGTAAATGAGTAGATACAGTTATGATGCGAATTGTTGAAATCATTAGCGGGTTACCAACAATAATCTTGATTATTATTCTTGCGCAAATCTTTGTTGGTTCTGATGGTAATGTTGGAGGTAATTTAAGTCTAGCTTCATTAAATGCTGCTTTAATCTCTCTATACTGAACTGGTCCAGCTAGAATTACAAGAATTTACATCGTTAAAACAAAAGACGCGGAATATATTCAAGCAGCTAGAACATTAGGTGCTAGTCAATGAAGAATCATCTTTGTTCATATGATTCCTAATATCTCAGGTAGGTTATCTGTAATGTTCGTAAACTTTATTCCGGTAGCTATCTTTGTAGACTCAGGTTTAGTATTCCTAGGATTAAAATCATCTCAAGATTTATCATTAGGAACAATCTTATCTTCGACTTACCAAAACATCTCGTCTGATTTATTACATATATCATTACCACCGATCATTATCTTCTCGTTATTTACGATTTCATTACAAATCATTGCTAACGCAATTAATGACGCAGTAGACCCAAGAATTATAGGTAGAAAATAATGCAATTAAAAAAACGTTATTTAATAACCAACGAAGATAAGAAACTAAAAGAAAACTTCATGCTTGATATAAGAAATTTAAATGTTTCTTTTAAAACCAAAGATGGTATGCTTCAAGCTGTAAGAGGTGTTAATATCTCAGCAAGAAAAGGTCAGATCATAGGTATTATTGGTGAATCTGGTAGCGGTAAATCTGTATGTGTTAAATCCTTAATTGGTTTTAATGATAATTCCAAAACTGTTGCTGATAACCTTAATCTTGATGATATTGATATCAGTAAGATTAAAAACCGAGATTGATCTAGTTTACGTGGGGAGTATGTTACTTATATTCCTCAGGATCCTTTGTTATCACTTAATCCAACTAAAAAGATTGGTGCGCAAATTAAAGAAGCATTAGTAATTGCTGAAAAAAGAAAATACCGTCAAGAAGTTTTAGAGATTAAAGAAAAGTATTTAGAAGAAAAACAAAAACTAGATCAAGAGCTAGATAAACAACCTTCTAGTAACGAACTATTAAAAAAACTTGATGAATTAAAAACTGATTATAATAATAAACTTGCTAAAGCTAAAGCTGCTTATAAAAATGAAAAGAGCGCTAAAGCTATTAAAGCTAAGATTTATCAAATCCTTGAATTCATTGGTATTAATGATATTAAAAACAAAGTTAATGCCTATCCTCATGAATTCTCAGGGGGGATGAGACAAAGAATTGTTATCGGAATCGCAATTGCTTCAAGACCTAAATTAATTATTGCAGATGAACCAACTACAGCTTTAGATGTAACAATCCAAGCTAAGGTTCTAGACTTGATTAAAAAGATTAATCAAGTTTATAAAGTTACTGTTATCTTTATCTCGCATAACATTGCTTTAGTGGCTAACTTCTGTGAGTATATTTATGTGATGTATGCTGGAAAGATTGTTGAGCAAGGTAATATTGACGATATCTTCTTAGATCCTAGACATCCATATACTTGAGCATTAATTTCTTCAATTCCAGATGAAGGAATTGAAGGTAAATTAAAATCAATTCCAGGTTCAGCGCCAAACTTGATTTCTCCACCTAAAGGTGATGCGTTTGCTGCTAGAAATGAATATGCAACAAAACTTGATTTCAACCAACAACCTCCGTTAGTTGAAATCACTAAAACACATAAAGCAGCTACTTGATTACTTCACCCAGACGCGCCTAAGGTTCAATTACCAGATTTAGTTAAGCAAAAGATTGAAATCTATAAACAATCTTTAGCTAAACTAGAAAAACAACCAATAGAAGAAAAAACTCCAGAAGTAATATTCAACGTATTCGATACCAGGGAGAAACAATAAAATGAATCCTAAAAAAGATAATAACGAACAACAAACTTTATTAGATGTAGCTGATTTATCAGTTGTTTTCAACTCTAGAGGTTCGCATTTTACTGCTGTTAATAACGTTTCATTTAAAGTTAATAAAGGTGACTTTTTTGGAATCATTGGTGAATCTGGTAGTGGTAAATCAACAATTGGTAAAACTTTAGTTAGACTTAATAAAGCTAGCGGAGGTTCAATTAATCTTGATGGTCGATTAATTGGTAATAAAAAGATTTCAAGATCTGATAAATCTTGATTACATCAAAATGCTCAGATGATCTTTCAAGATCCAATGAGTTCGCTAAACCCAATCAAGACAGTTTTAAAGTTAGTTTCTGAGCCGATTATGATCAATAAAATGATTCATAAAAAAGCTAAAGAACTTTATAAAAAACTAACTTATATCCGTCCGTATTTTCATTATTCATTCAAGAATAAAGAGTTTTCATTAACTTATGAATATGAATCGAATTATTTTAAAAAACTAGCGCAAAACTATCATGATGGTTTTAAAGCTTTAAGTGAATTGAAGTTATCTAATAATGACTTTAATACCGGATATAAAGAAATTGTTTTCTTAATGGACGATATTTCTGAAAAAGTTCAGAGCAATATCGAGTTATCAAAAAAATACTTAACAGATTATAAGAATATTTTAGATAACTTCATTAAGGATTATGATAATAAACAATACGAACAAGTAGATCTTGAATTTGATCAAGCTAAACAAGAACAAGCACAAAAAGAAAAAGTTCTGAAATACTCGCAAAAGGTATTAGATTTAAAAAAACAGAAAGAAAATAAAAAACAAGAACTTAAAGATCTTATTAGTAACTTTAACGAAGTTTATTTATTTAGAAACTTTTCTGAACTTTTAAGTTGATTAACTACAGTTGAATCTGAAGTTAAGAACTTTAAACATAAGATGAGATTTGCTAATGATCCGCTTGATTATGTTTATGCTGGAATTAATTATTTCTGAAAAAAATCTGAATTAAGAATTATTAATTCAATTAAGAATGATCGTTACTTTGAAAAAGAACAATTGGATTTATTAATTGAAAAGATTAATGAATACTTTAGAAATATTTTTGAACCACTTGTAAATATCGTTATTAATTACTCAATTGAATTAAAAAAAGATATTTTAAAAACTAATATTTTTTACAAACAAGCTGATTGTTATTTTGATCTTGCTAAACAACTTCACAAAGTTATCAACAAGAAATTAGATTTATCAAGACTAGAAGAATTTAATGTTTATCTTGATGTTGTTGCGAGTAACAATAAGTTTATTGTTGAAAACAAATACATAAACAATAGTTTTGATGAATGAAAAACAACAATTAGTAATAATTTTAAAGCGATAATTACTGAAATTAACAATCACAAAGATGAATCACAAAAGATTGCTAATGAAAAAAATGTTGATGTTTATCATTTAAAAAAAGAAATCAATCAACTAGATCAAGAGATTAAGAAGAGTTATTCTGCTTATCAAAAAAATAATAAAGAAAACGAAGTTAATGAAGTTGAGTTAGCGATTAGAAATACTTTTGATAAGAAAACTAAACGTGATGTAATAATCGAAAATTACAAAAACAAATTACCAGAAGTATTATCTAAGCGCGAATACTTATCAGAAGAAGTTAAAAAACTTCGTGAAGACTACAGAAAAACTAAATTTAGATTTTCAAAATTAGTTAATGAAAAAATCCACGATTTAGCTAACCAAAACAAATGAAAAGCAAAAGATGTAAGTCTTTTAATGGGTGCGATAAAACTACGTTTAAAATCAATGGATACAGTTGATTTTGAATATAAGATTGTTCATAAAGATAAGAATATTTATCGCAATCTATTTTTAAAATTACCTAAATGATTAAATTGAATTTATTTATTCCCTTTAAGATCAATTTTAATCCGTGATAAAGTGTTTGACGCGCTTAGTCAGGTTGGTTTAAAGCCAGAACACGCATACAGATACCCACACGAATTTTCAGGTGGTCAGCGTCAAAGAATTGTGATTGCTAGAGCATTAATTACCGATCCAAAGATTGTAATCGCAGACGAACCGATTTCAGCGCTTGATGTATCAATCCAAGCTCAGATCGTTAATATTATGAAAGAGATGGTTGAAAAACATGGCGTTACCTTTTTATTCATTGCTCACGATCTATCGATGGTTAATTATGCATGTAACAATGTTATCATCATGCACAGAGGTAGAATTCTTGAGCGCGGTAGTGTTGATAAAATCTTTAAAAACCCAATCCATCCATATACTAAATCATTAATGAAAGCTTCTCCTAAGTTATCAAACATTCACCTAGATCTAGCTTCATTTGATGAAGGATTTAATTACAATAAAGATTACTCAGTTATTAACAAACCATCATACTTCAAAGTATCTGATAATCACGAAGTTTTCTGTACGAAAGAACAATTTGATTTATGGGTAAATCAAAACCGCTAAAGACAGGTTATAGCAACTATTCAAATAGTTACATTAATAAATTAAATAAAAACGATTTAACCGATCAAAAGATAAACAATACAATTAACCAAAACAACCTAAAATACTCTAAGGGTTGATTTGGTTTTTGTTTTTGTTTAATTGTCGTTATTGTAGTTTTATTTGTTTTATTATTTGTTAATCGGGGTTTCGGAGTTTCTAAAAAAACCCAAATCTTTGACGCAGTGACAATTTCAAGTGGAATCGGTTTTTTATTCCATGCAATCGGTTTTATCAATCGACAAAATATCTTTATGATGTTAAAGTTTAAATTTAAAAAACTGGGAATTTTTTTAAGTTTAAAAAAACAACGTGAAAAGAAAGATTTCTTATATGATCATGATAATGCTAGTAACTATATCAAGACGTATGAAGATTATTTAACTTACGCAAAAGAAAAGAATAAGGCTTCATTTAAAGTTTTTTACATAACTTTTCTGATATATGGAATTTTATTTTTAATTTCTATTATTCTTTCTTTCAGTTTATCTTAGAAAATGTTATAATTTCAAAGATAAAACGTTTGGGAGCATACTCAAGTGGTTAAGAGGACACCCTGCTAAGGTGTTAGATCAGCAATGGTGCGTGGGTTCGAATCCCACTGCTTCCGCCATTAAATAACTAAATCTATTAAAAAAGTAGCCCAACACTCATTAAGGGCTACTTTTCTATTTAAATTAATCTTTTAGTTATTTAATTGAATTAATTATTTAGTGCAAGGACAACCTTCGCAAGCACATTTGTCTTCACAAATGCATTTTTTAGTTGTTATGCAATCACATTTACATTCATTTTTAATTAGCATAATAATTTATTTTCCTTTCTCACTAAATTTTATATATCAAATAAAATAAATTTGTTCTGATTTCAATATATTAAAATTTCATAAACAATTATGGCATCAATTATTCACGCAAAAGACTTAAGAAGTGGTCACACAATTTTTTTAAATGACCAAATATATTTAGTTATTGAAAACTCATTTAACAAAACCGCAATGCGCGAAGGGATTGTTAAATGTAAAGTTAAAAACTTACGTACTGGAGCTATTACTACTGAAGTAATGACTGGTATGAAACTTGAACAAGCAACAATTGAAAAACAAAAGATGTCTTTTGTTTATCAAGATCAAAACAGCTTTGTTTTCATGAACAATGAAACATACGAACAAGTAGAAGTACCTAGTAAGTTACTAGAATACGAAAAGAACTTTATTAGCGAAGGTACTGAAGTATCAATTATGCGTTATGAAGACGAAATCCTTGGGGTTAATTTACCTGACCAAGTAGTAGTAGAAATCGAATACGCAGAGGATGCAGTTCAAGGTAATAGTGTTAATAACGCTTTGAAAAAAGCAACATTAATAACTGGTTATGTAATTGAAGTTCCTCAATTCATTAAATCCAAAGAAAAAGTAATCGTATCAACAATTGACGGAAAATATGTCTCAAGAGCTAACTAATACAAGAAGTCTTGTATATAACAAATTTGGTAGTATCAAGATAACTGATAAAGCCTTTTTAAAATATATTAAGAACAAAATTGATTCTTATCTTGAAAATAACAAATTGATTGAATTATTAAAAGTTGATTTGTATCACTTTTATGATGATACTAATGCTCAGATTAATATTTATGTTAAGTATCTTAAGAAGAAATACGATAACGACTTCATTAAGAATTTATCTAACCAAATTATTAATGCGATTAATGTTGAATTAGGCTTAGTATTAACTTCAATAAACTTTATTCAAAAATTCTAATGGCTAATCAAACCAATAAAAGATCACAATATCGGATTAGATATGATCGTTTAACTTTTATTTATCAAGCTTTATTATTAGACCTTAATCTAGAACAAATCTACGATAAAATTAACCAATTAGAAGATCAAGATGATCAAACGTTTTTAAATAACTGAACAGGTTATATTAATCAGATCCCATCATTGGTATCAACTCATTTAAAACAAAGCTGAAGTTGAAATCGTCTTGATTATATGATCAAAGCTTTGTTTAATTTGATTATTACTGAAGCTAAAACGGTTAAAACTCAAAAAGCAATATTGATATCTCAAGCAACTAAGTTGATGCAAGAATATGGTGATCTTAGTAGTATCAATTTAATAACAGCAGTTCTTAACAAGGTTTTATAAGATGAAACTACGTAAATGAAGAAATCATTACATTACTTTTTTAGCTAATATCTTTATTTTTTTGGGTTTTATTGTTAATGTTTTGATTATCAAGATCATCGATCCGATAAACAATCAAACAACATCAATCAAACCTGAATTAATGATCATTATTGCTTTAATTGGCGGTTTGATTGGAGTTAGTTTTATTGCTTTAGACATTAAATACTTTAGCAAAGACTTCCCTTATAAAAAATTCCATTACGATAAGAAATACACCAAGCTTTATATCGCAGGTATTTCAATTACACTAGCTAATTTGATGATTGGAATGTTATTAGTTGTCTTAGGCGTTTTTTATTCTAATAAAGCCGATAAACTTAATGCTAATGAGATTATTGAAAACTTTAATATAACCAAAGGGTTAATTTATGGTTCAATTGCTGTTGTAGGTTTTATTTCAATAATTGCTTTTACGATTATTCGCTTATCAAGATTTTATATCGAACTAGATCTTGAGAAAAGAAAAAATAACACTGACAACACAATCAAACCTGTTAATAGCGATGATAAACCTGTAATCATAGGTATTAATGATGGTAATGATAAAAATAAAATAGAAGATGATCCATCATCTTCTATTAAAAAAACAGATAGTACCAAACCATCAGCTGGTTTAAGTGAGCTTTAGTTTTTAATCTTTTCCATTACTTCTTTAAGATCTAAGATATTTACTTTATTAGTCTTAAAGCCAAATCCTTCTTTAGCGGCATACTTAGGTATAATATGAAGGTGATAATGAAATACTTCTTGACCAGCTATTGATCCTTCATTAGATACATAATTAAATCCATAAACATCTAAACTAGATTTTTTTAGGATCTTAATTACTTCTTGAGCTAGATCAGTTACTGCGTGCATATCTTCATTAGGTGTGCTTGAAAAATCCTTGTGATGAGCTTTGGGAATAACTAATGTATGACCATTAGACACAGGAAAAGCATCTAGAAAAGCGATTGCTAATTCATTTTCGCAAACAATATTAGCTTCAATTTCTTTGTTGATAATTTTGCAAAAAATACAATTTGATTGAGTCATTTTTAATTTTCTTTAATCTATTACTAAACAAATATTAATATAATAATAATATTAATTATATGGTTAATGATAATAATAAAGCAACATTCGAAACATTAACTAACTACATAGCTTATGTTAAAAAGGGTGATTTAAAGGTACATTGATCTTTAAATAAAAAACAATTATCCTTATCGCTAAGTAGTTTTGTTTTTCTTACTTTTACAGCATTTTTTGTATTAGTTTTAGCTTGTAATGTTTTTTATATTGTTTGATCAGCATTTAATAATACTGATATAAACAATAGTGTTGATACATCTATGATGTTAGATAAAGTTAATAATGGCTGGAGTGTCAACTTAGCTTTTTTTGTATTATCATTAACGACATTAATTTGTGAAATTGGCTTTGTTCTTAGGTGTAATTACTTATTAAATTTTAAAAAGGTCATCACGCCGATTAAATTAATTAAACGAAGTTTTAATTTTATTAATGCAATCGTTTTAATTTGTTTATCCTTGTCATTATTATTTATCGTTTCAGGTTTTGGGGTGTATGCTAATTTCAATAAACTATACAATCGCACAGTACCGATCGGAAAGTTTTTTGACGAAATTAACCAAGGAGCAATTATCAGTCAAAAAACTTTATTAAGTGCAATTCTTGGAATCTTCTTTACATTATCACCGACATTATTATTAGCTAGCTTATTAATATACAGTGTGTTTGTTGTTCAATACCATGTATTTACTTCTTTTTATAAGATCACAAGAGCAATCAGACCGTTGGTTAAAGAATTAGTTTTGCAAGAAAAACTAAAAGCTAAAGAAGATAAAAATAAGTTGACGATTCTTAATGAACAAGAAGAAGAACTCAATGAAAAAGTTGTTGAAGTTATTAAGCAAAAAGCAACTAAACCTAATGTTAATGTTAAAGAGAATATTAATATTGACCAAAACAATGTTAATGATTCGATAAATAACAACCAAACAACTCAACAAACACCGCAACCTGCAACTAATCCTAATCTAGATTCTTTATTCAAAAAAATGTATGCTAACAACAGCATTAATCCTAATCCAGATACCAAATCAACTCAAGCTTATACACAAACATACCCTAATCAAAATAATATTAATCAAACTCATAATGTTAATGTTAATAATACCCAAAGTTTTAATGTTAATCCAACACCAGCACAACAAACAATAAATTCTCAAGAAGTTAATAACAACATTAACCCAACATCAAGCTTGAAAGATATTATTAAAAAAATCAATACACCAACTAAATCATTTGATGGACAAAATCAAGCTAATAATCAAACGCAATCAGTTAATTCTTCTCAACAAACAAACACTAATAATATAAACCCTGGTGATCTTTATAAGAATATCTTTAAATTCAAAACGCCGTTTGCAACACCAAACCCAAATAATAACAACCAACAAAACAACGATGATGATTTACCAGTAGGAATAGGCGTTGATAACCAACAAGAAAAGGATTCAAAACTATTAAAAGAGTTATTGAAGAATGTAAAAAAATAAAGAGCAAAATAATTCGCTCTTTATTTTTATTATTAATGTCAATTTTAAAAATAGAAGATTATAAAAACTAAAATTTTTTTTGGTTCTTTTTAATTTATTTGTTTTTGCTTTTATATTTTTATAAAATAAATATATAAAAGAATATAAAAAAAGAAGAAAATAATAAAATGGCAAAAAACAACAGTACTAGCAAAAACAAAAAATTAGAAATTAAGAGTGTTTTTGCTTACCAAGTATTTGACTCAAGAGGATTCCCGACAGTTGCTTGTGAAGTAATCCTTAACGATGGGTCTAAAGGATTAGCAATGGTTCCATCTGGAGCTTCAACAGGGGAAAAAGAAGCTTTAGAATTAAGAGATGGTGGAACTAAATACCACGGAAAAGGTGTTAGTAAAGCTGTTAACAACATTAATAAAAAAATTGCTCCAGCTATTATTGGATGTGATGCTTCATTACAAAAAGAAATCGATGAAGAAATGATTCGAATCGATGGTACTAGTACTAAATCAAAATTAGGTGCTAATGCTATCTTAGCAGTTTCAATGGCGATTTGTAGAGCTGCTGCTGAATCATTAAAATTACCTTTATACAAATACATTGCTAAAAAAGTTGCTAAAATCAAATCAGCTGAATTCATCTTACCAGTTCCAATGTTAAATGTTATTAACGGTGGAGCACATGCTGATAACACAATTGACTTCCAAGAATTTATGATTATGCCAGTAGGCGCTAAAACTATGGCTAAAGCATTACAAATTGCTAGTGAAGTTTTCCATTCATTACAAAAAATTCTTAAGTCTAAGAAATTGAATACTAACAAAGGTGACGAAGGTGGTTTTGCGCCTAACTTAAAATCAGCTGAAGAAGCTTTAGATTTAATGAGTCAAGCAGTTACTGAAGCAGGCTATACTTTAGGTAAAGATGTGGCTTTTGCTCTTGACTGTGCTGCCAGTGAATTCTACAACAGCGAAAAGAAAGCTTACGTTTTCAAAAAAGCTGTTAAAGCTGGCATCTTAACTGAAGAAAAAGGTACTAAAACTACTGAACAATTAGTTGATTACTTAGAAGAATTAACTAACAAATATCCTATTATTTCAATCGAAGATGGTTTAGATGAAAACGACTGAGATGGTATGAAATTACTTACTGAAAGAATTGGTAAGAAAGTTCAAATCGTTGGAGATGACACTTATTGTACAAATCCTGAATTAGCTGCTAAAGGTGTTTCATTATCAGCTACTAACTCAGTTTTAATTAAATTAAACCAAATCGGTACTTTAACTGAAACTATCTCAACTATTAACATTGCTAAAAAAGCTAACTGAACAGCTGTTGTATCGCATAGATCTGGTGAAACTGAAGACTCATTTATTTCAGATTTAGCTGTTGCTTTAAGCACAGGCCAAATTAAAACTGGATCTATGTCTCGTTCAGAAAGAATTGCTAAATACAACAGATTATTAGCGATCGAAATCGAATTAGACAAAGAATGTAAATACTTAGGTAATAAAACTTTCTACAACCTAACTCCAGTAAAAAATACTGCTAAGAAATAATTCTTATCAATAGATTAGATTACCAAAATAAGAAGTTTTAGTCCGAACTTCTTATTTTTTATTTTTTAAAATATAAGCTATGAACAAGATATATAATTGAAAAGATTTTATTCAAAAAACCTTAGAACAACTAAAGATTAATGAACCTACCAAAATTCAAAAAGAAGCAATACCACCAATAATTAACAATAAAAATATTATTGGTGTTGCTCCAACAGGAACTGGTAAAACATTAGCATTTTTATTACCGATCTTACAAAATTTAGATCCAGAACTAAATCTAATTCAAGCAGTTATCATTGTTCCTACAAGAGAACTTGGTAACCAAATTAAAAATGTATTAGATAAATTCATCAAAAACAACAACACAATCAAGGTTCGTTCTTTTGTTGGGGGAGCTGAATTTGATAAGCAAATTATTAATATTAAAAACAACCCGCCACACATTTTAATCTCAACACCTAAACGGTTTAATGAAGCATTAAACCATAAGGTGAATTGAAATCTAACATCAACTAAATATCTTGTCTATGATGAAATTGATATGTTGATTGATCAAGGGTTTATTAATGATCTGATCAACACTCAGGAATATTTAAGTAATGCTAATAACAAGTTAGTGATTACAGCGTTTAGCGCCACTTTACACGAAGACTTAATCAATAAGATTAAACGTTTTATCAAGAATGCTACGCCTATTAATGTTTCGGGTTCGATCTGAGTTCATGAAAACATTAAACACTATTTAATTAAAAACAAGAGTCTAGATAAATTAGATTCTTTACATGCGATTATTAAGAATATTGATCCTTATCTATGTTTAATATTCGTTAATAAGATCAGTGACATAGACGAGATAAAAAACTGGTTTGAAGTTCAAAAAATTCCTTACGCAGTTTTACATGGAAAACTTGATTCAAGACAAAGAAAACAACAGTTCAACTTAATTAAGAATCAAGTTGTAAAATATGGAATCGTATCTGATCTGTCTTCTCGCGGAATGGACTTTCAGGGAGTTTCACACGTAATTTCATGAAACTTACCTAAAGATGACATCTGATACATTCACAGATCAGGAAGAACTTCAAGATCTATCTATCAAGGTGAATCATATGTTTTACACGATCCTAATGATGAACCGATCATTAAACGTCTAGAGCAAAAGAAGATTATTTTTATTCCTTTAAAAATTAATCGTGATTTAAGCTTAACAAGATACGAATTGATAAAAACTGCTAATAAGAAAACATTAGACGATAAAACTGCTCAAGAAATCAAGAAGATCTTAAATAAAGCGCCTAAAAAAGTACAACCTGGTTATAAGAAAAAAGTTAAGCAACAAATCAACAAAGTGAAAGCGAAAGCTAAACGTGAAGCGATTGAAAAGAAGGTTAAAGAACGACTAATTGCAGGTTATAAAAGAAAAAATACTAAAAAAAATTAACTTATTAGCGAAAAATACAATAAGAAATAAGCAAAAATAAATTTTTTTTATCTTAGAATATATATAAATTATGTGTTCAGCGAATTTGGTCTGAATACAATATTTATTAATTAATAACACATAATATAAATATGGCAGAAAAGAAAAAAGCAGATCAAACATCTGTTAATGCTAAAAGTGATATTCAGAATAATGAACCTGCTTCTATATCTTTAGATGGTGGAAGTAATAAAAAGAAAGTTTCTAAAAAGGGTTTAGAATCTTTAAGTTATTCTGATTATTATAAAAAATACTTAGAGTCTAAAAAAGAAGACTTCGAATTATTAGCTAAAAAAGCTTCAACTGATACGATCAAAGACAATAAAGAAATTAAAGAAGAGATCAAGGCTGAAGCGTTTTATGCTGATTCTGCTTTAGATTACACTAAAGAATTAAAAAACGAAAACTACAGTGATCATTTCAAAAAGATGGAAAATATAGACCAAAACAAGGTTGTGTTTTCAAATGAAATGAAGTATGACAGTAAAAAAGAACAAGAAGGTGAGTTTGTTGTAAGAAATCAATACCACCCAAGTTTTAATGATGTTATACCATCATCTAATAGTTATGATGATCTACCTAGTTTTAATGACCTGAATGCAGGCCCATCATACAGTAATCAGAATAAACAAATAGATAGACAAAATAATAACTTTAATGGTTTTGAACGACCAAACGCTTTTGATCGTCAAAATCAATTTGATCGTTTAAATCAACCGATTCCTTCAAGAATGTACATTCCAAGAGGATACATTCGCCCAATCAATCCGTTTTCTCGTTCACAATTTAACCCTTATTTTAATCCTTATCCGGTTCCGCCATATTATTACCAACCACATCCTGGTTTTTCGCCATACAACCAAAACCCTTATAACCAATTCAACAATCAACAAAACCCTTTTTCAACTAACCCATCTAAAAATTCAAACAAACAAGAACAAGGTAGTTACACACAACAATTAATGGATTTTGATCCGTTTGCTAGTACTGCTGAATTAGCTGTTGTTAATAATGATTACAATCCTTTAACTAACCAACTACCAGCACACTCAAGCAATAATCAAAACGAATTAGTAGTTGCTAATAAAAAGCAACCAGAATTAAGTCATATCATTAGTTCTTTCAATAAGAGAATGAAAGAACAACTTCGTATTGTTGCTAAACAAAACGAAATGATAGAAAGATTACAAACTAAAGTAATCGAATTAACTGAAGAAAAAGTAACTGCTCTAATTGAACAGTCTAAGATTTCAACAGAAGATTTTGCGCCAACAACACAACATAATTTTGAAGCTGTTGTAACTGATACAATCGAACAAGAAGAACCAGTTGAAAAAACTGTTGAAGTAATTGGTGAAATTTTACCCGAAGTTAGTCAACCAGCTCCAATTAAAGTTGAACAACCAGTTGAACAACCACAATCTGATATCGTTGTAGATTTATCTGAAATCGAAGTAGATGATCCAGTTGTAACCAACATTTGAGCTGTTGAACCAGATGATTTAATTGATACTGAAAAACTAGATGAAGAGCTAGCAGCTTTTGAAGAGTTTGATTCTGCAAGTGTTGAAGATGAATTAGATCTAAGTTTATTAGAAGATGAAATTATTGATTCAATCCAACCACAAATCAAATACGAAGCAACAGCTATCAATGAACCAGTTCAAAGTGAATATGTTAAACACGAAGAATTAGTTCAAGACAACGGTCTATTAGACTTAGATCTTTCAGATGATGATCAAACGCCTGAAAGTGAAGAAATCTACACTCCTAATGAATTATTAGATTTAGGAAAAGAATTAGATAAAGAACAATCTGACGGAATTAAGAATAGTATCGTTCCGACTAATGTAATCGATGAAATGTTTGGTGATCAACAAAAGAGTGATCCATCACGCAGATTCTGAGAAGGTTATGTTGGAAATTCAGATTATGGTTTCTACAACAACAAAACTTGAAACTGAAAAGGAAAATTCTCTAAATTACAAAAATGAATTCCTTTCACTCATGATGATGAAGTTCCGTTCTATGGAACTAAACACGTAATTTTATCTGCGATCAAGTCATCTGAACGTAAGAAATTCTGAAAAGAATTAATTGGTGACCCAGTTTATGGTCACTTTGAAGGTTCTTCAAAAGTTTGAATCTGACACGGTGTATTTGATCAAGAATTAAACTGAATTCCAGATCCAACACACGAATTTAAAACTGAAGAAGAAGTTTTAAGTCAAAAACAAAAACAAAGCTTCCCTAAGAAAAAAGAACCTGCTAAAAAACCTAGCGCTCCTAAAGTTCTTAAAACAACTGAAATTACTCCAGAATCAGATCTTCACAAGATCTTATTAGATGATCCAAGATACAAAAAGCACATCGGTAATGAAGAGTACGGATACTATGATAACGATGGTGTTTGAATCTGAACTGGTAGCTTTGATGATGCAGGTAACTTCAAACCTGACAAGGTTGAATTAGATATCTTATCTGATGCTACACAATCTGAATCTAACTTCTCGAGTTTATTTGAGTCTTGAAAGAAAAACAACCAAAATAATTTAGAATACGAAATTGAATCTAGAAAATTCAAAACTTCTAAAACTAATGTTGTTTATGTTGACGAACAAGAACAACCAGAAGACGATCTAGAAATCTTATTAGATCAAGATCAAGAAGAAAGTTTTGATAATGAAGATTTAGTTATTCTTGAAGATGAACTTGAAACTAAACCAACTAAGAATGAATTAATTAGATCTTCAATTTATAACAAACCAAAAGATGAAGATTTAGGTATCTTAACTTGAGATCGTTCAAAAATTCATAATGACAGAATCATTGATGCTTCAGTATTAGAAGAAAGTTCTTCACTAAAAGCTCCATTCTGATTAGAATTTGTTGGTGATGACAACTACGGTCACTACAACACTAAAGGTGATTGAGTATTTGATGGTTACTTTGATGATGAATACGAATTCGTTTCAACTAGAAGAAATCAACAAGTTGAACAAACAGAAATTAATTCAGTTTCAAAAACTTCAATCCTAGAAGAACACGGTGATCTTGATGAATACTTCAAACCTGCTAATAAAGAAGAATTCTTAACTTATACTCCTAAACCTAGAAAAATAGAAGAAACTAAGAAAGATGAACCATTCTTCAATAAGTTTATAGGGGATTCAAGATACGGATTCTATAACGATAACAATGTTTGAATTTGAAATGGTTACTTCACTGATGAAGGTGAATTCATTTCAGATTCTGCACCTAAAGTAAATAAGATCTTAGAAGAAGTTGCTAAATTAGCGTTTGAAAAAGAACAAGAAGAAAAACAACAATTATTAAGAGAAGAAGCGCAAAAAGAATATGCTGCTAGAGAAGAAGCTTTATTAAAAAACCTTGAAGCTAAGCAACAACAATTAAAAGAACAATTAGCTCAAGAATATGAAGCTAAAGAACAAGCACTTAGAGAACTAGAAGCCAGACAACAGTTACTAAAAGAACAAACTGAAAAAGAATATGCTGCTAGAGAAGAAGCTTTATTAAAAGATCTAGAAGCTAGACAACAATTATTAAAAGAGCAAACAGCTAAAGAGTACGCTGCTAGAGAAGAAGAAGCGCTTAAAGAATTATTAGCTAAACAAGCTCAATTAAAAGAACAACTAGATCAAGAATACGAAGCAAAACAAAAAGCGTTTAAAGAACTTGAAGCTAAGCAACAAGCATTAAAAGAACAAGCGATCAAAGATCAAGAAGCTAGAGAAGAAGCTTTAAGATTAAGAGAACAAGCTCTAAATGAAAGAGTTCTTAAAGTTAAAGAACAAGCATTAAGAGTTAAAGAAGAATCATTAAGACAACAAGAAGCTAGAGAACTAGCTGCTAGAGAACTAGCTGCTAGAGAAAAAGAATTAGCTGAAAAAATTAAAAAAGCTAATGAACTTAAAGATTCTACTAAGTTCATTAAACCAAATAAAGATAACTACAAATCAATTCATCAATTTGTAGGTACTTTATCAGATATCTCAGCAGCTAAAAAAGAAGTTCAACCAGTTCAAGAAGATCAACAAGTAGTAGAAGATCAAGTAATCCAAGAAGTTACTCCGATCGTAGTTGATCTTAATAAAGTAGAATTACCAACTTCTCAATTTGATTCACAAAGTGTTTTAGTTCAACCACAAGAACAAGAAGTTAAACAAGATATCTTTGCTAAGAAAGAATTAGATTTAACTAATGTTCAATTCAGATTAGCAGATGAATCAAGTACTCAAGAAGTTCTAAATATTGATGTTTCTAAAGTTGAATTACCAGAAGTTCAATATAAATTACAACCAACAAAAGTTGAAGTTGTTCAACCTGCTATTCAACCTACTATCTTTAATGAAGAATTAGCTTCTGAAGTAATTAATGTTCAAGTTAGCGAAATTCAACAACCAACATTTACAAACGCTCAACCAGTAGTTCAATCATACGAATGACAAACTACTCAGGAATCAAATGTTCAACAACCAACAATAGCTACTCAAGAAAGTCTTGAAGCTGAAGAAGTTAAAGTATCTCCAATTGTTGCAGATCAATTATTATCAGTTGGTATTAGTTCATTTACTCCAAAAATTCAACCAGAACCAATTCAAGAAGCTGTAACTATTACTCCAGTAGTTACTCAACCTGTTGATGATTACATAGCTCAACCTGTAATCGAAGAAAAAACAGTTGAACAAATTACTGAAGAAGTAATCGTTCAAGAACAACCAGTAGTTGAAGAATCTGTTCAAGAACAAGCTGTAGCTGAAACTGTGGCTGAAGAAGTTGTAGTTGAACAACCAATTCAAAAAGAAGTTCAAACTCAACCTGAAACTGTAGTTGAAGAAATTCAACCTGAAGAACCTGCAGTAGAAGAAGTTGTAGAAGAAGTTGTAGAAGAAGTTACTGATCAAACGCAACCAGAAGTTTCAACAACTGATGAATATGTTTTACCAGTAGAACAGGCTGAAGTTGAAGAATCTGTAGCTGAAGAAATTCCATCTGAAGAAACTGATGCGCAAGAAGAATCTGCTCAATTCTGAGAAAAATTCGTAGGCGATGAAAACTATGGTCACTACAACGAAGAACAAGAATGAGTATGAGCTGGATACTTTGATGAAAACCAACAATTCATTAAAGAAGAAGCGCAAGCTGAAGAAGTAATTTCTGAAGAAGCTGCGATTGAAGAAACTCCAGCTGAAGAAACTGTTGAAGATGAAGTTGTAGCTGAAGAATCTTCCGCTCAAGAAGAAACTCAAGCTGAAGAAACTGTAGAAGAACAAACTGAGGTTGAAGAAGGTGAGTTCTGAGAAAAATTCGTAGGTGATGAAAACTATGGTCACTACAACGAAGAACAAGAATGAGTATGAGCTGGATACTTTGATGAAAACCAACAATTCATTAAAGAAGAAACAGAACAATCTGAAATAGAAGTAACAGAAGAATCTACATCTGAAGAAAATCCTGTTAAAGAAGAAGTTGCAGTTCAAGAAACTACCACTGAAGAAGAAACTCCAGCTGAAGAAGCTAGTGAAGAAGCAGAATACTGAGAACAATTCGTTGGTAATGAAGAATATGGTCATTACGATGAAAACGAAGAATGAGTATGAGATGGATACTTCGATGAAGACAATAACTTCTTTAGAAATGAGGAAGAATCAGTAGAAGAAACTCCTGCTGAAGAATCAACTGATCAAGAAGTTGTAGCTGAAGAATCTGAAACTGAAGAATCAGTTAAAGAAGAAGCTGTAGCAGAAGAACAAACTCCATCTGATGAAGAAGTTGTTGAAGAAGATTCTGCTGTTGAAGAAATTAGCGAAGAAGAACAACCTGAACCTGAAATTATCGATTTCAGTAGTAATACAGAAAGTTCAGAAGAAACTGTTAGCGAAGAATCTGAAGAACAAACTATAGCTGAAGAATTAGAAGAAGCTGTAGAAGAAGCTGCTGAAGAAGCTGCTGCTCAAGAAGAAACTCCAGTTGAAGAAGAAGCTAGTGAAGAAGCAGAATACTGAGAACAATTCGTTGGTAATGAAGAATATGGTCATTACGATGAAAACGAAGAATGAGTATGAGATGGATACTTCGATGAAGACAATAACTTCTTTAGAAATGAGGAAGAATCAGTAGAAGAAACTCCTGCTGAAGAATCAACTGATCAAGAAGTTGTAGCTGAAGAATCTGAAACTGAAGAATCAGTTAAAGAAGAAGCTGTAGCAGAAGAACAAACTCCATCTGATGAAGAAGTTGTTGAAGAAGATTCTGCTGTTGAAGAAATTAGCGAAGAAGAACAACCTGAACCTGAAATTATCGATTTCAGTAGTAATACAGAAAGTTCAGAAGAAACTGTTAGCGAAGAATCTGAAGAACAAACTATAGCTGAAGAATTAGAAGAAGCTGTAGAAGAAGCTGCTGAAGAAGCTGCTGCTCAAGAAGAAACTCCAGTTGAAGAAGAAGCTAGTGAAGAAGCAGAATACTGAGAACAATTCGTTGGTAATGAAGAATATGGTCATTACGATGAAAACGAAGAATGAGTATGAGATGGATACTTCGATGACGACAATAACTTCATTAAAGAAGAAACTGTTGAAGAATCAGTAGAAGAAGTTGTTGAAGATGTAGTAGAAGAAGAACCTGCTGAAGAAGAAGTTTCAGAAGAAGCAGAAGCTGATGAAGCTAGCGATGAAGAAACTGAAGTTGCTGAACAAGAAGAAATCGAAGAAGTTGAAGTAGAAGGTGAAAACTATATCTACGCAGATGAAAACGGTGAAATCAACTTTGATGATTACATTGGTAACGAAAACTTTGGTTACTATCTAGAAGATGGTGAATGAGAATGATACGAAGGTGACTTTGATGAAAATGGTAACTGATTCGTATATGTTCAAGGCGAAGCTGAAGAAGTTAATGTTGAAGAAGATATCCCTGCATTAAAAGGTGTAGATACTGATTCAGTTGATGCTGACGACTGATTATCTCAATTCGATGAAGATGCGGCATCTGCGATTTTTGATGATGAAAATGCTGATGAAGATGACTATGATGACTTCGACTTTGGTGATAAGAAGAAAAAAGATAAGAAGAAAAAAGATAAAAAATCTAAAAAATAATCAGCTCTTAAAATAAAAAATGCACAGGTAAATTTAAAACCTGTGCTTTTTTATTGTTTTGATTACTACAAAATAAAAACCAGGTAATGTTATTATTACCTGGCAAGTTAGTTAGTTAGTTTATTAGTATTATGTTAATGGCGCGCCCAATAGGACTTGAACCCATAACCGTCTGATCCGAAGTCAGATGTTCTATCCGATTGAACTATGGGCGCATAGTTAACCTTTAATATTATAAAAGAATTAAACTTTTTTAGCTCAATAATTATTAATTAACAGATCTGATTCATCTTTTAAAATGTTTATTTCTTTTAATTCAATTGCATTTAATTGATACATCCCGATTGTTTTTAATAACTTAGCTAATTTAGCTTTAGATTTATCAACAACAATATACAGCCATTTAAGATTGGTGGATTTACATACCTTTATTAAGAAGCTAACAACACTTTCAATAATCTCTACATCTTCATTTTTTAATAAGTATTCGATTCGTCCATTAGTCTTATCGATACTAATTTTTATCAAACCACAAATGACATTATCTAGATAGATAACAAACAAGAAAGCGTTCTTATCAGTCCATTGTTTCTTGGCTGATAAAATGTATTTTTCTAGCTGAATCAGACTCATTTCATCTTTAATCAGACCTAGTTGGTGATAATCTTTTAGACTATTTAAAAAATCATAAAGTTGATTAATTTGATCAATTTCAACTTTTTTTATTTCTAAAAGAGGATTAATTACATATCTTTTAATAAACATTGTTTTATATAATTTTAATAAATAAAGATATGCCTTTTAAAAAAGAACTAATAACAGAAGATAATTTTAAGATTGATGATGGGCAAATTATCTTATCTGAGCAATTCAAAAAAACTTATAGTAGTCGATTTAAAAAAATCACAGGCAGTCGATTTCCAACAATATTAGGGGTCAATGCGTTTAGCACGCCGTTTATGGAGTGATTAAAGATGGTTAATCTTTACTACGAAACCATGGATCCTATATTATCTAATGCAGGTGTGATTATTGAACCTAAGATACGTGATTATGTAGTTGATAAATTTAATATTAACTACAAGTCATACGAACCTAAAGAAGTTGGATTTGATCTATTTAAAGATAATGATATTTTTGGTGGAATTCCTGATGGAGAGCCAGTTAATGAAAACGGTAAGATTATTTATGATGAAAACCATCCAATGTTAGAAATTAAAACAACATCAATTGATAAGCTTAGTTATAAAAAAGTTGATGGCGCTTTAAGAATGATGGTTGATGAAACTGGATTACCAATAGTTAAAGAAAAACGTCAAAAATATCTTGAGTGATATGATGAAAATAATAATATTAAAGTTAAAAAAGAATATATTTTGCAATTATCATTATATCTATATCTAAGAAATGCTTCTTTCGGTCGTTTCGCAATTATTTTTTTACGACCCGAAGATTACAAAACACCAGAAGCAATTAATATTGATAAACGCTTAATTGAGATTGTTGATATGAATGTCAATAGAGCTAGCATTGAACCGTACATTAAACAAGCTAAGCAGTGATATGAAAATCATATTCTTACGGGAATTAGCCCGAAAATGACATCAACTGATATCGAATTTTTAAAATCGCATAAAATTATATAGTTGTACTATATGGTCAAAAATAATTACAAAATAATGATTAAGTTTGGTGAGTTATGATTAAAAAATAACAACCGAATCGATTTCATTAATCAATTAAAAGATAACATCGTTCAAGCAATCAGTAAGTTTGAATTAAAAATTACATCTCAATACGACCACTTGTTAATAAGTGGATTTGATCAGAATAACCAAAAAGAAATAATTGATATTCTGACAAAAATCCCTGGAATTAATTATGTATGCTTGGTTGAATATTTAGAAAGAGAAATTGACGAACTTAAAACAAAAATTTTAAGTATGGTTCAAGATGGTGATCAATTAGCTTTTGAAATCAAGCGTAAGGATAAATCTTATGAACTAGATAGTTTGAGTCTTAAAAAGGCTCTGGCTGGTCATTGTTTAAGAAATCGTAAGATTGAGATTAACTTGAATAACCCTACAAATTTAATTTATATTGATGTAATTAAAGATAACTTTGTTTTGTATCTTAATCGTTATAAAGCTGTTGGCGGGTTACCTGTTAAGTCATCAGGTCGAGTTTTAGTTTTATTATCTGGCGGTATTGATTCTCCGGTTGCTAGTGATCTTTTATACAAAAGGGGCATGCATGTTGATTATTTAACATTTATCACTCCTCCGCATACTTCTAAAAAAGCTTTGGATAAAACAGTATTATTAGCTCAAACCGTTTCGAATTATAATCAAGTTAAAGAAGCTAAAATCTTTATCCATAATTTTTCGAATGTCCTAAAAGAACTTTCGCATACAAAATACGAAAATTACCGTATCACTTTAATGCGAAGATGTTTTTATAAGATTGCCAACAAGTTAATTAAGCGGTATGGTTATGATTGTATTGCTACAGGAGAATCTCTTGGCCAAGTAGCTTCACAAACAATAAACAGCATGAAAACAATTTCTGACGCTACTAAAGATTTATTGGTTTTACGCCCTTTATTGTGTTATGATAAAAACCAAATAATTGAACACGCCAAGAAGATTAATACATACAACATATCAATTCTTCCGTTTGATGATGCATGTTCAATTTATGCGCCAAAAAAACCAATAACCAATCCGAAGATTGATGTTATTGAAAAAATCGAAGCTTCATTAGATTTTTTAGATGTTGTTATTGATAATTCAATAACTAACGACATCACCCAATTTGATTTAAATAAACAATGAGACAACAACTAGAAGTGCATGATCAGATCTGGGCAAAAGTTAAAGAGTTTGATTATTTAACTTTTTTTGTTCATGAACGACCAGATTTTGATGCATTAGGTTCAGCATTTGCGTTCAAAGAATTAGTTAATAATATTTATCCCGAAAAACAGGTTTATGTAATGGGAACTTATAAACTAGATCCAGAACTTGGAGCTAGTTTGTTTCCTTTTGAAAAACAACCTGTTGATATCGATTTTTTAGAAAAATCATTAGGGATTATTTTTGATACAGCAAATGCTGAAAGAATTCTTACTGGACAACATAAATTAGTTAAAGAGATTATTAGAATTGATCACCACCCTAAAACAGAAACGATTGGTTCAATTGAATGAGTTGATCCAACCTTTTCATCAACTGCTGAGATGATTGGTTGATTTATTAAGTGAATGGGCTTTAGATTAACTTCAATAATTGCTAAGTATATTTACGCAGGCATTATTACTGATACTGGAAGATTTTTATATTTAGCGACCACACCTAGTACATTTATGATGACAGCAGAAGTACTAGCCACAGGCTTCAATCGCAATGAAGTGCATGATGCAGTATATTTAAAACCAATCCTAGAACATAAATACTATTCTTATGTAGTTAATCGCGCTAAGATTACAAGTAATGGTTTAGCATATATTGCGATTAAAAAAGGTGCTCACAAACGTTTTGGAATTAAGTCGCCAATGACAATGGTGCATGCCTTAAATAATATTGATGGCGTTAAGATATGAACAGCTATTTATTTTGATGACCAATCCCAAAAATGAAAGGGTTCAATTAGATCACACAACATTCCTATCAACCATTTTGCTGCAATGTTTAATGGTGGTGGCCATAAGTTTGCTAGTGGTTTTAGTCTTGATAATAAACAAGATTTTTACAAATTAATAAAGGTTTTAGATGAGTATCTAAAAACATTTGATAATGATCAACTTTCATAAAATAAATTCTAAAGCTAATCCAATCTATAAAGATTTAAAAGTGGCTTACAAAAATGGTTTTAACAAACATATTAGTGATTATTTTTGTGTTGGTGGGATTAAAAATAATTTAATTGCTTTGAATAATAACTGAATCCCGCATACCATTTTTGTAAGTAAATCATTTGATCGCAAGATTGTCAATGATATAAAAAACAGATTAAAAAATAATTCAATCAGATGAATTGAGTTATCAGATGAATTAAATCAAGAATTAAAAACACTTAACACACAAGCTGGTGACTGTTATTTTTATTATTTAATCAAACAATTAAATCACCAAAGTTTTGAACTAAGCAAGAAATATAATTACCTTTTTCTAGATAATATTCAAGATCCTAATAATTTAGGAACAATTTTACGAAATGCTGCTGCTTTTAACCTTGATAAGATATTTATTAATCATTCAGTAAATCTTTATAATCCTAAATTAATCAGAGCTTCAGCTGGAGCTGTTTTTAGTAACCAAATTAGTGTTATTGATGATCTTGATAATTTTATTAATGTCGTTGATAAAAAAGGTTTAAAATTTGTGGCAACTGCTAATAAAGTTAATGCTATTGAGGTCGATCAATTTGATAGTGCTAGTGGAAATATTATTATATTTGGCAACGAGGGAAATGGGATTAATAAAAGATTATTAGATTTAGCTAATACTACGATTAAGATCGCAATTAATGATCAACACACAGAATCTTTAAATGTAGCAACATCAACAGGGATAATCTTATACGAACTAAATAAGATATGAAAAAGACAATCAAAATAAAGACAATCGATGATTGTATTAGGATCGATAAGTTCTTATTCAAAGTTCTTAAAGATTACACAAGAACTAATATCTATAAGATGATTAGAAAAAAAGATATAACGGTCAATAATAAAAGAATTGATTTTGATTATATCTTAAGAGTTAATGATCTGATTACTTATTATGATTTTCAAAAAACTGATTCTAAAAAAGGGTTACCAGTCTTTTTTAAAGCTAAACCTGAATTAGATCTAATATATGAAGATGAGAATATCATCATATTTGAAAAACCACTAGGCATACCTTCTCAACAAACTAATGAAAAAGATAGTTTTGATAATATGCAAAACCGCGTTTTGCATTATTTAGCTAAAACTAATCAATATGATTATCTCAATAACCATTCCTATGTTGCTAGTATTGCTAACCGTCTAGATCAATACACTTCAGGAATTATGCTTGCAGCTAAAAATCTGAAAGCGCAACAAGCTCTTAATGAAATCATTAAGAGTCGAGACCTTAAAAAGTATTATCATTGTTTAGTTCATGGGCAAATCAAACCTAAAAAAGCTACTTGCACTGCTTATTTATACAAAGATCCTGATAAAGCCTTGGTAAAAATTCAAGATAACAAGACTGATCATAATAAGACGATTATTACCAAATACAGTACTTTGTATTATTTTAAAAAGCTAGATTATACCTTGCTAGATGTTGAACTAATTACGGGTAGAACCCATCAGATTAGAGCGCATATGTCATACTTAAATCACCCAGTGGTAGGTGATTATAAGTATTCTAAGCCAGAGTATAAAGATAATCAAAACAACTATAAGCACCAATTACTTCATAGTTATAAGATCGTATTCGATTTAGCTAAATATGATGATGACTTCATTCTTAAATATTTAGATCAGAATGAGTATTACACAAAATCCGATGCTTGGTTTTTATTGGAATTGCAAGATAAAGGTTTATGATAATCATTAAATAAAATTAATTTTGGTAAAATGTTAGATAATGGAAATAGCTAAAACTAAATATAATGACCCATTAATCAAGGGTTTATTAAAAGAAGTTATTAAATTAGTACCTGGAATTGCTGGTGAACTTAGCGATGAAGATATTACCATTGATAACGATACAATCACAATATTAGTTGTTTGCAAAGGGGACATCAGACCTTCGCAAGTCTGTTTAATGGCTCAAAGTACCATTTATTATGAACTTTCTCGTTGGGATGAACATCATCCATATTTTATAAATCTAATTATTAAAGAAATCAAAGGATAGATATTTATTTATGGCATCTGATTCATTAACCACAAGACAGTTGCAAGCAATGTTTATTGAGGGTTATAATATTGTTTCAACACGTTATGAATACATTAATAATTTAAATGTTTTCCCAGTTCCTGATGGTGACACAGGAACTAATATGAAAATTACTATGAAGGGTGGTGTTGATACGATCGCTGATGGTAATTTTGTGACCATGCAAAAGCTTGGTAAGGTCTTTGCTACAGGTTTATTTATGAATGCTTGCGGTAATTCTGGGGTGATTTTTAGTCAAATCATCAAAGGGTTTACTAAATCATTGCCAGAAGCAGATGAGATTGATATTAAGCAATTAATTAATTGTTTTAAAGAAGCTAAAGAAGTTGCTTATAGCGTTATTCAATCTCCTGTTGAAGGGACGATTTTAACTGTTATTAGATTAACATCTGAACAGTTAATTAAAAACGAAGAAAAGATTAAATCAGTTGAACAACTTTTTGAGTTAGTTGTTGAGTATGCTAAAGACGCACTAGAACAAACTCCTAAGATGTTACCAGCATTAAAAACTGCTAATGTAGTGGATTCTGGTGGATTTGGTTTAGTATCTTTTTTAGAAGGGATGCTGGCTGAATTAACTCAAGACTTTTCTAAAGTTAATAACGATAAGCAGTTTGTTAATAAGAAGGCATTATCAACTAAAGCTGAACAAGAATTAGTTGAAGAAGGTCATGGTTACTGTACTGAGTTTTTATTAAAACTAGGATTAAAATCCGAAGATAAACAAACTAAGAAGAAGTTTGATGAAAAGAAATTCAAAAAAGATATTGAAAAAGATGTTGAATCTTTAGTTTTAATTAATAACAAAGACGAAGAGATCATCAAACTTCACGCTCATACACTAACTCCAGATGTTGTTTTACGTCACGCTCAAGTATATGGTGAGTTCTTAAAAATTAAAATTGAGAACATGAACCGTCAGGTAATTGAACGTAAACAAGATGATGGTGCTGATAATGATCACAAAACCGCGAATATTGAAGCCTTAATGAATATTGATCTATCTAAAGCTAAAAACTTTAGAACTGAAACTGCGATCATCGCAACAGTTCCTTCAAGAGTTTTAGGTAAGATGATCGTTCAAAACTACGATGTTGATCAGTTTATTGATACTTCAGCAACTGGCAATCCAACCATTCGCGATTTCATTGAATATATCTACCGTGTTAAGTCTAAGAATGTAATTATTGTTGTAGATGATACTAATTTATTACTAGCAGCTAGAGAAGCAATTTCACAAATTAAAAAATATATTAACTGTGAGTTAATTGCTTGTCAAAATTTCATTGAATCACTAAGCGCGATTAGTGGTTATATGCGTTCTGATACTTTAAAAAATAATGTTAAGCTACTAAATAAGATGATCAAATCAACAGGATCTGCTTGTATTTCAACATCGGCTAAAAACATTAAATATCCACACCTTAAAGTATCTAAAGATGATTACATCGGTATCATTAAGAAAAAGATCGTTGTAAGTGATCGTGATATTTATAAATGTTTATTAGATACTGTCAGTCATTTAGTTCAAGAAGTTAAAAAACCTGAATTAATTCTGATTATCCATGGTAAGAATACATCAAGTAACGAAGTTAGAACTGTGGTTAAATTGATATCTGAAAAATTTGGGATTTATTGTGAATCAATTAATGGTTCGCAAAAACTGTATCAATATTACATAGGAGTTCAATAATGTTCCGTATCGCAGTTGATTGTATGGGTTTTGAAAACCCGATTAGTGAAGCAATCAAGGCAGTGTTAAAATACGCAAAAAAACATAAAAATCTTTTTTTTGTTTTGGTTGGCGATAAAAATTATATTGAGCCACTTGTTAAAGGTAAGAAATATTTAAATTATCGTATCGTTCATACTACTAATGCTATTAGTATGGATGATTCGGTTTTTGCTGCTTACAAAAAAAAAGACAGTTCAATGTTTTTAACAATTGAACTATTAAAAAACAAAGAAGTTGATACGATTATCTCAGCAGGTTCATCATCTGCTTATGTCGCTTTAACTTATAATATGATTCAAAAGATCAATCAAAAAGTTAAAGTTGGTTTTATGTCGTATGTTCCGACAACTGATAAAAAAGGTTTTTATTTTTTAGATGTAGGTGCGAACAAAGAATTTAACGGCGAAGAATTATATTATTTAGCTAAGATGGCTAATACTTTTATTGTTAATGTTTTAAAATACCAACCAAAAGTTGGTGTTTTAAATATTGGTACAGAAAAACTTAAAGGTTTTGAATACCATCAAAAAGCTTATGATTTGTTACAAAACGATCAAACAATCAATTTTAAAGGTTTTATAGAACCACGAGGTTTGATTGATCGTGAATGTGATTTATTAGTAAGTGATGGTTATTCTGGTAACCTTGTTTTAAAATCTTTAGAAGGAGCATTAAAATCTGTTGGCAAAATTTTAAAGAAAAATTATAAAATTAACCCACTGGGAGCATTATTCTCAGCAAATGTTATTTATCAAATAACTAAAACATTTGACTATAAAAACAATGCTGGCGCAATTGTTTTAGGGCTTAAACAATTAGTTTTAAAAACGCACGGATCAGCAGATGCTAAACAATTTTATTCAACAATTCGTTTAGCTCACGAAAGTTTACTAAATAATTTAATTGAAAAAATAACTGAAGATTGTTCTGCTTTTTTGAATTAAATTAACTAGTAAATTGCCCATTAATTTAAGATATAAGACATATTTATGGACAATAAACAAAGAAATACTACAAAAAACAATCGAAATTCAAAGAAAATAAACAATTCTAATAAGAAAACAGTAGTTCAAAAAGAAGATAAACCAGTAGCTAGAAATTATGGTTCTAGATCATTATCTAGTGGATATTTACATCAACTTGGTGTAACGCGTAAAAAACACACAGAAAAACCAATTGCAATTAACGATCCTGATTATGAATTAAAAATGAGGGAACAAAAAGCTCGCGAAGCTAAGAAAATTAGACCAGGTTCTATCGATAATTCTAAGAAAAATAAAAATCATAATAAGAATTCAAAACAAAATAAGACTAATCAAAAGAAAAACCGCAATAATTTTTCTGCTAGCAAGAAAAACTCTAAGACTAATATTAAACACTTCAACAACAAAAATATAGAAGAAAAACCAAGTTTAAACACAAGTAATATTGAATTACCTTCTAACCCTAGTTTAAACATGAGTTTAATTCTTAAGAAAAGTTACGAAGTTAATAAAAATCAATTCGGTTTAACTAGTTCCAATCCTAAAGCACAGAATTCTAATATTGTTGATGATGAAATCAAACTTAGCAATAATTCAGAACAATTAAATCCGACAAAAACAATAATCAAACAAATAAAATTAAACGATTCTAATGATGTTGAAAAAACTAACCAACCTAATTCGTTTAACTCTAATAAAAACAGACAAACTAAAAACCGTAACAGAAAAAATATCAAACCAATTAAAATTAGAAGTAACGAAGTTGTTACGATTATTGAAACTAAAAACAACAGAGAAATTTTAGATAAATTAGCTGAAGATAAAACTGTTGAATTACAATTAGCGATCGATGATCCAATTAATCAAGAAAATAATTGAAAAAATTTAAAACCATCAACAAAAAGACATAAATTCAAGAAAAACTTCCGTTCTAATTTATCAAAAAACCAAGATCAAAATTTTGATAAAAACCCAGTTGATTCTAATTCTGGAAAACTTGACATAAACAATCTTTTTGACTTTTCTAACAAACAAGAATTATTATCAGAAAACACTGATCAAAAACAGCTTGTATTAGAAGAAAATAATACTAATCAAGAAATAGAAAAAAACTATAAGAAAAAACCATTCTTTAATAAAAGAAAAAGATCTTTTCAAAACTCAAATCGTAAAATTTATAACAAGCGAGATCGTAACTTTATTAATGGCGCTAGTTCGGATATAGTTAATAAAGTTAATGATAATTTTTTTGGTAATCAACAAAGTATAACCGAACAAGAAATCGATAAAATAACTAATTACATTAAAGATAATTATCCGATTATTTATGACAATTTAAAACAGGATGATTTCACTGATTTTAATAAAGGTATTGATGATCAAGATACTTTATTTTATGTAAAAGAAGAGCCTAAAGATATCGAATTATTACTTAAGAAATGCGGTATTATTACTAATGATAAAGATATTTACGAACAAGCATTAACGCATAATTCATATTCTAATGAAATGAAGTTGAACTATAACTATCAAAGATTAGAATTCTTAGGTGATGCAATTATTAATAAAGTAGTAGCTGAATATTTATATAACCTTTCAGAATCAAACGAAGGTGAAATGACTAAGGATAGAATAAAAATCATCCAATCAAAAACATTAATTAAAGCTGCTACACAACTTGAACTTATTGATTATATTAAAGTAGGTTACGGATTAAAAACAACTCCTTTATCACCTAAAATATTAGAAGATATTTTTGAATCATTTATTGGTGCTGCTTTCTTAGATCAAGGTGAATATTTTGTTAAAAGAATTCTAAACGATACAATTATTGGTTATTATTCAAAAGGTGAATTAGTTGAAACTATTGATTACAAATCAATCTTTCAAGAAATTATTCATTCTACTGGTTTAAATATGAAGATTCATTACGAAAAAAGATTTGATCCAGAAAGCAATCTTTATTATGTAAATCTTTATGCTGGCGGGATTATGTACGGGCAAGGAGTTGATATTAATACTCACCGAGCCGAAATACGAGCAGCAAAAGACGCTATAAGCAAGTTCCACGGCAAACTTAAGGTATAAAAATAAGACTAAAAGTCTTATTAAAAGTTTCTATCAACAAAAATTAGCACTCTTTACCAACGAGTGCTAATTTTTGTTATAATTAACTCATAGCAAGATCACGAGGTAAAAAATATGTTCGCAAGCTTTACACCAGATGAAGAAAAAAATGTTTTAAAGAAGTTTTCTAGAAACCTTAATGATGAAATTGCGAGAAACGCAATTGATCCTACAATAGGTAGAGAAGAAGAAATCAGAAGACTAATAGAAATATTAAGTAGAAAAAATAAAAACAATCCAGTTTTAATCGGGGAACCAGGTGTCGGTAAAACAGCTATTGTAGAAGGGTTTGCTAGAAAGATAGTTAATGGAGATGTTCCAGAAAATCTAAAAGATGTCGAAGTTATTGAATTATCCCTATCATCTTTAATAGCAGGAACTAAATACCAAGGATCATTTGAAGAACGATTAACTAAAATTTTAAAAGAAGTAAAAGATTCGGACGGAAAAATTGTTTTATTTATCGATGAAATTCACCAATTAGTAGGAATGGGTAAAAATTCATCTAACTCAGCAATGGATGCTGCAAATATTTTGAAACCTATGATGGCTAGAGGTGAAATCAAGGTTATTGGAGCAACAACAATTGATGAATATCGAAAATATATTGAAAACGACGGCGCTCTTGAACGTAGAATGCAAAAGATTTTAGTTAATGAACCTTCTAAACAAGAAGCATTAACAATTATGAGAGGCCTTAAAGAAAGATGAGAAGCCTTTCATAAAGTAAGAATTTATGACGATGCATTAGTTGCTGCTGTTGAAATGTCTTCTAGATACATTTCTGATCGTTACTTACCAGATAAAGCTATCGACTTAATTGATGAAGCTGCAGCTAAAATAAAGACATTAATTCATTCATTGCCACCAGAATTAGATAGCATTAAACAGAAAATTATTTATTCTAGCACAGAACTTGCTGCTTTAGAACAAGAAAAAAAAGAGAATGTTAACAATGCTAAGTTAGGAAGAATAGAACAATTAAAAAATGAAATTAAAGTACTAACGGACAAAAAGAATGAATTAACTGAGAAATGAAATAAACAAAAAACAATTTATGAACGTATTAATAAATTAAAAGAAGAATTAGCTAACATTAATGCTGAAGTTGAAAAATATCAAATTTCAGGAGACTTTACTCAAGCTTCAAGATTACTATATTTAGAGATTCCAAAAAGACAAGCAGAAATTGAAGCTAAGAGCAAAGAATTGGCTAATTTTACCGAGAATTTGATAAAAACTTCTATTTCAAGAGTTGAAATTGCAGAAGTAATTTCTCAAGCTACAAAAATACCATTAACTAAATTAGTTGCATCTGAACAACAAAAATTATTAAACCTTAAAAATGATCTATCTAAATATGTAAAAGGACAAGATCATGCAATTCAAACTGTATCAGATGCGGTGCTTAGAGGTAGAGCGCAAATAAACGATCCTAATCGTCCGATTGGTTCATTCTTATTCCTAGGACCTACAGGTGTTGGTAAAACTGAAGTAGCTAAAAAACTTGCTTATTGTTTATTCGATAATGAAAAAGCAATGATAAGAATTGATATGTCAGAATTTATGGAACGACATTCTGTAGATAAGCTAATTGGTTCACCTCCTGGATATGTTGGATATGATCAACCGGGTGTGTTATCTGATGCTATAAGAACTAAGCCATATGCTGTTGTTTTATTTGATGAAATAGAAAAAGCGCATCCAGATGTTCTTAATATATTGCTGCAAATATTAGATGATGGTCAATTAACTGATAATCACAATAGATTAGTTAATTTCAAAAACACAATAATAATTATGACTTCTAATATCGGTGCTGAACATATATTAGCTAATAATCCAAGTAAGACTATTGAAGATTTAAAGAAAGTGATGCGTCCTGAATTGCTTAATAGAATTGATGAATTAGTCACTTTCAGAGCTTTAAATGACAAAGACTTATTTGCTATATCTGAAAAATTATTAAATGAATTAACAGTAAGAATTAAGGAACAACAAATAACTGTTACATTCGATAAAAAAGTAATTGAAAGAGTTGCTAAAAACGGAGCTAACACTACTCTTGGAGCTAGACCGTTAAAACGTTATATTCAAAAAGAAGTAGAGAATTTTTTGGCTAAAAAAATACTTGAAAATAAACTTGAGAAAAACAACTCATATATCTGTAGTGTAGATAGTCAAGCTAATGAATTAACTATCTCCAATTACAAAAAAACTGTTTCTTAAAAATATTAAAAATATGCGGTAAAAATAATAAAAAACGAGATTAATTTTCGTTTTTATTTTGTTTATATCGCTTAATTATATTTATTGCTTCATTAAAAACTTCTTCTTCATTTTTATCGTTTGTATCTAAATAAACGACATTAAAATTAAATTTCTTTTGTTGGTTTATAAATTCTTGTTTGTATATCTGATGAAGATGTTTTCAATAATCTAAATTATTCTCAAAAGTAGTTGTTTCAACTAAGCGATTTCTTTTAAAAATTCTTTTCTTAAATTCTTCGAAATTGAAGTCTAAATAAATAACTAAATCAGGAAGTTTATCTTCTGATATTAAAACATCAAACAGCGCTTCATATGCTCTTAGATATTTTTTAGGTTTTAATGTGAGTTTGTTTTTAGCAAAAATAAAGTGTTCTTGATTAAATCGGTCAGCAAAGATGTAATCATGTTTTTCATTCAATGCTTGTTTAAGGTTTCTTGAATAGTTTTGTACTATGTAAGATTGAAAAGCGAAATCAATTGAACCATTTTTGTTATATAGTCATTCTAAGAATTGACTAAATACTTTATCGTTTTCTTCATATTCAAGTAAAATTTTTGAATTACTAAAGTAAGAAAACAAACGTTTAGAAAGACTAGATTTTCCACTAGCAACCATTCCACTTATTGCGATCAACATAATTATTTCTTGTGATTATCTATAATTTCTACAGCTTTTTGAAAAACTTCTTCTTCAGTCATGTTATTTGTATTAATAAAGTATGTTTTAACTTTATACTTTTCACATAAAATTTCGAAGTTTTTACGGTAAATTTTATGTAATTCTTTCCAATAATCTAAATTTTTGTCAAAGTTTTCTACTTCAACTTCTCGATTTCTTAAAAATAATCTTTTTTTGAAATTATCGAAATCTACATCTAAAAAAATAGCCAAATCAGGAATTTCATTTTCATCAATCATGCTATCAAACATTGCTTGATATGCCTTAAGGAATTTTTCTCCTTTTTTAGATAAAATCAATGTAGCAAAAATATTATGTTCAATACAAAAACGATCAATAATAATATGATCTGTTTTAGGATTCTTATTTGCCTTCTTATATTCTTCTCATATCTCTTCCATTTTTGTGGAATGATTTTCGCAAATATAAGCTTGAAAACTTATTTCGGTATTAGGTTGTTTTTCATATAACCATTCTAGGAACTTATTAAAAACAATATCGTTTTCTTTAAATTCTTTTAAAAACATAGAAGTTTTATAGTATTCATGAATTCTTTTAGATAGAACACTTTTTCCGCTGGCAACCATGCCGCTTATTCCAATTAACAAATCAAGCACCCCTTTTTCCTTATTTTAAGTTAGTTAATATTATAAAAATTATTAATTTTTATTAATGACGCAAATTCTAACTATTAAAACGTTTAAAATTCTATAGCTACAATCTAATGAATAAATATAATATAATTATCTATAATTTAATAATTAAATTATATGACATCTGATAGTCCATCCGTCACGGATACTAGTGCCGTAGGCATATATGTGCTTTATGGGGTACTAATATTTATTTTTTTATTGATTTCTGTTGTGTTTTCAGCCTCTGAAACAGCATTTACAAGTTTGACTGGCTTTAAATGGAACGGATATATAAAAGAACATAATATTCAAGGGAAATTAAAAACAAGAATTGTTAATAAGTTAATTAAGAATTTTACCTTAACACTTTCAACAATTTTGATTTGTAATAATTTAGCCAATATTATCATTTCTACGCTTTCTACATTATTATTCAATAAGATCATTAGTAACCAAGCTGTTGGTTCGTCTATTGCTGTCTTTGTTACTACTTTAGTAACTTTATTTATTGGTGAAATAGTTCCGAAATCGATTGCTAAATTCAGACCAATAAAAACAGTCTTATTATTTAGTTTTTTAATGATCTTCTTTTATTATTTAGTTTTTCCGATAACTTATATAATATCTAAGATTTTTAGAAAATATTCGAATACTCAAACGAGCGAAAAAGAAGTTTCTTTCTTTATTGATGAAATTAAGAAAGAAGGTGTTTTAGAAGATGATGAGGCTTTGTTGGTAAAAAACGCGATAAACTTTGACGAAATATCAATTAATCAAGTTTTTGTTGATTGAAAAGAAGTTACATATGCTAACCAGCACAGCTCAATTTCATTAATAAAAAAACACTTCTTAACTGATAATGTTTCAAGAATACCTATTGTTAATGATGAAAATAAAACAATAGGTGTATTGCATTTAAAAGATTATCTAAGTATTGTAGAAAACAAAGATGAAGATAATTGACTTGAATACCTAACTGATCCGCTATATGTTTTAGTTGATTACAAACTTGATAAAGTTTTACGTTTAATGAAACGTAATAGAGTTCAAATAGCTATTGTTGTTAATAATTTTAATGATTACGAATCAATCGGAATCATTACTATGGAAGATCTTCTAGAACAACTTGTTGGTCAGATTTATGATGAACAAGACGAGGTTGGTAATATTCAAGAAATTAATGCTTACACTTGAATGGTTGATTCATCGATCAATGCACAAGCTTTCTTACATAAATACATTAACCCTAGTATTAATGTTAAGAAGAATATAAAATTATTGGATTATATCAATAACAATAAAGAGCATAACGCAAGGTTTGAAAATGATATATACTACGATGATTTTATGACTGTAAAATACTTAAAATATGATGAAGATACAAAAGTTAAACTGATAGAGATCGTAAGAAATGAAACCCAACCAACTGAAGCTAATATAAATTAATCAAAATGTTAAAAAAACGCGGCAAAAACAATAATCTTTTGCTTAATAGAAAACAAAAAATTTATAAGCTATTAAAGATTATTTTTATCGGTGAAACGATCAGTCAAAAAATCGCTCATTTCTATATTTACTTTATTTTAATTGGATCTATTTTGTTATATATTCCAATATCTTTAAAATATAGTGATACCTATGAAAAAGTAACTAGTTTAACTTATCAAGGATTAAATGCAGAAGCATTAATTGAAAAAGAAAAGTATTCTTTTATTGACGCGTTTTTTATAGCCACTTCTGCTTTTAGTGATACTGGTTTATCTACTTTAGTTGTTAGAGAGACTTTTACTATTTTTGGACAAGTAATCCTAGCGATACTTATTGAAGTGGGTGGTGTAGGTTTCGTTGTCTTTTGATATCTAATTTGAAAAGTATTTGCAAAAATTTTTAAAGATCATTCAACATTAGAAAAAACATTATTGTTGCAATCAGAAAGAGGTGGTGAAAAAATATCGACCACTTCAAAAACGATTATCGTTTCAGTAATAGCAGTAATGATTTTTCAAATTCTATATTCGATCTTCTATGCATTGTATTTTTATTTCGTTCCAGCATATGAACAACAGAATATTTTAAACTTGCAAATTACTAATGTTGATAGCACTTTAATTAACTTTAAAGCGTCACAAATAACAGTAGATAATAAGTTTCAAAAATTCTTTACTTATCACAACCCAGGTGCTGCTATTTGAGCAGGAATATTTCATTCAGTTTCTTCGATAAATAACGCAGGTTTTGATATTTTTGGACCATTCTCTTTATCAAGTTTTAAGAACGATTATCATATCCTTTTATTATTCATTACAGCTACACAATTCTTTATAGGAGGGATAGGTTATCCAACAATCTTTGATATTTATGAAAAAATTAGATATAAAAGACTATATAAAAATACCATTAAGTATAAGTTTAGTATCTTTACTAAACTATCATTGATAACTTCAGCAATATTATTAACGTTACCAATTATAATAGTAGCTCCAGTTGAATTATTAGCTAAAAATGGGTCATTTAGAGTTACTTCACAATTCTTTGAGGAATCATTAAAAGGTAATCTAACATTTGAATCTTCACTTAATATAAATACTGAAAACGATTTATACCATACGATATATGGTAAAAATCCTCAATTAAATTATCTTTTAAACCTGTGATTTATGATTTTTTCAACTAGGTCTGCAGGTTTTGCTACGATTAGCATGTATAACTTAACTGATGCAAGTAAGTTGCTTTTAAGTATCTTGATGTTTATTGGTGCTGCACCTTCATCTACTGCTGGGGGTATTAGAACCACAACATTTGCTTTAGTTATTGTAGCTATTTTCCAGAAATTTAAGGGATATAAACAAGTGAGATTATTCAAACGATCAATACCATCTGAAACAGTTAATAATGCTTATTTGATAACTATTTTAAGTACGGCATTTATTACGATTGCTATCCTTGGTACACACATTACATTTATCTTAGTGAAACCTGATGTTCGTTTTAGTATTATGGATGTTTTATTCGAATATTCTTCAGGATATGGAACGGTAGGATTATCAGTTGGTATCACTTCATATTTAACATCAATCACATTAGTTCCATTGGTATTATTAATCGCACTAATGATTATTGGACAATTGGGCGTAACAACATCAATTCTTGCTTGAGTTAAGAGTAATGTCACCAAGTCGAACTACTCTTATGTTGATGAAGATGTAAAAATTGGTTAAAAAAATTATTGTATATCAATAATTAATTGAAAGATTAATTTTAGAAAAATCTATAATTTATCATTATTTAAATCATTTTCAAAAGGACGAATATAACAATGAATAAAATCTTAGTAATTAACGCTGGGTCAAGTTCAATAAAATTTCAACTTTACGATGCTTCTGAAAAAGTGTTAGCTAAAGGTCTATGTGAAAGAATCTTTATTGATGGCGCATACAAATATGAATTCAGCGACGGAACTAAAGAAGAAAGCACGGCTGCTTTCCCTAATCATAAAGAGGCTTTAAGTCACTTATTAGAATCATTAAAAAAACATAAAGTAATTAATGATCTAAATGAAATAGTGGGTGTTGGTCATCGTGTTGTACAAGGTGCTTATTGAAAAGATTCAACATTAGTAACACCAGAAGTTTTAGAACAAATCTATGACTTAGCTAAACTAGCTCCGCTTCACAACAAACCAGAAGCTGATGTTATTGATGTAGTACAAAAACTAATACCATCTGCTAAAAATGTAGCAGTATTTGATACTACATTCCACACAACAATGCCAGAAGTTTCTTGAGCATACGCTATACCAGGTGAATGAAAAGATAAACACTTAGTAAGAAGATATGGTTACCATGGAACTAGTTATCGTTACATTACTAAACGATTCGAAGAAATTCTTAATAAGAAATCAGTAAACCTAATTGTATGTCATCTTGGTAATGGTGCTTCAGTTGCTGCTATTAAAGGATCACAATCGATTAATACAACAATGGGATTCACTCCACTTGAAGGTTTAGTAATGGGTACTAGAAGTGGTGATATCGATCCTTCAGTTATTCAATATATTGCTAAACAAACAAACCGAACACTAGATGAAATTACTAATGATTTAAATAAAAAATCAGGTTTATTAGGTTTATCTGGTTATGCTGATATGAGAGATGTTGAAGCTAACTTACCTAAAACTCAAGTAGCAATCGATTTATATACGCAAAGAGTAGCTGATTATATTGTTAAATACGCTAACCAAATAAATGAACCGATTGATGGTATTGTATTCACTGCTGGTGTTGGTGAAAACTCTGCTACTATCGTTCAAAAAGTAATGTCTAGAGTTAACTTGCTAAAAGTTTCGTTAGATTCAAATGCTTTTGAAAATAAATACTCAGATTACAGAAAAATCTCAGATGCTAATAGCCAAGTAGATGTATACCAAGTTAGAACGAACGAAGAAATCATGATTATGCGCGATGTTGTTCGTCTATCTAAATAAAAATATTCTATTTGTCAAGTATAACTGTAATAAAATATCAGTTTTGAACTTTTCAAAATAGCTACCTGTCTACCGAAAAAATAATAAAAAAAATAATAAAAAATTATATTAATAGTATCTATACTAAAAAATATAGAAATTTCATAAGGATAAATATATAAATGAAAGTTATTGTAGTAGGAATTAACCATGCTGGTACTTCTGCGATTCGCACAATGCTGGCTGAAAATCCAAAATTAGAAGTAGTTGCTTATGACCGTAACGATAACATCTCTTTCTTAGGATGTGGTATTGCTTTAGCGGTTAGTGGAGTTGTTAAAGATACAACTGATTTATTCTATTCTAATCCAGAACAACTTCAATCAATGGGAGCTAAAGTTCACATGAAACACGAAGTTGTATCAATTGATCATGCTAAAAAAACTGTTGTTATTCGCGATTTAGTTAAAGATACAACTTTTGAAGATAGCTATGATAAATTGATTCTAGCAACTGGTTCTTGACCGATTACTACAGCTGATGCAGGTCTTCATTTCACTGAAAAATTCTGTGGTGGAATTGAAGGTTTAGTAACTTGTAAAACTTACCAACACGCTTTAGAAATCATCGATCAATTTAAAAAACCTGATGTTAATAACATCGTTGTAATTGGTGCTGGTTATATTGGTGTTGAATTAGTAGAAGCTGCTCACCAAAGAGGTAAAAAAACTTTATTAGTTGATATGTTACCAAGACCTGCAGCGAATTACTTTGATAAAGAATTCGGTGAAGATTTAGCGACTTCAATGAAAAAAGAAGGTGTTGATGTTAGATGTGGCACAAAAGTGATGGGCTACTTAGTTGACACTGAAGGTGGTAAAAAGGTAATTAGAGGTATTACTTTAGAAAAAGATGGTGTTGAAACTAAAGTTGAAGCTGACTTAGTTATTCAATGTATCGGTTTCTTACCAAATACATCATTACTACCAGATGCTCACAAAGTTAAAAACGGTGCTTTAATCATCGATCAATATTGTCAAACTTCTATTAAAGATGTTTATGCAATTGGTGGTGCTGCAGCTATTATGAACGCAGCAACTGGTGAATATCAAAACATCGACTTAGCAACTAATGCTGTTAAAACTGGGGTTGTAGCAGCTTCTCATATTAATGGAATGGACAACATTAAATTAGAAAATGTTGTTGGAACTAACGCTATTCACGTATTTAATCACCACTTAGCATCAACTGGTATCTCTGAAGAAGTTGCTAAAATTCGTGGTATCGAAGTTGCTACTTCATACTTTGAAGATGCTGACCGTCCAGAATGAATGAACACTTATGACAAAGTTAAGATTAAATTAGTATTTGATCCTAAAACTTTAAGATTATTAGGTGCTCAAGTGGGTTCAACTAAGAATAACCATTCTGAAGTTATTTACTTCCTAGCTTTAGCAATCCAAAGAAAATTAACTCTTGTAGATATTGCTTTTGCTGACGTATTCTTCCTACCTCACTACAACAAACCATTCAACTTTATTATTAGCGCGATTCTTCAAGCTTTAGGGTTAAATTATTTCAAACAAAGTATTAAATAATCTAAAAAGAAAATAATAATAAAGTAAAATTAAACTATAAGGACAAAACAATAAAGATATGGCAATCATTGTTAAAAATAAAATTCCTGAACTATTACATAGAGTAATCGACAACGAAGGTCGTGTGATCGATCCTAGCTATGTTCAAAAGTTATCAGATGAAAGAATTATCGAAGCTTACTACTACATGAACTTATCGAGAGAACTTGATAAGAAAATGTTAATCTGACAACGTTCAGGTAAGATGCTTACATTAGCTCCTAACCTAGGTGAAGAAGCTTTACAAATCGCTACTTCTCTAGCTATGACTAAAAAAGACTGATTAGTACCAGCATTTAGATCAGGTGGATTAATGCTTCACAGAGGTGTTAGACCTTACCAATTAATGCTTTACTGAAACGGTAATGAAAAAGGTAACATTTTTGATGAAGGTGTAAGAGTAGTTCCGGTTAATATTACAATTGGTGCTCAATACTCTCAAGCTGCTGGTATTGGTTATGCTTTAAAATACAATAAAGAAAGAGCTGCTGCTGTTACTTTCATCGGTGATGGTGGTACTGCTGAAGGTGAATTCTATGAAGCAATGAACATGGCTTCAATTCACAAATGACAAACAGTTTTCTGTGTTAACAATAACCAATACGCTATCTCTACAAGAACTCACTTAGAAAGTGCTGCTAGCGATATTTCAACTAAAGCAATCGCTGTTAATATGCCAAGAGTAAGAGTGGATGGTAACGACTTATTAGCATCTTACGACGCTATGTTAGAAGCTGTTGAATACGCTAGAAGTGGTATGGGTCCAATTCTTGTTGAATTCATTACTTACCGCCAAGGACCTCACACAACTTCAGACGACCCTTCAGTATACAGAACTAAGGAAGAAGAAGCGGAAGCTAAAAAATCAGATCCAATCGCAAGAATCAAGAAGTTCTTAATAGCTAAAGGTCTATGAGACGAAAATAAAGAACAAACTATGTTCCAACAAATTGAAGCTAAGATTGAAGAAGAATACAACATTATGCTTCAACACATCAAAACTACAGTTGATGATGTTTTTGATCACACTTTTGCTACATTGCCAGAAGATCTTCTAGAACAAAAAGCAATTGCTAAAAAATACTTTGAAAACAAATAATTCTTGCACAGGAGAACTTAAATAATGAGTGATAAAATTATCGTAAACAATATTGAAGCCTTAAACAACGCTTTAGATATTGCCTTAACAAAAGATAAAAGCGTAGTTCTATACGGTGAAGACGCTGGTTTTGAAGGTGGTGTATTTAGAGCTACTAAAGGATTACAACAAAAACACGGTGCTGAAAGAGTATGAGACTCTCCAATTGCTGAAAACGCAATCATGGGTAGTGCTATCGGTGCTTCATACGCTGGATTAAAACCAATAGTTGAAGTTCAATTCTCTGGATTCAGTTATCTAATTATGCAACAACTATTCTGTCACGCTGCAAGAATTAGACATAGAACTAGAGGTAAAATGAACGCTCCTTTAGTAGTAAGAATGCCTATGGGTGGTGGTATTAAAGCTTTAGAACACCACTCTGAATCATTAGAAGCAATCTACGCTCACATTCCTGGTGTTAAAGTTGTTATGCCTTGTAACCCTTATGACACTAAAGGTTTAATGTTAGCTGCTATTAACGATCCAGACCCAGTTGTATTCTTTGAACCTAAGAAAATTTACCGTTCATTCAAACAAGAAATTCCAGCTGGTGAATACATTGTTGAAATTGGTAAAGCTAATGTTTTAACTCAAGGTAACCAATTAACTATCGTTACTTACGGTGCTAATGTTATTGATACTTTAGAAATCGTTAAACAATACCCTGCTGGTCTTATCGAATTAATTGACTTAAGAACAATTTCTCCATTAGACTGAAACACTGTTTTAGGTTCAGTTCAAAAAACTGGTAGATTACTAGTTGTTCATGAAGCTGTTAAATCATTCAGCTTAAGCTCTGAAATTATTACTAAAGTAACTGAAAAATTATTCCACAGCTTAAAGAAAGCTCCAGCTCGTGTAACTGGTTTTGACATTACTGTTCCTTTAGCAAAAGGTGAAGCTATCCAATTCGACCTTAAACAAAGAACAATTGATGCTATTAACGAATTACTAGCTTAGTTTTTTAAATAATATCTATCGTTTTTATTAATTATTTAGTTAATAAAAGCGATATTTATTAACGTAAATAACTTTTTAAAATTTAATTAATTTATAATTACCAATATTTTCATAATTTATAGAAAGATAAAATAAAACATGTTTGAATACAAATTTACAGACGTTGGTGAAGGACTTCACGAAGGTGTTGTGGCTCAAATCTACGTTAAAGTAGGTGACACAATTAAAGAAGGTGATCCTATGTTCTCAGTTGAAACTGATAAAGTTACAACTGACTTACCAGCTCCTCAAGGTGGAGTTGTTACTTCAATTCTTGCTTCTGTTGGACAAACTGTTCACGTTGGTGAAGTAATGTTAATCCTTAATGGTGATGGTTCAGCTCCAGCTGCTGCTCCCGCTGCTAGTCACGCTGCTCCAGCTCCAGCTGCTCCAGCATTTGGATTCCCTTCAGCTGCTCCAGCTCCTGCTGCTGCTCCTGCTTTCTCATTCCCAAGCGCTCCAGCTGCTGCTCCTGCTCCTGCTGCTGATTCTGGTGAATCAGGCGGTGGTGGCGCTTCTGTAGTAGGTGAAGTTAAAGTATCTAATACTTTATTCGGATTATTTGGTGATCAAGGTGGTTCAAGTTCATCAACTCCTGCTTTCTCAACTCCTACTCCTGCCCCTGCTACTCCAAGTTTTGCAGCTACTCCTTTAGCTCAAGCTGTTGCTAGTGATTTAAATGTAAATTTAGCTAATGTAACTCCTGCTAACGGTGCTAAGGTATTTTCTAGTGATGTATTTGCTTCTGCTGGTTCATCTGCTCCTGCAAGTGCTAACGCTAATGAAACTTATCAAGAAATTACATCAGTTAGAAAAGCTATTGCTAAGGCAATGACTACTGCTAATGATGAAATTCCTACAACTGTTTTAACTTTCAACTTTGATGTAACTAAATTAGTTGCTTACAGAAAACAAGTTAAAGATGCAGTTTTAGCTAACCACCAAGTTAAGTTATCATTCTTACCATTCTTACTAAAAGCAATTACTAAAACTATCGCTAGTTACCCTATCTTTAATTCTCAATACGACAAAACTAACAACAGATTAGTTTTAAAGAAAAATGTTAACTTAGGTATTGCTGTTGATACTGCTGATGGTTTAATGGTTCCAAACATTAAAGCCGCTCAAGATAAATCGATTATTGAGATCGCTAAAGAAGTAACTACGTTAGCTGAGAAAGCTCGTTCTAAGAAATTAGGTTTAGCTGATTTATCTGAAGGGACTATTAGTGTAACTAACTTTGGTTCTATCGGCGCTTTATTCGGTACTCCAATCATTAAATTCCCTGAAGTTGCAATCATTGCTACTGGTACAGTTGAAGAAAGATTATCAAGAACTCCTGATAACCAAATTCTAGTTAAGCAAATTATGCCTATTACAATCGCAGCTGACCACAGATGAATTGATGGGGCTGACATCGGTCGTTTCGCTAAAACATTAAGAGAAATTATCGAAAACCTTGATGGTTTATTAATCTAATAAAATAAGAGATCTTTCTAATAAATTTAAATAGTATGTATAACTATGATGTCATTGTCATCGGGGCTGGTCCTGGTGGATATGTAGCAGGTGAACACGCTGCTAAAAACGGTCTTAAGACCCTTGTAATTGAACGAGGAACTTATGGTGGTGTTTGTTTAAATGTTGGTTGTATTCCAACTAAAGCTTTATTACAAACTGCTAAAGTTAAACACTACATTAGCAAATCTTCTGAATATGGTCTAGATTTAGCTAATCCGAATCCAACTATCAATTGACAAAATGTTTTAAATAGAAAAAACGCAGTAGTTAATAAGTTAGTAAATGGTGTTAAAACTATCTTAAAAACAGCTAAAGCTGAAACTATCGTTGGTGAAGCTGTGATTATTGATGGTCATACTGTTAGCGTAAATAATCAGTACATTACAGCTAAAAACATTATTGTTGCTACTGGTTCTTCTCCAAGAAAATTATCTCTTCCTGGATTTGATCAAGGTCGTGCTGAAGGTGTGATTATCGATTCTACAAGAGCATTAGAATTACCTCAAGTACCACAATCACTAGTTGTAATAGGTGGTGGTGTAATTGGTATCGAATTTGCAAGCTTATACGCTTCATTAGGAACTAATGTAACTATTCTTCAAGCTGTTGATCGTTTATGCGAAACTCTTGATAAGGATGCTAGTGATTTCATGGCTAAAAAGATGAAGTCATTAGGTGTTAATGTTGTTTATAATGCTAAGATTTTAGGTTACCAAACAGGTTCAATTATTTACGAAGATAAGGGAACTGCTTACCAACTACCAGCTCAATATATCTTAGAATCAGTTGGTCGCATTGTTAATGATCAAGTGTTCGGTTCATTTAATGTTGCTAGAGATGAACGTGGCCGAATTAAGTTAAATGATAAATTACAAACTTCTTGTGATTCAATCTATGTTATCGGTGACGCTGCTGGTCAAGTGTTATTAGCCCACTACGCTTATCACCACGCAACTTACGCTGTTGATATCATCTTAGGTAGAAAACCTAAATCAGTTGAACCTTTAATGACTCCTGGTTGTATCTATACTTACCCAGAAGTTTCGACTATTGGTTATACTGAAGAACAACTTAAAGAAAAGGGTATTGAGTACGTTGTTGCTAAAATGCCTATGGCGATTAATGGTAAAGCGATTGCTGATGGTTCTACTGATGGATTTATCAAATTCATGTTTGGTAAGAAATACGGTGAAGTTTTAGGATGTGTATTAATCGCATCTACAGCAAGTGATATGATTTCTGAAATTGCTCTTGCTATGGAAAATGAACTTACTGTGTTTGAATTAGAACAAGCAATTCACCCACACCCAACAATTGCTGAAGTTATTTCAGAATGCGCTAAACAAGCTATTTATACACACTTCAACAATAAGCACTAAAAAATTAATTAATAATATAAGACCCTTTTAAGGGTCTTTTTTATCACACAAGCACTTATGGCATATTTTTACTTATCAGAATCTAACGATTGCTACATTAACGCAGCTACAGAAGAATACCTTCTAAAACACTTAAAACTAGAATTACCAATTATTTATATCTGGCAAAACGCTAATACGGTATTTATTGGTAAAAATCAAAACACAGCAGCGCAAATTAACATTAATGAAACTAGTAAAGATAATGTTAATTTAATCCGACGTTTTTCAGGCGGTGGAACTGTGTTCCAAGATATGGGTAATGTTTGTTATTCATATATTGATTATTTAGATGAAAAGCGTTCCAATGCCTACGAGTTTTTTGCTAGACCAATTATCGAATTTTTAAATAGCTTAAATATTAACGCAACATTTAAAGGTCGCAATGATCTTGAAATTGAAGGCATGAAATTCTCAGGAACTGCACAATACCTTTATCAAGATAAGATCTTACATCACGGAACGCTTTTATACGACACAGATATGACTAAGTTAGCTAAATATCTGCAAGTTGATAAATCAAAAATTCAAGCTAAAGGTATTGATTCGGTAGCAAAAAGAGTTACTAACATCATTGATCATTTAGATAAAAAGCAACCAGTTGAATGATTTGTTCAAGAATTAACAAAATTCTATTTCAAGAAATATTCAAATTTAACTGAAATCAAACTTGATGATCAAGCTAAAGAATGAATTAAAGATAGAGCGCAAAACCATTTTAAATCTTGGGATTGAATTTATGGTTCATCTAATGAATATAAATTTAATAATAAGAAAAGATTCACTGGTGGTGAATTAGAATTAAGTCTAAATACTGACCAAGGAAAAATTACTGATATTAAATTTAATGGTGACTTCTTAAGTGTAGCTCAAATTGAAGAAATTCAAAAAGCTTTAGTAGGAGTTAAATTTGATTACCAAAGTGTTAGTGATGTTTTAGATCAATTTGATTTAAAGTTATATTTAGGAACGATAACCAAAGAAGAATTAATGAGCTTATTGTTTGACAATAAATAATTTATTATAATAATCATTAGGATAAAAAGGTATTAATATGTCGATTAAAACGCAACGTATTGCGATTTTAACTTCAGGTGGCGATGCCCCTGGAATGAATGCTGCGATCTATGGATTAGTTCAGCAAGCAATTTTAAATAATATCCAACCATACTTAGTATATGAAGGATACAAAGGTTTGGTTGAAGATAATATAGTTTTAGCTAATCAACAAGAAGTTATTGATCATTTCTTTGATTCTGGAACATTTATCTATTCAGCTAGATTAGTTGAATTTAAAGATTTAGAAATCAGAAAAAAAGCTTTAAATAATCTAAAAGCAAAAAAGATCGATACATTAGTAGTAATCGGTGGTGATGGTTCTTATCAAGGAGCTAAGTTGTTATCTGAAATGGGTGTTAATGTAATAGCAATGCCTGGAACGATCGATAACGATGTAAGTTCATCAGATTACACAATTGGGTTTTACTCAGCGCTTGAGCATATTACAAGAACAATTCAAGAAATTATTTCAACAAGTACTTCACACAACCGTGTTTCAATATCTGAAGTAATGGGTCGTAGATGTGGTGATTTATCTGTTTATGCAGCACTTGCTACTAAAGCAGATCTAGTGATCACTCCTGAAAACATCAAAACAACTCAAGAAATAGTTGATTTAGTAGCTAAAAGAATGCTAGAAGATAAAAAACGTACAATGACAATTATTGTATGTGAACATATCTATGGTGAAGATAACCGTGATAGCTTAAAAGAAATCGCTAAACAAATTAATGATCAGTTAAATATTAAAACTAATGTTAACTATCTAACATACGGGCAACGTGGTCAGATTCCAACTCCAATGGAACGAATTTTAGCAATGCGTTTTGCGATTAAAGCATTTGAACATATTAACCAACAAGAATATAATCTGGTATTAGGATTGAGTGGCGATGAAATTAAAGCTTACAATTTTGACCAAGCTTTAAAAAAGAAAAATCCTTCAAGAATTAAGTTAATTGATCAAAGCAATAAAATTAATGGTGGTTTTAATTAAAAATGAATAAAAAACATAACAAATTCGATTTAAATTTTCTAAAAAGAACTAAGATTGTAGCGACTTGCGGTCCTTCAATTACTTATAAATTATTTAGTTTAAGTGATCTAGAAGATCCAACTAAACAAGATATCGTACAAAAAGCTAAGGATAACTTAAGACAATTATTTCTTAATGGTGTTAGTACGGTTCGTTTGAATTTTTCTCACGGTAATCATGAAGAACAAGCTGTAAGAATCATTCTAGCTAGAAGCGTAGCTAATGAATTAAACTTACCGATCTCAATTATGTTAGATACTAATGGACCAGAAATTCGTTTAAATCAAATTGCTGATACTAACAACATTATTAAAAAAGATCAGATTGTAAAAATCTTTACTGATCGCGAAATTATTGGTAATGCTAATGAATTCTCAGTATCAGATTCATCTAAAAAATACAATATGGCTAAGGACTTATCATTAGGTTCTATTGTTTTAGTTGATGATGGTAAATTAACTTTACAAGTAATTGAGATTGCTGATGATTATTCATACGTTAGAGCAATAGCTAAAAACGAACACAAAATCGTTACTAAAAAACGTATTAACTTACCAAATGCTAAATATTCAATTCCGTTCTTATCACAAAAAGATTACAATGATATTATCTTTGGTCTTAAGAATAAAGTTGATTATATTGCTGCTTCATTTGTTAATACAGCAGATGATGTTAAAGAAATTCGTGCGATTTTAAAACAATACAATATGGAACACGTACAAGTGATTTCTAAAGTTGAAACTCGTCATGCAATTGAAAATTTAGATGAAATTATCCAAGCCAGTGATGGTGTTATGGTTGCTAGAGGTGATTTAGGTCTAGAAATCCCTTATTACGAAGTACCTTACTGAGAAAAGTATATTATTAAAGCATGTAGATTAGCTAACAAGCGTGTAATCGTGGCTACTCAAATGTTAGATTCGCTTGAGAAAAACATTCAACCAACACGTGCTGAAGTTACTGATGTTTTCTTTGCGGTTGAACGTGGTTGTGACTCTACAATGTTATCTGGTGAAACTGCTAATGGGATGTATCCGATTGTAGCAGTTGAAACAATGAAGAAAATCAACAAACAATCTGAATTATTGTTTGATTACAAACGCGCAATAACACATTACTTCCCAATGACCGAAGTAGCTAAAACAACTTTTGGTGAAAAAATCACTGAAATTGCTAAAAAAATCTGTCCTAACCGTGAAATTGAAAATGATGAATTCTCAACTCACTTCCTAGTTCATTTCACGAACAACAGAGATGAAATTTTTGCGCTTGCTAACGCAAAACTAGCAGCTAGTGTAATTGTGATCACTGATGATAAAACAATTTACACTGGTCATGGTATTGATTATGGTGTTTTCACATATAAAGTTGATGATTTAGATGAAGCTTTAGAAAACTACCAATTAACAGCTAAAAAAGCAATCTTACACTACTCAGAATTATTTGAAATCAAACCAGACAACAAAAACAACTTTGTTTTGATGAAATAATTTACCACAAAAAATAAATCAAATTTGTTTTAATAAAAATTATGAATATTAAACCATTACACGATAACGTTTTAGTAGAAGTTTTAGTAGAAGAAAAAACTTCTAAATCAGGAATTATCACTTCAATCCAAAATCAAGATAAAGCAACATCAACTCAAGGTAAAGTTGTTGCTTTAGGTGATGGAGTAATTTATGCTAAACAACAAAAGATTGATTATCAAGTTAAGATAAATGATCTTGTTTATTTTAAAGAATATTCTGGTACAGAAATTCATTTAGATGATAAAACTTACAAAATGTTAAGTTACGAAGAAATTATTGGAGTAATTAAATAATGGCAAAAGATTTAAGTTTTCAACAACAAGCTAGAACAAAATTATTAAATGGAATTAATAAACTAGCTAAAGCAGTTAAGATTACAGCAGGTCCTAAAGGCCGCAACGCTTTAATTGAAAAAAAATACGGCGCACCATTAATAACTAATGATGGTGTAACGATTGCTAAAGAAATTGAACTAAAAGATCCAGTAGAAAACATGGGTGCTAAACTAATTGCTGAAGCAGCAATTTCTACTAATGATATCGCTGGTGATGGAACTACTACAGCAACGATATTAACCCATGAAATTGTTAATAAAGCAATCGAAGCGATTAATAATGGAACTAACCCTGTTAATTTAAGAAAAGGGATTGAAAACGCATCTAAATTAGTATGTGAATACTTATCTAGTATTTCAAAACCAATTAAATCGATCGATGAAATTACTCAAGTAGGTGCGATATCATCTGGGTCTAAATTCATTGGTGAATTAATTGCTAAAGCTATGGATATCGTAGGTCCAAGCGGTGTGATTTCAATTGATGATGCTAAATCATTTGATACTACTTTAGATACTACTGACGGATTAGAATTCAAAGGTGGTTATTCATCGCCTTATATGGTAACTGATTCTGAAAAGATGTTAAGTGAATTAGCTAACCCAAAAATCTTAGTATCACTTAATAAAATTAATACTGTTAAAGAAATCTTACCATTACTAGAAGCTAGTGTAGAATCAAGCTCACCTTTATTAATTATTGCTAGTGATATTGCTGAAGATGTTGTAAATGCTTTAGCAATTAATAAACTACGAGGAACTTTAAATGTTGTAAGTGTTAAATGTTCAGAATTCGGTGAAGCACAAAAAACAACTCTAGAAGATTTAGCTGTAAGTGTTAATACCGTTTTAATTGATAGTACTGCTGGAATTGATTTTAAAGATATCGAATTAAATAAATTAGGTTCAGCTGAAAAAGTTGTTATCTCAAAAGATAAAACAACAATTATCAATGGTGCTTGTCAAAAAGAAGTTTTAGCTAAATACTTAAATAGCTTAGAAGCAAAACTTGCTAATACAACATCTAAATATGACAAAGAAAGAATTAGCAAAAGAATTGCTAATTTATCAAACGGAGTGGCTGTAATCCACGTTGGTGGTGCTACTGAAATCGCACAAAAAGAACTTAAATTAAGAATCGAAGATGCGCTAAACTCAACTAAAGCAGCAGTTGAAGAAGGTATTGTTGCTGGTGGTGGAATTGCTTTAATGAACGCAATTGAAGTTCTTAAACAAGTTAAAGAATCCAACCCTGAAATCTTATTAGGTTATGAAATTGTCAGATCATCATTAACAGCACCTTGTCGCCAAATTATTGAAAACGCAGGTCAAAACAGTTCTAAGATTATTAATAATATCTTAAATAGTAAACAACCTGGTTATGGTTACAATGCTGAATCTAATGAATTTGTTGATATGATCAACAACGGTATTATTGATCCTACTAAAGTAACTAAAACTGCGCTTGAAAAAGCTTGTTCTGTAGCTGCTTTATTAATTACTACTGAAGTAGCTATTAGTGATGAAATTAATGAAGACGAAAAACCAACTTCATTAGCTCACTTTAATAACTAATTAACAGTTTATTAAAAATTACCTATCCATCATATTGTTTAAACTATCAAAAAAAACAAATAAATTATTAAACAAATTAAATCTTTTTAGATTACTTTTAATCAAAGTTAAATAATTTAAATTGTTTGTTTTAAATCCTTAACAAAAGCTTGTCATCCTAATCAATTCAAATTATCAAGTTAGTAATTTTACTAACTTGATAAAACCTTTTATCACTTTATTCTTGGTCTATTTTTTCTTGATTAAATCCTAATCAAAACTTTTAAAAACTAATTTAATCCTTAACTATTTAATTTTTAAGGATTAAATTTTTTTATTTGATAATCGTTTTATCTTTAAAAATCTGATATGAAAAAATATACTAAAAAACCGATAGAAGTTCTTAAAAAAGAACTTACAGATATTCAATTTGAAGTTACACAAAACGCAGCAACTGAAAGACCGTTTACAAATGAATATGATAAGCATTTTAAAAAAGGAATATATGTAGATATTACAAGTGGAGAACCATTATTTTTATCAACTCACAAATTTGATTCAGGTTGTGGTTGACCTGCTTTTTCTAGACCAATCCAAAAAGAATTAATAAACGAATTAAAAGATTTATCTCATAATATGATTCGAACAGAAGTGCGAGCTAAAAATTCTGATAGCCATCTTGGTCATGTTTTTAATGACGGACCTAAGGAATTAGGTGGATTAAGATATTGTATTAACTCAGCTTCATTAAAATTTATTGCTTATGAAGATTTAGAAAAATCTGGTTATGGCGAATTTATAACAATTCTTGATGAAGAAGAAAAGAAGCAATAATTATATTCACAAAACTTAACCAACCAATAATAAAAAAATGTAATGATATCTATGCAACTTTATTGTTCATAGATATTTTTTATTTAATTAAATCAATTAATTAAAGTAATAAAGATTAATTTTAATTGTATCTATATATATAAACAAAAAAAAACATGATGATATTACAAAAGAGATTTATGTGTAGTTTAAAAATTTAATTAAATACTTATACAAATCTTTTAGATATTAAAAACTTAAATAAAAATTTGAAAAATATAAAAACAACCGGTAATTTTGCTAAAAATAGTTAAATAAAAAATTTTCTTAAACTATAGGTAATTACCATAATTACATAAAAATTAGACTTGGCTGGATTACTAATTTTTATACAAAAGCAATGACAATAGTGTTATTATAAAAACCTCCTTCTTATTAAGATTTCTTAAATTTAATAAAATAGATATAAATTAGTTTTAAATATCAAGTTTAATAAAATGATTAATTCATTCATTAAATCCTTTATTGCAAAGAATAAGCAAAATTAAATTAATTATTTTTCTTCCTTATCTCTTATTTTTTACATATGTTTAATAAAAAGAATTACGAAAAAATTATGAATGAATTAAAAAATACAAATAAAAAGAATATTGATAAAGTTACAAGTGACCAAATTTTAAAGTTATTACAACAAAAGTTCGGTAAAACTAATATATATGCTAACGATAATGATAATATAGAAGATCTAGAATGTATTTCTAGCGGAAGTATAAAATTAGACCATGCATTAGGTACTGGTGGTTTTACTAAAGGTAGGATAGTTGAGATTTATGGAAATGAATCTTGCGGAAAAACAACTTTAGCATTATCAACAATTAAGCAAGCAATAAATAATGATATGCGTGTAGCATTTATTGATGCAGAGCATTCGTTAGATTTAAGATATGCTAAGCGGTTAGGAATTGATTTAACTAAATTAATCATTGCTAGACCAGAATATGGAGAACAAGGTTTTGAAATAATTAAATCCTTAATAAAGACTGAATTAATTGATCTAATTGTGGTGGATTCTGTAGCTGCGCTAGTTCCTAAAGTTGAAATTGAAGGTAAGATGGAAGAACAAACAATGGGAACACATGCAAGAATGATGTCCAGAGGTTTATCGCGTATTCAACCATTGTTGGCTAAACATAATGTAGCAGTTATTTTTATTAATCAATTACGTGAAAAAGTTGGGATAATGTTTGGTAATCCTGAAATTACAACAGGTGGAAAAGCATTAAAATTCTATTCATCGACAAGATTAGAGTTAAGAAGATCTGAAATATTAAAAGATACAAACAATAATCCAATCGGCATTAAATCGAAAGCTACAGTAACAAAAAATAAACTTTCATCACCAATGTCTACTACTTATATCGATTTTTTCTTTAATTCGGGTATTAGTGAGATAAATGAAATTATTGATTTAGCTATTGATAACGAAATTATTAAACAATCTGGTAGCTGATTTTCATATAAAGAAGATAAACTTGCTCAAGGAAGAACTAATTTAATTGCTAAAATTCAAGAAACAAAAGAACTATACGAACTAATTAAAAAAGAAGTTTTAGATAAATTAAAAGATAGTTAATAATATAAAATTATTTTATATGACTAACATCTCTTTAGACTTAATGTATTTAATTGTGGCTTTATTAACCGCATTAGCACTTCTATTATTTATCTTTATTTTGTTGAAATTTTTTGAATTTAGATTCTTGAAAGAAACTGAAAATCATCAACGTGAACTTGAAAACGAAATAATCAAAATTAATAAACAAGATGAACTAAAAGAAAAACTAAACGAACATTATTTATTTCAAGATGATCGAAAAATGATATCTAAAAAAGAATTTAAAGAAATAAAAAATTTCTTTATTTCAGTTCTGAGCGAAAAAATTCTTATTGAAGAAAGAAACAATCAACTAAACGAAGAGATAAAAGATAAGAGAAGAGAAAATAGCCTTCTTAAAAAAAGAATTGATTCTAAGAAAATCGAAGAGAAGATTGCTATGTTAAAAGAGATGAAAATCAATGAAGAAGAAGCGAGAAAATTTATTCTAGATGAATACCGTATCTATGTTCGAAATGATCTAGAACAAATGATCAAAGAAGAAGAAAAAAGAGCTAATGTCAGAAAAAATGAAATTGCAAATGAAATCAACAAAATACTTATCAATGCAATGAATTCGACTGAATTATTAGCTAAGACAGTTAGAGTTACTACTAAAAGAACAATTAATTACCAATATAACAGCGGCGATTCTGAAAAAGATCAAAAAGTTACGAATGATTTCTATTCTAAGTTAATTGGTAAAGATGGTAAAACTAAAGCTTACATTGAAACTTTATATGGTATCAAGTTAGATATTGACTCTGCAAATAAGAAAATTTCTCTTTCTTGCTTTAATGCAATTAAATTAACTATAGCTGAAAGAGCTATTAACAAAATTATTAGTATTATAGGTGATGATAAAATCCATTATTTAACTGATGATTTAATTAAAAAATGTTATTACGAAACACTAAATGAATTTACTGCAGAAACTAAAAAAATCGGTGAAGAAGTGTTGCAAGAATTAGATTTATACGATTCAAAATTATTACCAAATAAAGATATATGTGAATATATTGGTAGATTAAAATTCAGAGGTTCTAATACGCAAATGGTATTAGAACATTCTATCGAAACTGCTCAATTAGCAGCAAATATTGCGAGTCAATTAGGCTTAAATGTTGAAAAAGCTAAATTATGTGGATTGCTTCATGATATTGGTAAATCTATTAATCATGAGGAAAACTGGAAGAAATTAAAATACTCAACTGGTAACCACGTTGCTGCAGGTGTAGCTATCGCTAAATATTTTGATTTAGATATTGATATTATCGATGCGATTAATTGTCACCATGGCAATCCAAAATTATATGAAAAATCTAAAAACTTCTATGCTAAGATAACTCAAATTGCTGATAAAATATCAGCATCAAGACCAGGTGCTAGATATAAGGATGGTGATGATGACGAAAAACGAGCTGACTTTATGACTGATCTATTAAATAAACATAAACATGATCAAGGTATAGCCAACTATAAAATATTAAAAAACGGTTTTGATATCCAAATAATGATTCAACCTAATATTAGTGATCAAGACTTTAAACAACTTATATTAGATATTAAAAAAGATATTCAAAATCACCACGAATTATCTAAATATTCAATCAAACTTACTTGTATAAGAAACCTTACTGTTGTTGAAAATACTAAATCGTTTGCGTCAATTTCCTTACAAAAATCTAATGATTACGCAAAACGATTTAAAGATGCTGATGAAGATGATGATTTAGAATATGACGAAGAATTAAAAACTACTCAATTCATTGATTAATAAATCTTTAATTCATAGCATAATAAAAATACAACTAGAATAATATTATTTCTTAAAATAATATAATTTTATTATCGGTTATGGATAATAAGAATAACAAATCACGCCGCACGATTAGTGATGCATTAATAAATACAACAGAAGACTTCTTATTAAACGAAGAAGATGATTTAGAAGAAGATGATAATTTGTCATCAAAAAAAGATCAAAATGATAAGCAATTATTATCAATTGATCAATATGAAAAAGAACTAGTTGAATCAACCGATCGTGTTTTAATAACTGAAGAATTAACTGATGATGATTTAGTTAATGTTCCATCTGAAGTTATAAAAGCAGATAAAACATCCTCTAAAAGTGCTATGGATTATTTAAATATTGACCATGTCACTGATCTTTTTAGTGCTAACACAGGAACATTTAATACGATAAGTGTTCATGATGCTTCATTTATTCAAAGAGAAGGTGAAGATGTAATTCGTTCTGTTGATAAGAATAATTTAAATCCTCAGTCAAGAATAAATGGATGAACTAGTCAGAACCAAATTAATCCAATTAACAAACGAGTTCTTAATAATTTAAATCAACATAGCCAATTTTCAAATAAAATTGATGTTAAATCTAATAACAATCAATTCAATTCTCAACAAAATCAAAATAATGAATCTACTTTAAATCGTTCAATAATAACAAAACCTGCTTTCCCTAGATCAGAATCGTTATTTAGTGAATCTAAATTCAATAAAGACGATGATATCATTATTAGCAAAGAACAAAAAAATATTAGTTCTATAGATTCATTAGTCAATAAAGAAAAAAATATCTTTGAATCCTCTTCTATTATCGAGAGTATCGATCATAGCGATTTCAAGTATGGTATACCTAACTATCGTGATGATAAATTTGAAAGAACTTCTTCTATTGATTTAGATTTACAAAAAGATGAAGAAATATCTTCTAACAAAAATCAGATAGCAATAAAACAATCTGAAGATTTAATGAATAAAACTACCAAATTAGTCATTAATTTAGAAGATGACGAAGATATTATTCCTAAAAAAATGACTATAGATATGCAAAATATAGAGTCAGATATAAATGAAATAGCTCAAGGTAATAAAAGCAATCTTTATCAATATATAAGAAAGAATAATCATCAAAACATATCCACTGATATGTTATTTCCTGAAGATGATGAAACAACAAATAGTTACAATGAATTAACCGAAACTAATAAATCTGTTGAAAAAAATAATGAATCAAGACAGATGACACAATCATCAGATGATCGAAAAAGTTTATTTAAAAAACTAGACAAGGAAATACAAGAAGATAAGAAAAATAAATATATTGAATCCAATAATAGATCGTCTAATACGAACTATAAAGAAGTTAATAAACAATCTGTTTATAATAGTTACGACAAAAAACATAAGTCCTCTAAAGCGCGTGTTAGAGTTTTATGAACAATAGTAGGTGCTTTTATTATTTTAATTATATCGATAGTTATCGCATTAATTGCTACTAATAAGTTTGCGTAAAAATTTAAAAAAATAGAAAAAAATAAGTTTAATTAAATCTTCGTGAAATCCTTTATTTTAAAGTGTTTTGCGAAGATTTTTAGTTTTGAATTTTTGAGACAAAAAATATTTATCGAAAAAAAAGATTTTTTTTGTAAATTTTTAATAAAAAAACTTTATAATTTTACTTGTAATTTTTATAAAAACTAATTTAAATATATTGAAAGGATTGACCGGAATTGGAAGAAAAAGTTTTTATTCAGCTAAGAAACGTTAATAAGACTTTTGAAGATGGTTTTGTAGCAGTTAGAAATTTAAATTTAGATATTAATAAATCTGAATTCGTAACTTTATTAGGACCATCTGGATGTGGTAAAACTACAACGTTAAAATTACTTGCTGGGTTCGAACAACCAACCTATGGACAAATTAAAATTGACGGTATTGATATTAAAGATATGCCTGTTCACAAACGTCCATTTGCAACTGTTTTTCAAGATTATGCATTATTCCCAAACATGACAGTTTATAACAATGTTTGTTATGGGCTTAAGATCATGCGTGTACCTAGAGAAGACAGTGATCCTAAATTAGCTATCCAAGCAGAAAATATTAAGCAAGAAGCTCAAAAAAAAGCTGCAGCTAAAATTAATGATCTTAACAAGAAAAAGAATGATTTAACTAATAAGTTAAATAAAGTTCGCAAAGAATATGAAAAAAACTTCTGAATGTTTGAAAACGATGAAATGCGTTTTGCTCAATATCAAGAAGAACTGATTAAATTAGAGTCTAAATTATCAGAAGCAATCGAACAAACTGAAGTTATTAAACTTAATACTGAAATAGAAACTCTAAAGGTCAATTACAAGAAAAAAATACCAATAGATATCAAATACGATAAGGTATTAAAAGAATTAGAAAACGTTGATGGATGAATTTCATATTGAGAAACTTATCCAATCATGAAAAAAGAAACTTTTGAAAACAAAGTTTTGACTAGAAGATTAACAAAAGAAGAAATTGATCAAAGAGCTACTAAAATGATCAATTTAGTTGGTCTAGCTGGTAAAGAAGATAAGTATCCGTCTGAATTATCTGGTGGGATGCAACAAAGAGTTGCTCTAGCTCGTGCTTTAGTTATTGAACCTGAAACGTTATTACTAGATGAACCATTAAGTGCTCTAGATGCTAAAGTAAGAAAACAATTACAAAATGAATTAAAACGTATTCATAAAGAATTGAATATTACTTTTATTTTAGTTACTCACGATCAAGAAGAAGCTTTATTGCTATCTGACAAAATCGTTGTAATGTCACAAGGTGATATTGAACAAGTTGGTAAGCCTAATATTATATATGACTCTCCAATCAACGAATGAACAGCAAGATTTATTGGTGCTGCTAACATCTTTGATGGAACATATTTAGGTGATTACAAAATTAAATTAAATTCAGGAGACATCATTGATACTGATGAAGAATACGATTTCAAAAAAGATGATAAAGTTCGTGTTTTAATTCGTCCTGAAGATTTTGATGTTGTTGAGAAAGATAAAGGATTCTTCAATGTTGAAGTTACTAAAACATCATATAAAGGTGTTTTATGAGAAATTGAATGTTTAATGCCTGATAAAACTAAGATCACTGTTGATAACATTGATGAAGTTAAAGTAGGTGCCATCGTTGGATTAAAATTTGACGAAATGGATGTTCATATGATGAGGAAAGAAGAAGATGTTCAGCGCTAAGAGTTGAAATGCTTTTGTGCAAACCTTTAAAGGTCCTAAAAGAACTTGATTAATCTTACCTTATGCTTTATTATTACTAGTTCTTTTTATTATTCCATTAATCATCGTATTGGTTAATGCTTTCACACCTTTTAGTGTTGAAATAGAAGATGGTAGTAGCATTAATGTAACTGTTGCTGACAATTTCTCAATAATCGATAGTTTTACAATAACTAAGATCTTCAAATCATTCGGATTAGCAGTTGCTTGCACAATTATCTGTTTATTAATTGCTTTCCCTTTTGCTTATCTTTTATCGATTTCTAAAAACAAATTATTTAAATATAGTGTTGTAGCTTTAGTTACAGCTCCCATTTGAAATAGTTTTCTTATTAAAGTAATCGGTCTTAAATCTTTATTAGATTTAATGTTTGGCGAAGCTAATAGTACATTTGGTGATGGTTGAACATTACTAGGTTTAGTTTATATCTTCATGCCATTTATGATTTTGCCAATTTACACAGTTTTAATTTCAATGCCTAAAAACTACATGTTGGCATCACAAGACTTAGGGTATAACTACTTCATGAGTTTTTTTAAAGTTGTTATTCCTTATTGTAAAAACGCAATTATCTCTGGTGTTACTTTAGTATTATTACCTTCATTTACAACAGCAGGGATCTCACAATTTGTTAATAACTCTAATGATGGACAACAGATTGGTGCGTATTTATTATCGCTTGGATCAAACGGATTAGAATCTAAAGTAGCAATCTCTCAAGCTAGTGCTTTAAGTTTAACTTTAGCATTAATTATTCTTGCTTTCTATATGGTAGTTTTTGTAGCACCTAAACTATTTAATTACATGAAAAAACGAGCTGTATTAAGAAACAAAATTAAAACGGTGGTTGATCAAAATGAACAAGTTTAAGACAATCTTAAGACAAAGTTATATCTTTGTTATCTTATTGTTTATCTATTTACCTTTATTTATTATTGTTATCTTATCTTTTAATGGTGTTACTGAAAGAGGTAACGTTAATTTAACTTTTGGTGAATTTGATAAAGAAAAGATTTTTGCAACATATAAATCATTGGCTGAAGGTGATTTTTTAACGCCATTAACAACATCGTTAATAGTTGCTTTAGTATCGACTCCGATCTCTGTTTTTATTGCGACTATTACTGCTTTTGGGATTTGAAGAAATAAAAAAGTTTATCAAAAACTAACGATGTCAGTATCAAATACTTCGATCGTTGTTCCTGATATCATCTCAGGTTTAAGTTTAATTATTTTCTTTATTGCTGTGTGAGTATCATTGTCTCAACCGCTAGGTTTATTTACAATTATTGTTTCACATATCTCAATCAGCACTCCGTTTGCTTTAGTATCAATATACCCAAGAATGTTAAAGATGAATCCTAACCTAATTCTTGCTTCACAAGATTTAGGATATAACAAAGTTCAAACATTCTTTAAGATTACTTTATCTTATCTAGCACCTTCATTAGTGGTTGGTGGATTAATTGCTTTTGCAACATCATTTGATGATTTCATTATCACTTCTTATGTAAGAGGGTCAGCTAGAACAATAGCTACTGAATTATATTCAATTGCTAAAGGTGTTAAAGGTTGAGCGATTGCTTTTGGTTCAATCTTAGTGTTCATTGGTATCTTAGCTACAGTATTCTCAGTAATCAAAAAAGCAATTGCTGAAAAAATTAACTACAAAGAAAAAGTTGTTCGTTCAATTAATAACTAAGTATTTTAAGAAAAATGAAGAAAAAACCGTTAAAAACAATATTTTCAGCTCTAACTTTATCAGCTTTTTTAGTAACTAGTTGTGGTGAAGGTGGAGCTAATTCTAACCTATTAAATAAGCAGTTTGTTTATGGTAATTTTGAATCATATATGTCACCTAATTTGCAAAAGCAACTTTTAAGTGAATACAACAATTTGCAATTTAATAGTGTTCCGTCAAATGAAAATTTAATTACTAACTTTAAAAACAAAACATTTACCATTGGTACTGCATCTACTTATGCTGTAATCGATCTAATTAGACAAGGTAGTTTAATTAAATTAGATTGAACAAAGTTCAATTTAAGCTATTTAAATGACGAAGATCAATTAGTTAAGATCAACAATGCTAATGATGCGTTAGATTTATTTACTGATCAAGTTAAAGAGATCTTAACTAGTTATTCAATTAAAGGTGAAAAAATCAATCTATTAGATTATTCAGTTCCTTATTTTTTCCAATCATTTGTGTTTGCTTACCGTGGTCCTAAGATTGCTTCTTTAGTAGATCATGAAAGTAGTTGATACGACATTATTAGTACTATCACTAATGAAAAGCATCGTGCAAGATTTAATAATAATAAATTAGGAATTGTTGAAGACGAACGTTCATTATATTCAGTTGCTAATTTAATTAAAACAGCTCAAGATAATCAAGAAATTACGGTAAATCCTAAATCAAACCAATTAAGTCAAGCAGAGTTTTATAATGTTTATAAAGCAATCGCAGATGCAGGTTTGAATTATCATAATTTAAGTGATTTAAATAAATCTACTACTTTACTAAACTCTGACTCATCAGTGATTTATAACAACTTAGCATCAAGAAGAGTTAATGCTGCGATCATGTTTAATGGTGATGCGATATATTCTGCTCAAGGTGGTGAATATCACAGCGATAAAAACGATCCTAAAAAACCTACAAGCGAAGATTTCCACATAATTACCCCAAAATACACGCCATTAGCATTAGATCTTATTGTTATCAATAAATCTAATATCGATCAATATCCAAGCTTTTTAGATCAAAGTTATAAGATTATCAGAAAAGTAGCTCTAGAAGGTCTTGATCAGGATTTAGATAATTTTCAAGCAGAATTAAAAGATGAAGCTGATTCAGACAATCAAGAAGCTATGAATGATAATTCAACAATGATGACTGAAGCAAATGAATCTACTGAATCAATGAATAATAACAATATGGGTGGAACTGAAAGTTCTACTAATCCAATGGAATCTGAAGGTTCAGAAAACAAAGAAGAAGAATCTGATGAAAGTGATGATGTTGTATATAAATACGGACCACTAGAAAACTTTAACTACGTTCAATACACATCACCACTTAAAAAGATATCTGATCCTGAAAAAGGTTTGGTAGCTAAAGAAGGTTGATTAGATGTTGACGGACAAGATGAATTATCTGAAAATATCAACTCAGCTTATTTTATTGAAAATGTAGCTGATGTTAATCGATTTATTGAATCGCCAATCAATGACATTCAAAAAGCTAGCTTAATAAATGCTTATGCTAGATTTAAAAGTGATTGATGAAAATAATTTAATAAATTACGATTAAAACATCATGCAATATAAAATCATCTTAGGAATTGAATCAAGTTGTGACGATTTATCGATATCAATTTCAATTGATCGTAAGATCGTAGTAACCAAAACAAAATCTTCTTCAAGTGTTCATGCTAATTATGGTGGTGTCGTTCCTGAAATAGCTGCTAGATATCATGAAGAAGTATTGCACCAAACTCTAAAAGAAGCGCTTTTAGAAGCAAATATCTCAATTAATAAGATTGATCTAATAACATACACCCAACAACCTGGTTTGTTGGGTTGTTTGCATGTTGCTAAGGTTTTTGCTGATACTTTAGGTTTTTTACTTAATATCGAAGTAAAAGGAATCAACCACTTATACGGCCATATCTTTTCGCCAACAATTAATGATGGTGATAGTCAATACTCAATTGATGATCTAACATACCCAGCACTTGGGTTAGTTGTTAGTGGTGGGCATACTTCAATCTACCAAGTAGAATCACCTACTAAAATCACTTTATTAGATGAGACTAAAGATGATGCGATTGGTGAAGTGTATGATAAAGTTGGTAGAGCGCTTGATTTAAAATACCCAGCAGGACCTAAGATTGATCAAATGTTTGATCAATCTAAAACTAATACAATTCAGTTTTTAAAAACTAATAAACTATCATCATTTAGTTATTCTGGATTCAAATCAGCAGTCTTAAGATACATCCAACAAAACAAAGATCAACCTGAATTTGATATTACCAAAGTAGTATCATCATTCCAAGGGTTTATTATTGATGATTTTATTAATAGAGTTAAACACCAGATTAATAAAAGTCCAATAAGATTCCAAACAATCTTATTGGGAGGTGGAGTTAGTGCTAATAGTTATCTAAGAGAACAATTATCACTATTAAAAATTAAGACTTTAATCCCTAAAAAGATCTATACTGGCGATAATGCAGCTATGATAGTAAACTATACCCACCACTTACTAGATCAACAATAGAATTATTGATCTAGATATAAATTTTATTGTCTATAATTATATAGTTTATCAACTTAATATAATTCTTATATTAAGTTAAAATAACTATTGATAACAAAGAGATAAATGAGGTAGTAATACTGAATATAATTAAATTAGAACACAATAGAAGAGGTGTATATACTGCTGAAAGTGTTGGTAGCGGTCACCCAGATAAGATCTGTGACCAGATTGCTGATGGTATCTTGGATGAATGTTTAAAACAAGATGAAAACAGCCGTGTAGCTTGCGAAGTTGTTGCAGCTAACCGATTAATTGTGATTGCTGGCGAGATTACGACCAAGGCAAAAGTAGATCATGTAAAGATTGCTTGAGATGTTGTAACTAAATTAGGATATGATCGTTCAAGTTTTACGATCATATCTAATATCAACCAACAATCCCCTGATATTGCTCAATCTGTTGATCAAAAGAATAATATGATAGGCGCTGGTGATCAAGGGATAACTGTTGGTTATGCTTGTAATGAAACTAATAACCAAATGCCATTAGCGGTAGTAATGGCACATGATCTAGTTAAATTAGCAAGAGAATTAATTGACAACCAAACCTTTAATCATGCTAAATATGATATGAAGGCACAAGTAAGCTTGAATTATCTAGAAGATAATCAAGTTGAATTAAAAACTATCTTGATGTCAATTCAACACGAAGAGAATATTGATCTTAGTGTGTTTAAACTTTTTGTTAAAAAGTTTATTATGGATGAGATTGCTACTAAATATGGTTTTAGTAAGGATTATGAAGCATTAATTAATCCTTCTGGATTATTTACAAGTGGTGGTCCGATTGCTGATACTGGACTAACTGGTCGTAAGTTACTTGTTGATAGTTTTGGGATTTATGCTCATCACGGTGGTGGTGCTTATAGTGGTAAGGATTACACTAAAGTTGACCGATCAGGTGCTTATTATGCTAGATGAATCGCTAAACATATCATCAAAGCTAAATTAGCAACTCAATGTGAAGTGATTATCTCTTGAGCAATTGGTGTTCCTAAACCATTAGATATTTCAATCAACTGTTTTGATACCAATACTGTTGATATGAAAACAATCTACAAGATCATTAAAAAGATCTTTAATCACAACCTTGCTGAGATAATTAATATCCTAAAACTAAGAACTACCAAATACAGTGGTTTAGCAACCTATGGTCATTTTGGTAAATCTGAAAAGCAATATGCTTTTGAGAATACAATTTACCTAGATGAAATCTTAAAGATGTTATAAAATTCAGATGATTAATTAAGCTATAATAAAACAATAAAAATAACCCAATTAACAGTTGGATTATTTTTTATTTTATAGCAAATTTACCGATAAATTTGCATATTTTTGTTGTTTTTAATGTTTAATATTTTAAACAAAAATGACAATTAAAAGTAGTTAATTTATTGCGATAAAAATACCTAATTTTTGATTTAAATTTATAGATTTTTAAATTTAAAATAAGAAGTAAATAGCTGATTTTAAATTAGAAAATCACTAATGAAATCATATGAATTACATCGGATCTAAATACTCATTGCTCAATTTCTTGTATCAAACAATAAGTAAAGTTATTAATAAAAAATCGGTGAACAACTTAGTTTTTGCTGATTTATTTGCTGGTACCGGAGTTGTTGGTAGTTTCTTTAGATCTAAAGGATGTAAAGTTATAGCAAATGATATTCAATACTATAGTTATGTATTGAATAAACATTATTTACAAACTACTAAAAAAGATGAATTAAATCTATTTAATCATCTTAATAATCTAGAACCAACAAATGGTTTTGTATATAAAAATTATTGTTTAGGATCTGGTTCTAAAAGATTATATTTTACTGATGAAAATGGAAGAAAATGTGATGCTATTCGTAATGAAATAGAAAAACTATTGAAATGAAAAAAGATCGGTAAAAATGAATATTTTTCATATTTGGCAGCGCTTATAAAAGCTATAGATAAAGTTGCTAATACTGCTGCAGTATATGGTGCATTTTTAAAGAAAATTAAAAGAAGTGCAGCTAAAGAATTAAAACTTGAATTATTAGATTTTAATGACGGAATAATTGGTGAAGTTTATAATAAAGATGCTAATGAATTAATATCGACAATTAAAGGTGATATTTTGTATCTAGATCCACCTTATAATGAAAGGCAATATTGCGCTAATTATCACGTATTAGAAACGATAGCATTAAACGATCAACCTAAATTAAGAGGTGTAACAGGATTAAGAGATTACAATAATCAAAAAAGCGATTATTGTACAAAGAAAAAGGTTATTGATAAATTTACCGACTTATTAGAAAAAGCTGATTTTAAATATATCTTCTTGAGTTACAACAATGAAGGATTAATGTCCTTAGATGAAATTAAGGAAGTGATGTCAAAATTTGGAGAATATAGTTTACATAAAAAAGAATATAGAAGATTTAAAGCAGATAAGGATCAAAATAGGAATATTAAAACTGACAAAACAATTGAATATCTACATTGTTTAGTTAAGAAATAAACAATCTATTAATGTCAATGTATCTTATTGTTCTTTATTCATTCTTTAATAGTAATTCTTAAATCAATAATTTGTTATAAACGATAATTTAAAAAAGCAAATCGAGCTTTTATATAAACATTGATTTGATAATTTAAATTTCTGTAATAAGAAAAATAAACCTTATAAACTATCAGGTGGTAAATTAATTTGAAATAAATTTATTAAAAGAAATATTCCTGAAGGTTGAAAAGTAGAAAAATTAACAGATTTAATAAAATGGGAAAGTAGTTACCAACCCCTAAAAAGATTTTATTTATTCTATGAAGGAAGGCTATGTCAGATTTATACAAAACAGAGATTATAATAGCGATGGACACAAAACTTACATCCCTATAAAAGATAATCTAACTATAGTAGATAAATTTGACATTCTTATGGATAAATATGGCGATGCAGGAAGAGTTAGATATGGAATTGAAGGAGCATTTAATGTTGCGTTAGCAAGAATAAATGTAAAAGATCCAGCATTAAAAGAATATATTAGATCTTATTTCGAATCTAAACCAATCTATAATTATTTACATAATTCATGTATGGCTTCAACTAGAGCTTCGTTAAGTCTAAACAATTTAAGTTCTTTGATGGTGATGATCCCTGATAAAGAAACATTAAATTCTTATGAAATTATTTTGCATAATATTAGATCAATTGTTTTAAAAAATAAAGAAGAAAACGAGAAACTATCTGAAATTAAAGATTTTCTATTACCACTATTAATGAACGGTCAAGCAACGATTGATTAAGAAATCAATAAATAAATTATCGTTTATCTTAATATTTTTCTGAATTTTTAAATCAATTTGATTTATTATTTTTATTCTTTTTTCTGTTCTTTTACATTAGGTAGTCACAATTCTAAATTATAGTAACTATTAAATGTCATACTAGGTAGTGTTGTACCTGTATTTCTGCACGAAAGATTCATCAATCCTAAATAATAATATAGATATTTAACGTTAACAAGCTTATGATTAACCTCAGTTCAATACATTGTATCTATTGTTCAGAATTTATGATTAAGATATATAATATTGTCTAATGTGCCTTTTCTGGGAAGCAGAATACTTTCTCCGTCAGATAAAATAATTGTCTATATACGTAAGAACTCCACCAGTTCCATAAACTGGTATGCTATCGCTACTATATGATTTATAATCTTTGCCGTTTTTTATCTTTATTAATTCACTTAATTTAATTTTTTTAGCATGTTAATCACCTAGAAATTATAAATGTGCGTTGATCAATTATCTATCTGAATCTATTGCCTATTTTTCTAAAATATAAATTTATTTAACTTGAATTATTCTTATAATCTTCAGTTTTAAATTAGTGTTTGTTAATTCTTTAAAATAGAACTAATATTTTTAAACTTTGATCAGTTTTAGGTTTCTATATTGATTCTATTATAAGGTAGTTTTTACAAAAAATAATAATCAATTTTTATTATTTTGATTCACATTTTAAACGATTTTTTGAACTATATTGTGTTCTTTATTGATAGAAATCTAATGAATCAATAAGAGTTAAATGTTTATTTCAGAATGATGAATTAAAAACTGAATAACATTAGAACGATCATATAATTTGTTATCTTGCAAACAACTTGTCCTATATTTTAATGTTATGTAAAAATATCATTTTTACCGATAATTTCTATCAATAATAAGTTGAATTATTCAAAAATAAAGATAGTAAATTAAATGAAAAAATAGTTAGTATTTTTTAAATTTTTGTTCAAAATTTTAATTAACTTGAACGATATTTGAAAAAATAATCTAATTATCGATTAATCAATTGATTTAATTATTAATACAAAATCGTTAATCTTTTATTAACAATTAAATTTATTTAATAAAAAATTATACCCATTAGTGTAAATAAAATATGCAACAATCAATGTTGCATATTTTTAACATTAAAAACATAAAACAATAATTATGAAATATTAGTTTTTACCGTTGTTTTTGCGTATTTTTAATTTTTAAATCAATTTTATTTTAATTGTTTTTAACTTAACAAATCATCGCTTATATATTAATCCCTTGTTAGGTTCTTTATTAACGAACTATCAACAACTTTTGTTAAGCATTCTTTTTTACATAACAACATATCAACATCTATTAAATTTTGTTGATAAAAATGCTTGTTTTATTAAGTAATAAAAAGCTAATCAAAAATATATAAAATATTAAAATTTATCTAGAATCTAATCATTATTTAATGTTCTTCTTGGTCTTATAAAATATAAGACTTAAGATAACTACAACATATAGAAAAATAACTAATAAACTAATATGTTGGTTATGATTAATCAATGGATAAAAAATAAAGAATAAACAATGTCATATCGAGTAGATGGAAAAAACGATCTTTTTGATTTAGTAATTATCGGAAGTGGTCCAGCTGGAATAACTGCAGGAATTTATGCTAAAAGAGCAAACATTAATGTTTGTGTAGTTGAAGGTTCAGCACCTGGTGGAAAAATTCTAAAAACTGGTTTTATCGATAATTACCCAGGTTATGAATCGATCAAAGGACCAGATTTAGCGGTAAATATGTTTACTCATCTAAGTAACTTATCTGTTCCTTTCTTTTATTCAAGAGTAAGTGGTGTTGATAAACAAGAAGATTATTTTTTTACTTATTTAGATAACGGAACTACATTAATTTCTAAAGCAGTTATTGTAGCTACTGGTACAACTGAGAAAAAACTTAGATTAGAAAACGAAGCTAAATTCGAATCTAAAGGTATCTCATACTGTGCGATTTGTGATGGTCCGTTATACAAAAACCGTGATGTAGCTGTTATCGGTGGTGGTAATGGAGCTATTGAAGAAGCTTTATACTTATCTGGAATCTGTAACAAAGTTTATTTAATTCACCGTAGAGATGAATTCAGAGCAGATATGTATGCAGTTAATAAATTAAAAGAAAAAGCTAATGTTAGTTTCTTATTATCATCTGTAGCTGATGGTTATATTGGCGACCAAGTTCTTAAAGGTTTGAAAGTTAAGGACTTAAAAACTAATGAAGTTAAAGAAATCGCAATTGATTGTTTATTCCCTTATATCGGAGCAATTCCAAACGCTGGTTTCTTGAAATCATTTAACGTTCTAAATGAAGAAGGTTATGTAATTGTTGATCAAAACCAAAAAACAGCTGTTGATGGTTTATATGCTGCAGGAGATTGTGTTAATAAAAAGATTAGACAAATATCAACAGCAGTTTCAGACGGAACAATAGCAGCACTAGCTGTTAATGATTTCTTAAAATTACATAAATAATAAATATATATAAAAAGAAGATGAGAACTTTTAGTCAAGAACTAAAAACCGAAATCTGCAACCAAGAACTAGACACTAAATCTGCTAAATATTTTTTAAACGGAATAGTTTTTAATAAATTGGTTAGTATCGATAATTCTTATCTAAGCTATACTACACAATACCCTAAAACAATCAGGTTTTTAAAAAAGATCTTAGTTTTACTTGACCAAGAACTAAAAGACGAAATTACTTATACAAAAAAAGTTAATCAGCTAAAGAAAACTGAATACGAACTAAATTTTAAACTAGATCAAGAGATTTTAAGTCTTGATAGTTCATCAGATTATGAAGATTATATGTATGCTTTTTTTGGTGGGTTGTTTTTAAGCGTTGGTAACGTATCATCGCCAGATTCTAAAGATCATCATTTAGAATTAGTTTTTAACGAAGAATACAATGCTATTTTAATTAACAATCTGTTAATTCAAAATGGCCATGAACACTTCAAACTAACCACAAGAAAAAACAAGTTTGTTTTATATCTAAAAAAAGTTCAAGAGATCATTAATTTTATTGCTTATATCAAAGCGTTTGATTGCGTTTTTAAATACGAAGATGAAAGTATTAAAAGAAAGATCTATTCCAAAGTAAAATCATCTAATAATCTTGATATTGTTAATTTAACCAAAACAATTGATCTGAATAACAAGTTAAAACCGATGATTGAAACAATCATTTATGATGAAAGTTTTAATGAACAAACTGAACTATTTAAAAGATATTGTTTTACAAAACTGCAAAACCCTTCTGCTTCATTATTAGAACTCAGTTCAATATTAACTAAAGAAGGATTTCCAATCACCAGAACAGGATTAGCTCATTATAATAAGAAAATAAAAATCCTATATGAGCAATTAAAAAAATAAATTATTATAATTACTTATTAAAATAAAGTAAAAAAAACTACCATATGAGTCCAATTGAAATAACATTTTTTGTTTTAGCAATCATTTCATTATTAGTAGGGTTAGGTTTATCTAACTCTGGTACAACTGGGGGGTTAGCATCTTTATCTGGTCAAGATTTAGAAATCTTTAAAAAGACCAAAGATAGAGGGATCATTAAGATTTTACAAATCTTAATGTTTATTTTAATGTTACTGTTTTTAATTATTGGGTTAATTTACCACTTCGTAATTAAATAGTTGAATATAAATAATATATTAGTCTGTAATTCGTGTTATGAACAATAAGCAAAAGATCATTCAAGATATCCTGGAAATAGTTAAATTAGAAAATCGTAAGCCAATACCACCCGGGATTATTGTTAAGAAACTTAATAATAAATATACTAAAACAGCAATCTATAAAGAGATTGATGAAATGCTAGCTAAGGGAGAATTGAAAAAACTAGCTAGTAACAAAGTTGTTTTAGGTTATCAAAACTCAGACCCTGATCTATCAAACAAGATGGTTGGTAGACTTTCAATTGGTACTAGCGGTAATGGTTTCATCAAAATTGAAGGTGATGAATTATCTAAATACTATGTTCATAACATTAATTTAAACAATGCACTTAACAATGATGTAGTTGAGTTTGCTCCTTTAACTATTCAAAACGAATGATCTAAACACGAACTAATTGATGCCTGTGTTTTAAAAGTTATAGAAAGAACTAGAACTCAATACGTAGGAACATATGAAGACACTGGAGATGAATATGTTGTTTATCCAGATGATCCTAGAATAACTTATAAAGTTATTCTAGACAAACACTATATTGATCTAAAAGAACATGACCGAATTCTGTTTGAGATTATCTCAGTTGATCAAGGTGTAATTAAAGCTTGTTTAGTTAAAAAGATCGGTTCTAAAGAAGATATCGGTATTGATATTGATGCAATCGCATATAACCATTTAATCGAATTCGGATTTAATCAAGATGTAATCAATGAAGCTAAAGAATTAAAATTCGAATTAACTGATCATCAAAAAGCGTTACGTAAAGATCTAAGAGATCTAGCTTTTGTTACGATCGATCCAGCTAGTGCTCTAGATTTAGATGATGCTGTGTATATCAAGAAGATTGATGATGATAACTACAATCTAAAAGTCGCTATTGCTGATGTTTGTCATTACATTAAATTTGATGGCGCTATGGATCGTAGCGCTAGAAACAAAGCAACATCTGTATATTTAGCTAATAAAGTAATTCCGATGTTACCAGAAGAATTATCGAATGATCTTTGTTCTTTAAATCAAGGTGTTGATAAGTTTGCGATCGTTGGTGATATGAATATTGATGGTACTGGTAAGATTACTTCATATGATTATTATCCAGCCATCATCAATGTTCATAAACGTTTTAGTTATGATTTAGTTAATGATTACTTCCAAGCTAAGAATGATCTTAATGATGTTGATAGTCAAATCGTTAAGATGTTAGATGAAGCTAGGGTATTAGCTAGAATCTTAAGAAAAATGAAGGTTAAAAGAGGATTCTTACAATTCGAAGTTGATGAGATATCAATTGAATTAGATGAACGCTTTGAACCAATCAATATTACTAAAAAACCACACGGTGAAGCTCAAGAGATGATTGAAGACTTCATGGTGGCAGCTAATGAAGCAGTATGTTTATTTGCTAATAAACACAAACTAGATTTTATTTATCGGGTTCATCCAAAACCGCCAGTTCATAAGTTAAATAACTTTGCTAACCACGCAAGGGTATTGAATTTTGAAATCTTTGGTGATCTTAATGATATTAAATCAACTGATATTCAAGAATGATTAATTAAGAATAAAGAACACAAAGCAATTAAACTAGTTAATAAGCTTTTACTACGTTCGATGAATAAAGCTTATTATGCGCCTGATAACTTGCGTCATTTCTCATTAGCTTCTAAAAACTACACCCACTTCACATCACCAATTAGAAGATATGCTGATAACATCGTTCATAGAGTTTTATGAATGTTTGTATTTGATAAGGATTCATACACTGACCAACAAAGATCAGAATTAACTAAGAACTTATATGATTGATGTGAATTAATTAATAAAAAAGAATTATCAGCCCTTGATTGTGAGCGTGATGTTAATGCGTTCTTATCAGTTAAATATATGACCAAATTCTTAGGTGAATGATTTAACAACGTTACGGTTAGTACGATTACTAATTTTGGAATGTTCGTAGAACTACCTAATGGAATCGAAGGTTTAGTAAGACTAAACCACATCAATGGTGATTATTATAGATACGATCCTAATACAGATACATTAATTGGTAAAAACAAACACAATCGTTATCAAATTGGTCAAAAAGTTAACGTTAAGTTATTATCAACTGATAACCGTTCAAGACGCATTGATTTCGAAATTCAAGAAGATAAGCATTAATAAATTCTATATATAATTCCTGATAAATGAAAGACCAATCAATCCTACTGATCTTAATCTTAGTTGCTTTCTTAGTAATCATGATTGTAAGTATTATTCAATTTACAATCTTTATCTTTTCTAAGAAAGCAGAAAAAGAATCACTTTTTAATTTCTTTAAAAAGATCTTTAAGAAAAAACATGACCAAAGATCAATTAATGATTTCTATGATAATTTAAGTAGTTCCTTACTTAAATTATCAGCAGACAAGATCGGAGGAATTATCGCAATAGAACGTGAAGATAACTTAGATTATTATATTAATGTAGGTTATAAGATTGTTGGTGATTTTTCACCAGAGTTTATTATCTCAGTGTTCTATAACAAAAGCTCTCCTTTACATGATGGCGGAATTATTATCAGGGATATGAAACTAACGTCAATATCAAGTTATTTTCCAATGACCAGACAGTTATTAGATGTATCATACGGTGCTAGACACCGTGCTGGTGTAGGTTTAAGTGAAAAAACTGATGCCATCGTGTTTATTGTTAGTGAAACTAATGGTAAAATTTCGGTTGCTCAAAAAGGAAGAATTAAACGCTTATCCAACAACCCTGAACGGTTATTTGATGAAATTGTTAAATTGTTAGATGATAAAAAACAAAAAGATCAATTCTAAACGAATTGATCTTTTTTATTGTTTAAAAAGAATGAAAATCTTTTTAAGATTAATTGGTAATTATAAAGATTATCTATTTATCAAATTAATGATCTATAGTGTTTGTTTAGATACTTTAATCAATTTTTATCTGTTTAATTCTATATTGTTAGTTAATAGTTAGATAAAATATTTATTCTTTTAATCGTTATAAAACTAGTGCTTAAAATAAAAGATTATAAATAAGCTGGTTTGGTTTAACTATCTTAATAAGCCTTATTTAATAAAGGTTTAACAAACTCATAAAGAAGTTATTTATAAAATTAATAAATTAATAAATATAACAAAAGAATAAAATATGTGGTAAATAAAACATTAATTTTTAAAAAAACTTGATTTTTTATTTTCTATAGTTTTATAATTAAATCGCAAGAAGATTGCAAAATCAAATAAGAAAAATTGCTAGGAGTTGATATGAAATCAATAGATAACTTACCTAAAAAAATGAAAGCATTAGTTTTCGTTGAAAAAGGAAAAATCGAAATTGTAGAAAAAGATCTACCAAAAGTAGGACCAAACGATGCTTTAATTAAAGTAACTACAACAACTATCTGTGGTACTGACATCCACATTTGAAAAGGTGAATACCCAGTAGTTAAAGGTTTAACTCTTGGTCACGAAGCTATCGGGACATTAGCTGCTTACGGTGACGAAGTTAAAGGTTATGAACTTAACGAACGTGTTTTAGCTGGCGCAATTTACTCCAAGTGGTCACTCAGCTGCTTGTCAAGGTGGTCAATCATCTCAAGATGGTGATAGTGAAAAATACGGTTACAAACTAACTGCTGGATGAAAATTCGGTAACATAGCTGATGGTTGTCAAGCTGAATACATCTTAGTAAAAGATGCTATGTACAACCTTGCTAAAGTTCCATCTAGTTTAACTGATGAACAAGTTTTAATGTGTCCAGACATTATGTCAACTGGTTTCTCTGGTGCTGAAAATGCAAGAATTAAAATCGGTGACTTCGTTGGTGTAATTGCTCAAGGTCCAATTGGTCTGTGTGCTACAAACGGTGCTAGATTATTAGGTGCTTCAAAAATTATCGCTATCGATGGTAATGACAGCCGTCTAGAAATGGCTAAGAAAATGGGTGCCACTCACACTATTAACTTCACTAAAGAAGATGTTCTTAAACGTGTTTCTGAAATCACTGACGGTAGAATGTTAGACTCAGCTATTGAATGTTTAGGAAAACAAGCTACATTCAACCAAGCTGTTAACTTAATTAGACCAGGTGGAACAGTTTCTTCATTAGGTGTATATAGCGAAGACATTTCAATTCCTATCAAAGCAATCGGTGCTGGTTTAAACGATGGTGTTATCGCATTCTCTCTATGCCCTGGTGGTAAAGAAAGAATGAGAAGATTAATGGAAATTATTGAAACTAACCGTGTTGATTTAACTAAATTAGTTACTCACACTATGCCATTTGATAAGATCGTAGAAGCTTACGACTTATTCGCTAACCAAAGAGATGGCGTACTAAAAGTTGCTCTTAAATTTTAATAGTATTTAATATTATATAGCTTCTCTATCCTTGTTAACATTAGACAAATAAAGCATGCTTACAATAAAGCATGCTTTATTTTTTTGTTTATATATTTTTTATTGGTTATTAGAAAACAAAATATATTTTAATTGACTCATTTTTTTTAATAATAAGGGTTGATTTATTGATGATAGTTACTTAATTATTTTTAAATGAAAATATAATAAAGATAAAGAATGTTTAGGTATGAAAATTAATTTTTTGACAAAAGATTATGATCATGTAGTCAATAACTTAGTTAATAAATTAAAAGAGTGAAATTTTAATTTATCTAAAACTCAAGAAGATGGAAGAGTTAATTCTATTATTAATGAAAAAGAGATAATAGATGTTATTTTAAATCGCTATAGTGAGATTGAGATTTTTAACAAGTTAAATCTAATAATTGAAAAGCAACCTAAAGAAAGATTCTGATACGACATTCTAATTAAAAACAACGACAAATCATTTTATTGTCCTATAAACATTAAAGTAACTGATCTTAATAAAAAATCAGCGGATAACATAAGTTCAAAAGAAGGTTTATATTTTTCATTAACTGGTGAAGAATCTACAACCTTACATAATCAATATAAAAGTTTTTTCGAATCTTTAAATAAGGAAATGAAACAAACTGAATCAGATTATTTCTTTATCATTTTTAATAAAAATGATAAAGAAGATATCTTTTATAATTCATTAAGAAGATTAAATTCTTTGGTTCCAAATGGAAATAATTTACCGTTTCAATGTAAATGAATCGAAAATAAAACAATAATCAACAGATCATTTGAACAAGCTAAAAATTTCTTGTTATCAAACTTTTTTGAGAGTATAAAAAGAAGATCGCAAATTCTAAGTGAATTTGAAAGTGTTTTTGGTTCTAGTATTGAATAGTTATTTTTCAAAAATAGCTGTTAAAATACTTTGACTAAAATGAAATCTTCCATCTCTTTTAATACCCATCAATTCCCAATTCATATTATTTAATTGATTAACTATTTTTAATGTTTCATCTTTATTAACATTAACAAATAATGATAAAACAGAAGCATCATAATTAATAAATTCTGACTCTTTTTGATAATCTAAGATATAGAATGGTCTCTTATTTCTTGTTTTGCAATTAACAAAAATTTGATAAGTAAATTCTTTAGGAGGTTTAGGAACTGCTCTAATTCATTTCTTAGGTTCATATAAGATCTTCTTAAGTTCTTTTGTTCTTTCAGTTGTTGAAACTACAAAACCAAGATCACCTTCTTTTAGTTTTGAGTTAAATCCAGATGCTCCACCTACTTTAACAACGATTGATGATTTTATCTTTGGTTTCTTACCAAAGATAATTTTTCCGTTTGCTAAGAAATAATCTAATTTATCTTTGTGATCTTTGGATTTGATTATTTTAACTATAGCAGTTGGTACTGATGCATTGTCCCAAACATTCTCAGGTATCAATTCAAAGTAAGTTATTGAATAATTTTTATAAATAATCTCATTAAGTTTATTAGAACTAGAAGTAGTAAAAATTGCTGCTGGCACTATCCAGATTAATTCGCCATTTTCTTTCAAATCGCTTAATGCTTTTTCTAGAAAATAAAGATATAAATTAGGTTTATGAATTAATATAGAATTGCTCGGTTTTACCGTAATATTTTTAAAATCTACATAAGGTGGATTACCGATTATTATGTCAGGTTTATAAGTCGTTTCAAAGTATGATTTAATAACAGCATTTTTATGTGCAACACTCTTATCAATTTCAACGCCTATAACATTCTTATATTTCTTTATAAGTTCATAATAAAAATTACCAGAACCTGAACTTGGTTCTAAAACTAGTTCAGGTTCAGATATAGTTATTAAATTAATCATTTTATCAACAATTGTTTTAGGTGTAAAAACCTGACCTAGTAATTCCTTATTCATAAATATTATTAGGTAGATATTATAAAATTTTGAACAATAATTTATTCTTATTTAAAGAAATAATTAACTAATATTTTTGTGTATTAAATTAGCAATAATTGCTTTATATAATATTTATTTTTTTTAATATTTACCGTATATTTTTCATAAAAATACAATTCTTATTATTGAATTATTTGTTTATTAATTGCATTAATTGACAAGAATAATTGTTAAGTATTTAAATGATTAGTTAATAAGAAACTAATCAAAATAAAGACCGATGGAAGAAAGTTGGGGGTTTAACTTTGTTAAACTGATTTTAACATATTTAAACACCATAGGTGTTGTATATAAATTTTTCAATTTTATTGATTGATATCACCTTTTTGTGTATTTACACTCAAACCAACGCGCGTGCGTACGCGGACAGGATAAGGAGTTGATATCAATCGCCCTTTTTGTCAAAAGACAATATAAATATATTTATATTGTGTAGCGTGATAGCACGCAACGGCTCTTGTGATATCAAACTCGTGTGCTTTTTCCTCCGGAAATAAGCGCACTTTTTATCCTGTCTTTGAGTTCTTTTAAGGTTCTATCTTATTTAAAATGAATAAACATTATTTTTTATTGTTGAATTCGAATTGTTTAATTAACACTAAATTCATAAAGGTATTCAAGCTAAAAGCTTTGTTTTTATCTCCCATAATCTTTTTAATTTTATGAAATATGTATGGTTCGGTTATAGTGGCGAAATAATCTTTGGAATTTCAAAATAAAATTCCATCAAGATTGTTTTTAACGTACTTAATTAATTTAGAAAAACCTTTAGCTATTTTTGAGTTTGGATCAGTATTAAGAAGAATCTTTCTAAATTTTCTAATAGCTCATAACAATTTTCTTGGACATTCTTTGCAAACAAGTTTCAATTGTTTATAAAGTTTCATTCTAATAGTTTTAGGTATGCCATCGTATTCTTTTTTAATGGGATTAATCGTTCTAAATAGATATGAATAAAACAGATGTCATTTATCTAAACTTTGGTCTATTTTCAACTTGTTAGCTAAGAAATTAAACTCCCTATCACCATCAGAACAAAGCACTAATTTTTTAGCTTTATTCTTATAAAAGTTGCGCATTATTTTTTCGAGCTCAGAAACGTTATTTTCTGCTCTTTCATTAGTTAATAAAAATTGGGAAGTTTTAGTAGTAATAAAATATCTAACATTGATTAACTCATTATTATTATTCTTGCCTTGATGAAACAAAAATAACCGCAATCTTTTCTTTATGATTTTGTTATTAATTTTGAATCTAATAAAGGTGTCATCTACATTGATATATAAATTTTTTGTAGATATTAAATTAACCTTTTTATTTTGCTCGTTTTTAAGTTTGAAAACAATTTTATTCAATAGTTGTTTAAAATGGGTTCTACTTACCTTATGAATGAATTGTTTTCTTATTTTTTCAAGAACAAAATTATTGTTTAAAATTTCGTATTTTATAGCTTCTAGGAAAGACCTTGAATAACAACTAAATTTATCAAGTTCAATCTTTTCATCTAACAAGTAAATATATCGTTTAATCCTTTTGTTAAAGTAACGTCTTCGCTTTATTCAGACGACACCAAATTGAGTTATTATTTTTCGCTTTCTAAAATCCTTAACAACTATATGATTGTTTAAAGATTTAGATCTTAAATTATAGTATAGCTGATTATCTAAATTTTCATAATCAGTTTTCAATTTAACTACAACAAATTGAGCTATCTCTTTTTGAAAATCAATATAATTACCAACTAAATAACCTGATTCGTTTTTTAGTTCTGATTGTTTGTTATTAACCATAAAATAAAAACCAGCACAAGAACAAGTTTGCCGTTATGCTGGTTTTATTATAAGGGTTAAATCTAAAAAAATATAAGGATGTTTTATAGTTATTTTATCTATAAATATGCGTTAATAATATTTAAATTAATTTATTTATTTTTTGAAAAAAATGCGGTAAATATTGATATTTTTGTAAATTTATTTATCTTATTTTATTCTTCAAATAAATTAACATTTTTATTCTCTAAAACTACACCATTATGGATTAATGATAAATGGCTGGATTTTCAAAAAACTTGCCATTTACTTATTTCATCAATTCATCGGATTGATATAACATCATTAATTGAACTAACAATTTTTTTATATGCTTGGTCTAATTGATTAATTAAATCTAATTCTCAAATTAAATTATTTAGTTTGCTGTAACTATAATTATTGTTTTTATCTAATTTTATTCAAGAATCTTTATTGTTAATTAAATAGTTATTGCAACCCTTTATTCAATCAAGGATTATATCGTTGCTTGATGAAACTAAAGATTCATGAAAAATTATTTCATCGCTTAGAGAAGTTAAATTCGTTTTTATATCAAAATACGGTGTTTTTTTAAAAATATTTAAATAATTTAACGAGAAATTAGTTATTCATTTTGTTAGGTCATTTACCCCTATTTTCTTATTTAGATAATTCAGCTTAACATTATAATCTGAAAATCTTAATTTTCACAATCTAATGTTTGCGTAATGGTATGTAATAACGCTTAAAAATTTATTGGTTTGAACTAAATATTCTCTAACCAAATCATAATAAAAACTTATAGCTGTTTTATCTAGTTTTTTAATGTCAGACGCTTGTTTAAAATTAGCCAAAGAAATATCCTTTTTTGAATCGATTAGATTTTTAAAAATAGGTAAGTAAAAACTGGTAGATTGATATTCGATAGATAAATTATTTTTTGGATTAATAAATTTACTTTTTATAGCTACGAAATCAGTATTTATATCTAATGCATTTTTTACTTTAAAACTGTTTTTTAAATTGACTAAATATTTAGGTAAATTAGCTTCTATTTCATCAGCACTCATTTTATCGATTATTTGCTTATCCTTATAAAACAACCAATGTTGATTTTTATAACTTTCTTCATCAATTGTTTCTTCTTTTTTCTTAGATCCTAAAAACGAAGAAAAAACCGTTTTTTCTGTTTGTCTATATGAACAAGAAGATAAGAAAAAACTAAATCCCAAAAGACTTAATAAAGCCTTTAAAAAGTTCTTATTTTTTGCGTACATATTCAACTAACTAAAATCTACCCTTTTCTTCTAAGTTCATATGTATTTACCAATTCCAATATATACGACTTTAGTTTTTCTAGCATCTCTTTCTTATAAATTAATTCAACTCTTTTTTCGTTAATGATTTTATCTTCAACTAACAGATAAACTGGTGATTCATCAATGATAGTTTGAGTTTCTAATAATTTCTCTTCTATAGTTATTAGTTCTTTTTGTAAATCCTCATAACTTAATTTAGCTACTCTAGTTTTTTCTAACTCAAGACTATCATCTGATTTATCAATTACAACTTTAAGGTTGTCCTTAATGGGTAGATCCTCTTTTTTATTCTTATCTTTTAGTTTTTCATAATCTAGATTTGCTTGTGCTTCTTCTATTTGCTTGACTTGTTCATCTAATTTAGGTAAAAAATCTTCTTCATCATTTGATGCATAATCATTATTACCTTCATTTAAATGATCATTGTTAATTTTGCTGTCGTGAGAATCATCGATTTTTTCTTCTGATTTAATATCATCTTCATCTATTGAATCACCTATCTCTTCAATATCATCTTGAGAAAAATCTCTATCAGAAGATAAATCGACAATAATCTCTTTTGGATTTAATTCGCTTAATGTCTCATTGTTGTTATCTATCAATTCAGAATTTGTAGCTAAATTTAAATCAATGGTTCTAAACTGATTACTTTTCTTCTTATTAATGATAATTAAGATAAGAATAATTAAGGAAAATAAAAGAATAGTAGAACCAATAACAAGACCGGCAACACTAGCAGGGTTTTCTAAAAATTCATTTTTAGAGTTCTTATCTAGATTTGATAATTTAGTAAAATCAGAATCATCACTACTATCATTACCTGAATCGTTTTTAATGTTGTTAGTTATATTACCGTTTTCATCAACTATGATTGATTTATTTTTTAATGAGTTATTAACTACTAAAAAACCATAGCCTGATAACTTATCTGAATCTTCACTAGCATTTATCGTTAATTCAACCTTTTGAGTAGGATTAGCTTCATTAATATTAATAAGCTTAGCTATTGCTTCATCTAAATCATTAACAATATATCAATCACTAAAAGTAATTTTAAGCTTGGTAGCTTTTTTTAATCTATTATTAATGTAATTCTTAATATCTTTAGCTAATTGATCTCTATCTTGAGTGTTATGATTTAAAGTTTCTAGATTTATTTGATTTAAATCGAATATATTTTGATAACTCTTACTATTAAGAATTGTTATCTTTTTATTGCCGGTTAAATAAACATTAGGAGAAACTGCAGATAAAATAACTTCTAGCTTGTTTATTTTATTGTTATTAGAAATTAATCTTTCTCAGTCAATATCATCAAAACTAGAACCATCAACTGCGTTTATAGTGTAGTGCTCATTACGCATAAATTTAACAAGTTCGTTCTGTTTATTCGTAATATTTAATTTACCGCTTCACAAATCCATTGCTTTTTGAATTTGCTCCAAAATTTTAGTTTTCAATTTTTCGGCATCATTAAAACTAGTTTTAATGTTGCTTAACAAAAAATATCTTAAATCATATGTCTTGCTTGTTGGATTGTCTGCTTTAAGGATTGCGTTCTTAACATATATGTTCCATCAAGCTTGAACTTGTTCATATGATAAAGATCTAATTTCTTCCAAATTTAATTTAACTTCTTCTCTCAAATAACTAGCTAAATGCGAACCTTGAGTTGATTCTCAAAAAGGTATAACAATTGTCTCGTTACCATTCAATTCGTTTATGTATTGACTAAAAGTTTGTTTTTTACCTACATCATCACCTATAACAACATATGTTGAACCATAAAGTTTGCTTGAATTATCATAAGTCGTATATTTATAAATACCTTTTTTATCTAAATATTCTAACTTGTTATTGCTATTAGATAAATCTACATTGAAGTTGTCTATCGATAAATTGTTATAAGCTAAATTTCTTATTATTCTTTTTGATGAATTATCAAATTCTTGTTCTATCCCTTTAGGTGATACAATACCTTTAGCTATAAAACCATTTCCTACTTTTTCAATTATTTCATCTGAAACATTTAATTTCGATGGATCTATTAGCTGATGAGTTTTTTTATCAATGTATGGGCTCAAATCATACAATAGCTTTCCGTTTTCATCAATCGGATCTGGAAAGGTTAAATGATTATAATCATTTTGACTTATATCAAATGGCGAAACTTTTCTATTGTTTTTATTATAGACTCAAACAATCTGTTCTGCCAACCCACTTTTTTCATTAATATTAGGCATAAAGTCAGGGTTCGGACTATCATTAGAAGGTTTCGTGATTCATGATGCTTGTCATTGATCTAACGGATATTTGCTAGGATCTCAATTACGATAGATTATGTTCGTATTTGGATATAAAGCCTTAACAATAAATTTAATTTTAAATAATAAGCTATATTCAGAATTCTTATTACCATAAATTTCTATTGTGTATTCATTGCTTTCACCTTGTTGATCTTTATTTTTTGTTGCTGGATCAAACATTAAAAAAGAATACTTACCATTTAAGGAATCTAATGTTTGATTATTAACAATTACATCTTCATTTTGATTTGGTAAAGAATTGTATTCTAACTTAGTATTAGAATTAATTAATCAAGTACCAAAATCTGGAAAAGCAATCTTTTGATTAGGGTTTTGTGGATATGGCTGTTTATTTAAAGCTCTTCAAGGGTTATTATTAGATAAATCTAACTGAGGAGCTACAACAACCCCTGTTGATGGATTATAACTAATCCTGCTATTGTCTATTAATAAACGTTCTCAAACGTTTTCAGCGAATTTTCTAGTTGTATATTCAGCAGACGATACTAAATTTACCTTAACTCGTTTAACATATCTATTCCAGGAATTATTATTCGTTGAATAAAAAGGTTTATATTCAAAGTTTATATCAACCGTTTTATTGGTATCATCGTAATTCGATAAATTTCATTTGAATCAATTAGAATAATTTGATTGCAAATAATAACCTAATAAATTAGCTTTTTGATTCAATCTTTCATTAACTAAATTGTTAATTACTACTTTGTTTTTAGATAATTGAGGTTCATTATAAACCTCGCTACTAATAGGTTTAATAAACGCTTGATCGATATTGGCTTTTAATTTATCTGGTTTAATAATTGTTCAATTTATAGGTTTTATTTCAATTGAATCTAAAGATAAATTAAGGTTGTAAGAATCAAAAGCATATCTGTTTTGATTACCGTCGTTGGTTGTTGTTATTAGCGGAGAAAAAACAAACTTTAATTTATTGTTGGAAGCTAAGGTGAGGCTATAGTTAAGATTTAATGAAAATTTATCTTTCTTATCGTTTTTATATCCACTTATAGGTCTTCCGTAGAAATCGGTATTGATTTTGTTGTTTTTAGCGTAATTTGCATATATTGGAGAATATTCAGAACCGAATGATTTACCATAACTCTTACCAGCAATCAAATTATCGCCATCATAACTTTCCTTATTAAGTAAATTTATTGAATAGCTCTTTGTTTGATTGATTCTTAAATCACTAGGATTTATTTCTAATTTTTTAAAATTATCACCTTCTGTTATTCCTAAAAAATTCCTAGACTGTTTTAAGGAATAACTTAAATTGAAAACTATTTTATAGTTTTTATTAAAAGTTGATATCGGTAAATTTAAATAATCTTCATATGAAGAAATATTATAGTTTCTTATTTGACTATCAGATGCTATATATTGAGTTAATCCTGTAGTTACATTCCTTACATCTGATTCAAAAGGATTTCTTGAATTATAGAATGCGAATCCACTAAATCCATATTCTTCACGACTTCATTCACTTGGTATTACATCTGATATTTCAATTTTTTTAGCTAAAAAAGAATTATTGTTGGTGTAATAGTAATTACTATTAATTTGTCTATTAATAGAATAAGAACTATAAAAAATATAACTATTATTTACATAATTTGGGTTATTATATTCTTTTAATTCCGCAGAATTCAAAATATTATTATAATGTTTATTATTGATCTCGGGTTTATAAAAAAACAGGCTAATAGTACCTAAACAAAATATAGATACTATTAGTAATAAGAAGTAATTTAAAATATTTTTAAATTTATTCATAACCAATCCTTTTTTATTTTTAAAATAGTAATAAGTGTTATAAAATATGAGGATTTTTAGAAAATTTGGGTTTTCATTCAACCTTCTAGGTTCGTGTTTAACTCTGGTTATTCCTAGCTTATTATTAAGTAGTTGTTCTAAGCAACAAATAAATAGCCCAATTGAAGAAGTGCCAACTATTTATAAAGATTTAGTAAAAGAACCTATAAATGTTGAAATTAAAAAACAAGATTTAAAGAATACCGAATGAGAAGGCGCTGATAAAAATGATGTGTTAATCAATTTATCAGATAATAAACTTGTATTAAGAAAGAAGTTTTCTGAGAAGGACATACAAGTTCTAAGAGATTTTTTATCTTATTTTAAGGATAAAACTTCCAATGAAGAATATTTACATTCTAACGAAAGATATTTATTTTCATTTGTTTCTTCAAATAAAGATGCTTTATCAGATTGAAAAACTACAACGAATGAAAATCAGATATTTTTATCAGAAAAAATGGAAGAAGAAAAACTTATAAAAAATTTAGTTCTTATTATTAGAAGTGTTGAATATGAGAATTTAAATAATTTACTAACATTGAATAATAATAAAGCAAATTTAATTCAAGTTAATTCACCTAAAAATAAAAATATAACTTTATTTAGATCTACTCAAAACGAAAAAAGTCTATTACAGTTTTCAATAGGTTTTTCTTCCGAAAATGAAAAACTACCAATTTCAATTAACGACAATGATAGATCTATAATTTTTAACAATCTTTTTCTTGGAAAAATTCTTTTCAGAGATGAAGAAAAAATGAAATTTTCTTTTAACTGAAGCGTTAATTTAGGCAAATTTACCCTTCTAAACGCTTTTTAGATAAATTAGCTAGCTCTTAACATATTAAGCAAGAACTATTTAATGTTCTTGCTTTTGTATTTAATCTTGGTTTCTATATACTTTTTTAACCATTCGTCATTTAATTCAAGGTTGGACGGAACTAATAAGCTTCTTTGCTTTTTATCAACAATGTTGTTAATTAAATAAATAGTTAATAGCTTGGTTGCAGCCACTTCTGAATACATTATTTCAATTAACTCATTAAAGCGATCTCAATAGAATTTATTTTGTTCTAATCACATCTCCTTGAATAGTTTCATTATTCTTTCTTGATTTTCATCTAATCAAGCGTATTCAAGTTTCTTGTTTTCATTTAACAAAAAACTTCTAATACAACGATTTAATTCATCGTTAATAATAGCTTTGCTATTATTTCTTTTTAAATTCCTTTTTCAATTATCATAAGCATCATACAAGTATTGATCGCCGATCCTAATTGTTATATCAGGAGCTTTAGTTGGGTTTTTACGTTTTCTTTTTTTAGTTAGTTTTTTATTTATTTTTTCAGTTTCTGAATCTTCTATAACTTCATTCTTTTTTAACTCTTTTAGCTCCAGTTCTACTGGATCCTTTAGTTTTGTTTCAGCTTGCAGAATTACGGAATCATTTTGATTTGTTTCTTGTTTAGGTTTTGGGTTATTATGATGTTGTTTATTATATTCATTGTTATTTTTTAATAACAATTTAGCTAATTTCTTCTTCTTTCTCTTAGACATAATTAGTGTTATTTTTCATAATTCAGATTAAAAATATCTCTTTCAAAATCAAATACATCCACATTAATTATTTGCCTTTGATATGTATTTGATATCAATAATCCATAGCCACGATTAGCAGTAGCTATAAAGTTTTTTTCATTTTCGGTTAGCCCTCCTACTGATTCATATAAACGGTTAATGCTATCAACGTCTTTAGGAGATAATTTCATTATGAATGAATATTGAGCATTATTAATAATTGCTGTCGTTTTCTTAACAATTGATTCATCACCTAAAAAATCATTAGGATTTTGAGTAATTATGATGATTGAACCGTTATATTTTCTAATCTTCTTAACCATTTGAAATATAAAGTTCAAACCATTTTGGTTGTCTTTATCAATCAATAAATGAGCTTCATCAACAATGATTCTAATTTGCTTTTTATCATTTTTACTAAGTTGATTATTCTTGTTAATTGCTTGTTGTATAAAATTAAGCATTAATAACATTTGAGCTTGCTTGAAGTTGTTATTAGCTTTTTGAAATAAACTATAAAGATCAAAAACATTGATAATATCATTTATTGCTAAAGTTGAATGACCATCGAATAAGGTTCTATTCTCGAATTCATCTTTAATTAAAGTTTTAAGAACCTCAAATTGATATTCTTCAGATTCATTAACTTTATAAGTATTCATATAAATAATTAAATCGCTAAATGTTGGGTAGTCATTGTTTTTTAATTGATTAATATCGCATTTTAGAAAACCTTTAAAAACATAAAAATCTTTAAGAATTCTTTTAAACATTATTAAAGTTTTTTCATCAATAGTTTTAGAATCATATAGCGTTCTAATTCAATCGGCTACAAAATTAATGTGATCTTCAATCATTAGGCTTCTAGAAGTTATTCCTGTATCATTTCATATAATTTGTAAAGGGTTAATTCTTCCTTTTTCGCCATTACCGAAATTTACATAGAATCCATTATATTTATCTGCCAGACATTTATATTCACCTTCAGGATCGATAATAAATACATTTCTATTACTTAAAATATCGTCATTAGCTATTTTCTTTACGGTTGTCGATTTACCAGAACCACTCTGCCCCATAATAACCATATTATGATTTTGACGTGTCTGATCAATTTTATATGTATCTAAGAATACGATATTATTACTGTTATTGATTCCTAAGTACATCCCTTTTGAATCGTTTAATTTGGTACTTAAAAACATATAACCAAAACTAAAAGCGCTCATTGGCAATTGAATTTCATTCAATTTTAAGACTGTATTAGATCCTATTTGTAAATTACAAAAACTTTCAAACTGTAAAAAAGTTAAATTATTTAATTTAATTTTTTGTTCTTTAAGAGCTATTTCAAAACTTTTGATTTGTTTAGATAAATTTTTTTCGTTAGAGTCGTAATGAATAAAATAAATTTGACAAGATTTTAAACTATCTATATCAGTTGCTATATCATCTGCCAACTCATTAAGTTTTTCAATCTGATAAAGCGTGGATTTGTTTTGGATATGATTTTTTTGTTTAGAAACAATAAAATTGACCCTATTGTTAGTAATGATTTTATTAAATTCATCACGAATTTTAGATTTACTAAGATTATTTAGTTTTATGACGCAAGTAGCATCACTAGTTGATATTAGTTGATTCAACCAACAAAAGTTTGTTTCAATCGGTAATTCATTAATACAAGTAATCTTGTATTTCATCTCGTTATTAGCTAAATAGTTGTTATTAACTTTCAGATCCTTAAAGTTTAGCAACAAGCCTAAATCATCTTTGAATTTATTTATAGTTGAATCATTTAATCCAAACTCATTATTGCTAAACCAGATGTTGTTAATTACATTAACCATTTGATTAGCATCTAAAATTTTGTTTGTTAGAGGTAAGGTATTGAATGAATAACTAAGTTGTTTAATTTCATTTTCAGCTTCAACAATTGAATCAGCTTCTAGGAAAAGATAAAATCTTATTCCGGAATCTTCTTCAAAGTTTTCAGCTTGATTTTCAAACTTAAGAATAAGTTTATCTATTTCTTGTTTAATAACTTTGTTATTAGCTTTTGTTTTGTTTTGTTTGTAGTTGTTAATATGATCATCAAGATTAACCGGCAAATTGATTTTTATGATTGTTAGTTTTTTAGAACTATTAAGTAGTATATTTTTAAGTTTGGTTAAATAATTTATTTTTGTTTCACTATCAAATAAAGTTATATCTAATCCAACAATCTCAAGACCTGCTATGTATTTTGTTAGTTTCTTTTTTGAAAAAAGATCTTTAACACCAATAACATTTTTACTAACAATTTTCTTGTAAGGTAATAGTCGCTTGTTTTGATAGCGTTTTTTTATCAAAACAAATAAAAACATTCGATAAATTAGAACATAATATCTACAAGAGTTTTTATAACTTCAAATTAAGCTAGTGTTAAATAATAAAACTAGAACAACAAAAACTACTCAAACAATTGTTTTTTCAAACATATTTGAAAATAACAAAGTTATTCCCGCTGATATTAAACAGTTTAAAACAAAAACGGCAATATCAATTACATTTAAATTTCAAATGATTTTACTTCTTTGTTTTCTAAATGGTTTAGGAATTATGTTGTTCATTTTAATCTATTTTTTTCTTAATATTTTTGGTTTCAGATTTTTTTAATCATTTGTTTATTACTTCCATTCTGTTCTTGTCAGAAGAAGTGAATATATCTGGATTGTTTTTCAGCTTAGAATTGAGCAATTTCAGTTCATCTTGAGCAAAAGCAACTCTTCTTTTTGTTGAAAGATTTTTAATTTGCTTATTGAATGTATGTGTTTCAGGATTAATATTTTTCTTATCACCAATAGATTGACCAATTCTATTTAGTGATTTGTTAATTATTCCTGATTTATCATCAGCAACTTCACCTCTAGATCCGCTTAAAATTTTGCCAATAGAAGATACAGGTTTTGTTGCCGCATTTTTAGTTATTAATGAAGCTATTTTTAATCCGCCAAAGGCTAAAGCTCCAGCACCAAATAATGTAGATTTAACATTATTTGCGGTATCTTTAAGCGAACCTTGATCACCTATAAATCCACTAGCTAATTTCGATAATTCAGTCATCATAAAACATCCTCCGCAAACAACAAATAGTTGCATGATTTGTGATGCAAATCAATCTAATGATTCACTTCTAACAATTCCTAGTAATTGCGTGATAACATAAACGCCGATATAAAATCCGATTACATCAAGCATCAAAGCTAAATATTTTCCCAGAATTAAATTTTTAAGAATTACTAATCTTCCTCCATTGTCACTCATAGAGCTAAATGCAATAACTGGAGAAAAAATGAATAAGATGAATATTTCAATAGTTCTTACAACTAGTTGAATTCCTAACAATAAGAACGATATCAAAGCAAATAAAACAGCTATGATCTGGATAATAATATTTCAGTTACCAATGTTTTCTGGAGGATCAAAATTACCACTTCTAGCTTGACCTATACCGTCGGGTGAGCCGATATAATACATTAAATCTGCTAGGTTAGTTGATTCTTGTTGAAATAATCTAGGAATATAAATACCGAGAAAGTTTAAAAAAGAACCAAAAATTAAGATCATTATTGGAATTAAAAAAATTAAAGACATTCCAATAAAAGCATATTTGAAACCATTCGTTATTTTTATTTTCAAGGTTTCGTCATTACCGCGAACAACCATTGAAACTATAAGCGATGATATAAACAAAATTAAACCTACAACAACTCCAACACCTATTAAGATGTAAAAGGCGTTTGGAAACCCGTTAAAATTAAAATCTTGATCTACACCAAATATCAATCTTAGAGATAGAGAACCTCCTAAGTAGCTTACAACTGTACTGAATCCTTGAATTACTTTCAATGGTCCTCAGATTATGATTCATCAAATTATTTTTAAGAATATCTCAGAAAATCAATCTGTCATAACCTAACCTTAAGAACCTCTAGCTGCAATAATGATATCTTTTAAAGCAACTAAAATCCCGCTACTAGCAAATAAAATAACAAGACAAAGTAATTTTCAAGCTAACGAGCTTTTAAAAGCTGCTTTTTCTTCTTCTTTGCCTGAAGCCATTACTGATATCGCATCCTTAACAACTGAAAACAAGAAGACAATTCCGCCAATTGCTAACAAAAATGCTAATATTTTTGCGCCTCAATTTCAAAGTCCATCTTCGAGCTTGGAAAAATCAAAGCTATCTGGATTAGCAATTCCTGACTCGCCATCATGAAGAATCATTGTCGATGATAAAACTTGCATTATGATGTAATTCATTTTATCGATAATATTCATAATATTTTCTCCTGAATTTCTATTGTTTAATTAAAGATTAATCGTTGTTTTCTGAAAACAATTTTCCTTGTTTTTTATCAGATAAATATGTCAATTTATCATAGTTTTCACTTATTTGAATTCTAGATAAATTTAGGTCTATATTGTAGTTAATGTCTTGCTCATTATATTCTTTAAAGCCGACGCCTTCTGAAGTAGATTTAATCTTATTGATTTCCTCGAATTCAAAGGCAGCGTTATATTTGATGATTGAAGGTAAGGTTTTATTTTTCAATAAAATACCTAACGGAGATTTCATTGATAAAATTTCGTTTGCGTTAATTAAATTTAACGCTTGTAAGGACGAAGAAACTGAACCTTTATTAACTAGCCCATTTTTGCTAGATTTTTTATCTAAACTTTCACTGAATGATTTAGAAATAACAGATTTTTGACCAATTAATTCGCTTAGAGATTTAGCGTAACTTATGTCGCTGCTTGAAATACTTAAAACTACATGGCATGAACAATTTTCTCTGATTGTTTTAGCGTCATCTAAGTACATTTTGCTAATTTGAGCATCGTTTTGCGATATTAAAGCGAAAAAAATATTTCTACTTCTAGCTACTGAAATTTTTTGTTGCATATTATTCACCCTTGGTATGTTGAAGAATTCATCACCGATAAACAATAAGCTTCTTGGCAAAGTTTGCGTTTCAAAACTTCTAGATATTTTTACTGCGGTATTGTAAAACTGGTTAATGAATAAAGTTGCAAGGCTATATCTACTGGTGTCTTCGTCGGGTATGACAAAGAAAATAACTCTGGGCTTTATTTTTTGATCGTGATTATCTGCTGATAAAAAAGTTTTAAACTTAAACTCGTTATCAGATAACAAGTATTTAATTCCATCGTTTGTTAAAATACTCATTCCAGTAACAACTGAACTGATATAACCAGATCGTTGTTTATCATTCTCACATTCGATAAAATAAGCGTTCAAAAATTCAAAACATTTTGCTGTTGGGTTGATATCTTTACACTCTAACAAATCTTCAAGTAAATTTTCTTTTTGTTTAAAAATTATTCCTGCAATACTTGGAAGATTGAATTTTTCAGGTGTTATAAAATCAAAACAGAATTCTAACAAATACCAAATAACTCCTTTTACAATCGCTTCAGCTCCCATTACTCATTCAATGTTTTCGCCTTTCTTGTTAGGGTTAAAAAATGGTTCAACTATGTTGTTAATTTCTGAATCCACTTCAGTCTTAAGTTTTAAAGATTTTTCAGAATCTTTTTTGGATTTCAGATATTCTAACCACAAACTATAAGTTCTTGCTAATGGATTTCAGCGATGACTTTTGAATGGATCATACAAATTAACTTCGATAACTTCGTAATCATTATTTTTGAACTCATCTCTAAACTTAGCTAAAATTTCCCCTTTTACGTCAATTACGAATAAATTCGGCTTATTTTCGTAACTTAGCCTTAAGTTATAATTCAAAGTTGGATATACGAATCTTTGAGTTTTACCTGAACCGGTAGCACCTAAAACAAGTGTGTGAACTGTTGATTTTTTGTTATCAGCGAGAATTGTATTGTATGCTATCTTGCCTGACTTATCACGATAAGTTCTTGCCACAAAGGCGGGAATTTGTTTATCTGGGTATTCTTCATTGAATTTTTCTAAAAGTTTAGTTGGTTGTTTTCTTCTTTCGTCAATCAAAAATTTAGCATCGCCGTGAATTTGTTCATCACTAGTTTTGATGAACGTTGAAGATTTCTTGAACGTTGTAAAAGCTAAGAATATCGAAGCTACAAAACCTACACTTGAACCAAAAACTCAATTTCAGTAATTTTTAATCTGGTCTATAATTCCAGTCTTGTAGATAGTCATTTTAGCTACAGAAACAAGCAGCGAAAGCGTAACGCAAGCCATTAAGCAAAATAGCACTAAGATTAAAACAACAAGTTTAGTTTTCTTGAAATTTCTCATAAGTTATCTAGTTGAAAATTTCCTCTCTAGCCAAGTTTTTAAGTAATAGTTGTGAATTATTGTCGAATCGGAATTGTTTAAAACTTTTTGAATTTCGAAAGCAGGTTTTTAAGTAATTAGAAACCAATGGTTTAATTTCGTTTTTTAGGTTAATGAAAAAAGTTTTTGTGATTTTATGCTTTCCGGTTTTTCACATTTCAAAAAATAAATTTTGATTATCGATTATGAAGTCGAGCATTTCGTTTTTTGATAATTCGTTTGAGAAACAATTAGTCATTTCAGAGATCAGATTCATAACCAATTGTTCTGTTTTGATTTTGTTGTTGATAAGTTTTTGAGTTTTGCTTACCAATGTATCTTGAAAAAATTTTTTAAAGTTTATTTTTGGGGTTCGATTTCGGTTCATAAAACAAAGTTAAATTTGGTTTATTTTTTTGAGGTAATTTTTAGTGGTTTTTAAAAATATTTTGCTCGATTAAGAAATTTATAAGAAATTTATAAGAAATCTATAAGAAATTTATAAGAAATCTATAAGAAATTTATAAGAAATCTATAAGAAATTATTTATCCATAAAAAGCATATATGTTTAAATAACATATATGCACAAAAAAAGCAAAGTGCAAAATACGGAAAGAGTTGTGCAAAATACGGAATGACTTGTGCAAAATACGGAATGACTTGTGCAAAATACGGAATGACTTGTGCAAAATACGGAATGACTTGTGCAAAATACGGAAAGAGTTGTGCAAAATACGGAAAAAATCGTTGTTTTTTAATATCAAAATTCAGCTAAAATCAGCAGCATTTTTTAAGCTAAAAATCGGATAAAAATTGACTATTTTTTCTGATATATTTTTTCTTACTTTTTCCATTTTTATTTTGTCTCTTAGTTCGCTTTTTTGAAGCTATTTTATTAACTTAATTTATCGAATTCTACCGTGCTTAATAACTGTTTTGTATCGTTCTTAATCTCTTGAAAGAAGTACTCTTTGTTGATCTGATAACTTTCGTATTCACCTCGATATCACTTGTTGAATTCCTTGTTTAAGAACCTTCCTTCAACCTTAACTGATTTGATAAAATCAATGTTTTTAAGTTGGTCAATCGAAGCAAAAACTGATCTTTTTTTAAGCTTAGTTAGTTCAAAAATAATATCGTTGTTTATCAATCCTCTAGGCACTAATCTATGACCAAAAGAACTAAACAAATCAATAGAATATATAACAGCAAATATTTGTCTAATTGACCAAGTTTTTAACTCAGGTAATTTATTCATTCAGGGTTTTAAGAAAAAGAATTTATTGTTTTTAGAGCTTAATTTAGCTTCTAATTCATTAGATAAAAGCAATTTATATTCGGTTGTTTTATCGCTATTTTTAGTTATTTTTAATAAACCTGCTTTCGATAAGTCTTCTAATGCCTTATATACAGAACTTTTCTTTAAACCGGTTAGATATATCAAGAAGTTTATATTGCCGAAAATAATCTCCTTCTCTGATTTATGAAAGAAGAAAAGAACCGCAAATATACAAACATGCTTGAATGTCTTTAATTCAGGCATATTAATCATTTCTTGATTAATAAATATTGAAATTTTATTAAATTTTTGTTCTTCAAAATAATCTAGGAATTTCATAGTTAACTAACTTTCTTTTTGTCTTTCTGTTTCTTAATGCGGTTATGATATTTCTTAACTATTTTTTTAGCTCTTTGTTCAAGAACTTTACTTATTACTTCGTCTTGAACATATTTCATATCAATAAAATATTCATAACCACCTCTATCTGGTCTATCGAATCTTCCGAAAATTTTATTTTTAATTAAAAGATCTAAACTGTCATTCAATTCCTTCTTGCTATAGCAAAAAACCTTTCTAAAAGTATCAAATTCAGATTCATTGATTCCATAACAAAACTTTTCATTTCTAGTTGGACCAGACCTTGTAAAAACCACAGAAAATAAAACCAGAGCTTTAACGTTCTCTCTTAATAAAGGCATTCATAGCATTCATTCTTCAAACATGAAAGAAGCGCCTCAACGATTTACAAACTCAAATTCAACCATTTCTTCGTCGGTTATTGTTTCTTTTTGTTTTTGATAAATTGATAAAGCTTCTTTGTAATAATTAACAGGAACTTTTTCTTTCTTATTAACTTCTTTTTTCATAATTTGTAATTTCAGAACTATAAGAATTACACTTATATAAAACTATTACTGTTCTGATATACCTAGCAAAAGCTAGGAATAATAGTTTATTAATCATCTGTTTCAGAAACATCGTTTTCTCTAGTCTTATTAAGTGATTCTTGATTCGCGTTTTTTTTATTTTCAAACTTATTTAATAGCTTCAAAGGTTCTAAGAACACTTCAATTGATTCTTTTTTATTGCTACCTTTAACTTTAATTTGCGCATCGATACGAATGAATTCACCATTTTTTAAACCTTTCATGGCATAAAAAATTGTTTTATTTTTGGAATTAGCAAACACACAGGCATTGAATCCAAAATTAGCGGTATCTTTATCACTTTCGCGATATAATTTTTTGTTGCTAGATTCTTTAAGCTCTCCGTCCTGATTAGGTACTGAAAAATAAAAACTCACGTATTCTCTACCTTTACTTGTTGTTCCAGTTTTATGGTTGTAAACTGACCCAGATAAGGTTCCACTCCCTATTACAATAGCGTTTTTAGGTGGATTAAAAATTCTTTCAGTTTTAGAATTATTAGATTCAGAGTTTTCATACTCTTCAATTTCTCAAGTTGGATCATTGTATTGGTCTAGTTGACTGCCGTCAAACTTTCCATTATAAAAGTTTATAAACATAGTATGTAATACCTTTTTTAAAGTAGTTTATAGACTTACTCAGGTCTTTTACAAAGCAAAATTAAGATATCGTTCGATATCCTTTTTTCATATAAACCAATTTATCTTGGTTTAGAAGCTTTAAGTGTTCAACTACTTTTCTCTGGCTACATTCAAAGAATCAAGCATTCATATATGAACTTTTATCAAAGCTATCTTTGAAAAAGTTATGCATCATATTTCTTGTCTTATAGTTGATTCGTTTGAATTTCTTGGATTTATCAAAATCTACATCGTAGCTAGAGTTCTCAAATAAAGATCTAGTTTTGTTGTCAAGAGTTTTTCTATACCAAACACTTTCTGATTTTTTAGCTTTAAAATGAAGCGATTTAATGAAAGCATCGCTAATACCATCGTCCATATGACCGCCATCAATAAATCCGTTATGAAAATTGTTATCAATATCTGATGATTCATTTTCCATTCCAGCCTTTTTAAGATCGCTACCAGGGTTATGAGAAGCTTTAATAAATGCATTTCCGAATTTTGCATTCAATTCTTTTGTTAAAAAATCAGCACTCAACTTATCATAGGTCAGATCATGATAATTCAAGCTACTCTTATCTTCTGGATCATCTATATCGTTATAAGTAGCTATACGATGATTTTCATTGAATTCCTTGATTTGTTCTTGAATTCAAGAATTAATAATTTTGGCTTGCTTGTAGTACTCATCAAGCATTTTAGCTAGTTCAGGGTCAGTTTTAAATACACTTCTAACTCCTTTAAGGATTATTTCCTGTTCTTGTTCAGTTAAATTTTTGAAACGAATTTCTTTAGTTGATTTATTTTCCTTCACCCAATTATAGGCATCGGCATAGTCTTTGTTTTCAAACGAAACAACACCGTTTTCAAGTTTGTTTTTAAAGATTTCAACAAACTCGGAAGTATAAAGTTTTTTCTCATTTTGAATTTCAAGAATTCTAATGAAGATGTCTTGTTTAAGTTTTAAAAAAGTTTCTTTTTTAAGCGCTCCCTTAATTCTGAAAGATCTATCTTCTCCATTTTTAGTTCGCAACTTATAAGTTTTTTCTTTTTCTCAGAAAGAAAAATGAATATGTGGATGTTCTGTATTTTGATGAATACTGAAGACTAAATCAATATTTTTAGGATTAATTCCATTGCTTTTTCAGAAATCATAAAGCGGACGTTGAATAAGTTTAGCTATAGATTTCTTATCGTTAAAATCAATCAGTTTTTTAGTCTTGTCATCAAAAGATAAAACATTTTCTCATACGAATTGATCATCATCTAATTTAGCCATTTTTTGTTTAGCTAAATCTAATGATATTTCGTTACCTTGAATATCGAAAACCTTACTGCGATCTTCTTTTGATACAGCTTCTTCTCTTGCGATGTACTCTAAATACAAACCATCTTTAAAGTATCTCGCATGTCTATTCTTTTTTTGATTTGCGGATGAAGTTACTTTTTGAGATGCTTTAAAAAACAACGATCCATAAAAAACTGCGTTTTTATGTACGCTTCCAAATTGCCCTGTTAAAGAATCTAGTTTGTTTTGTCTTGTCTTTTCCTCAAGGTTTCTCATAACTTTTTACGAGAACCCCCAAGTTTGTTACAACGGTCAAAATAAACTATTATTAAATAATACAAGAAACCAAAAAATAATTACTACTAACATAAAAAATACAACCCTATTTAGAATGGGTTGTGTTTTACATATTTTGTTTTTTATATTTGAAGGTTAAAAGATATTATTTCTTAAAGAACATATCATTTATATAAACTTTGTAATTAGTTCTTAGAGGTACAGTTTCGTTCATTCCTGTCTCCTCAGCAATTACTACACCATAGTAATATTTAGCGTTCTTATCTAAAGCTGCTAATAAATGACCTCATTCCTTAACTTTTTCTTCACTAGTTAAACCGTATTTCTTATAAGCTTTTCTTTCACCTAGAGTCGATTTGAATAATACAGTTGATAAGAAATCGCTTGTAATACCAACATTGTCATCACTTACTAAAGGAGTGCTGAATGAACTATAGTAGATATCACCATAATTTCAATCGTGAGCTTTAACAACTTCGTCAGTTCCTTTGTTATAGCTGTGAACTGTAGATACATTAACGTTATTAGATTCTATACGAGTGAATCCTAAAATACCTTGAAGAATTAATTTAGCTTTTTCATTAGCATTTAAAGTTGATGATGCGTCTTGTAAAGCGGGTAAATGTAATTTAGTTCTTAAAAGGTTTCATTTAGCTATTTGTTTAGCTGTATAGTTATCATTAAATGTAATTAATGGTTGTAATGTGGTTACATCAACATCTTCAATAGCAACCATAGCAGCTTTATCTTCACTTAATAATCCGCGACCTGCATCGATTTCAGTTTTAAACTTATTCTTGTATTTAGTTATTAATCCCTTTACTTCTTCGGTATCAATAACTGTATCGTATGAAGGATTATCTTCAGTTTGTTCAAAGAATTCTCCGGCAGTGATATCATCGTACATTTTAGAACTTAATTCAAATAATTTGAAGTTTTGTTCTGTATTTGATCAGTTAAATGTAGCTGGTGCCTGAGTGCTATCGAATTCTGATTTAGATGATTCTATTCTGTTTGCAAAAGCAATTCTTTTTCTTAATTCATTTTCGTATAAGTTTTTAGTTTCTGTGAATTTGTTATAAAACTTACCTGTACCATCTTCAGAGTTATATTGTTTTAATTTATCATCTGCATTTTCTTCTTTTTTAGCGTTTTCTAATTCTGCAGTTAATCAAGCTATATTATCATCAATAGTTTTCTTAATGGAATTATCAACTATTTCTGTTTTAAAACCTTCCATTTTCTTTATAAATGATTTGGTTTTTCTTTCTTGCAAAAGTTTCCCAGCTACTTCAGTAACCTTATCTTCTACGACATTTAAAATTTGATCAACATCAATATTTACTTTTTTAAGTACAGGTCTTATTTTGGTTAAAAGAGCGTTATATTCACCTTCGCCATTATTCTTTTTAGCAAACTCTTGATCTGATAATCTTTTTATTTTATTTATTTGGCTATTTGCCGCTGTCACCGCTGCTTTCTTAGCTATTTTAATTAATTTAGCAGTTACACCCTTTTTCTCAGCTATGGCATTTACTTTTTGGATTAATAGCTGAATTTTTTCAATAGCTTTTTGTCTAGGTGTTTTTTCAACTTCTGTTTCTTCTTTTTTAGAAACATCTAATGATGCGTCAATTTGAACAGCATCTTCTTGAACAGGCTTAATTTTATCAGCGCTAGATTTAACTATTAACTTGTCGTTTATTTCAACAGGTTTATTTTCACTAGTACCTGATTTATTGCCATCAGAATCCTTCGGGGGGGGGGGGCTATCATTCCATCATTTTCTTTTTTACATGATGATAATGATAACGTCGGTCCTGCTAATGTTAACATTAGCAATCCGTTAACTAATATTTTTTTAATACTTAATTTCATTTTCTATCTTTATTATTGGTTAATATTATAAATTTTTATATTTATAAACAATCTTTTCATTTTTAAATTAACTAAGACTGGATGTTGTGAATCATGCCTGTAAATAAAGTTAAATGTCCTATTTATTTACAATTGTATAAACCTCATTTATTATTAAACTTATTAAACAACTATGGCAATTAAATAGAAATCCTTAAAATTTAATTTATAATTATTAGATAAAGATTGAATAGATTAAGATTGAATTTATAAATTAATACATGAATATTTATATTTCCTTGTATTAATTTTTTTATTAACACTAAATAATCACCCCTAGATTAATAAATAAAACTTAAGATTATTAACAATGAATATTAAGAAATCTAAACTATTATTTAGCCTATTTGGAACTTTAATAACTCCAGCAGCCTTACTTACTTCTTGTAAGAACTATTCTAACGATGTAAACTATCAACTAGAAAAACAAACTCTAAGTTTGATTTTAGATGATCAAGAAGTTGAATTAAGCAAATACGACCAACCTAAATACAATGTAATTGTTGTTGAATTGCGTGAAGCTTTTAATCAAGCTAAACAGATCTATAATAATGATCAATCTACAATTAGTGATCTTAGAAGAGCGATTGGTATCCTTGAAAAAGCGATTACTAAAGCGTTAACTGATAAACGAAGTATTGATAGTAATAACTCTGATCATCAAAATGGTACTAGTGAAAATGGGTCTAGTTCAGGTGATAATAATTCATCTAATGAAGTTTCTAATAATGCCAACTTAGATAGCAACAACAGCAATAATAATAGCTCTTTAGGTTCAACAACTTTAGATAATAGCAATCAAGATACAAATACTAATTCATCTAATAATAACAACAATAATAATCAAGATAACGCATTAAGCAGTGAAGATAATCTAAAACTATTTAACGATCTAACAAAAGATTTAATGAATATTGATAAAACTCAGGATGATCAAGTTTTAGATTCTAGTTATGATATTAATACTGCTTTAAAAAAATGAAACTCATTGTCTAGTGAAGTTAAATCAAGTTTAGCATCAATTAAAGCTAAACTTGATCAATTAAAAGCTAGATTAAATGAGTTAGAAAAAAACTTACCAGATTTTGATAATAAATATCGTGATGTATTAACTAAACCTAGTTATACGAATGAAGATGAAATCAAAGTGATAACAGCATTAGCTGAATATGAAACTTTTAGCGCTGAGAAAAAACAAGAGTTTTTATCTAAGAAACAAAAATTAGATAAGATTAAGGATGATATTTATAAACAAAGAATAAATCAAGGTGTTTTCTATCGTGACTCTCAAAGTGCGCAATGATTTAAGCAAGATAACTATAATGTTTTAAATCTAACTCTAGATACAGTTCAAGCTTCTGATTATAGAGCGATTAGTGAAGCTAAGAAAACAATAGACAAACTTCTTCCATCTATTAAAGAAATATTAGCTAAAGAACATACTTTAATTAATAATTTATGAACTAAAGTTCAACAATTAAGAGATGCTCAACCTAATAGTGTTTATGGTGGATCATCAACCAATTCTCAACCAAGAGAAGAAGAAAGTATAACATACATCCCAAGAGCAGAAAACAGTGAATACCAAGACCCTAAACAATTTGATTTTGCTAACAAAACAATGTTTGTTTATGGGGTAAATGCTCCTGGATTTAAAAACGATCCTGAGAAAAAATGAATTGTTAGAAATGATGTAGCCAGATTACCTTATGATAAGAAATATGGTTGATATGATGTTAATAAGATTGCTTTAGTTGAAGATCAATATCGTGATTTCAACTTATGTTGAGCTGCTTCTGCTTCTAATCTATTGCACTGATGAATTAACAATAATAAGCAATATATTGATGCTTATTTCAAACTTAATTCTACTTCAGAATGATCTAAAAATGTTCCAACTTATTATCCAGAACGTCAATCTATTCAGAATGATAATAAAGAAGGTAGAAGCCAGATCTTCCAAAGATTTAGTGATGCTTGAAGCGACCGTGGTGGATTTATCAATGACGGAATTAACTGATTTGTATCAGGTTGAAAACCTAGATCATCTGGTCTTTTAGTAGATATTGATGAAAATAAAGGAGGATACTTCAAAGATGTATTTACTCCTAAACCTAATAGAGAAACTAGAGGTCGATCAAACGATGTAACAGAAGACTATAACGGTTTAAGCTTTAATCGCTTTAACGATGTCTTAAAAGATGCTTTCTTAAACAAGAAAGCAGTAGGATTCTCATACCCAGGTCACGCGATGTCTATTTGAGGAGCAGAATTTGATGCTAATGGGAATGTAGATTATATTTACTTCTGTAATAATAACTATGGTGATCAAGAAGAAGATCTAAACGGTGGTTCATTAATTAGAGCTAAGGTTGTACCAATTAGCACTTATGCTGTTGGTTATTACACTGACTCATTCTATGCTAATAAACCTAAATCAATTAAATCATTTACTGTATTACCTTTATATCAAGATACTTGGAAACAATATTTAGCTAAACACAAATCATAATATAAAATCCCAACTATAAAGATTCTTCTTAGTTGGGATTTTTCTTATTAGTTAATTGTTTATATTTATCATAATAATTTTAGATAAATCATTAAATAGGTATTGATACATTTTTAATCGATCAATTTAAATCTTTAGATATATCTTGCTTTAGTTGGGTGATTTAATTAATTAGATAAAACTTAGTAAGTAGTAATATTTTCTATTCAATACTTGATAAAAAATACAACCTATTATTCAATGTTTTTAATACTTTTATAAGAACGATCAAAAAACGTGATTAAAAAAATTTAATTTTTTTATCAAAATCTGATTTTATTAAATATAATTTAGAATGTTTCAAATAAGATAAATTTAAGAGTTATTACTAAATAAGCTTATAAAATTATTAATAACTCTTAATCGGTATATGTTGAATTATTTGATTAGTTCAATTAAATAATTCAACCATTGATTTGTTAATTGTTTGATTTATATATTAGTTACAAGAAAGATTCATAGATAGAAATCTACAAATCTTTCTTGATAAATTTTTAGTCTAAGTGAAGATAAAAAACTTTTTAAAATTTCTAAGTTTAATGGGTGTAGGTTCATTTGTTGGGCTAGCTATAGCTAGTTGTTCTAAAACAGAACCTTCTAAATCTCTAGATGGGCAAAGTGGTAGTGATTCAGATAAAACCACTACAAATAAAAACGCTAAAACAGAAGTCGAAAAGTTAGCTAATTCCCTAACACCTGATAGTTTTGTAATAGTTGATAATTCTAAAAACAAAATAGATAAAACTAATATTAAAGCTAACGAAGTTAAAAAAGAAAATATCAAACTGAAAAAAGAAATAGAAACTAATCCTATCCTGGAAGGATGAGAAGTAGTTTTAGAACTAGTCTCTAATCCTCAAGATTTAAATCAAAATAACGATAGTATTCAGATCAAAATCAAATTCAACAAAGATAATGATTCTGTTACTTCTAATCCTATTACTATTGATGGTTTTAAATCATTAGCTAATTCAGTTAGATCTGCATTGTTATCTACTGAAGAGATAACAAACCAAGATGGATCTAAACAATCTATAAAGTTATTAAACTTAGGTGATAGTGGATGAAAAACCTTAGAAGAATTACTAGGTTCTAATTCTTCAATGGTTGATAGTTCATCTGATATGATGGCTAATCAACGAAATTCATCTATTAGTTTAGCAGAATCTAATGATAATAGTGATGAATATATCAATGATGCTAAACCACTACTAATTGATAGTAATTCTTTATTAGTTAAAGAATTATTTAAAAACAAGGTTGCTAGTTCAAATATTACTTCTAATCTTATGCTTTCATTAGAAGGAAAAGTTAAATTTGAAAGTATTAGAAAAGCTAATGATTCAGCAGAACTTATCCTAACTTCTTCTAGTGGAGAAAAACTTAAGATAACAGGTTCTTCAGTTGAAGATAATCAACAAAACACTAGAATAGATATCGAATTCGATAAAATTGTTTTAGCTAATGTAAAACCTTCAGATGTTGTAGTTCAGGTTTTATTTGGGGATACAGACAATATTAATAGTAGGAATAGTTCTCTGAACATTGTAAAAGTTTATAAAGATCTAGTTCTAAAGAATAATGAAACATCATCTGAAACTGGAACAGAAACAGACAACACATCAATAAAAGTTCCAAGTAAATACACTGATGTAGATGGCGAAAAACTCGGTTTAACTATTAAAGATAAAAAATGAGTATTTTATCCATTAGGAATAAGTTATGACGGTAATTCTGATATCGATAATTTTAGAGTTCTAGTAAATTTATCTTTCGGAAAAACATTAATCGCAACTAATGCATATGATTATAATGTTTATGTAAGGAAAATAAATGGTAAAGATTATGGATCATCTAGTAATAATGATGGTAGCAAGGAAAGTGAAGTAAATGCATTACTTATTAAACCTACCGTATTTAGTAATATTAGCGTAGATGGAAATAATATTAATGAATTTCTAAAAACTACTGATAGAAAAATTGATGAAAAATTAAATTCTTGATACAGTTTATTGGATAGTTCAAATTTAAGTTCTCAATGAGTAAATGATAAAAATCAAAAAGGGATGGGTAATGTGATAGCTAAAATAACTAAAAATAATGAAGAATATAAATCTAATTTAGTGCATATGAAAACGAATAATTATCTTTTCATAGCTGGTATTAAATCAGGTTCTAATGATTACAAGTTCTTACCTAGAATTACGTTTGTAACCTTTGTTTATGATGATAAAAAACCAAATAATCCAGCTTCTAGGGGCTAAAAATTAAAATCTTGTACTATAAATAAATAGATTTAATTAAAAATATATTAATTAGTAAATGAAAATTTAATAACAATATAATTTATTGGTTTTAATAAATCTAATAACAAAAATTAAGTCTATAAAAATAATTATTCGAACATCATTTAGTAATAAGTATAGAATTGTTTTCACAATCTTTAAAAATGAAAATTTAATATTATAAAAAGCAAGAAGCTAACTTTCTTGCTTTTTTATTTATTAACTAAAATAAATATCAATTTTCTTATCAAAACCCTTTGTTTCTAGAAGAAGAAGAAGAAGAAGAAGAAGAAGAAGTTCCTATACAATCTTGTTATATTTAAATAATTTTTATTAATAATGTTCATAATTTCTAAATTATTATAAAGTTATGCTCATAGGTTTTAGTAAGCCTATATTTTTTGCTATGTGAGCATATTTAATTAATAGATTGAAATATAACAATGAATAAAAAGAGTATATTAAAAGTAGTTAGTTTATTAAGTGTTGGATCTATAGTTATGTTATCAGCTACTAGCTGTAACGGAATTAAATTATCAGAACAACTAAAAAGTTCTAATTTAGACACGCAGCCTCAACCTGATCCAACTCTAGATAAAAATCCAACCAATGAACATATGGTTGAAGGTGGAGTATCTGCTTTAGTAACTAAAGCAAGAACAGAATTAGATAATCTAATTAAAACTAAAGCTAATAAGCTTGATGCTTATTCAGACTATTCTGTTATTAAAAATGAATTAATATCAGCATACAATGCTGCTGAATTAACTAAAAATTCTAATAGCGCCACAGAGCAACAACTTAATGAAGCAAAAGCATCATTACAATCATCTATTAACAAGGCTGAAGCTGATAAAACTGAGTTTGATAATGGTCATACAGATATAGTTAGAGCTTATAACGAACTTAAAACAACATTAAATAATAAATCTGCAATATTATCATCACTTAATGATGATAAATATGTCGGTATAAGAAGTTATTTTAAAACTTATTATGATACAGCAGAACAAATCATAACAAATACACTCCAATATGATGGATTAACTAAGAATACTATTGATCAAGCTAAAAATAAAATAGTGGAATTGACAGATAATTTAGATAGCAAGAAATCTAATATTGATCAGTATTCAACTTTTAAGATGTTTAGAGTTAATAATACCAACTTTAAAGGTAGTTTAAAATATAGCGCAACTCCAGCAGATAGTCAAAAGCTTGTAACTTTTTCATCTGATTTTGATAACGATAATAATTCATATCAATGAAGATATGCTAATAGATTAATTGATAGCGAAACTAAAGAACGTAGTATTCAAATAACAAATGTTAGTTGAATCTATAGTTTAGATACTCAGGATGGAATGAACATAACTACTGCTAGTTATGATCTAGATTTTGAATATTACGGTGGTAATACTGCTACTTTATACTTCCCTTTTAAAGCAGCTAAAGCTGATCAAGTCAGCAGTTCTAATCTTTCTCTTAAATATAAATTGAATGAAGCTAATCCAGTTAATATTGATTTAAATGGTGTTGCTGTGGACACTATAAAAGTGGCTAGCATCAACCTAACTGGATTAAAATTCGGTATGAATAAAATATCATTTACTACAGAAGCTAATAAGAAAGCTCCTATGATTGGTAATATTTATATCTCTACAACTGGTGATACTGTTGATGCTGTCTATAATGATATTTTTGGTAATGAAGTTAGTAATGAAAATCCAGATAAAATAACAGTTAATTTCCTTAAAGGATATGGGTTAGCTAACAAAGGTTATGGAGTTCTTGTTCAAAATACTCCAAACAATACTTTTATCAAAAAAATGAATTTTAAATTAGATTCAGATACACTTGGAAATAATGTGCCAACTAAAGAATACTATATAATAGGTTATTTAGGTGGTACCGCTGGTGGTTCAGGAGGGGCTAATGGTTCCAATGTTAAATACTATACTTTTTATGTAAATGCTCCTAAGGATGGCATGTACGAAATTAGTGGTGTCTTTAATTCAGGAGATAACAGAGGATTAGCTTTTTGAAAAGGATCATACAATGCTTCAAGTAATGGTAATAAAGCTAAATTTCAAAATCTAAATTCAGGTGATTGGAATAGTAAATTAAAATCGTTCAATAAAAACCAAAAAGCTACTAATGAATCAGCTAGTTTACAACTTACTAAAGGACTAAATAAAATTATTGTTTCTGGTCCAGATTCAAACTCTGCTGCTCCTAATTTAGGGAATGTATCATTTACATTTGTTAATAGTTCAGCATCAAATACTTAATTAAAATTATTTAAAAATATTAAATCATTTAAAACTCTTTATTTCTAGAAGAAGAAGAAGAAGAAGAAGAAGAAGAAGAAGAAGCTCTTAATCGATTTCGGTTCATTAATATCGCTCATGAGCGATAATGAACTGAAATTTTTTTATATAAATATAATTAGTGGTTTTTAAAAACTATTGTTTTGTTATTTATTTAAAAAATAAGAAGATTGAATGAAAATTAAGAAAAATATATTAAAAATAGTTAGTTTATTAAGCGCTTTTTCTATAGTTGTATTATCAGCTACTAGTTGTACGGGAGTAAAAATATCAGAAACAAACCCTCCATCAATATCTCCGAATCAACCAACAGATCCTAATCCAAGCAATCCTGAACCTACTAAACCAACGATGAAGGATGAATCCAACCCATCGTTAATTCTAGCTAAAGAAGAATTAAATAATTTATTAAAAACAGAAGATTCAAATATTTCCTTATATAATGACTATTCTGAAATAAAAAGTAAATTACAAAACGCTTATAATGTTGCTAAAAGTATAAATAGTGATTCCACTTCAAATGAACAAAGTATTCTTGAAGCTAAGAATACTTTACGAACAGCTATAGATAATGCTGCTAGCGAAAAAAGTTCATTTGATAGTTCTAAACCACAATTAGTTGAAGCGTACAAATCCTTAAAAAATACTCTAGGAAACAAATCAAATGTTTTAAATCAAATAGGTGATAATGCTTCATATCAAGGATTAATAAATCAATATAATTCATTGTATTCTGTTGCTGAATTAATAATAACTAACACTCTTCAAGCTAACGATTTAACCAAAGGCAAAATTTATAACGCTAAATCTGATATAGAAAATTTTGTTTCTACAATTAGTGATAAAAAAATGGTTTCTGATGAATATTTAAACTTTAAAAAGTTTTCAATTAAATCTGATAATTTTATAGGTGATTTTTCAAAAACTCAAAATCAACCAGAGAATTGAAGAATTGTTTCATTTAGTTCTAATTTAAATAATGTAAATAATAAGTTCGCTTTTAGAAAAATTGATAAATTAGCTCAAACAGATAACTTATCAGATATAACTGATGTTGCTTGAATTTATGATCTAAGAAGTCAAGAAGGCAAAACTGCTAGTTATGATTTTAAATTTAACTATTATAGTGGTTCAAATGCTGTTCTGTATTTCCCGTATAAAATCTATACAACATCGCAAAATTCAACTAATTTAGGATTACAATATAAACTTAACAATGGAGATCTAATTGATATCTCTTCTATTATAAGTGATGCTCAAATAGATGATATAAAGATAGCTAAAATTAATTTAACTGGTTTAATTTTTGGAGAAAACACTATTTCATTTAGTGTTCCTAGTGATAAACAAAATCCAATGATTGGTAATATGTATGTTGCTCAATCAGAATCTGAAGAATCAATAAACAAAATTCGTGACAATATATTTGCTAATGAATGAAATGAAAACAATCATAATGTGATAACAGTAAATTTAGTTAAGGGATATGGAATAGCTAATAAAATCAAAACTAACTTAACTAAATTTAGCGGGAAATTTAATGATAATGAAGAAACTAAAACATATTATCTATTAGGTTATCTAGGTTCTAAAGAAGGATCAGGAAATGATTCGAAAACTGATCGTTACTATGTATTCTATCTAAACGCACCTACTCAAGGAACATACAAGATAAGTGGATTTTATAATTCAGGAGAGACTAGAGGTTTATCTTTTTGAAAAGATGCTTATAATGCTCAAGAAAACGGTAAAAAAGCTAAATTTAATAATTTAAATTCAGGTAATAATAATTGAACTAGCAAATTAAAGAATTTCAATGAAGCACAAAAATTGAGTGGTAATAATGCTAGCTTGGATTTAATAAAAGGTTTGAATAAAATTATAGTTTCAGGTAAAGAAGCAAATAACGCAGCTCCAAACCTAGGGAATATAACATTTACTTTAGTTCAATAAGTTGAACCAACAGCTTAAAAAGAATATATTTTGAATAATAAGAATTTAATCGAAAAATTATTTTAATTAAAACCGTTTATTTTTAAACCTAAAAGAAGAAGTAAAACAAAATTTAATTAATTGTTTTGGACTCGTTCAACTAACGCAAGTTTGTGAATGAGTCTAATTTATTTAATTGAGTGTGTTTTTATAAATTTATATAAATTTCAGTAAAACCATTTATTATCGGTTTTATAAATCATTTTTGTGAAACGAAAAAGTTTTTTAAAAACAATTAGTTTCTTAGGTATTAGTACATTAGTTAGTCTATCAGCAACCAGTTGTAATGCTTTAAAAACAACAGAACCAATAAAAGAATTCAAAACTGATTTAAAACCAGAAACACCAATTAATACAGAAACACCAATTAATAAAAAGAATTCTGATCCATTAATAGATAATGCTAGAGCAGAATTAACTAATATAATAAAAGATAAACAATCAAAAATTAATCTATATGCTGATTACTCAAAAATAAAAGAAACATTAGAATCAGCATATAATCCTTCTGAATCTATTAATACTAATCCTGATTCAACATTAGAACAATTACAAAAAGCTATAGCAGATTTACAATCTGCTATAGATACTGCTGCTAACAATAAAGAACAATTTAATAATGCTAATGAAGCATTGATAAGAGAATTTAATTCATTAAAAGTAACTTTAAATAATAAAGATGAAAAATTAAATTCTATAAATCAAGATAAATACAGTGGCATTAAATTTCATTTAAATTCTTTATATGAAGTTGCTGAAAATATTGTTCAAAGCGGTTTACAACCTAATGGAAGTTTAGAAGTTAGTTCGGTGATGACTGCAAATAATAGTATTAAAGATGAAATATCTTTAATTGATAGTCAAAAAATCAATGCAGACAAGTTTGCGGATTATGAAAGATTTAATATTAACCAAACTAATTTTAAAGGAACTTTCACTAAAACTGGAATGCAAAATTCAGATTACAGTATCGTAGCTTTTAATTCTGATTTAGATTTTAATTTTAAGTTAGCTAATAGAATCATTAAACAAGAAAATAAAAGTCAAAATTTAAGCGACACAAAAGAACTGACCAATGTTGCTTGAATTTACGATCTAAACGGTACTCAAAATCCGATGTACCAATTTGAATTTACCTATTATGGTCCTGCTAGTGCGACATTATATTTTCCTTATAAGTTAGCTAAAGCTAACGATAAGGATAATTTATCATTGAAATATAAATTAAACGATTTAGAACTCCAAGATATCGTTTTAAATGATCCTAAAGTTGATGATATAAAGGTTGCTGCAATTAGATTAAGTAACTTAGCTTTTGGTAAGAATACAATTTCATTTACTACTGATAATAATAAAGTTACACCTATGATTGGTAATATGTATATATCTTCAATAAATAGTTCAGCGGAAAAGGTATATAATGATATCTTTTCTAATGAATTATCGAACAATTCTAATTCCATAACCATTAATTTTATTAAAGGTTATGGAATTGCAAATAAATCTGACACAATAATTAGAAAGCTTAATGCAGCATTAGATGATTCAGGTAGTCCTAAAGATCATTATTTAATAGGGTATTTAGGTAATGGTGGAAGTACGAATCCTAAAACTAATGAAAAATACTATTCATTCTATGTAAATGCTCCGCAATCAGGAGCATACACTATTAGTGGAAGTATTAATTCAGGAGAAAACAGAGGATTAAGGTTTTGAAGTGGAACTTATGAAAATCAACAAAATATTGTTAAGTTTCTAAATTTAAAATCAGGTGACAATTGATCGGGATTAAAATCATTTAGTTCATCTACTAATACGATGAATAATAAGAAAACAATAACTCTAGAAAAAGGTATTAACAAAATTTTTGTTTCAGCAGATGAAGCTACTAAAGATGCTCCTAATTTAGGAAATGTAACATTTACCCTAACTCCATCTTCAAACCCATCTTAATATTTTTCTTATAAATTTTTAAAAGACTAAATAAGTCTTTTAAAAATACAAAAACTCACCGAATTAATTTTTATCAAAGTTCAATTCTGGTAATAGATCTAATTTATTCATGTTTTTAATTTTATATAAACCTTTGGTATTAATGTTTGATTAAATTTCATTAATTAGAACAATTGAATATGAAAGTTAAATCTATCACAAAAATAATAAGCTTATTAAGCACATCTTCTTTAGTTACTTTATCCATAACTAGTTGTAATGGTTTAAAGTTATCTAATTCTAATGAGATAGATCAGCCTAAGGATATAGATCCTAAACCTGATCCATCTTTACCAACTACGAATAATAAACCAAGCAATGATCCTTTAGTAAATCAAGCTAGAACAGAGTTAAATTCATTAATAAATGATAAAGAAACTAAAGTGAATTTATATGAAGATTACTCAAAAATAAAAGAAACATTAGAATCAGCATATAATTCTTCTGAGATTATTAATACTAATCCGAATTCAACATTAGAACAATTACAAAAAGCTAAAGCAGATTTACAATCTGCTATAGATACTGCTGCTAGTGCTAAAACTGATTTTGATAACAATAATAGTGAATTAGTAACAGCATATTTTTCATTAAAAACTATTCTTGCTACAAAAGATAATAAAATATCTGAATTAGGTTTAAATGATATTAAATATAACGGAATTAAAGAACATATCAATTCCATTTATAACTCAGCTAATACCATAATTAATAACACTTTACAGCCTGTTACACCTTTAGATATTTCAACAGTTAATACTGCAAAACAAAATATTGAAAATAGTATTAAATCTACTGATATACAAACTTATAAAACTAATGTAGATGGTTATGTTGATTTTAAGAAATTTCCAATTATTAATGACGCAGAACACTTTAAAGGAACTTTTGCTAAAACAGGTAACCAACCAAGTGATAAAACAATTGTTGCATATAGTTCTAATATTTCAGAACCTAGCTATAAATTTGCTAAAAGAACAATTAAAGATCTTGGTAGTTCTGCAAATCCTACAGATGTTGCCTGAATCTATGATTTAAAAAGCGGAGAAAACCAATCTGCTAGTTATGATCTAAAATTCACATATTATGGTGGGAGCTCTGCTACTCTATATTTCCCATATAAGAGTTATTCAAACTTGATAACTCAAGATAATTTTGCTCTACAATATAAATTAAATGATGGAGAAAATGTTTTCGATATTACGTCATTAATTAGAGATGCTTCAGTAGATGATGTTAAGGTTGCTAAAATCGAGTTAACTGGATTAAACTACGGCGATAATACAATATCATTCAGTATTCCTAGTGATAAGAAGAACCCTATCATTGGTAATATGTACATAACATTACCAAATTATTCTGGTTCTGAAACTAAGGTATATAATTCTATATTTGGTAATGAAGCGGATATGCAAAATAAAAATAAGATAACTATTAATTTTGCGAAAGGTTACGGATTAGCCAATAAATCTATTACTGAAATTAAGAAAATAAACGCGGCTATTAATAACAATGGTACAGCTACAGATAATTTTGTTTTAGGTTATGTAGGCAGTAGAGATAGTGGCAGTAATAATGATGCAGTTAATATACGTTACTATTCATTTTATGTTAACGCTCCTACAGAAGGATTGTATGAAATTAGTGGAATATATAATTCAGGCGAATCAAGAAAGTTAGTATTTTGAACTAAACAATACAATAATACAGAAACGGATGGAAAAGCACAATTTAAGAATCTTATGTCTTCTGGAAGTTGAGATAACAGTTTAAAATCATTTGATTCTACTAATAAGGATGACGGTTTTAAATCAACACTTAAATTGAAACAAGGATTAAATAAAATAGTAGTTTCTGGTGATGTGAATAGTTCAAATGCTAACCTTGCTCCTAATTTAGGTAATGTTACATTTACTTTATCAACATCAATGAGTAGTTCAAAATAATAATTTATTTTAACTAAATAACATAAAATATCAATTTATATAAAATCCTTTATTTCTAGAAGAAGAAGAAGAAGAAGAAGAAGAAGAAGAAGAAGCTCCTAATCGATTTAGGACTATAATTCGTGCATATACGCGATAATAGATCTAATTTTTACATAAATATAATTATTAGGTTTTTAGTTACCTAATCCCATTTTTTTATATTAGTGAATAACAGTAAGAGAATTGAATGAAGAATAAAAAGATATTAAATATCGCTAGTTTATTAGGTATATTTTCGGTAGTTTCATTATCAATGACTAGTTGCAATGGGCTGAAGCCATCTAATTCTCAAATGAACAATGAAAAATCTACTAATCGAGATGAATTGAATAACGGATTAAATCCAATAACTCCCGACAATTCAGGTGTATCTGTTGATGAGATGGATAATTCTGTAGTAAATAAATTGAAAACAGAGTTAAGCCAATTGATAACTAATAAGAATTCTATTGTTTCGATGTATGCTGATTATGCAAAAATTAAAAAAGAGTTAGAAAATGCATACACAAATGCTGAAACTATAAATAACAATAATGGTTCTAATAAAGAACAGTTAGAAAATGCTAAAGATAATTTAGAATCAGCTATCAACAAAGCTAGAACAGATAAAAATGAGTTTGATGATAAAAATCAATCATTAGTATCTGCTTACAATAATTTAAAAAATATTGTTAAGTCAAAAAATACCAATTTGGATCAATTTGAATCTGCAAAATATAAGGGAATTAAAGATAAACTTAATATTTTGTATGAAAACGCTGAAACTATTTTGAATAATACATTACAACCTGAACGAGATTTGCAAATAGATACTATAACATCTAAGAAAATTGAAATAGATACAGCAATATCAAACATATCAACATGAAAAACTAATGCTGATATGTTTTCGAATTATCTGATGTATAAAATTACTCAAGAAAAATTTCAAGGTACATTTACAAAAACCGGAACTCAAAGTGCTAATTATAGTTTCGTAGGATTTAGCAATGATGAGCAACATGATTTTAAATTTGCTAAAAGAGTTGTAAAAGAAAATGTTGCTTCTGCTAGTCTTAGTAACTCAGATCAATTAACAGATGTATCTTGGATATATGATTTAACAGGTACAGACGCTAAATATGAATTTAATTTTGAATATTTCGGACCGTCTAATGCGTTTTTATATTTTCCTTATAAATTAGCTAAAAGTAGCGATATTAACAATTTATCTCTAAAATATAAACTAAATACCTCTCAAACCCAAGAAATAACTCTTGAAAATCCTGAAGTTAAATCAATAAAGATAGCTAAAGTTCGGTTAAATAATTTAATTTTTGGACAAAATACAATTAGTTTTAACACTGATAATAATAAAGTAACTCCGATGATCGGTAATATGTATATTACATCATCAGAGGATTCTGAAAATAATATTTATAACAATATTTTTGGTAATGAAATTTCAAATACTAACCAAAATTCTATTACGGTTAATTTCTTAAAAGGTTATGGTCTTGCTAATAAGCATGATACGATAATTAGAAGATATAATGCTACATTAGATGATCGTGGTTCTGCGCAGCAACATTTTGTTTTAGGGTTTCTTGGTAACAATGGAACAACTAATCCTGAAAGTAATGAATCTTATTATTCATTTTATGTAAATGCTCCTCAAAAAGGTAATTACGATATTAGTGGAATTTTTAGTTCTGGAGAAACTAATAATAACAATATAAGAGGCATAATTTTATGAAGAGATTCATATAATAATGATAAGAAGGCTAGGTTTGATAGATTAATTTCCTTTAACAGTTGAGATAAATTAAAAACTTTCACTAAAACTGATAAAGCTAGCGGTTTTTCAGGTAGTTTAGAACTAGAAAAAGGGTTAAATAAAATTATAGTTTCTGGGAATATGTCTGCAAAACCTGCTCCTAATTTAGGTAATTTAACATTTACATTAACTACTATAGATTCAAGATCTATGTAAGAAATTAAATTTTTCATTGATTGAAACCAATTTTTCAATATTTTAGGATCGTTTATTTTTATTTAGTAAACGATCCTTATTCATTGTTTCTATTTATATAGAAATGCTTATTATATAGAAATACTTATACTTTTAAGTTGAAAATTACTTAAAATCATGTGGTTTTGATAAAAAACTACTGTTTAATACATTAATAAAATAAGAGCATTCAGTTATTAAGATCTTTTGAAAATGTGTAAAATTTAGAGCTATTTTTATATTTGTAAAGTAATTCAATTATATATTTCTAAATCTTTATAAAAATTTTAAAAAGTTTTAAAACCCTTTATTTCTAGAAGAAGAAGAAGAAGAAGAAGAAGAAGAAGAAGAAGCTCTTATATGTTTCAGGGTCATTTTTCGGTTTTTTAACCGAAAAATGATCCTGATTTATTTATTAATTATTCAGATTTATATAGATTTTTAGCAAAATCTATTATTTGAATTAATTAAGGAAAAAGATTTTGCTAATTACAAACTTTAAGTGAAAAGAAAAAATATCTTAAAGTTTATTAGTCTATTAGGTGTTGGTTCTTTTGTTGCTTTATCTGCAGCTAGCTGTAAACAACCGGTTACTGAAAAACCTACTAAACCAACTGAACCAAAAAATCCGGATAACGGAGGTGGCACAACTACGACTCCTCCTACAACAGGTGGTGGTGGTGGAGCTACCACTTCAAATCCTAGTGGCGGATCTGATGGATCTAACAATATGACTCCATCTGAACCAACAAATAGTAAAAAAGCAGTTGAGGCTTATGTAAAAACATTAATGCCGGATAGTTTTAAACTGGTAAATTCTAGTAATGCTGAAATAGCTAAAGATAGCATAAAAGCTAGTGAAGTAACTAAGGAAAATATTAAATTAAAAGAAAATAATCCCGCAACTGAAGGATGAACATTGGGTGTTGAGTTAGTTAGTAATAGTGATAGTACAAATCCAGAAAATGACTCTGTTAAATTTAAGATTAAATTTACTAAAGAAAGTGATGAAGTAACTAGTAATGAAATTACTATATCTGGATTTAAGACATTAAAGAGTTCTATAGCATCTGTTTTATTAAAAACAGCATCAGTTAAAGATGAACAAGGTGAGAAAGTTAATAAAACTGTCTTAGATTTAGGAAGTGCTGAATTTAAAAAATTATCAGAGTTAAATAAACAAATAACCATAACAACATCTAGTTTAGAACGATCATTAAGAACAACTGATGATGTTAATGAACCGAATGTATCAAAAACATCAGAATTAGCTATAAAATTTAAAAGTTTAATAACAAATAATGAGTCAGAAATAAAAAATGAGTTAAATAGCTTAAAAACTAATTTTAATGAGTTTGATCCAGAAAAATTATATTTATCAGGTGAAGCTGAGCTAGTGTCAATTATTGATTCTGAACAAAACCAATCACAGGCTAGCTATTATTTAACATCTAAAGATGAAAATAATAAATTATCAATAAAATACGAAGATAATCCGAATTGATCAATAATATTAGATGACGGAATAGTTCTTAAAGATTTATTACCAGATGATATAAAAATAAGTGTCTATATTAAAGATGGTGATAGAATGGAAAATTCTTCATCTAACATTGATGAATACAAAGAAAAAATAAAATCTGAAGGTTCTGAAAGTACAAGATATTCTTTAGATAGTAATAATAATTTAAAATTTAAAGTCAGCGTAAATGCAAACAATTCTTCTATAGATAAAATAGTAAATGTTGATCCGATTAAATTACCTTATATAGGCGAAGGTAAGGTTGATAAGATATTTTTCAAATCAAAATACATTTTTGATGGTAAAGAAATATTTGATGATAAATATTTTGGTACCAAATTAATTTTCAAGAAAATTCATAATATTGATTCTGGATCTAAAAAAGCATTAGATTCATCTGTTGTAAATAATTCAGGAAATGGCTTAGGGAGCATTCCAGGAAGAATGGGCGACAGTGTTACTGATTGAAAATCAGTACTATCTTCAAATGATGCTAATTATTTCTTTTCAAAGAATGATAATTCTAATGAATTTAATGACTTAATTTATGGAACCAATAATAGTAGTAACGGTGATGGGGTTGTTCAATTGATAGAAAATAATATTATGTCTGGAAATATTAATGTTACTAAAATTAACAATAATAATCCTACGACATTTATAATCTTTTCAAGAGTGGCTTATAAAAAGTCAGCTACTACATTCGGTTATTACTGACCAAATTCTGTTACTATCTTGTATTTTGCTAATAGAACAAATTAATAATCATAAATTCTTAAAACAATAAATAGGTATATACTAAAGTTCTATTTTATTAATTATTGAATTTAACCAAAACCCTTTATTTCTAGAAGAAGAAGAAGAAGAAGAAGAAGAAGAAGAAGAAGAAGAAGCTCCTATTTGTTTCAGGGTCATTTCTTGGTTTTTTAACCGAAAATGATCCTGATTTATTTATTAATTATTCAGGTTTATATAGATTTTTAGCAAAATCTATCGTTTAGTTAAGAGGATTTTGTTAAACAGAACTTTAAGGTGAAAAGAAAAAATATCTTAAAGTTTATTAGTCTATTAGGTGTTGGTTCTTTTGTTGCTTTATCAGCAGCAAGTTGTAAAACAGAAAAGGTAGTAAAACCTACTAATCCAACCGATCCAAAAAATCCGAATAATGGCGGTAATAAAACACCAGAAAACCCAGGAACTGAAAATCCTGTAACCCCTCCAACAAATGGTGGTGGTAACGGAGGAACAACTACTCCTACTACTCCTGCAAATTCAAAAGCAGAAGTTGAAAAATTCGTGAAAACTTTAAGTCCTGAAAGTTTTAAATTAGTTAATGCTGATGGAAATGAACAACCTTTTAACGAAGTTAAAACTAGTGAAATCGATTTAACTAAAATAATGTTAAAAAACACTAGTCCAGCTATTGAAGGATGACAATTGGGAGTTAAGTTAGTTAGTAATAATATTAGTTCTAGTGAGGATAAAGATAATATTCAAATCAAAGCTGAATTCACTAAAGGTAGTGATCTTGTAGCTAGTGATCCTATAACTTTAAGTGGTTTCAAAACTTTATCTAGTACTATAGCTTCACTACTATTAAAAGATGAAACTGTTAGTGGCTCTGATGGAACAAGTACAGTTGCTAAAGTTTTAGATTTAGGTGATGCTAATTGAGATACGTTAGAGGATTTAATCTCTGCTGCGACTAAAGAAGTTGGAACTGATGATAGTACTGAATCGGCACATCCTGAAAGAGCAACTGCATCAGGACCTTCTGGAGTTGGCGCTAGATCATTAATTAAATTAGTGGATTCGACTTCAGGTGATACAGAAACATCTGGAAAAAGTTCTAGTAAAGAAAATTCTACGACAACAGAATCAGATAATAGTTCAAGTATTGGTGATAATTCTAAGTTATCTACTATATTATTAAAAAATAAAGTAGAAACAATTGGTAAAATTAAAAATCCTGAATTATCAATTAAAGGTAATTTAATTTTTGAATCAGTATCTAAAGATGGTGAATCTCCTAAATTAGTGTTTAAAGCGCAAGAAGGTAAAAAACTTAAAATTGTTGGTACTGCATCTGAAAATGATTCTGAAGTAATTAAGAATATTAGTTTTGATTTTGATAAAATAGTGTTAAGAAAAGTTATTCCATCAAATATTAAAGTAGATGTGTTTAATGATAACACAATATCTCAAAATAATTTCAAAGATTATAGCGATGCTAGTTTAGTAGCTAATTCCGGTGAAGTAGTCGGTACCGTAGGTACTGTTGATAATAATGCTAATACTAGAACTATAACTGTTGCAAGTAAATACACAAAGAATGATGAAGATAAACTAGGTTTACAAATTCAACAAAAAAATTGAGAATTTATTCCGACATCTATTTATTATAATGGTCAAGATAAAATAGAAAATTATAAGGCTTTAGTTAAAGTATCTTTCGGTAAAACATGGACTACTACAAATGTTTATGACTACAATGTTTATTTAAAGAAAATGTTTTCTGATGATTATGAAGGTAATGGAACGGAAAGTGCTAACAAAGCAAAATTATCTTATATTAAGCCTGAAGTATTTAGTCGTATAAATATGTGGAGAAACAACGTTAATAAATTTTTAGATCCTAATCCAGGTTTTGCTGACAATCTAACTTCATGATACAGTTTATCTAGTGATAATAATGCCAGTAAGTGGGTTAATGATAATAATCAAACAGGTAAAGGTAATATTATATCTAAAAATATAGATGTAACTAAAAACAATGAATCAGAAAAAGGTTGAAGATCAAATTTAGTTAGCAATCAAAATAACAACTTTATGTTTATAGCAGGAATTAAATTAAGTGATGATAACAAATATGTATTTTTCCCTAAAATAACATTCGTTACATTTAAATATCAAGCAGCTCCTGCAGCAACATCAACCTCTGAAACAACATCTTCTTCGGGAAGAAACGCTTAATCTATTTATTTAATAAATAACTCATTGTTAATCCTAAAAGGATATTTAAGAAACAATAACGATTATAAAATTATAGATAAACAAGAAGTAATAGCATTAAGCTAAATACTTCTTGTTTTTTTAATTATTATCTTATTGGTATACTATAAGCATTATTTTATGCTAAGCAATCTTCTTTGAAGAATATACATAACAATAAACTAGATATAATAAAAATAAAATAATCAATGTAATAATATATAGAAAGTAATAAACCTTTAAATAAAACCTATAATTTATTTAGTGTATATTATTAGATAAATAAGTTATTCCTTTCTAAGATATAGTTTTTAGATTTAGCCAAAACCCTTTATTTCTAGAAGAAGAAGAAGAAGAAGAAGAAGAAGAAGAAGCTCCTATTTGTTTCAGGGTCATTTCTTGGTTTTTTAACCGAAAATGATCCTGATTTATTTATTAATTATTCAGGTTTATATAGATTTTTAGCAAAATCTATCGTTTAGTTAAGAGGATTTTGTTAAACAGAACTTTAAGGTGAAAAGAAAAAATATCTTAAAGTTTATTAGTCTATTAGGTGTTGGTTCTTTTGTTGCTTTATCAGCAGCGAGTTGTAAAACAGAAAAGGTAGTAAAACCTACTAATCCAACAGATCCAAAAAATCCGAATAATGGTGGTAATAAAACACCAGAAAACCCAGGAACTGAAAATCCTGTAACCCCTCCAACAAATGGTGGTGGTAACGGAGGAACAACTACTCCTACTACTCCTGCAAATTCAAAAGCAGAAGTTGAAAAATTCGTGAAAACTTTAAGTCCTGAAAGTTTTAAATTAGTTAATGCTGATGGAAATGAACAACCTTTTAACGAAGTTAAAACTAGTGAAATCGATTTAACTAAAATAATGTTAAAAAACACTAGTCCAGCTATTGAAGGATGACAATTGGGAGTTAAGTTAGTTAGTAATAATATTAGTTCTAGTGAGGATAAAGATAATATTCAAATCAAAGCTGAATTCACTAAAGGTAGTGATCTTGTAGCTAGTGATCCTATAACTTTAAGTGGTTTCAAAACTTTATCTAGTACTATAGCTTCACTATTATTAAGTGATGAAACTGTTAGTGATCCTGAAACAACTAACAAAGTTGTTAAAGTTTTAGAATTAGGTGATGCTAATTGAGATACGTTAGAGGATTTACTATCACCTAAAGCTGAAACTGTTCCAGAAACTGCGGCTGGTGAAAATCAAGGTTCAGAATCTCAATCACAACCCGCAGCAGCTATGTCTTCATTAAAATTAGTATCTACTGATGAAATGGATACTGGTAGCACTGCTTCTGAAACTCAAACTGATAATGCTTCAACAATAGAAGCTAAATCTGATTTATCTACAAAACTTCTGAAGAAAAAAGTTGAAAGTATTAGTGAATACAAACCATCTTTATCGATAGAAGGGAGTTTAATTTTTGAATCGGTTACTAAAGATAATGAATCACCAAAATTAGTGTTTAAAACACAAGAAGGTAAAAAACTTAAAATTGTTGGTACAGCTTCAGATAAAGGTAGCGATGTAGTTAAAAATATTAGCATTGATTTCGATAAAATTATCTTAAAAAATGTAGCTCCATCTGATATCAAAGTTGAAGTATTTAATGGTGATGTTAGATCTCAAAATAATTTTAAAGATTATAATGATGCCGATCAAGTTTTAAAAGATAACGAAATATCAACTAATGTAGGTACTGATAGTACTGCTAACGGGAATGAAACAATAGCTGTTCCGAACAAATATAAGAAAATCAAAGATAACAAACTTGGTTTAGTTATAAAAGGAACGTCTTGAGAATTTACTCCAACATCTATAATAAATTATGGATCAAAAAAAATAGAAGACTTTAATATTTTAGTAAAAACATCATTTGGTAAAACTTGAATTGTCACAAACGCATATCAATACAAAGTTTATTTAAAAAAAGTGTATAATGATGATTATCCAACTAGTTCAAGTTTAACTAATGTACAAAAAATGAGATTAAAGTACATTACACCTGAGGTATTTACAAGAATTAATGTATACAGAAATAATATAGATAATTTTATAAAAGGTGAACATAATCAATTCGGAGATACCTTAAAATCATGATTCAGTTTATCTAACGAGAATGAAGTAAATAAGGTTTGAAATAACGATAAAAATCAATTAAATGAAGGTAATTCTCTTGACAGAGCTAAAAACGGTCCTGGAAATACTCAAAACGGTTGAAAATCTGATTTTGAAACAAATCAAAATAATAATGTAATGATTATAGCCGGCATTAAACTTGCTGGAGATAAATTCACTTATTTCCCTAAATTAACATTTGTTACATTTGAATATCAACCAGCATCAGCAGCATCGCCAGCTCCTGCAACTCCTGCTGCATCTGGAACTTCTGGAGCAACAGCAGCATCTTCTAGAACTGTTTCTTAATCTATTTTCTTAATCTATTTATTAATAATTAAGTAATTATTATTTTTAAAAAGATATTTAAGAAACAATAAGAATTATTAAAATTATAGATAAACAAGAAGTAATGGCGTAATGCTAAATACTTCTTGTTTTTTGTTCCACCATTACAATTAATTTGTATTGGATTTATTGCAAAAATCCTATGAATTAAATAAACAATATAGCAAATTTATTAACTGCATAATAATTTATTTATATCTACTTGACTTATAAACTGTGATTAATAAAAGAAGAAATATATTAATATTTGGATCGTTTTTATCTTTAAGATCATTCCTAAGCATAGTTGGTTTTAGTTGTAGTTTAATACAACAAACTATAAATTTAAATTAAATATAGAAACTGATATATCTGCTAATGATGATTTGCAAATATCACCAGCTGTTCTAAACTCAAAAAGAGTAATTGAAAAAATACGCTTCTAGTTTATCAGCTGATAACTTTATATTTGTAGATGGTTATGATTCTTCTATTGATATTAATAAGATTAAATCTAACGAAGTAGATATTTCAAACATTAAATTAAAAAAGACAACTTTGTAATTTGTGAATGATCAACTACTATTGAAATAACTGATAATAGCAAATCTAAAAATAATGAATATGGTAATCTTCAATTAAGAGTTGTCTTTACTAAAGGGGATGAAAAAGTCTATAGTAAACCTGTAACCATCAACGAGTTTAAAAGATATACTAACACAATTAAGTCTGTTTTATTATCAGAACAATCAATTAATGATCATGATAATAAAACCACTATTAAAATTTTAGATTTAGGTGATCCTGAGTGAAAGAATTTAGAAGAATTATCAACCTGGATTATTTAATTCATACTATCAACTAAACTATTAAAAGGAAAACTAAAACAATCTGGTTTAATAGATAAATTAAAACTTCATTTAGAAGAAGATCTTAAGTTTGATTCCATCACTAAAGACAGCGATTGATCGCTACTAGTTAATTTAACTTCTAATAATAAACAAAAACTTAAATTAGTAGGTATTATGAAAATTGATAGTTCTTATCAAATTAGATCTATCAATCTTGAATTCCATAAGATTAGATTAAAAAATCTTAAACCAACAGATCTTAAGATTCAAGTATTCTTAGATAAGAATCATAAATCTGTTAATAGTTTTCAAGATTATAAAGAGATATCAGATAAAACACCTACTGATGTCAAGGTTGGTTCTTGATACGAACAAGGAAGAATTAAAGTTCCTGCAAAATATACTAGTTATCAAGATAAAAAAAACTAGGGTTAGTTATCAATAGATTCTGATGGAAGTTTAATCTGTCTTCCATCAGATACGACAGAACTAAAAATCTAGATGAATACAAAGTTGCAGTTCAAGTAGCTTTTAATAAATCATGAACTATAACTAATGCTTATGATTTAGAATGTTTATCTAAAAAAGAATTAGATCAGAAGATAACGATGAAAATATAGAATCTAGTAGAATTAAGTCTAGAGATAACAACATTGAATCTGAAGTAGTCTCAAGAGTAAATGTGTATAGAAACAATATTAATAGATTCTATACTAATGACTTAGCTGTTATTAGTAATGAACTAAAATCTTGATATATTTTATCTAATAGTAATTCTGTAAATACAATTAGAAACAATGATGACAATTTAGAAACTATAGGTAATGTTATACATAGAGTTAAGAACAATTCAGAATCATTGTCTTTTATTCTAGTTTAACATTTGCTGCTTTTAAGTATGAAGTTGATGTTAATGAAGATAGACCAATCAATGGAAATGATCATAATCAAGATGATGATTTAATAGATAGCGAAGAATCTCAAGAATAATTTAAAGTTATTTAGTTTAGCATATTTTTAATATAATAAGTTTTTATTCTTTAGGAAATATTTTTAAATTTAGTTAAAACCCTTTATTTCTAGAAGAAGAAGAAGAAGAAGAAGAAGAAGGTCTTATTTGTTTCAGGGTCGTTTCTCGATTTTTTAGCCGAAAATATCCCTGATTTATTTATTAATTATTCAGGTTTATATAGATTTTTAGCAAAATCTATTGTTTGAATTAATTAAAAAAGATTTTGCTAATTAAAAACTTTAAGTGAAAAGAAAAAATATCTTAAAGTTTATTAGTCTATTAGGTGTTGGTTCTTTTGTTGCTTTATCAGCAACAAGTTGTAAAACAGAAAAGGTTGTAAATCCAAAACCTATGAAACCAAATCCTGCGCCAGAAACAGGTGGCGGTAGTTCATCTGGAGGTTCTTCAGAAAATTCATCAGGTACAAATGATGCAAATACACCTTCAACTGGGTCAGGTAGTAATAACAACACCGGAATGAGTAGCAACAACGATGTTGCTACTAAAGAACAAGCTACATCATTCCTAAATTCATTAACTAGTGATAAATTAGAAGTTTATAAAGATAATACTGTAGTTACTAATAGAAAAGATATAAGTGTTGAATCATTTGAGGTAAATAAAGATTCAATTAAATTAAAAGACAATACTTTATTACCTAAAGGATGAACTTATGGTGTCAATCTAGTTAGTAATGGTAAGAATAAACAAGATGGAACTATTAAAATTAATGTTACTCTTACTAAAGATGGTGAAACACTTACTAGTAAAGATATTACTTTAAACGGATTTCAAACATTAGCTACTGCAGTAGCATCTGTTTTATTTAAACAACAATCTGTTAAGGATGAAGATGGAATGATGGTTAATAAAGATGTTTTGGATTTAGGTGATGCTAAATTTGAAACTCTTAGCAAACTAAATTCTAATGTTGTTATTAAAACAGATGGTCAACCTGCTGAAGCAGCCGCTCCTGGTACTTCTGGAACAATGGAAAGAACTAGTCTAAGAGAAGAAGCTAGTACTACTCCAGAAGCTTCTAATCCTCCAGCTTCTACAACTAATCAAGAACAAACAACTGTATTAGGAGCTGAATTTAAAACTTTAATAACAAAGGGTGACTCACCATATAAGATAGGGTTTGATAATGTTAAAAAGTTATACCCAGAATTTGATGTTGATAAACTTTATCTTACAGGCCAAGCTAAGTTAGTTTCTTTATTTAAAAAAGATAGTGATTGGAAAGGTAATTATTATTTAGTTTCTAAGCAAGAAGATAATAAATTAAGCTTAAAATTAAAAGATAATGCCGATTGATCTTTAGATATTCCTGGATTAGTTATTCAAAATTTATTGCCGGATGATGTTAGAATAAGCGCTTCTATTAATAATGGAGAAGAAATAAAAAAATCAACTTCTAATATTGCTAAATATAAAGAAAAAATAAATTCTAAGGATCCACAAAATGCAAGATATTCTTTAGGTGATAAAGATAATTTAAAAATAAAAATAACATTTAATAGCAAAGATAAATATGTTGATGTTAACCCTATAAAACTTCCTCATATAGCACCAATGAATACTGATAATATTTTATTTAAATCTGAATACATATTTGATGGTGTAGCAATATTTGATACAGATTTTTTTGGAACTAAATTAATCTTTAAGAAGATTCATAACGAACAAAAGGGCGCTAAAGAAGTATTAGATTCCGAAGTATTAAATGGAGCTGGTAATGGTGTTGGTGCTATTACTGGAAGAATGGATGGAGATAATGTTGCTGATTGAAAATCTGTTGTCCAACCATCAGATATGAATTACTTCTTTTCAAAAAATGACGATTCTAAGGAATTTATTGACTCTATACATGGAGAAGCTAATTCAAAAGATGGACAAGGTGTAGTTCAATTAACAGAAAATGACACTATGTCTAATGGAGTTAATGTTACAAAAATCAATGATGGTAAGGCTACAACTTTTATAATCTTTTCAAGAGTTGCTTATAAAAAAACTGATAAGACATTTGGATATTATTGACCAAAATCTGTAACTATCTTGTATTTTGCTGATCCTAACACTGCAACCACTACTACTCCAGGTGCTGGCGCTTAAATAAAAACTAATTAATAGAATAGTAAGAAGTAAATCTTCTTACTTTTTTATTTATATAAGAGTTTAATTTTATTCAAAACCCTTTATTTCTAGAAGAAAAAAAAGAAGAAGAAGAAGAAGAAGAAGAAGAAGCTCCTATTTGTTTCGGGGTCATTTCTCGGTTTTTTAACCGAAAATGATCCTGATTTATTTATTAATTATTCAGGTTTATATAGATTTTTAGCAAAATCTATTATTCGAATAAAAAATAAAGGATTTTGCTAATTCAAAAAACTTTAAGTGAAAAGAAAGAATATCTTAAAGTTTATTAGTCTATTAGGTGTTGGTTCTTTTGTTGCTTTATCTGCAGCTAGTTGTAAAACAGAAAAAACTGTAAAACTCACTAAACCAACCGAACCAAAAAATCCGAATAACGGAGGCGGCACAACAACTACAAACCCTCCTAGTACTGGTGGTGGTGATACTTCTACTACAAACCCTGGTGGTAGTACAGATGGATCTAATACTATGACTCCATCTGAACCAGCAAACATCAAAAAAGCTGTTGAGGCTTATGTGAAAACATTAATGCCTGATAGTTTCAAAATAGTAAATTCTAGCGATACTGAAATAGCTAAAGATAGTATAAAAGCTAGTGAAGTAACTAAAGAAAATATCAAGTTAAAAGAATCTAATCCTGCTATACAAGGATGAACATTGGGTGTTGAGTTAGTTAGTAATAGTAATAGTTCAAATCCAGAAAATGACTCTATTAAATTTAAGGTTAAATTTACTAAAGAGAATGATGAAGTAGTTAGTAATGAAATTACTTTATCTGGATTTAAGACGTTAAAGAGTTCTATAGCATCAGTTTTATTAAAGACAGTATCAGTTAAAGATGAACATGGAATGATGGTTAATAAAACTGTTCTAGATCTAGGTAGTGTTGGGTTTGAAACTCTTGTAGATTTAAATAAAGAAGGCGTTGTAAAAACTCCAGCGTCAGCATCAGATGCTGAACATGCGCAACCTCAACCAGGAGAACGCGCTAGTATTGTTGAAGCGGAAGAAGTATCAACAGAACAACCTCAACCAGAAGCTACTCAAGACAATACAACAGGATTAAATGATAAATTTAAGACTTTGATAGATGGAGAATCTTCAACATACAAAACAAAGCTAGAAGATATTAAAAAAACATATCCTGATTTTGATCTAAATAATCTATATTTATCAGGTCAAGCAAAACTAGTTAGTTTATGAAAAACTGGCGAAAGTGATTGACAAGGTAATTATTATCTAACTTCTAAAGAAGGGGATAGTAATAAGTTATCAATTAAATATAAAGGTAAGGATGAACTTACAATCGAACTAAATGATGGATTAGTTCTTAAGGATTTATTACCAAACGATGTTAGAATAAGTGCTTCTATTAAAAATAATGATAAATACACAAAATCGGAATCAAACATAGAAGCATATAAGGTTAAAAAAGAGTCTGAAGAAGGAATGATGGGTAATTCAGTCGGGAAAAGATATGAATTATCTAATAATGATAAGGAATTAAAAATAAGAATAACAGTTGATAGAAAGGATAAACATGTTGATGTTAATCCTATAAAACTTCCTTATATAAAACCAGGGAATACTGATAAGATTTTATTTAAATCAGAATACATATTTGATGGCGTAGTAATATCTGATACTAATTTTTTCGGTAATAAATTAATCTTTAAAAAGATTCATGACGAAAATAAAGGTGCTCAACAAGCATTGGATTCTAATATATTAAACAATTCAGGTAATGGTGTAGGAATTTTCCCTGGAAGACCATCAGTTAATGCTACAGAATGAAAAACATTTGTGCCAGAAAGTGACAAAAAATATTTTTTCTCAAAAGTCGATAGTTCTAACGAATTTAAAGACTCAATACATGGAGAGGATAATTCAAAAGATGGACATGGTGTTGTTCAATTAGCAGAAAATAATGAAACTACATCTAATAACGTTAATGTTACTAAAATTAATAATGATAAAGCAACAACATTTATAATCTTTTCAAGAATTGCATATAAAAAAGCTGCTAATACATTTGAATATTATTGACCAAATTCTATTACTATCTTGTATTTTGCTGCACCTACTACTAATGCTTCTAGTCCTTCCTCTACTTCAGCCGCTCCAGCTGCCCCAGCCACTGCAGGCACTTCTAGTAATGGAAAATAAAATCTAATTAATATAATAGTAAGAAGTAAATCTTCTTACTTTTTTATTTACATATTCTTAATTTGATTAAAACCCTTTATTTCTAGAAGAAGAAGAAGAAGAAGAAGAAGAAGAAGTCCCTATATGTTTCAGGGTCATTTCTCAGTTTTTTAACCGAAAATGTCCCTGATTTATTTATTAATTATTCAGGTTTATATAGATTTTTAGCGAAATCTATTGTTTGAATAAAAATAAAAGATTTTGCTAATTTAAAAACTTTAAGTGAAAAGAAAAAATATCTTAAAGTTTATTAGTCTATTAGGTGTTGGTTCTTTTGTTGCTTTATCTGCAGCAAGTTGTAAAACAGAAAAAACTGTAAAACCTACTAAACCGACTGAACCAAAAAATCCGAATAACGGAGGCGGTACAACAACTACAAATCCTCCTAGTACTGGTGGTGATACTTCTACTACAAACCCTGATACTACAAGTCCTGGTGGTAGTACAGATGGATCTAATACTATGACTCCATCTGAACCAACAAACAGTAAAAAAGCAGTTGAAACTTATGTTTCTAAATTAACGGCTGATAGCTTCAAATTAGTTGATTCTAAAAATGCTGAAATAGCTAATGATAGTATAAAAGCTAGTGAAGTAACTAAAGAAAATATTAAATTAAAAGAAAATAATCCTGCAATTGAAGGATGAACATTGGATGTTGAGTTAGTTAGTAATAGTGATAGTTCTAATTCTGAAAAAGACTCTATTAAATTTAAAGCTAAATTTTCTAAAGATAGCGATATAGTAACTAGTAGTGAATTTACTATATCTGGATTTAAGACATTAAAGAGTTCTATAGCGTCTGTTTTATTAAAAAACATGACTGTTAAAAACGCTAATGATCAAGAAGTTACTAAAAAAGTTTTAGATCTGGGTAATGCTAATTTTGAAAAACTTTCAACATTAAATGAAATGAAAGTTATTGCTACTCCTAGTAATAATACTCCTCAACCGGCTGCTCCTATGGCTGAAGGTGCTACAGTTAGAGAAGATGCGACAAGCATGGAAAATCATGATAGCGCTTCAGATGGCGAATCTAATCAAGAGCATACAACTGGTTTAGGAGCGTTGTTTAAAACCTTAGCGAATAGTGAAGAATCTGTTTGAAAAGAAGGTTTTTCTAACATTAAAAAATCATATCCTGACTTCAAACCAGAAAATCTGTATTTATCAGGCCAAGCAAAACTAGTTAGTTTATGAAAAACTGATCAAAATGATTGACAAGGTAATTATTACCTAACATCTAAAGATGCTGATGATAATAAATTATCAATTAAATATAAGGATAAAGAGGATTTGGTAATTGAACTAAACGATGGTTTAGTTCTTCAAAATTTATTACCTGATGATGTCAGAATAAGTGCTTCTATTAAAAAAGAAGATGATAAATACATAAAATCGAAATCAAACATAGAAGCGTATAAGACTAAAATAATGACTGAAAAAGATAGTAGTACAGCAGAAAAAAGATATGAATTGTCTAATGATGGTAAAGATTTAAAAATAAAAATAACAGTTAGTGATAAAAATAGATATGTTTATGTTAATCCTATAAAACTTCCTTTTGTTGGGTCAGGAAAAACCGATAAAATATTATTTAAATCTGAATACATATTTGATGGTATAGCGATATCTGATACTAATTTTTTCGGAACCAAATTAATATTTAAAAAAATTCATAATACTAACAAAGGAGCTGAAGCAGCATTAGATTCTAGTATAGTAAATAATCCAGGTAATGGCGTTGGAGCTATTACAGGAAAAACTGAGAATAATATTACGGATTGAAAAACATCTATAACACCAGATTCTAATAAACAATACTTTTTTTCAGAAGCTGACAGCAGTTCATTTGGATTTGATACTTCTATACATGGGCAAGAAAATTCCGAAGAAGGTAACGGTATTAAGCAATTAATTGAAAATAATATAAATGCTAGTAATAGTAGTGTAAATTCATCTAAAATAAATGATGATAATGCTACAACATTCTTAATTTTCTCAAGAGTTGCTTATAAAAAAGATACTAATTCATTTGGGTATTATTGACCAAATTCTATTACTATCTTGTATTTTGCTGCTCCTAGTTCAAGTTCTGCTTCTGCTACTCATGGCTCTACTACTCCTAGCGCATCACCTGCTGCCGGAGCTCAAAAATAAAATCTAATTAATATAATAGTAAGAAGTAAATCTTCTTACTTTTTTATTTACATATTCTTAATTTCGTTAAAACTCTTTATTTCTAGAAGAAGAAGAAGAAGAAGAAGAAGAAGAAGCTCCTATTTGTTTCAGGGTCATTTCTCGGTTTTCTAACCGAAAATGTCCCTGATTTATTTATTAATTATTCAGGTTTATATAGATTTTTAGCAAAATCTATTATTTGAATAAAAAAATAAAGGATTTTGCTAATTTAAAAAACTTTAAGTGAAAAGAAAAAATATCTTAAAGTTTATTAGTCTATTAGGTGTTGGTTCTTTTGTTGTCTTAGCGGCAGCTAGCTGTAAACAACCGGTTACTGAAAAACCTGCTAAACCAACCGAACCGAAAAATCCAAATAATGGAGGAGGCGGTACAACAACCACAAATCCTCCTAGTACTGGTGGTGATACTTCTACTACAAACCCTGATACTACAAGTCCTGGTGGTAGTACAGATGGATCTAACAATATGACTCCATCTGAACCAACAAACAGTAAAAAAGCGGTTGAAGCTTATGTTTCTAAATTAACAGCTGATAGCTTCAAATTAGTTGATTCTGCAAACAAAGATCTTGTTAAAGATGAAACTAAAGTTGAACAAATTCAACCTGCAAATATTAAATTAAAGGATGAATCTGATTCTGCAATACAAGGATGAACATTGGGTGTTGAGTTAGTTAGTAATAGTAATAGTTCAAATCCAGAAAATGGTACTCTTAAATTCAAAGCTAAGTTTTCGAAAGAAGGTGTTGAGGTAATTAGTAATGTAATTACTATATCTGGATTTAAGACATTACAATCAACTGTAGCTAAAGCGTTGTTAAAAGAAATGACTGTTAAAAATGCTGATGGTCAAGATGTTAAGAAGAACCTTTTAGACTTAGGTAGTGCTGAATTTAAAACTCTTGTAGACTTAAACAAACAAGGTGTTGTAAGAACATCTGCAGGTGGAACAGGTGATGCTTCAGCTCAACCAACAACTCGAGCTAGTATTGTTGAAATGACTGGAACTTCAGAAGCTCAACCTCAACCAGAAGTAGCGCAAGATCAAACATCAGGATTAAATAATAAATTTAAAACTTTGATTCATGGTGAATCTTCTGAATACAAAACCAAATTTGACAAAATCAAAGAGTCATATTCTGATTTCAACCCGGATAATCTTTATTTATCAGGTCAGGCAAAACTAGTTAATTTATGAAAAGCTAGTGACTGACATGGTAATTACTACCTAACTTCTAAAGACGGTAATGATAATAAATTATCGATTAAATATAAAGGTAAGGATTGATCTATTGATTTAACTGACGGTTTATTTATCCAAGATTTATTACCTGATTATGTAAATGTGTTTGTTTCTAAAGTTGATAATAAATCAGTTACTATCGAAGAACAAAATAATTTAGAAGTATACAAAAATCAGATTAATACAGAAAAAGATTATACCAATCAAGAAAAGACTAGAAATAATAAATATTCATTCGATGAAACTAAAGGTATTTTAACTGTTAATCCGGATAAAATTAATGACAATGATACTACGCAAAAGCCAGTTGTTGTTAATCCAATTAAAATTCCTTATACAAACCCTAATAATACCGAAAAGATCCTCTTTAAAGTTAAATATTCATTCGATGGAATAGGATTTTATAATGGTGATATATTCGGAACAAAATTACTATTTAAAAAAATTCACAAATGAGATTTCAATAATGTTGATAATGCAGCTATAAAATCTCAAAAAGTTGCTTCTATATGATTAGGAACAAATTATATTCCAAGAAATACTACCGATAAAATAGATATACAAGCAGTTAAGAATAAAAATAGAGATTTTAATACATGACCAAATTGAGAAGAATATTTCTGAAAAGGCAATGAAAACGATAAAGGTTTTGTAAATGCTATTCAAGGAACTGAAAATTCTACCAACGGTAATGGTGTTAGTCAATTAATAATGAAATCAGGCGATAAAACTTATGCACCTGGTGGTCAAAATTCTCAAACTGATTCTAAATATAATTTAAATCAAAATAGCGCTACTAATTTTATCGTTTTTTCTAGAGTATCGTACATAAAGAATAATCAGAATGATGATCAAAAATGAGGTTATTTATGATCTAATTCAATTACATTACTTCATGTTGATGCGCCTGTTTCTAACTCTACTAAATAATTAATTGTTTTAAATTATCGATTTTAAATGAGAATGCTTTTATAGTCATTTATATGTATTAATCTTATATATGTATCATTTTATACAGACAGCATATAAATAAAAAATAAAGAATATTATGTGTAGCGATTTAGGTTGCTACACATTTTATTTTTAAAGAATTTAATATTTGAATTTATACAAAACCCTTTATTTCTAGAAGAAGAAGAAGAATAAGAAGAAGAAGCTCCTATCAGTTTTAGGGTCATTTTGTCGATTTTGGACGGATAATTCGATCGATTTATTATTTTATTAATTGTTCAAAACAAAAATGAAACAAAAAACTAAGAAATTATTACAACTTTCTTTTTCGTTAGGTTTTCTAGCAACTACTGCTTTAGTTGCGACATCTTGTAATGACCCTAAGACTGTCACTCCAAAACCAAGTAAACCAAATCCAATGCAACCAGGAAATGGATCAGGATCTGGAACTGAAACAACGACGCCTGGAACAGGTGAAACTATGCAACCAGGAAATGGGTCAGGTTCTGGAACAGGAACAACAACACCTGACAATAGTGAAGCTAAAAATCAATTAAAAGCGTTAATTGATAAAGAAAATGACAATTTAGCTTTATACGCAGATTATTCTATGATTAAATCAGCATTAGTTGCTGCTTATACTGCTGCTAAAGAAGTTAATAGTAAATCAGATGCAACTAAGGATGAATTAACTGACGCTAAAACTGCATTAGAAGCTGCTGTTAATAAAGCTAAAACTGATAAAACTGATTTTGATAGTAAAAACACAAGTTTAGTATCGGCATATACAGCATTAAAAGATAAATTAACTTCTAAGGAATCAGATTTAGCAATGATAACTGATGATAAATATTTACCGATAAAAAATCATCTTACTAATTTATACAATCAAGCTTCAACTATTATTAGTAACACATTGCAAGCTAATCCAATGCCTGTTGAAGAAAATTTAACTCAATTAAAAACTAATATTGAATCAGTTATTAGTGAATTAAATGAAGAAAAGACGAATATAGATCAATATTCTAATTTCAAATTATTTACAGTCGATAACAGTAATTTTAAAGGTGATTTAAAATACAATAAGCAACCTTCAGATTCTCAAAGTTTAGTTGGTTTTTCTTCTGATTTTGATAATTCTGCTGCAGATAATCAATGAAGATATGCAAAACGAATTATAAAAAACATAACACCTGCTAATGAGAGTTTTCAACATACAAATGTTTCTTGAATATATAGTTTAGATAGTCAAGATAACGCACAAACCCCAGGAAGTTATGATATTTCTTTCAAATATTATGGAGGATCTACTGCTAAACTATATTTCCCTTACAAAGCGAGTAAAAATTCTGATACTCAAATGGACGGAACATCTAATAATAAACTTTCATTGAAATATAAATTGAACGGTGGTGATTTTGTAAATATTGATGTTTCTAATGCTAAGGTTGACTCTATAGAAGTTGCTGAAGTTAATTTAGATAAATTAAATTTTGGAGAAAATGTTATTTCTTTCTCAACAGAAATGAATAAAACTGCTCCTATGATTGGTAATATTTACATTTCATCTTCTGATGCGAATAAAAACGAAATATTAAATAATATTTTTGGTAATAAAAAAGATGAACATAACCCCAATAAAATAACAGTAAATTTTGTAGAAGGATATGCTCTTGGTAATAAAGCTTATGGAGTAACAAGCCCTACTATATTAACTAAATTAAATGGTAAATTAGATGAGGATACTATGAACAAAGATTACTATTTAATTGGTTATTTAGGGAAAGGCGCTTCTAATAATAACAACGAAGACTCAAATATAAGATACTACACTTTCTATGTTAATGCTCCTCAAGCTGGAATGTATGAAATAAGTGGTATTTATAATTCTGGCGATCCAGATAGAGGATTATCATTTTCAAAAGATCGTTTAAATAATACTGATTCTAATTCTAAGGTTATATTTACAACACCTAAGCATGGAGAATGAAACCAAAACAAATTAAAATCATTTAACGATCAATCTAAAACCCTGCAATTAACAGAAGGATTAAATAAAATAATTGTATCTGGTAAAGAGAATAATAAAGATGCTCCTAATTTAGGGAATGTAACATTTACATTAAAAGAAGCTGTTGCACCTGCTGGTGAAAGTAATAAATAGTTCTTGATTTAATTAACTTAATTGTAAAGTTAAGTTAAAAGACAATTATTTGCCAAGTAGTTAATAAAAAGTTATTAAAAATCAAGTTAGTTTTATATAAAGAACAGTTATTAGTTAAATAAAATAAAAATCATAAATGTGTAGCGCTTTAGGTTGCTACACTTTTTTATTTTGTAAATATCTTAATATTTAAATTTCGTTAAAAGCCTTTATTTCTAGAAGAAGAAGAAGAAGAAGAAGAAGAAGAAGAAGCTCTTATCAGTTTTAGGGTCATTTTGTCGATTTTGGACGGATAATTGGTTCGATTTATTATTTTATTAATTGTTCAAAATAAAAATGAAACAAAAAACCAAGAAATTATTACAACTTTCTTTTTCATTAGGTTTTCTAGCAACTACTGCTTTAGTTGCGACATCTTGTAATGACCCTAAGACTGTCACTTCAAAACCAACCAAACCAAATCCAATGCAACCTGGAAATGGATCAGGATCTGGAACAGAAACAACAAAACCTGGAACAAGTGAAACTATGCAACCTGGAAAAGGATCAGGTTCTGGAACGGGTACAACAACTGACAATACTGAGGCTAAAAATCAATTAAAAGCGTTGATTGATAAAGAAAATAACAATTTAGCTTTATACGCAGATTATTCTGTGATTAAATCGACATTAGCTCAAGCCTATAGCAACGCCAAGTTAGTTAATGAAAAAACAGATGCTACTAATAATGAATTAACTAGTGCTAAAACCGCATTAGAAACTGCTATTAATACAGCCGCAACTAGTAAAACAACTTTTGATAAGGAACATAAAGAATTAGTTGAAGCGTATAAAGGATTAAAAACAAAATTAGTAAATAAAGATTCTGTATTATCTATGGTAGATAATGATTCATATATAAAAACTTACATTTCTAACCTTTATACAGAAGCCTCAAATATTGTAACTGCTGGATTACAACCAAATACTCCTCCTGTAGTTCAAGATTTAAAAACATTAAATGAAACTATTCAATCATCAACTTCAAATTTAGATCAAAAGAAAGAAGTAGTTAATCAATATTCAAATTTTAAAAAATTTGTAATATCAGAAACTAATTTTAAAGGTGATACTCTTTATGATAAAGTTTCGCCTGATACTCAAAGTATAGTAGCTTTCTCTTCAAGTTTTGATAATTCTCCAGATGATTATAAATGAAGAACTGCAAGAAGATTCATAGATAAAGAAGAAAAAACTAAAAGCTTGCAAGAAACTAATGTTAGTTGAATTTATAACTTAAATACAAAAGCTGAAGAAGGTAAAATACAAGCTTCTTATGATATTGAATTTGAATATTACAGCGGCAATTCTGCTAAATTGTATTTTCCTTACAAAGCTATAACAACAGATCAGGCTAGTAGTCCAACAACAAAACTTTCATTAAATTATAAACTTAATAATAGTGAAGTTAAATCTGTTGATTTAACAAAAGCAAAAGTAGATGGGATTGAAATTGCCAAAATAGAATTAACTAACTTGAATTTTGGTCTAAACAAAATTTCATTTACTACAGAAGCAGATAAATCTACTCCTATGATTGGTAATATCTATATTGCTAATTCAGATAAGAATCCTGCTGATATTTATGATGACATTTTTGGTAATGAGCGCGCTAAAGATAATCCTAATCAAATTACAGTCAACTTTGTTAAAGGGTATGGTTTAGCTAACAAAGGTATAGGAGTTATAAAGTCTAACAAAAAAGAAAGTACTGATATTTTCAAGCTAACAGGAAAATTAGATGGTCAAGGTAGTGATAAGGATTATTATCTTTTAGGTTATTTAGGTCACAGTTATGATTCATCTAGCAAAAACAATGCTACATCGCAATCAAGTGATAAAGAAAAAAAATATATATTTTATGTCAATGTTTTGAAATCTGGTAATTATAAAATAAGCGGCTTTTATAATTCTGGTGTTTCTGATAGAGGGTTATCATTTAAGAAAAATGATTATAACGCTACAGGTGAAGGAAATATTGCTTTATATTCTTTACCTATGTCGGGTCGCTGACAAGATTCTATAAAGTCATTTTCTATACAACAAAAAACTGGTGAAACATCTGGAATGTTATCATTAACAGAAGGTCTAAATAAAATTATAGTTTCTGGAAAGGTATGAAATAAAGAAGCGCCTAATTTAGGTAATTTATTATTTACTTTAAATGAGAGTCAACCAACAGGATCTTCTATGTCGACTCCAGATAATTCTAGTAATACTCACAGTAATGATCAAGGAAATAAATAACCTAATTATAAATACAAGTATATAATGATATGTTTAGCCTAGTTAGTTATTTTAAAAGTTATTAGAAAACCAAGTTAGTCTTATATAAAGAACAGTTATTAGTTAAATAAAATAAAAATCAAAATGTGTAGCGCTTAATGTTGCTACACTTTTTATTTAGCAAATATCTTAATATTTGAATTTCGCCAAAACCCTTTATTTCTATAAGAAGAAGAAGAAGAAGAAGAAGAAGAAGAAGAAGAAGCTCCTATCTGTTTCGAATCCATTAATCGGCTTTTCAGTCGATAATGGACTCGATTTATTAATTGTTCAAATTTATATAAGGATTATTAGTAAAAATCTAATTTTAAATTAGATTATTGTTAAATCATAACTTTAAAAGTGAAAAAGAAAAACATTTTAAAGTTTATTAGTTTATTAGGTATTGGTTCTTTTGTTGCTTTATCTGCGGCTAGTTGTAAACAACCGGTTGCTGAAAAACCAACTAAACCAACGGACCCAAAAAATCCAGTTAATGGAGGTGGCGGTTCTACTACCGACCCAAGTTCAGGTAGTGGTGATAATTCTAATATGAATTCAAACTCTGGTTCCGATGGTTCAACTGGAACAGGTGACTCAAGTAGTTCTACAGATAATTCAGGTAGTTCTAATGGCATGACCGCAACTAATAAGGCAGCGGTTGAAACTTATTTAAACTCATTGATGCCTAATGATTTCATGGTTGTAGATTCGTCTGGTACTGAAATAGTTAAAGATAACACAAAAGCTACTGATGTTAAATCTTCAAACATTAAATTAAAAGAAAATAATACTGTAACTGAAGGATGAACATTGGGCGTTGAGTTAGTTAGTGATAGTGCAAATATAGATAACGGTACCGTTAAATTTAAGGTTAAGTTTACAAAAGAAGGTGTTGAAGTAACTAGCAATGAAATTGCTATTACTGGATTTAAAACATTAAAAACATCTATAGCTAATGCTCTATTAAAAAGCATGACTGTTAAAGATGAATCAGGTCAAGATGTTTCTAAAAAAGCTCTAAATTTAGGTAGTGTTGGTTTTAAAAAACTATCTGAACTTAATAATCAAACTGTTGTTAGAACAAGCTCTAACAACCAACCAACAATATCAACAAGAGATGCAGGCAGTATGGATGGTGCTGCTGAACACCAAGAACAAGTATCTGGTTTAGGAGCTAAGTTTAAAGAGTTAATTACGACAAATGAATCTGCATTGAAAACTAGTCTAGATTCTATCAAAACAGATTATCCTGAATTTGTTCCTGAAAAACTATCTTTATCAGGGAAAGCTAAGTTAGTTAATTTATGAAAAGGTAATGATAATGATTGGCATGGTAATTATTACTTAACATCAAAGGATGATAGTAATAACAAACTGTCTATTAAATATGCTGATGCTGATTGAACTATTGATTTAATGGATGGATTATTTGTTCAAGATTTATTGCCAGATGATGTTAGAATAAGTGCTTCTATTAAAAAAGATGATGGTAGTTATACAAAATCTGAATCTAATATAGAAGCATATAAAAATAAAATAGAAAGCGAAAAGAATGATAGTTCTGCTGGAAAAAGATATGAATTATCTGCTGATGGTAAAGATTTAAAAATAAAAATAACAGTTGATAATAAAGATAAATATATTGATATTAATCCTATAAAACTTCCTTATATAGGACCAGGAAAAACTAACAATATATTTTTCAAAGCAGAATACATTTTTGATGAAGTAGCAATATCTGATACTGATTTCTTTGGAACTAAGTTAATCTTTAAGAAAATTCATGATGCTACAAACGGCGCTAAGATAGCATTAGATTCTAATGTGTTAAATAACCCAGGCAATGCGGTTGGAATTATCCCTGGAAGAATAGATGATGAAACCACAGATTGAAAAACAGTTATACCTTCTAGTGATGTTAATTATTTCTTCTCTAAGAACGATATGTCATTAGGGTTTGATGATTCTATTCATGGTGATCATAATTCTAGCAATGGGCTAGGTGTTGTTCAATTAATAGAAAATGATGTTAAGTCAGGAAATGTTTTTGCAACAAAAATTAATGATAATAATGCAACATCGTTTATAGTATTTTTAAGAGTGGCTTATAAAAAATCGGCTGATACATTCGGATATTATTGACCTAACTCTGCTACTATCTTGTATTTTGCCGCTCATACTAACACAACAACCGGAAATGGTGTTTCTGCATAAGATAGAACATAAAAATATTATTTAATTAATAACAGAATAGCAAGAAGTGAATCTTCTTACTATTCTGTTTTATATATATAGGTTTAATTTTATTCAAAACCCTTTATTTCTAGAAGAAGAAGAAGAAGAAGAAGAAGAAGCTCTTATTCGTTTTAAGGTGGTTTTTTGGTTTTTTAAAGCAAAATACTATCGGTTTATTATATTGTTCAAATTTATATAGATAAAATTAGTAAATTCGACATTAAATAATGTTAACTTTACTAATCAAAAAACAACTTTAAATGAAAAGAAAAAATATTTTAAAGTTTGTTAGTCTATTAGGTATTGGTTCTTTTGTTGCCTTATCAGCAACTAGTTGTAAAACAGAAAAGGTAGTAAAACCTACTAAACCAACCGATCCTAAAAATCCTAGTAATGGAGGTGGCACAACACCTGAAAACCCAGGAACAGAAAATCCTGTAACTCCTCCAACAAGTGGTGGTAATGGAGGTGCAACAACTCCTACAAATTCTAAAGTAGAAGTTGAAACATTCGCTAAGCAACTAACTTTAGAAAAGATCAAGCTTTTAGATTCTAATAAAGCTGAAATAAATAGTTCTACTATAACAGCAGATCAATTTATTAACAAAATTAACTCTAAACAAGTAAGTATTGAATTAAAAGAATCATCTCCTTCTATAAAAGGATGAACATTGGGTGTTAAGTTAGTTAGTAATAGTGAAACTTCATCTACTGAAGAAAATAGCATTAAAATTCAAGTTACCTTTACCAAAGGTGATGACACCGTTAGTAGTAATGATATATCTATTAATGGTTTTAAATCTTTAAGCACATATATTAGTGAGAAACTATTATCTAGCGAAATGGTAACAGAAGGTGATCAATCTAAAACAATAAAAGTTTTAGATTTAGGTAATGCTAACTGAAAGACATTAGAAGAATTAGTGGCTCCTGAAATGAAAGATTCTGGTGGCGACATGCCTGTTACAGATGAAGCAACTGAACCTGCTAATTCTGGTAATGCTATGGAATCTGCTGGAGTTGCTCATGATGATGGTTCTGTTGAAACTAGAACTTCGCTTAGAACTGATCGAATAACTGAAGGAACTGAAAGTGATCCCCAAACCCCTTCTGGAGCTGAATCTACTGATGAACAACCTAAAGTTACTGATAATAATTTATCAGTAAATTATAATTCTTCATTATCTACTCAATTATTAAAAAGTATTTTATCAACAAAAGAGGTTAGTGAAAATGTATATTTAGAAGGCGAGTTTTCTTTTGAATCTGTTAAAAAAGAAAATAACTTACCTCAAATAACATTAGCTTCATCAACTGTGCAAGGTAAAGAATTAAAACTTGTTGTTAATAAAAAAGTCGAAGGTTCAGAAGAAGGGTCTAAAACAGAAGTTAAATTCGATAAAATCAAATTAACAAATGTAAAACCTTCTGATATTAAGGTTGAACTTTCTACAGTAATTGGTGATAGTAAGAAAACATCTTCTTCTAATATAGCTGGATACAACTCTATATCTGTAGAAAAAACTGCTGTAAACAATGATAAAGTTGGTCCATCAACTCCAACTAATGAAAGAATACAAGTACCATCAAAATACACTAAATTAGAAAACGATAAATTAGGCTTAACTATTCAAGATAAAAATTGAGAATTTACTCCTACTTCTATTGATTATAACGGCGTAGATATTGATAGTTACAAAGCTTTTGTTAAGGTTTCATTCGGTAAGTCATGAACTATAACTAATGCATATGATTATAATGTATATCTCAAATTATTAGTTGGCGATGATTTTGAAGGTAATAATGCAGAAGCTAAACAAACAGAAGCCACTAAAGATCATATTAAAACAATAGTGTTTAGTTTTATTGGTTCTTACAGAAATAATATTAACGAATATTTAAATAAAGAAAATATCGATTTTAATTCAAAACTTAAATCTTGATATAGTTTGTCTGATTCAAGTGAAATTAATGAAACTAATATTTGAAATAATGATAAAAACAAAGATGGAATAGGTAATGTCATTGGAAAAGTGAAAACCGAATCTTGAAGAACTAATATAATTAAAAGTAAAACAAACAATTTAATGTTTATAGTTGGTATAAAACTAGGTGATTCTAATAAATATACTTTTATGCCTAAAATTACATTTGTAACTCTTAAAAAAGTTTAATAATTAAACTATACAAAAAAAGCTTTCCTGCAATAGGAAGCTTTTTTTGTTATCTTAAAGTTGAATTCTAAAATTCTTCAAAACCCTTTATTTATAGAAGAAGAAGAAGAAGAAGAAGAAGAAGAAGAAGCTTCTATCAGTTTTGAGGTCATTTCATCCATTTTGGACGGATAATCACTTCGATTTATTATTTTATTAATTGTTCAAAACAAAAATGAAACAAAAAACTAAGAAATTATTACAACTTTCTTTTTCATTAGGTTTTTTAGCGACTACAGCTTTAGTTGCTACATCTTGTAAACAACCTGCGACTGTTGCACCAAAACCGACAAACCCAATGCAACCAGGAAATGGATCAGGTTCAGGTGAAACTATGCAACCTGGTAATGGAGCAGGAACTGGAACAGGTACAACAACACCTGATAATACTGAAGCTAAAAATCAATTGAAAGCGTTAATTGATAAAGAAAATAGCAATGTAGATTTATATACTGATTATTCTATGATTAAATCCGCATTAGTTGCTGCTTATACAGAAGCTAAAACAGTTAGTCAAAAAGTGAATGCTACTAAAGATGAATTAACTACTGCTAAAACGGCTTTAGAAACCGCTATTAACAAAGCTTCTATCGATAAATCTGAATTTGATAAATTAAACTCAGATTTAGTTACAGCATATACAACTCTTAAAGATAAAGTTAAGTCTAAGGATGCTACTCTAGAACTTCTAAATAATGATGAATATGCTCCGTTGAAAGCTTATATTACCAACTTATATGATAAGGCTTCACCTGTTTTTACAGCTACATTACAATCAAATCCTAAGCCTGATAAAGCTAATATAGAAAAAATAACTTCTGATATTGAAAATGCTATAAAAAATATCGAAATCGAAAAAACTAATGTAGCCGAATACTCTAAATTTAAGTTATTCAAGATCGAAGAAGCTAATTTTAAAGGGAGTAATTTATATTCCACTTCATCACCTTCTGATCAAAGTCTAGTAGCTTATTCTCAAGATTTTAACAACAGTGAAAACGGAAAGCAATGGAAATATGCAAAAAGAATTGTAAAAGGAGGTGTTGATAATTCAGATCAATTAACAGATGTTAGATGAATTTATAACTTAAATTCGCAAGCAAACGCTGATAATACAACTTCTGCTAGTTACGAAGTTAGTTTTACGTATTATGGAGGATCTAATGCTACATTATACTTTCCATATAAACTAATTAAAGATGAAGATAAGTCTAAACTATCATTAAAGTATAAATTAAATGATAAGACAATTACTGATATAAATGTATCTGAAGCTAAAGTTGATCAAATAAGTGTGGCTAAAATAGATTTAACTGATCTTATCTTTGGTGAAAATAAAATAGTATTTTCAACTGAGACGAACAAAGTTGCTCCTATGATAGGTAATATCTATATAGCGGCAACTAATACAACTTTAGATTCTGTATATAACAGTATTTTCGGTAACGAAGTAGATAGTAATAACTCTAATAAAATTACAGTTAATTTTGTGAAAGGTTATGGTTTAGCTAATAAAGCATTTAATTCTGATAAGGGTACAATAATAACTAAATTTAATGGAAAAATTGTGGGTAGTTCAGATCAAAATAAAGATTATTATTTAATTGGTTACCTAGGTAAAGCATTACCTGGTGCAATGCCTCAAGATAATCCAATAAGCATAAGATATTATACTTTCTATGTAAATGTTCCAGAAAATGGTAAGTATGAAATTAGCGGTATTTATAATTCTCATGAATCTGAAACTAATGAAAGAGGATTAACTTTTTGAGTTGGAGAATATAACGTTGGTAATGATGCTGGTAAGGTAGCTAAATTTAGAGCTCCTGACACCGGTGATTGAACTCACTCATTAAAAGAATTTAATAAAGATCAAGTAGTTACTAATTCGAATTCATATTTACAATTAACTAAAGGTTTAAATAAAATTGTAGTTTCTGGTAAAGAACAAAATAAAGATGGACCTAATTTAGGTAATGTTACATTTACTTTAAAAACAAACTAACTCCGAAGACACTTCTGGAAACACACATTAATAGTTATAAAACAGAGTTTAATAACTATAGTATCCAAGTTAGTTAATTCAAGAAGTTATTAGAAATCAAGTTAGTTTCAGGTAAAACTTGAAATAAAGAGGCTTCTAATTTAGGTAATCTAACTTTTGAATTAAAAGAATCTATATCAAATAACGCAACCCCTGATGGAATGCATGTTTCTGGAACTACTAAATAGATAAATGTTCATATATTAAATAACCAAGTTAGTTAATTTAAAAAGTTATTAGAATCAAGTTAGTTTTATATAAAGAACAGTTATTAGTTAAATAAAATAGAAATCATAAATGTGTAGCACTTAATGTTGCTACACTTTTTATTTTATGTATATCTCACCATTTGAATTTAATCAAAACCCTTTATTTCTAGAAGAAGAAGAAGAAGAAGAAGAAGAAGGTTCTATCAGTTTTGAGGTAATTTCGTCGATTTTAGGTGGATAATCACTTCGATTTATTATTTTATTAATTGTTCAAAACAAAAAATGAAACAAAAAACTAAGAAATTATTACAACTTTCTTTTTCATTAGGTTTTTTAGCGACTACAGCTTTAGTTGCTACGTCTTGTAAACAGCCTGCGACTGTTGCGCCAAAACCAACAAACCCAATGCAACCTGGAAACGGATCAGGGTCAGAAACAACAACTCCTGGATCAGGTGAAACTATGCAACCTGGAAATAATTCAGGATCTGGAACAGGTACGACAACACCTGATAATACTGAAGCTAAAAATCAGTTAGACACAGTTATTGGTACAAAAGACACAAATCTTGCTTTATATTCAGATTATTCAATCATCAAATCTGAATTAACTAAAGCCTATGAAACAGCCAAGTCAGTTAGTGATAAAGCGAATGCTAGTAAAGAGGAATTAACAGTAGCTAAAACAACTTTAGAAACCGCTATTAACAAAGCTAAAACTGATAAAACTGATTTCGATTCTGAAAACGCTAACTTAGTTAATGCTTATGCAGCATTAAAAAACAAGTTATCTTCTAAAGAAACTGATTTAGCGATGATAAGTGAAACTAAATACCTTCCTATAAAAACTCACCTTGCTAATTTATATGACCAAGCTTCAACTATTATTAGTAATACATTGCAAGCTGATCCGAAACCTAATGAAGATAATTTATCTCAATTAAAAACTAATATTGAATCAGTTATTAGTAAATTAGATGATGAAAAAACTAATGTAAATCAATATTCAAAATTCAAATTGTTTAAAATTTCTAATAGTCAATTTGAAGGTAATTCATTATATTCCGCTAAGCCATCAAGACCTCAAAGTATAGTGGCATTTTCATCAAATTTCGATAATTCTAACGAAACATATCGTTGAAAATATGCTACTAGAAATATTATTGATGTTAACGATGAAGTCATAAATTCAGAACTTACAAGTGTAGGATGAATATATGATCTTAATACTAATTCTAATGAAAGATCTTTAACTTATAACATCGATTTCGAATACTATGCAGGAACTACTGCAACTTTATATTTTCCGTATAAAGCAACTAAAACAGACGAAAACAATAGTAACTTATCATTAAAATACAAATTAAATGATAAACCAATCATGAATTTTGATCTATCTAATGTAAAAGTTGACGGTATAGAAGTTGCTAAAATTCATTTAACAGATTTAAAATTTGGTAATAATAAAATAACATTTTCAACTGATGCAAATAAAAAAGCTCCGATGATAGGTAATATTTATATATCAGCAACATCAGAAACAGATGATGAGGTTTATGATGATATTTTCGGTAATATAAGATATTCTGATAATGCTAATAAAATTACCGTAAATTTTGCTAAAGGATATGGTTTAGCTAATAATGCGCTAGGTGGAGCTGACAATCAAAATACAATTATAAAAAAATTTAACGGAAGATTGGATAATCAAAATGCAGATGTTTATTATTTATTAGGTTATTTAGGAAGTAATACTAGATATAATAACCAATCAGGAATAGAAAGATATTACACTTTTTATGTAAATGCTCCTAAAGAAGGTGTTTATAGCATTAGCGGCTTCTATAATTCTGGCGAGAATAATAGAGGATTAACTTTTTGAAAAGGTCAATACGCAGCAACAGGAAACGAAAACGTTGCTAAATTTAATCTTACTATGTCCGGGGATTGATCTAATACTTTAAAATCATTTAATAAAGATCAAAAAATTGATGGAACTACAGGATCTCTGCGATTATCGAAAGGATTAAATAAAATTATAGTTTCTGGAAAAAATATGACTAGCCCAGCTCCTAATCTAGGTAATGTTACATTTACACTTGAAGAATCAACAGATTCATCTATGATATTAGAAAACTAATATCATTAAAATGCAGACTAAATATGTTATTAAAAAGGTCAAGTTAGTTATTTTTTGAAAAAATTAAAATAAAAGTTCAATATCAAAATAACAGTTATTAGTTAAATAAAATAGAAATCATAAATGTGTAGCAAATAATGTTGCTACACATTTTATTTTATGTCTATCCTAACACTAGAATTTAGATAAAACCCTTTATTTCTAGAAGAAGAAGAAGAAGAAGAAGAAGAAGAAGAAGAAGAAGAAGAAGCTTCTATCAGTTTTTAAGTAATTTCTCAAATTTTCGACGGATAATGTGCTCGATTTATTATTTTATTAATTGTTCAAAACAAAAATGAAACAAAAAACTAAGAAATTATTACAACTTTCTTTTTCATTAGGGTTTTTAGCAACTACAGCTTTAGTTGCTACATCTTGTAATCAACCTAAGACTGTTGCACCGAAACCGACAAACCCAATGCAACCTGGAAATGGATCGGGTTCTGAGACAACAACACCTGGAACAGGTGAAACTATGCAACCTGGAAATAATTCAGGATCTGGAACAGGCACAGCAACACCTGATAATACTGAAGCTAAAAATCAATTAAATGCATTGATTGATGGTGAAGATACTAAATTAGCTATGTATGATGATTACTCTGTAATAAAATCTACATTAGCTACTGCTTATGCGACAGCTAAAACCGTTGATGATAAAACAGATGCTACTAAGGATGAATTAGCTAATGCTATAACAACTTTGCAAGCTGCTATTACTAAAGCAGCAGCTGACAAAAAAGAATTTGATGACAAAAATATCGATTTAGTTACTGCGTATAAAACTTTAAAAAATACTCTTTCTGACAAAGAAACAAAATTAAATTCTTTAACAGAACCTAAATATCAAGGAATAAAAACATATTTAACAGAATTGTATAAAGTAGCTGAAACTATCACCGCTAATTCACTTCAAGCAAATGATTTAACTAAAGAAAAAATAGAAAAAACTAATACTGATATAACGACCTTTGTAAATGATATCGGTAAAAAGAGGGAAGATGTTGATCAGTTATCAGTATTTAAAAAAATAGTTATATCTTCTGATGGTTTTAAAGGCGATTTTGTTACAAAAACTGAACAAAATTCAAATTATAGTATAGTAGGTATTGGTTCTGATTTAAACGAACCTATTTCAAAATATGCAAAAAGGGTTATAAAAAACTTAGGAGAAACTCCGAATCCTACAGATGTTTCATGGATATATAGTTTGGTTTCTGAAACTGGCGATGGAAAGAAACCTGCTAGTTATGGTATAGAATTCGAGTATTATGGAGGTGAAAAACCAACATTATACTTCCCTTATAAATTAGTTAAAAGCAACGATAGAAATAATTTATCACTTAAATATAAATTAAATGATTCAGAAGCTAAAGATATAAATTTAGATGAACCAAAAGTAGATGAAATAAAAGTTGCTAAAATTCCTTTAGAAAACTTAAAATTAGGTGACAATAAAATATCTTTCACAACAGATTCTGGTAAAGTTTCTCCCATGATAGGAAATATGTATATTTCTTCTCTTGATACTAACGAAAATCAGATTTATAATGATATTTTTGGTACAGAATACGATGAGCAAAATCCGGATAAGATAACGGTTAATTTTGCTAAAGGTTATGGATTAGCTAATAAACAATGAACTAGCGGGAAAAACGCTACTATAATAACAAAATTACATGGTAAATTAGATAATCAAGAACCTGAAAAAGATTTTTATTTAGTTGGATATCTAGGGAATAGATATGATGGAAATAGTAATGATGCTTCAAATATAAAATTTTATACATTTTATGTTAATGTTCAAAAAGCAGGAAATTATGAAATTAGTGGAATATATAATTCAGGAGTAAATAGAGGTTTATCTTTTTATGTAGGAATGTATGGAGCTTCTGAATCTGGTTTACATGCTAAATTTACTAATTTAAATTCAGGAGATAATAATTGAGATAGTAAGGTAGCTGAATTTAAAAAAGGATCTAATAACAATAATCAACAAACATCTCTTAAATTATTAAGTGGTTTAAACAAAATTATAGTAGCTGGAGATCAAAATGCTAAAGATGCTCCTAATCTTGGTGATGTTACATTTACTTATATGCAATCTACTACACCTTCAACTGACGCAGCAACTAGAACTGATACTGCTAATTCAACGTCTTAATAAAGGCTTATAATAAAAAAGTGATCGCTAAGTTAGTTAATTTAAATAAGTTATTAAAACTAGTTAGTTTGTATATAAAGTTCGGCATAAAGAACAGTTATTAGTTAAATAAAATAAAAATCATAAATGTGTAGCACTTAATGTTGCTGCACATTTTATTTTATGTGTATAACACTACTTAAATTTCTTTAAAATCCTTTATTTCTAGAAGAAGAAGAAGAAGAAGAAGAAGAAGAAGAAGCTTCTATCAGTTTTATGGTCATTTTGCTGGTCTTGGACGGATAATGTGCTCGATTTATTATTTTATTAATTGTTCAAAACAAAAATGAAACAAAAACTAAGAAATTATTACAACTTTCTTTTTCATTAGGTTTTTTAGCAACTACAGCTTTAGTTGCTACATCTTGTAATCAACCTAAGACTGTTACACCAAAACCGACAAACCCAATGCAGCCTGGAAATGGATCAGGTTCAGAAGCAACAACTCCTGGATCAGGCGAAACTATGCAACCAGGAAATGGATCAGGATCTGGGACAACAACACCTGATAATAACGAAGCTAAAAATCAATTAGAATCAGTTATCAGTGGTGAAATGAATAATTTAGCAATGTATGACGATTACTCTATGATTAAATCTACATTAGCTCAAGCGTATGAAAAAGCTAAGTCAGTTAGTAAAAAATCAGATGCTAGTAAAGAAGAATTAACAACGGCTAAAACGACTTTAGAAACTGCTATTTCTACAGCTGCTAGTAGTAAGGATAAGTTTAATAAAGATAACGCCTCTCTAGTTTCTTCTTTTAATGCATTAAAAGAAAAAGTTAAAAATAAAAATTCAGTTATCTCACAATTAACAGATGACTATGGTTATATAAAAACTTATATAACAAATTTATATAAAAACGCATCAGATATTATAAATGCTGGATTGCAAGCGCAAACTGCTCCAAGAACTGAGGATGTTCAAACATTAAATTCGAATATTGATTCATCATCAGCAGATTTATCTAGTAAGAAAGAAGTTCTTGATCAATATTCAGCTTTTAAACCTTTTATTATTTCTAAGGATAATTTTAAAGGAAGTTTTGCTTATACAAACGATGCCCCAAGCACAGGAAGCAATATACAATCTACAGTAGGTTTTTCTTCTAATTTTGATAATGATGATAATTCAAATAAATGAAGATATGCTAGAAGAACTATCAAACAAGCTAGTGAAGAAGAAAGTAAAAATTACACTGACGTAAGTTGAATATATAGTTTAACTAGTTCAACAACGGGTGAAGATCAAACTTCTGCTAGCTATGATCTCGATTTTAATTATTACAGCGGAGATAAAGCAGTTCTGTACTTCCCTTACAAGGCTGCTAAATCAGATCAAGTTGTAACTGAAGGACAAGATAAAAAACTCTCATTAAAATATAAATTAAATGATAGTGAAGCTGTTGATATAGATGTATCTAAAGCTAAAGTAGATGGTATTGAAGTTGCTGAAATTGAATTGTCTAAATTAAATTTTGGTAAGAATACTATTTCATTTACAACAGATTCTGGTAAATCTGCTCCGATGATAGGTAATATGTATATATCACCAACAAAAGAAAACAAGAGTAAAGTTTACAATGCTATATTCGGAAATTCCGTTGATCAAGAAAATCCTGATAAGATTACGGTTGATTTAGCTAAAGGTTATGGTTTAGCTAATAAACGAAGTACTATATTTACTAAATTACATGGAACTCTAGATGGTGAAACTACAGCTAAAGATTACTATCAAATCGGTTTCTTAGGCGGTCGTCTTAATAATACAGGATCTAACGATTCAACAAATATACAATACTATACTTTTTATGTAAATATCCCTAAAGCTGGTGAGTATGATATAAGTGGAATATACAATTCAGGAGATAGTAGAGGTTTGTGATTCTGAATAGATAGTTATAATAATGATACCCCAAATACTAAAGCTAGTTTTAAAAATTTAATGTTTGGTACTTGAGAACAAAATAAATTTAAAAAATTTGATGTCGCTGACAAAAATCAACAAAATCCTACAAGTTTAAATCTGAATGTCGGTTTGAATAAAATTATTGTGTCAGGACTATTACCTAATAATTTGGCTCCGAATCTATTAAATGTAACATTTACATATAAAGATTCTAATCAAAGCGGTTCTATTAATAATAGAGAATAAAACACTAAATTTTTATTTTATAAGATTAGTCATAAAATAGAAGTAATCAAGATATTATTTACATTGAATGTATAAATAATATTAATATTTGAAGTTAATAAATATTCAATAGTGTCAAGTTAGTTATTTTAAAAAGTTATTAGAAACTAAGTTAGTTTTATATAAAGAACAGTTATTAGTTAAATAAAATAAAAATCATAAATGTGTAGCAATTAATGTTGCTGCACTTTTTATTTTATGTGTATAACAACACTTGAATTCCTTCAAAACCCTTTATTTATAGAAGAAGAAGAAGAAGAAGAAGAAGAAGAAGAAGAAGCTTCTATCAGTTTTTAAGTCATTCCACAGATTTTAGGTGGATAATTCGTTCGATTTATTATTTTATTAATTGTTCAAAACAAAAATGAAACAAAAAACTAAGAAATTATTACAACTTTCTTTTTCATTAGGTTTTTTAGCAACTACAGCTTTAGTTGCTACATCTTGTAATCAACCTAAGACTGTTACACCAAAACCGACAAACCCAATGCAGCCTGGAAATGGATCAGGTTCAGAAGCAACAACTCTTGGATCAGGCGAAACTATGCAACCAGGAAATGGATCAGGATCTGGGACAACAACACCTGATAATAACGAAGCTAAAAATCAATTAAAAGTATTGATTGATAGTAAAGATACGAAATTAGCTATGTATGATGATTATTCAATGATCAAATCCAAATTAGCTAATGCTTATGTGACAGCAAAAATAGTCAATGATAAAACGGATGCTACTAAAGATGAATTAACTAACGCTAAAACAACTTTAGAAACTGCTATAGCTACAGCTGCTAGTAGTAAGGATAAATTTGATAAAGATAATGCTCCTTTAGTTGCTCTATTTAAAACTTTAAAAGATAAAGTAGCAAATAAAGATTCTATTTTATCTACATTAACAGAAGATAATTACATTAAAACTTATATAACAGGTTTATATACAGAAGCGACTAATATAATAACTGCTGGACTACAACCTGCAACAGCGCTTGTGGCTAATAATCTAGAAACTTTAAGTAATAATATCGAGACATCAACATCGAATCTTGATATGAAGAAAAATACATTAGATGAATATTCTAATTACAAAAAGATTTTAGTAGATAGCGGAACATTTAAAGGTGATACGCTTTATAATAAAACATCTCCAGATAATCAAAGTATAGTTGCTTTTTCATCCGATTTTGATAATTCAAATATGAATTATCAATGAAGAACAGCTAGAAGATTGATTCATAAAGAAGATAAAGCTAAGAGTCTAGAAGTTACAAGCGTTGGATGAATTTATAATTTAAATTCAATGATGGGTGATGATAAAAAAGCGGCTAGTTACGATTTAGATTTTAACTATTATAGTGGAAGTTCAGCTAAATTATATTTCCCTTATAAAGCAGCTAAAACAGAGCAAGCTAGTGATGTTCAAAACAAATTATCTTTAAAATATAAACTAAATAATAAAGAAGCTGTAGCAGTTAATTTAGATATGGCTAAAGTAGACGGAATAGCTGTAGCTAAAATTGATTTAACAGATTTAAATTTTGGTAAAAATACAATTTCATTCACTACTGACGCAGATAAAGCTGCTCCTATGATTGGTAATTTCTATATTACGAATGCAGATAAAGACTCTAATGTTGTTTATAATGATATTTTTGGGAATGAATATGCAACTGATAACCTTAATAAAATAACCGTTAATTTAGTTAAAGGTTATGGTTTAGCTAATAAAGGTATAGGAGTGATGGATAATGGTAATGATGCGAGTACTGATTTTTCTAAATTAACTGGGAAATTAAATGATCAGGGAGAAAATAAAGATTATTATTTATTGGGTTATTTAGGACTTAGCAATCCAGTTAATTCTGAACATTCTGCAAACGAAAAATATTATACATTTTATGTAAATGCTCCGAAAGCTGGGGTATATGATATTAGTGGAATATATAACTCTGGTTCGAATGTAGGGTTAACATTCTGGGTTGATACATTTAATAACAACATGAATAATTCACTTGCTAAGTTTAAAAATCTAATGTTTGGTAGATGAGAAGAAAAAAAACTTAATGTTTTTGATTCAAATAAGAAATTTGATAATATGACCCCTACAAGTTTAAATCTTAAGGCAGGTTTAAACAAAATTATAGTTTCAGGATTAACAGGTAATCAACAAGCTCCTAATCTAGTGAATGTAACATTTACTTTACATGAACAAAATCCATCTGCAAATACTGAAATGGCTAATCATTAATAAATAAAATTAAGTAAAAATATAGCCAAGTTAATTATTTAAAAAGTTATTAGAAAACAAGTTAGTTTTATATAAAGAACAGTCATTAGTTAAATAAAATAAAAATCATAAATGTGTAGCAATTAATGTTGCTGCACATTTTATTTTATGTGTATAACACTACTTAAATTTCTTTAAAATCCTTTATTTCTAGAAGAAGAAGAAGAAGAAGAAGAAGAAGAAGAAGCTTCTATCAGTTTTATGGTCATTTTGCTGGTCTTGGACGGATAATGTGCTCGATTTATTATTTTATTAATTGTTCAAAACAAAAATGAAACAAAAAACTAAGAAATTATTACAACTTTCTTTTTCATTAGGTTTTTTAGCAACTACAGCTTTAGTTGCTACATCTTGTAATCAACCTAAGACTGTTACACCGAAACCAACAAACCCAATGCAACCAGGAAATGGATCGGGATCTGGAACAGGTGAAACTATGCAACCAGGAAATGGATCAGGAACTGGAACAGGAACAACGACAACACCTGATAATAGCGAAGCAAAAAATCAATTAAAAGTATTGATTGATAAGGAAAATGATACTGTAGGTTTATACAACGATTATTCTATTATTAAATCTTCATTAGTTGCTGCTTATAATAACGCTAAAGAAGTTAGTAAAAAATCAACAACAACTAAAGATGAATTAACTTCAGCTAAAACAACATTGCAAGCAGCGATAGATAAGGCTGCTGCTGATAAAACAATTTTTGATAAAGAAAATTCAGAATTAGTTGAAGCATACAAAGAATTAAAAATAAAATTAACAAATAAAGATTCTACATTATCTATGATAGATAATGATCCATATATAAAAACTTATATTTCTAATCTTTATACAGAAGCCTCAAATATTGTAACTTCTGGTTTACAACCAACTAAAGCTCTTGTAGTTCAAGATTTAAAAATATTAAACGAAAATATTCAATCATCAACTACAAATTTAGAGCAAAAGAAAGAAGTGGTTAATCAATATTCAAATTTTAAAAAATTTGTAATATCAGAAACTAATTTTAAAGGCGACACTCTTTATGACAAAGTTTCACCTGACACCCAAAGTATAGTAGCTTTCTCTTCAAATTTTGATAACTCTCCAGATGATTATAAATGAAGAACTGCAAGAAGACTAATAGATAAAGAAGAAAAAACTAAAAGTTTAGAAGAAACTAATGTTAGTTGAATTTATAACTTAAATACAAAAACTGAAGAAGGTAAAATACAAGCCTCTTATGATATTGAGTTTGAATATTATAGTGGCAATTCTGCTAAATTGTATTTTCCTTACAAAGCTATAACAACAGAACAAGGCTCAAATCCATCTACAAAACTTTCACTAAATTACAAACTTAATAACGATGAAGTTAAATCTATTGATTTAACAAAAGCAAAAGTAGATGCGATTGAAATTGCTGAAATAGAATTAACTAATTTAAATTTTGGGTTAAACAAAATTTCATTCACTACAGAAGCTGAGAAAGCTGCTCCTATGATCGGTAATATTTATATTACTAAATCTGATAAAAATCCTAATGATGTTTATGACGATATTTTTGGTAATGAACGTACTAATGATAACCCTAATCAAATTACAGTTAACTTTGTTAAAGGATATGGTTTAGCTAATAAAGGTATAGGAGTTATAAGAAACGGTCAAAAAGAAAGTACTGATATTTTCAAACTAACAGGAAAATTAGATGGTGTAGGTACTGATAAGGATTATTATCTTTTAGGATATTTAGGAAATAGCGTTTCTCCATCAGATTTAACATCTAGCAACCAAAAATATTACACATTTTATGTAAACGCTAATGAAGCAGGGACATATGAAATTAGCGGTGTATTTTGATCTGGTGAAAAAAGAGGGTTGTCTTTTTGAGTAGATGAATATAATAATCAATTAAATGATAAACATACAAAATTTAAGGATTTAATGCTTGGAAATTGGATGGAGAAAAAAATAAAGATTTTTAATGTCGATAACAAAGATGATGGTGGAACAGGATCATTAGTTTTGAAACAGGGATTAAATAAAATTATAGTTTCAGGTAAAGACTCTAATAAAGAAGCTCCAAACCTAGGAAATGTAACATTTACACTTAAAGAATCTACTGAACCCACTGCATCGACAGCTGCTGTTAGTCATTAATAGTATATTGATAGAATTAAGCGTGTGCCAAGTTAGTCACTAAAAAGTTATTAAAAACTAAGTTAGTTTTATATAAAGAACAGTTATTAGTTAAATAAAATAAAAATCATAAATGTGTAGCAATTAATGTTGCTGCACTTTTTATTTTATGTGTACAACAACACTTGAATTCCTTCAAAACCCTTTATTTCTAGAAGAAGAAGAAGAAGAAGAAGAAGAAGAAGAAGCTTCTATCAGTTTTATGGTCATTTTGCTGGTCTTGGATGGATAATGTGCTCGATTTATTATTTTATTAATTGTTCAAAACAAAAATGAAACAAAAAACTAAGAAATTATTACAACTTTCTTTTTCATTAGGTTTTTTAGCAACTACTGCATTAGTTGCTACATCTTGTAATCAACCTAAGACTGTTACACCTAAACCGACAAACCCAATGCAACCTGGAAATGGATCAGGCGCAGAAACAACAACTCCTGGATCAGGCGAAACTATGCAACCAGGAAATGGATCAGGATCTGGGACAACAACACCTGATAATAGCGAAGCTAAAAATCAATTAGACATAGTTATTAATGCAAAAGATGCAAACCTTGCTTTATATTCAGATTATTCAATGATTAAATCTGAATTAACTAAAGCTTATGAAGCTGCTAAGTCAGTTAGTGATAAAACAAATGCTAGTAAAGAAGAATTAGCTAGCGCAAAAACAACTTTAGAAGTTGCTATTAATAAAGCTAAAACTGATAAAACTGATTTTGATAGCAAAAATACTAATTTAGTGTCTGCATATACAGCATTAAAAGATAAATTAACTTCTAAAGAATCAGATTTAGCGATGATAACTGATGATAAGTATTTACCAATAAAAAACCATCTTGATAATTTATACAATCAAGTTTCAACTATTATTAGTAATACATTGCAAGCTGACCCAAAGCCTAGTGAAGAGAATTTAACTCAATTAAAAACTAATATTGAATCAGTTATTAATAAATTAGATGAAGAAAAGGATAACATAAATCAATATTCTAATTTCAAATTGTTTGCAATCGATAACAACAATTTTAAAGGTGATTTAAAATACAATAAACAACCTTTAGATTCTCAAAGTTTAGTTGGTTTTTCTTCTGATTTCGATAATTCTGTTCCAGATAATCAATGAAGATATGCTAAGCGAATCATAAAAAACATAACACCTGCTAATGAAAGTTTTAAACATACAAATGTTTCTTGAATATATAGTTTAGATAGTCAAGATAATGCGCAAACTCTAGGAAGTTATGATATTACTTTTAAATATTATGGTGGTCCTAGCGCTAAATTATACTTCCCTTACAAAGCGAGTAAAAATTCTGATACTCAAATGAATGGAACATCTAATAATAAACTTTCGTTAAAATATAAATTGAACGGTGGTGATTTTGTAAATATTGATGTTTCTAATGCTAAGGTTGACTCTATAGATGTTGCTGAAGTTAATTTAGATAATTTAAATTTTGGAGAAAATGTTATTTCTTTTTCAACAGAAATGAATAAAACTGCTCCTATGATTGGTAATATTTACATTTCATCTTCTGATGCGGATAAAAATGGAATATTAAATGATATTTTTGGCAATAAAAAAGATGAACACAACCCTAATAAAATAACAGTAAATTTTGTAGAAGGATATGCTCTTGGTAATAAAGCTTATGGAGTTAGTGAAGCTACTATATTAACTAAATTAAATGGTAAATTAGATGAAGATGTTATGAGTAAAGATTATTATTTAATTGGTTATTTAGGGAAAGGTGCTTCTAATAATAACAACCAAGACTCAAATATAAGATATTACACTTTCTACGTTAATGCTCCTAAAGCCGGAATGTATGAAATAAGTGGTATTTATAATTCTGGTGAAAATAGAAGTTTATCTTTTTCAAAAGATCGATTAAATAATACTGAATCTAATTCTAAAGCTGTATTTACAACTCCTAAGCACGGGGAATGAGACCAAAATAAATTAAAAACATTTAATGCTCAAAATAATAAAGTTGATAACCAACCTACAAAATTACAATTAACAAAAGGATTAAATAAAATAATTGTATCTGGTAAAGAGAATAATAATATGGCTCCTAATTTAGGGAATGTAACATTTACATTCAAAGAGACTGTTGCACCTACTGGTGGAGGTAATGCATAATTTTTTATTTAATTAACTTAAATATAAAGTTAAGTTAAAAAACAATTATTTGCCAAGTTAGTCACTAAAAAGTTATTAAAAACAAAGTTAGTTTTATATAAAGAACAGTTATTAGTTAAATAAAATAAAAATCATAAATGTGTAGCACTTAATGTTGCTACACTTTTTATTTTATGTATATATTACCAATTAAATTTAAGCAAAACCCTTTATTTCTAGAAGAAGAAGAAGAAGAAGAAGAAGAAGAAGAAGAAGCTTCTACCAGTTTTAGGTTCATTTTCTTGGTTTTGGACGGATAATGAGCTCGATTTATTATTTTATTAATTGTTCAAAACAAAAATGAAACAAAAAACTAAGAAATTATTACAACTTTCTTTTTCATTAGGTTTTTTGGTGACTACTGCGTTAGTTGCTACATCTTGTAATCAACCTAAGACTGTTACACCAAAACCGACAAACCCAATGCAGCCTGAAAATGGATCAGGAACAACAACACCTGGAACAGGCGAAACTACTCAACCAGGAAATGGTTCAGGAACAACAACATCTGATAATAGCGAAGCTAAAAATCAATTAAAAGCGTTAATTGATAAAGAAAACGATAATTTAGGTTTGTATGCTGATTATTCAGCTATAAAATCAGCATTAGTTACTGCTTATACTGCTGCTAAAGAAGTTGATAATAAAGCGGATGCAACAGTTCAAGAATTAACAGATGCTAAATCTAAATTAGATACTGCTATTAATAAAGCTAATGCAGATAAAACTGCCTTTAATTCTGAAAATGCTGATTTAGTTACCGCTTATATGGCATTAAAAAATAAGTTATCTTCTAAAGAAACTGATTTAGCGAAGATAGATGATAGTTTCACATCAATTAAGAATCATCTTAATGATTTATATGTTCAAGCTTTATCCGTTATCGATAAAACATTGCAATCAGAACCCAAACCTAATAAAGGTGATATTGAAAAATTAACTTCGGATATTACTAGTGTAATAACTAATATAGACGAAGAAAAAGCTAATGTTACTGAATACTCTAAATTTAAGTTATTTAAAATAGAAGGCGCTAACTTCAAAGGTGAATTCGAAAATGCATCTAATCCTGCGACAACTCAAAGTTTAGTTGCTTATTCTCAAGATTTTAATTATCAAGATAATAATAAATGAAAATTCGCAAAGCGAACAATTATAAATGCTGTTGATAATTCTAAAGATATAACTAATGTAGGTTGAATTTATAATTTAGATACAAAAGCAGATCAATCTGAAAATGAAACAGCGAATTATGAAATAAAATTCAAATACTATGGCGGATCTAAAGCTGTATTGTATTTCCCTTATAAATTAGTTAAAAATGAAGCTGATAAAACTAAGATCTCATTGAAATACAAATTAAATAACGATGATGCTGCTTCTATAGATGTATCAGATGCAAAAGTTGATAGTATAAGTATAGCTAAGGTTGATTTAAGTAATCTTAATTTTGGTGATAATACAATTTCTTTTTCTACTGAAAATGGTAAAATGTCGCCAATGTTTGGTAACATCTATATATCAATTAATGAACAATCATTAAATCAAGTACGTGATGATATTTTTGGAAACGTAAAAACAAGCGAAAATCCTAATAATATTATTGTAGATTTTGCTAAAGGTTATGGTTTAGCTAACAAGTCATTCAGTTTTTCAAACGGTACTCAAATTAAAAAATTTGAAGGTAAAATGAAAGACATGGGAAATCCTAACACTTATTATTTATTAGGTTATTTAGGTAAGGGTGTAACAAATGGTAATAATCAAAAAGATAATGTTAGATATTACACATTTTATGTAAACGCACCTAAAGATGGAATATATGAAATTAGCGGTATATACAATTCAGGCGCTATGGGGCAAGATCAAAGAGGATTATCGTTCTGAAAAGATGAATATAACTCAACTGAACCTGGTAAATTTGCAAAATTTGACACTCCAAAATCTGGGGAATGAAATACTTCTGTAGATATTTTTGATAAAAGAAATATGGTAGCTAATTCGTCGTCAACCCTTCATCTAACAGAAGGATTAAATAAAATTATAGTTTCTGGAAAAGAAATTAATAAAGAAGCACCTAACTTAGGTAATGTTACATTTACTTTTAAAGAAACTACACCTACTCCATCTTCTTCTACGGATTCAGTTTCTGCAACAACAAGATAATACTAAAAATATAATTAATCAATTAATTGCCAAGTTAGTTAAAATAAAAGATATTAGAAGTCAAGTTAGTTTTATATAAAAATAGTTATTAGTTAAATAAAATAAAAATCATAAATGTGTAGCATTTAATGTTGCTACACTTTTTATTTTATTTATATCTTACCACTTAAATTTAAGCAAAACCCTTTATTTCTAGAAGAAGAAGAAGAAGAAGAAGAAGAAGAAGAAGAAGAAGCTCCTATCAGTTTTAGGGTCATTTAGTCGATTTTGGACGGATAATTCGTTCGATTTATTATTTTATTAATTGTTCAAAACAAAAATGAAACAAAAAACTAAGAAATTATTGCAACTTTCTTTTTCGTTAGGGTTTTTAGTAACTACAGCTTTGGTTGCTACATCTTGTAATCAACCTAAGACTGTTACACCAAAACCAACAAACCCAATGCAACCTGGAAATGGATCAGAAACAACAACTCCTGAATCAGGTGAAACTATGCAACCAGGGTCTGGGTCAGGATCTGGTGCTGGAACAACAACACCTGATAATGCTGAAGCTAAAACTCATCTAGAATCAGTTATTAGTAGTGAAATGCAAAAATTATCTATGTATAATGATTATTCTGTAATTAAATCTACATTAGCTAATGCTTATGCGACAGCTAAAACAGTTTATGGTAAAGCAGATGCTACTAAAGATGAATTAACTAACGCTAAAACAGCTTTAGAAACTGCTATAGCTACAGCTGCTAGTAACAAGAATAAATTTGATAATGAACATACTGATTTAGTTACTTCTTTTAATTCATTAAAAGAAACTCTTAGTCATAAAGAAACTAATTTAAATTCATTGGTAGATTCTAGATATCAAGGACTAAAAACTATTTTAGTTAATTCATATAATGATGCTCAAGGTATTGTCACAAAAACTCTTCAAGCAGAAGGATTAAATAAACAACAAATAGATAATGCTAATTCAGCTATTACATCTATAACTACTGATTTAACTAATAAGAAAGCAAATATAGACTCATATTCATCATTTAAAAAGTTTGAAATAAATGAAGCTAATTTTCATGGTGATTTTATGTATACTAGTAAGCCAGCTACTAGTCAAAGTATAGTTTCTTTTTCTTCGTCATTTGATTATGCTGCTAGTGGTAAAATGTGAAGATATGCAAAAAGAACTATAAATGGAGCAAGTAATAATTCAGAAATAACTGATGTATCTTGAATATATAGTTTAGATAAGGGAACTGGTTCAGCTAATAATAGTAATGCTAGTTATGATATTGAATTTGAATACTATGGAGGATCTACCGCAACTTTATATTTTCCTTACAAGGCTGCTAAAACAGAACAAGTAAGTTCTGGTAGCGAAACAAATGATAAATTATCATTAAAATACAAATTAAATGATGAAACTGAATCAAAACCTATAAATATATCTGATGCTAAATTAGATGAAATAAAAATAGCTAAAGTTGATTTAACAAATCTTAAATTTGGTATGAATAAGATATCATTTTCGACAGAACAAAGCAAATCAGCTCCGATGATAGGTAATATTTATATATCTACAACTGATGAAACATTAGATGATGTTAGAGATAACATTTTTGGAAATGTAAGAACAGAATCAAAACCTAATGAAATAACTGTTGATTTTGCTAAGGGTTATGGATTAGCTAATAAAGCTATTGATGTAAGAGAAGGAACAATCATCAAAAAATTAACAGGAAATATAGTAGGGACTAGCGAAAACAACACATACTATTTATTAGGATATTTAGGTAAAGGCGTCCCTAACACTAACAACAATCCTGAAAATGTTAGATACTACACTTTTTATGTTAATGCTAAAAAAGCTGGAATGTACGAAATTTCAGGCGTTTATAACTCAGGTGAAAATAGAGGTTTAACATTCTGAAAAGGCGGATATAATGTTACAACCGGAACAGGTGTAAAAGCTGCTTTTCATAATTTAAACTCAACTCCTAATAACTGAAATGATAAATTAAAAACGTTTAATAAGGATCAAAAAGTTTCTAATGAAGCTTCTAGCTTGTTATTATCAGTTGGTTTAAATAAAATTGTTGTATCAGGACTTACCCCTAATAACGAATCTCCTAATTTAGGTAATGTAACATTTACTTTAACTGAAGATTCTAGTTCTACAGAAACTTCTAATGAAACTAGAAATTAATATAGTAGCAAACATCATATAACAATCGCCAAGTTAGTTAATTTAAAAAGTTATAAAAAGTAAGTTAGTTTTACACAAAGAACAGTTATTAGTTAAATAAAATAAAAATCATAAATGTGTAGTAATTAAGCTACACATTTTTATTTCATATCAATATATGTGAAATTTATAGAAAATAAAAATAATAATTTCATAAAAAATAAGAAAATTTACCGATATTTATTAAATAAATTTAAGAGAAATCAAAGATAAAATTATGAAAAAATTCTGAATAATTTTTAACAAAAAATAATTAATAATTCGAAAATAACCTAATAATTAAAAAATAAAAAAAACTAAAAATATACGAGTATATTTTGATAAAAAGCAGATAATAGTTTGATTCATATAAGAAAAATAATCAAGAATTTTAAACTAATTTTACTGTCAAAATATCGACAATAAATCAAAAATTAAATGAAAACATTTTAATAAAAATCTGATATTCCTAGAATAAGTTCAAAACTTCTTACAACATACTTATAAACAAACAATAAGGATTGCTTTATAAGCAATCCTTATTCTATACCTTATAAATAAAACCTTAAATTAACTATTTACCACTTAATATCTTGTATTATCTTGTCTATCACTTGTCGATGTCCCATATTATGTTTAACTAATAGATCATCATTATTACCATGTTGTGGAATATCTTTAAAGTTAAAGATATGTAACCTTTTATTTTGATAGTTATTATTAACTATCAAACGATAAAACTCATTAGCTAACCCAACATTATGATAAATATCTTCATAAAGATAGATATCATCATATTGTTCTAAGATCTTGATAATATTTTTATCAAGATCATCTCCATGTACTAAGATAGCATCATAACAATCAACATAGTTAATGTTATGATGATCCAATAGTTTCTTAAAAGTGTTAGCATTATTGTTATATGAGATTAATGCTGTTCTATTAAGAATCATAGTTAAATTTAGTTTAACCCATTCGTTGATATTATCAAATCCTTGATAATAGATTTGATAATTATCAAATGGATTGAAATACCGGTTGTAGCGAATTGCTACAACATCTGTGGTGTTGTTAGCGAATTGATCAATTAGTTTTTTTAATACGATTGGATTACTAGCTGCGTAGATCTTTGATCTTGGAGTGTTTTTGATCATTCCAATATCAAAGATTCCGTGGTGTGAAGCTCCTTCTGTTCCGTTAAGTCCGCAACGATCAATTAAGAGGTTCACGCCTAATTTAAGTCTTGATAAATCATGGATTAATTGATCATAACTACGTTGTAAAAATGTTGAATAAATTGGTAAATAAACTGGTAGTTTATTTAGACTAATTCCAGAAGCCATACTTAGAGCATGTTCTTCTGATATTCCGACATCGATATAATTCTTTTTATACTGATCAATTAGATCAATAAATCCAGTAGCATAAGTCATAGCTGGATTAATTAATGCTAGTTTATCTTTCTTAGCTAGTTTTTCTTTAAGATAACTAGCAGCTATATACCCAGCTTGATCTTGATATTTCTTATTAGATGTATTGGAACTATGATAAGTTCCAATACGGTCTAATTCTGCTTGTTTTAACCCTTTACCTTTAATAGTTTTTACATGAACTATTACAGGTTTATGTTTAACTAGTTGTTTAGCTTGTTCAAAAGCTTTGAATAAGTCTTCTAAATTATGACCATTATCAACTTTGATGTAGTCATAATTTAGTTGCTTAAAGAAGTTCTTATCGTCATCTTGTAGATTAGCTAATAACTTGTTAAATTCCCCAAAGTTTTGTGAGATTGACATATTGTTATCATTAATCACAATAATCATCTTGTGATTATAATAACTGATATTGTTGATTGCTTCAAATGCTAAACCACTAGCTATACTACCATCCCCAATTACGGGAATGATTAGTTGATCTTTATTTAGTAAATTATTACTAAATACTAACCCACTAGCAACACTTAAAGAATTTGAAGTATGACCACCTGCGTAATAGTCATACTTTGATTCGTTCATATCTTGTAATCCACTCAATCCGTTAGTTTGACGGATTGAGTCAAATTGATCGAATCTTCCAGTTATCATCTTATGAACATAAGCTTGGTGGCTCGTATCATAAAATACCTTATGATCATTAAGATTAAAACTATAAGCTAGTGCAATACTTAGTTCTACAATCCCTAGATTAGAAGATCAATGAATTGATTTTTTATTACCTAAATCAATTAAGTAGTTTCTAATCTCGTTAGCTAATTCAGATAGATCTGATTTCTTAAGTTTTAAGAAATCATCATAAGTTTTAATTGTTTTTAATAATTTCATTAATCTTTTTTATTGTTATCTTCTAAAGACAAAGAACTATGGTCAATCTTTTCGACTTGTTCTTTTAAAATATTTAGCAATCCTTTGATCTTACCGTATTCCATACGGTTAGGACCAACAATTGCAATATGGTGTTTGTTTTGATCAGTTTCAATTACTGTAGATGCTACTGATACCCCATCAATACCAAATTCATTACCAAAAGTAATGGCTGATTTACCGGTTTTTTGGTGCATAAATGAGATCTGTTCTCATATTGATGTGTTTTCAAGTAAATTTAAAATCTCGCTTAGTTTATTATGATCATGAAACTCTGGATGAATAACTAGTTTTTTAGTTCCTTTGATATTAATCGTGCTCTTTTCATTAATATCAAAGATATAATTAACAATTCTTTGCATTACGAATTCGTATTCATGTACTTTTTTACGAACAATTTCTTTAATCGCGCTTAACTTATCTTTTAATTCAATAAACGGAGTATCAATCAACCGATCATTAAAAATCTGTACGCAAGTTGATACATCGTTATATTGAATTAAACTTTCGTATTTAATTGTTTTTTTAATTACCTCACCAGAAGAAGATACAATCAAGATTAATGCTGTAGTATCATTAATCTTGATTAGATCCATCTTTCTTAATAAATCATATGATTTGAATTTAGTGATGACAGAAGGGAGATTGGTAACATTATTAATAAATTCAACGGATTGTTCAATTACTTCGTCAATTGAATGATAACGCTTAGTTAAGATTGCCATTAACTTTTGTTTTAAGTTATCTGAAATCTGGGTTTCAGCTAAGTGTTTTTCATAATACTTATAACCTTTAATGGTTGGTACCCTTCCTGCTGAAGTGTGAGGTTTTTCAATATATTTTTCTTTTTCTAACACCGACATATCATTACGAATCGTCGCACTAGATACTTCGTTATTAAAATATTTCTCTAAAATTATCTTAGATCCAACAGCACTAGCTGTTGAGATATACTCATTAATAATTGCTTTTAGTATTAGAATTTGTCGATCTGTCAATTTATTAATCATAATAATAAAATTATATAAGACAATGAATTTTAATCTTAAACAAAAGATGGATAACGCACCTAAAAAACCTGGGTGCTACCTATGAAGAAATAATCTTAATGAGATTATTTATGTAGGTAAAGCTAAGAATATCTACAAAAGAATCCATCAATACTTTAACGGTCCTAAAGATTTAAAAACCTCTAAACTAGTCAATGATATCAACGATGTTGATTTCATTGAAGTTAATAATGAAAATGAAGCATTATTACTTGAAGCAAACCTGATTAAAAAACATAAACCAAGATATAATATCCTATTAAAGGATAACAATGGTTATCCTTATATTTTAATAACAAAAGAAAAATATCCAAGATTATTATATACAAGAAACTTTGAACCTAAAAAAGGGAAATACTATGGACCATTTGCTTCAAGCGAACTAAAAGCTTATGATCTATATAATCTTTTATTAAAACTGTTTCCCTTAAGAAACTGTTTTAATAAGAAAAAAAGAAAGTGTGAGTTTTATGATTTAAATTTATGCATGAAAGCATGCACTCATGAAGTAACTGATGAAGATTATGAAGTTGTTAAAAAAAAGATTGATTATTTTTTTAACAACGGAGCTGATCAAGTATTAGATAACCTAAAACAAAAAGAAGAATTAGCTAGTCAAAAACTTGATTTTGAACTAGCTAAAAAATACCTAGATTTACAAAAAGCTATTAAACTCATCTTTGATAAGCAGATCATCAATCTGTACAATAACAAAGAACGGATTGATGTACTTGCTTATCAAACTAAGGATAATGTAATAAGTATAGTTTTATTCTCTTATGTTGATGGTAAGTTGGTATCTAAAAACAGCTTATGTGATTTTTATTATGCTTCTGAACAAGAGGTATTAACTTCATATATCACACAATACTATAAGGATAATATCAAGCCTAAAACATTATATGTTTCACTAAATGAAGAGAACGCTAAACTATTAGAAAATAGTTTATCTATAGAACTAATCAATCCAGTATCTGGTAAGATGTATGAAATCATGTATCTTGCATTACAGAATGTAAGCAGTTTATTAGATCAAAAATATGAAAGTTTAGTTAAAAAAGAAAGATCAATTGATCAAGCTCTTGATCAATTGAAAGATCTACTTAAACTAGATAAGCTTAATCTTATTGAAGTCTATGATAACTCTAATCTATTTAATACAGACAAAGTATCAGCTATGGTAGTTTTTGAAAATAAGAAGTTTAATAAGAAAAAATACCGTAAGTATAAGATTAAAGATAATGATAATCAGGGTGATTATCATTATATGTATGAAGTGTTGTATCGTAGGTTGTATAGTTGTATTAAGAATAATTTAGTAGATTTAGCTGATCTGATTATTCTAGATGGAGGCAAACTACAAGTATTAGCAGCTAAGAAAGTTATTAATGATCTAGATCTACATAATAAAGTTAATGTAATCGGATTAGCTAAAAACAATAAACACCAAACAGATAAATTAGTAGATTATGATCTTAATGAGTATGATTTAGATAAACGATCAGAATTGTACTTCTTCTTAGCAAACTTGCAAGAAGAAGTACATAAGTTTGCAATTAGTTTTTTTAGAAAAACTAAAACTAAGTCTTTTTATGATTCAATATTAGATGATATCAAAGGATTAGGTAAGAAAAGGAAGGATAAATTATTAGAACACTTTAAGAGTGTTGATAATATAAAAAAGACTTCTTTAGAAAACCTAAGTCAAGTAGTGCCACTAGAAGTAGCTAAAAACATTAAGCAGAAATTAGATCAACAGTAGCGATAGCAGTTTTTCGATAAGCTTTAATCAATCCTCCAGCTCCTAGTTTTATTCCTCCAAAATACCGAACAACAAAAACGACATAACCATATAATTCTTTAGTTCTTAAAAGGTCATAAATAGGTTTGCCGGCTGTATTTTTAGGTTCGCCATCATCATTGTAGCCACCTGATTCTACACCGTTATCTTTAAAAAGATAACCATAGCAAATATGGCGGGCTTTTTTATATTCTTTTCTTAGATTATCAAGATGTTTTTTGATTTCATCTTTTGATGAAATTTGATAATAAATACCTATAAATTTTGAGTTCTTAAAAATTAGTTCAACCATTAATTTAATTATAAAAAAACTAAGTGATAAATAATGAGGTTTTGAAATGTGTTTGTGATTGTTGTTTTTATAGTTTAATAGTGATCCTTAATAAGCAAGATTTTATTAATAAAAATCTTTTTTATTGTTTAACTATATTTAATGAATTTAATGATCTTTATTTAAGAGTATTGTATTAAGTATTTGAAGAAATGTTTTAAGATTTAGATAATATAAATTAATCATTTATTATCAAAAATTATATAAATGTGTGCCGACCTCAGAACACAAAACTTTTTCAGAGGTCAGCACACTTTCTTCTATTATTTTATTAGGGTTATTTTTAAAGAAACTAATATTTTTTATATTTAAAATAAACTTGGGTATTTAAATCATAATGATTGATTTATTTCCTTATTTGAGGTTGTTATCTTTAAAATAACAAGTTAATTCAAAGGAGTTTATTATTAACTCTAACAAAAGCGACAATGCTTTAAAAGTTAGTGAACAAGATTATCGAAGGTTTAAAGAAAACTTATCTAAATTAGATTTTGAATTTATTTCACAAATAAATTCAGAACATGAATCTTCTAAAGATGCTTTTTCTTTCAAATACAAGAATCGAAATATCGAGTGTGAATATACTTCGAATAGAAAAATTATTTTTCGTGTTTCGAAAATATCTAATCCTAAAATTTATATTGATAAATTAAAAGAAAAGGTTAGAACATTATTAAATTCATCTAAAAAATCAGATAGCACTATTGGGAAAAATAAAAAAACTTCTAATATTTCGAATAATGTTAGTAATAACAAAAAAGAAAAACTAAAAGAAGTTAAAAAAGAAAATGTTTTAACTACCCAACAATCTGAAAACAAACAGATTCCCATAAATGATCCTATAAAAATTTTTGATAACAAAAATGAAGATTTAAAAGCTTTATTTAATAAAAAAGAAGAAACTTTTAATAATAAATTAAACGACATTCGAAATAGTTTTAATTCAATTAGCAATAAGTTTAATTTATTTGTTGATAAATTAAATAAAACTATAAATCAAAATGATCAAAAGATAAAAGAGCTATCAAATAAAATTGATAACTTAAACCAACAACAGATCTTATCTGAATCTAAAGCAACAATAGGTTGTGACGAAGTTGGTTTAGGAGAACCAATAGGACCAATGATAACTTGCGCTGCATTAGTTAAGGATGAATATAAAAAAATACTATTAGATCTAGGTGTTAAGGATTCAAAAAAGATTGGTAACACTAAAATTCATACAATATATGAACAAATAAAGCCGTATGTTAAATATGTGGTTTATGAAGGTGATAAATTAACAGGAATAAATCATCTGATTACTCTATTCAATAAGAATATGTCTATTGTTCAAGTTTATATGCATAATGAAACATTGTTAATGTTTAAGAATAAGTATGATATCAATTGTCCAGTCGTTTTAGATAAATTCTGTGAACCTAATAAATATAATGAAATCTTAGATGAAATTAATGTCAAGGAAAAAATTCCGATTGAAATTATGAAATCTAAGGCTGAAAGTGACTATGTCAGTGTGGCTGCTGCTAGTATTATCGCAAGACATTATTATTTAAAACGTGTTGAAGAATTTGCTAATCTGATTCAATGACCAAAGGATAAATGAGAAGAGCTTTTAAAAAATGATAAAGATACCAGAAAAAAACTTAGAACTAAGTTAATGGATCAAAAAAAATTATTAAAATCTCTTCCATTTGTTAAAACACCTTTTCTTTCAGAAAAATCTTAAGTTCAACTAACAAAAAATATCAAGCAAATGCTTGATATTTTTTATCTTATTAAGTTAAATTGATAATTACTTTCATTTAGCAATTATTCTTAATAACCACAATTTAATGTATTAATAGAAAAGAACAAAATATAAAAATATCCCTTTGATATAATAATTAAGTTATTTAAATTTTTATTATATGAACAAACTATCGATTATTAAGGTTATCTTGGGAATAGTCTTTATATTGTTTAGTTTTATTAGCATTGGAATTTATTCTATATGCCAATACGCTTGAACAGTCAGCCTATTCTTAATCCCGTTAGGGGCTTGATTGTTACTAAGTGTGTATCAATCAAATAAAAAAATAAATTTGATTAAGCTAAAAAAGCTTTAATTTGTTATAATTACAGAGATGATCTTCAAATATATTTATTATTTGAATTAAAGATTGTATAACAAAATCGAATCATCAAAGACATATCAAGCAAAGCAGTGTAACGCTCACCTAAATCTCTTAAATGTAGATCATGGTTGATATCAGATTCATTTTTTAGGTCTGTATATATTTACATACATATATAAATGGTCACGCTGCGTTTGTAGTGTGACATTTTTTATTTATAAAGGAATATATGAGTCAAAATAACAATCAACGAAGTAAAAGACCAAAACCAAACTTACCACCTATTAACAAAAATATTAAGTTTAATAGTTTCACATTAATTGATGAAAACGGAACTAACTTAGGTGTTGTATCTAAAGATCAAGCACTAGCTATGGGTGATAGTAAAGGTTTAGATGTTGTTGTGATCTCAAATAATTCTGACACTGTAATTGCCAAGTTAATGGATTATGGTAAGCACGTTTATGAACAAAAAAGAAAGAAACGTGATAACAAGAAAAAACAAACAGTCGTTAAAGTTAAAGAAATTAACTTTAAAGCAGGTGTTGGTGATCACGATATCGAATGACGTGCTAAGAAATCATTAGAATGATTAGATGATGGTTTCCATGTGAAATTTACTATTAGAGCTTTTTCTAGAATGATTACTCGTGAAGAGTTAATTAAAGAAGTTCATGATAAGTTTTATGCGATCATCAAAGATCACGCTGAGATTCAAAAACCATACACTAAGGTTTCTCGAAATATGTATGAAGCAGTATTTATACCTGCTAAAAACAATAAAAAGAAATCTGAGTCAAATCCAGAGACAACTACTGAATAAATATAAATAATAAAAACTACTTAATACAGGTTAATCACTATGCCAAAAATGAAAACTAAAAGCGCAGCAGCAAAGCGCTTTAAAATAACTAAATCAGGGAAAATTAAGCGAAAACAAGCTTACACTTCTCATTTAGCACCTAACAAAACCACTAAACAAAAAAGACATCTAAGAAAAGATGCTATAGTGCACAAAACTGATTACAAGAGAATCAAAGAATTAATTTCTAAATAATACAGGAGTAAATAATAATGAGAGTAAAAGGCGGACCTACAACTAGAAGACGAAGAAAGAAATGATTAAAACAAGCCGAAGGAACATTCGGTACTCGTCACGCATCATATAAAGTTGCTAAGCAAACTGTAATTAAATCGGCTAAATACGCATTCAGAGACAGAAAAAACAAGAAACGTGAATTCAGAGCATTATGAATTCAACGTTTAAATGGTTCTTTACGTGAATTAGGTGTTACATATTCTGTATTCATCAATCTATTAAAGAAACAAAACATTACTATAAACCGTAAGATGTTATCTGAAATTGCGATTCACGATCCAGAAGCTTTCAAAAAATTTGTTAAAGAAGTTACAGGTAAATAAATAATATGCTTTTAGATCTTGAAAAGTTAATAGAAGAACAAGCAGAGCTTGATAATAAGATCTTCAAAATAACTAAAAGCTCTTATAAGAAAAATCAAAAACAAAGAAGATTGTGATTAGCAGTAGAAATCGGTAACTTAGCTAATGTAACTAAGTCGTATAAGTTTTGAAAAGATGAACAAGACTTAAATCGTCCTGAAGTTTTAGAAGCTTGTGCTATCGTTTTGCACTTGTCATTAAGTTTTCTTATTCAATTTAAATCTGAAATTGATGAAAGTAAGAAAAGTGAACTTAATTACGTTGTTGATGTTAAACCACAAAAACAAAAACCTTCAAGTTTAATAGCATCAAAACGTTTTTTAGAACTTTACGAACTTTGCTTATCAATGGAAGATTGATGATCTTGTCAAAAATTTATTGACGAATTATTAACTCTAATTAGTTTAATGCGTTTAAACTTTAAAGAATTAATTAAAGAATACTTTAGAGTTAGCAACGTTATTTTAGAACGCGTTAATGAAGATATTTAAAGCTCTTACGACTTTAAATATCTTTTTTATACCTTAATACTTAAATTATCAGTATATGAAGAATATTCAACTTATCATTGATGATTTTAATAAGACGATTAGTTCAATTAAAGAAAAAAAAGAGCTAATTGTAACTAAAAACATCTTTATAAAAAAACACGTAACACCTTTATTTGGTGAGCTTAAAAAGATTGTTGACTTAGAAGAAAAAAAAGCGTTTGGTAAGAATTTAAACTTATTGCAAACTAAGATCAACGAAATCTTTGAAACTAAACAAAGTTCATTAGAAGTAGATAGTGATCAAGTTCAAAAACCGAACTATGATCTAATGATTCCAGCGCTCAATTTAGTAGATGGTTCAATGCATCCATTAAATTTAGTGATTAATCAGATTGTTGAATTTTTTAAAAAATTCAACTTTACAATTGTTAATTACCCTGAACTAGTTACAGTTAAGCATTGTTTTGATGATCTTAATATTCCTATGGATCATCCAGGTAGAGCTACTACTGATACGTTTTATATTGATAATAAAAAGATATTAAGAACTCACTGTACAGCAGGAACGATTCAAGCGATTTCAGCGATGAATAAACACAAAGACATCCGCGTGATTAGCTTTGGTAATGTTTATCGTAATGATACGGATGATGCTACTCATTCACATCAATTCATGCAAATGGATTTTATGTGAGTTAAAAAGAATTTATCACTAGCCAATTTAAAATGATTTGTTACTAAATTTATTGAACATATGTTTGGTAGTGATCTTAAGACTCGTTTTAGACTATCACACTTCCCATTCACTGAACCTAGTTTTGAAGTTGATGTAGAATGCTGAAATTGTCAAAATGGTTGTTTCTTATGTAAGAGAACTCGTTGAATCGAGATTATGGGTTCTGGGGTATTACACCCTAATGTGTTAAAAGCGGCTAACATTAAATCAGAAGAGATGGTTGGAATAGCTGCTGGAATCGGGATTGAACGCGTTGCGATGTTAAAAAATAACATCACTGATATCAGGGATTTTTATCTTAATGATTTCAGATTCAACAAACAGTTTTATGAGTAAATAAATTATGTTGTTATCAAAAAAAGTTATATCTAATTTCATACCATCAATCATTAAGGTTGATGATAATAAAATTGTTGAAGCATTGAATGCGATTGGTGCTGAAGTTGAATCGGTTAAAAAATTCAATGAGATCGATTATTTAGTAATCGGGAAGATCATTAATATTAAAAAACACCCGCACTCAGTAAATGATAATATCTGTAGTATTCAGATTGATGATAATGATTTCATTAATGTGATATCAGAATCACCAAATTTATCTGATGCTAAAGAACAAATTAACAAATACGTTATTGTTGCTAAAGAAGGTGCAGAATTACCTGGCGGGATCACTGTTATAAACAGTGACTACCGTGGGGTTAATACGAACGGTTTATTATGTTCTTATGCTGATCTTAATCCTGAATACAAACAATACTTATCAGCTAAAGATGCTTCAAATATCATCATTCTAGATAAAGCCAAATTAGGTGATGAAGATGTTTATAAATATCTAAATATCGATGATACGATATTTGATATTTCTTTACCTTCAAACCGTCCTGACTGGTATGGGGTTAGATTTTTAGCTAAAGAATTATCAGCTTATTTAAACCTTAAGTATGTTTCGGTAATTGGCACGCATAAACAAGCTGATTTTCATCAAATTGATATTAAAGTAGCCGATGAAACTAATAACAAAGCTAAATACTTTGGCGGGATTCATTTAAGAAACCATCAAGTTAAAGAATCAACTTGAAACACTAAAGGGATCTTGATTAACAATCAAATCAAACCGATTAATGATATTGTTGATCTTTCTAATCTAATTCCATTGTTTACTGCTAACCCTTTCCATATTCATAATGCTGATAAAATTAAGGGTGAGGTTAAATTAATTGAAGCAGTCAAACAAGAAGAATTCTTGGCATTAGATAACAAGAAGTATATGATTCAACCAGGTGATCTGATTGTTGTTGATTCTGAAAAAATCATAGCACTAGCAGGTGTAATTGGTTCTAAAGCGACAGCAATTGATGAAAACACCACAAGTTATTTCATTGAGATTGGTAATTTTGATAAATACCAAATAAGAAAAACTGCTAATTTCCATAAGATTTCAACTAAAAGTGCTAATCTTTTTTCAAAAGATATCTCACTATATCAAACTAAGATGACGATTGAATATATCTATCAATATTTGATTGATAGATCTTCTAATAGTCAATTATCAGAAATTACTAAACAAATCAGTATTGATGAATATAACCAACAAGTTAAGGTTAATTACGATAAGATAAGAAGCTTACTAGGCGCTAGTGTTTATTTATCTGATGCAAAGATTAAGAAATATCTAACTAATCTTGGTTTCTTAGTTAAGAATGACATTATTGAGGTACCAAGTTATCGTAATGATATTTATAACTGACAAGACTTAGTTGAAGAATTGTTAAAGATTTTAAATATTAACCAATTCGAACCGATCCCAATTAAGGCTGATTATTTATTAGAAGTAAATAATGAAACGGATGATTTATTAACTAAATTATCTAAAAAACTGCGTTCATTAAAATTCAATCATGTCAGAACATATAACTTAACATCTCAAAAAAGATGTCAGTTATTAAACTTATTTAGATACCAAGACCCGATTGTAGTATCCAACCCGATATCAGAAACTAGACAATATTACCGACAAAATATTCTAGTTAATTTATTAGAGATCTACCAATTAAACCAATCATACAAAAATAAGTTAGAACCAATCTTTGAGATTCAAACTTTGTTATCTAAAAATAGTTGCAACCACCATATTGGTTTAATTGCTACGAATAACTTATTTAATAATACATATGATCCTAATTCTGGTGTTAAACTCGATTTAATCACGATGAAAGGGATTAGTGATATCATTATTAAAAACTTTGGGTTTAATTGTAATTACCAAGAGATTAATGATGACACTTATTTAGTTAAGAATGATTCATTAAAACTGGTTGTGTATGATGAGACAATCGGTTATATTGGTAAGATTAAAAAATCTGTTTTAAAAGAATTTGATTTAGCTGATCAAGATATCTATTGTTTAGATATCAACCTAGAACGCTTGATTACTTCAATTAACCGTTATACTAGAACATATGAAGGGTATGATCATCACCAAAGAGTAAGTCGTGATATTACCTTCCAATTGAAAAAAGAAGATAATTTTGATTGTTTTATCAAAATTGCTAACAATTTTAATAAGTTATCGAATTGAGAGATTATCTCAATCTTTGATGGATCTAAAAAAGCTGATAAGAATGATCTTTATCAACAGATTAAATACACAGTTAGATGTTATTTAAAACAAATTGATAAGACCTTTACTACAGAAGAAATTAATGAGATCTTTAATGAACTTATTGAAATAATGAAACAAAATCAAATATTGGTTTAAAAACCAATATTTTTTTATGTTTTGTTGGTAAAGATATGAATGATTTAAATAATTAAAATTATTCTCAATCAATTTCGTCTTCAGATTTATTGTTAATAATAATTCGTTCGTTGATATCGATTTCATTAACGATTCATTCTCTTGCTATGGAACCTCTAATAAAATCATGAATTCTGTTTTTGCCGTTTACTTCTTTGATAGTAATAACTATAGCGAATTTAGTTGGTCCATCAGAGCTTCCATCGTAACGTTCCTTAGAGTTTATGCTAATTCCTCAAAGACCTGCATCATTATATACTTTTTTAGGTTTTTTATTATTGAATTATTTTTATTTTCTATTTAATTCCCTCGATACTTGACTTTTAGATATTCCTGTTAGGATTTCAATTTCTCTAACAGTAAATCCTTTTTTCTTTAAATTTGATAGATCTTTAGTTCGATCATTTGTTATTGATTCGTATAACCTTTTTAGATAATCATATTCACTGTTTGGATCACTAAAAGCTAAAGATGTTCTAATCAGATTTTTTAAATCACCAGGATAAGGAATCTTTTCTTGTAATTCGATGATTTTCTTAAACAAACGAATGTTTTTAGTAACGTTATCAAATTTAGATAAATAACTGTTTAAGATGATTTCAGCAATCTCCATTAGATCTTGTTTAGAATAACGATTAAAGTTGATAACAGAATCAAATCTTCTAGTAAGTGCTTTATCAAAGTGTTCGTATAAATTGGTTGTAGCTACAATAATAATTTTTTCATTTAAGCCGTCCAAACCTTTAAGTATAGCAGTAGTAGCTCTACCCATTTCTCTTAGATCTTTTGAGTTAGTTCGATCCATAGCTATCGCATCAATTTCGTCAAATAAAATAATTGAATTACTAGGGTCAATACCTCTATTGATTTCATCAAATAATCTATTAATATTTTTTACAGTTTCTCCAAGTTTGCTATCAACTAAATTTGCAAAATCTACGGTATATAATGTCTTTTTTAAGATAACTGCCATTTGTTTTACAGTTTCGGTTTTACCTGTTCCAGGTGCTCCCTGAAACAAGAATTTATTAACACCAATCTTACGATTAGTAGCATTAATTATTCCGATAATATCACTCTCGATTTCAGTTGGTAAAGGTAATGAATTTTTTCAAACATCAATCTTTTTTATGAACTGTAAATCACTTTCAACAATCTGAGGAAAGAAACTAAAATCACCTGCCAATAAACTTACGATATAGCTTGATAATTCTAAATCACCAATCTTTTCAAATTCGTTAGCTATCTGATAAGCCTGCGCTCTAAACCCTGGGTGATTGTGCTCTGCGTAATATTTAATCAAATTTATAACATAACCTTTTTTCATAATTCAAGCACCTTTTATATTTTCCTAATCTAAACGCTTTTTATAAAGTGTAATATATCGGGACAAAAAACAAAATAAAGGGACAATAAAATAAAAAATCTTCTCTAACAATTAGTTAAAGAAGATTGGTAAAGTTTTGTATTAATGGTGGAGATGACGGGAATCGAACCCGTTTCCACAATCGACTCATCAGATTAGTTTTATTTACAGTTTAGAAGTTTAGTTTTTTAGAACTAAGTTATAAACTTCAATTATTTAGTTCGTAGTAATTGCTTAATATAAAACTTATTAATCAATATTAATAAGTAAAACTTCAAACAAGAACAAAATTTAGTTTTATCCGAATTAGCATTAATTTTCTATAAGAAAATTAAGCCCGCTTTTTATATATTATTTATTTAGAAATTTAAAGCGTAGTTGTTTCCTAACTGATTTAAAACAAAGTTTTCTTCAGCTAGTTGTTTAGATGTTTTGTCGGTTATTTTTACCTTGAGCTATAAAGGGCAGACCCTACTGAACCAATAAGTTTATCAATCATGTCGAAGCCTTGACATCCCCATTGAGTTGTGTATTATAAATTAAATAATTTATAATTCTTTTAGTTTTATTATCCCAAATTATATGAGTAATAAATTAGATCAGGCGACAACGAAATTTAAAGAATATTTCGTTGAGTGTCTAAATGCTTTAGACAATTTTAATTTTAGCGAAATAAAAAATTTTTACGAAGTTAATCTAGAAAGAATTAAGAATTCGCAACGATTACCAAAGATCGCAGAGCAATTAACTAAACCATATATTAATTTCGATCAATGTAACAATGTTGCTGATTTTAAAAAACAATTATTAGATATCATCAACGAGTTTCACGAAAAATTTAATAATCAATACACATTATTTACTTATTCAAGTATCATCATGAACTATTTTTGTGTAGTTGATTTAGCTTATTCTAAATACCATTTTGGAACTAATCAAATAATTAATGATGAACGTAAGTTCTTCTTAGAACTAAGAAATAAGATTTATAACTGACTTTCAGAATAAATGAAGTACATATTAAGAAATTTTAAATTAAAAAACTGAATTATTACCATTATTGGTATTAGTTTTTGTATTGCTTATGTGATTGCTTCTGGTTATGTTGTTCGTTTAATTGAAAGTTTTGTTGATATTATTGGCGGTGAAAAACAAGCAGATTGATTAATTCCAGATCCTAAGAATAAAATTCAAGCAGTTATTAATCTAACTGCTTTTAGTTTTGGTTTAATCATCTTTAGTTTTATTATTAAAATTATCGGAAGAATAATGTTGTTAAAACAAACATTATTAGCTTCTAATCTTTTTAAAAACCAGATCTATTACAAGATTAATAATCTCTCATTAGAAGAATTCTATGGTTATAAAAAATCAACATTAATCAATCGGATTAATGTTGATTATGCGAAACTCGAAAAAACCGCTATCAATGTTTTGGTATATATGATTGAATGTTGTTTTGAACTACTTGTATACATAAGTTTTTCAATCGCATTGAGTCCATATTTATCGATAATTTATTTAATTTTTATTCCTTTAATTATTTTCATTATTGTTAGAGGATCTAGAAAAACTGAGGATCATTATCAAGATAGTTACAAATCACTTGATAATTTAAATCAAGTGATTCGTGAAAACATTACTGGACTTAAAGTCGTTCGAATTTTTAACTTGGAAGAATTCCAAACAGCAAGATATGATGATCATCATAAGAGTTGGTTTAAATCAATTATTAGAGCTGATTTAATCCTTACTTCAATGTATCATTTAATCTTTTTAGCTATAAACATTTTCATTACACTTGTATTAGTAACCTCAGGTTATTTAAACAAAGTTAATTCAAATCTAAGTCCAGGTACTGTGATTGGGTTTTTAAACTATTTAACATTTAGTAGTTATGTTGTAATTGCGATTGCTGATTATGCTTTAAACATGATTAAAACAAGACCAGTTCAACGCCGTTTTAAAGAGATTTTAGAGTTAAAAAACGAAGATTTAGATAAAAATAAATTAACCAATCCGATTTTTGGTAAAATCGAATTTAAGAATTTAAATTATAAGTATGAACAAAACAATTTTAATGTTTTAAAGAACATTAATTTAATGATCAATCCAGGTGAAAACATCGGAATTATTGGTTCAATTGGTTCTGGTAAATCAACAATCTGTTCATTGTTATCTGGCATTAAAAAACCTAATGATAATTCGATTTTTATTGATGGTATTGACATCAATCAATATAATATTAAGCACATTAGAAAAAATGTTAGTTATGACTTCCAGAAGAAGTTATTATTTTCAGGAACGATCAAATCAAATATAGTTAAAGCTAATTTACAAGCGACACAAAAACAAATCGACCAAGTAATTAACTACGCTTGCGCAGATGAATTTATCAATAATTTTAGTGATAAATTAGATCATCAATTAGTAGAATTTGGCAACAACTTATCTGGTGGTCAAAAAGCTAGAGTATGTATTGCTAGAACATTAATCAAAGACAGTAAGATCATGATCTTTGACGATTCGCTAACTGCACTTGATAATATTACTGCTAAAAAAGTGCTTGATAATATCTTGGATAACTACAAAGACAAAACTAAAATCTTTATCAGTCAACAGATTAGAAACATTAAAGATCTTGATAAGATTATTGTTCTAGATAAAGGTAATGTCGTAGGTTTTGATACCCACATTAACTTATTAAATGACTGTAATGTTTATAAAGAGATCTATGATTCACAAAAAAAGATTGGAGACGATGTTTAATGAAAGAAGTTAAGCACTTATTTCAATTCTTAAAACAAGATAAGCGAGCGCTTATCTTGATGATGATCTTTACTACTTTTAAGTCATTATTAACAATCACAGGTTCAATTATCTTTGGGTATGTAATTCAAAATATTTTTGTTAATATCACTTTAGAAAATCCTATAGTAGCACAAGAGAATTGAATTAAACTATTAAAATTTACAGGGATTTCAGCAGCTTTGTATTTTGTTTTATTTATCTGTCATGTTACTAGTGCTAAGATTGCGATTAAAACTGCGTATAACACTACTGTAAGAATCCGAGATATCGTATTTAGAAAGATTCATAAAATAGATTTATTAACCCTTGAAAAGATCATGCACGGTGAGATCATTAATAAGATCTCAGTTGATATTGATCTAATATCAACTAACTTATCAACATTCTTAAGTGAGATCTTTTCAACACCGATCGTAGCAACTTTTATTATTATTGCTCTATTTGTAATCTCGCCATACCTAACATTAATCATATTAGGATTAATGGTATTTATGTTTATTGTGCAATTGGCAGTAATTAAAGTTGCTAACAAACGCCAAAAGAAAACTCAAGATCTTTATGAAAAGATCTCGACTTTTATCGAAGAACATATTCAACAATATGAATTGATTAAATCATTAGATATTATTGATATCATTAATCAAGAATTTAAAGAATTATGTAATCAATATCTAAAAGCTAACTTGAGATCGTCTAGAATATTTTCAACAATCTATCCGATCAATTTTTTATTCGAAGATAGCATTATTATTGCTGGGTTTGTATTCTCTTTATTATTTCAAGCGTTAAATATCCCTTCAGGATCACCAGTTTATTTTATTAAAGATATTAATCTAGGATTAATTACGATCTTTAACTTAATGTTAAGATTTGCTTTAGGTGAATTAGGTTATCTATTCAGAGTAGCAGCTGATGTTCAAGTAACTTTTGTTTCGATCAAAAGAATTAAAGAATTCTTAGATTTAAAACAAAAGTTTGAATACCAAAAACAAAAGATTGATAAACTTCAATCTATTAAATTTGAAAATGTTTCATTTTCATATGATGATAAAAACTTAGCAATTAATGATGTTAGCTTTGAAATTAAAGCTAACAGTTCAATAGCACTTGTTGGTGAAACTGGTTCAGGTAAATCTACGATTATGAATCTCTTATCAAGATATTATCAACCAACTAAGGGACATATTTATCTTAATGATATGAATTACACCAAAATTGATGAATATCATTTTAACGAAATGATTAGTGTAGTGTTGCAAGATAGTGTTATGTTTAGTGATACGATTTATAACAACATTGCTTGCGTTAATCAAAAAGCTACTAAAGAACAAGTGATACAAGCAGCTAAAGATGCTAAAATTCACGATTTTATTGATAATTTAAAAGATGGTTATGATACTTATATCGATGAAAACCAAACTAATTTATCAAGTGGTCAGTTACAACAAATCGCATTAGCAAGAGCTTTCTTATCAGACGCAGAAATCTTAATCATGGACGAAGCCACTTCAAGTGTGGATTCGAAAACCGAAAAAAATATTCAAGATGCGATTTTTAAATTAATGAAAAATAAAACCGTAATCTTAATAGCGCACAGATTATCAACAATTATTAATGTTGATAATATCCTTGTAATGAAACAAGGCAAGATTGTTGAAAGTGGTAACCATGAGCAATTAATTGCTAAAAAAGGTTATTATTACGAATTAAATCAGGTTAATGTTGATGAATCAAACCTGATGTAGTTGATTTTTTTGATATAATATATAAGACTTATTTTAAAAATAAGCAAAATTAGAATAAAATCTAGTTTCAACCGTTTAGAAGTGGTTAATAATATAAAGTATCAATGTCTATTGATCGCCATCATAACGAGTCTATCTGGAGGAAAAAAATAAAATGTTTGCAGTTATTGCATCAGGTTCAAAACAATACCGTGTTAAATTAAACGATGAAATCTACGTTGAAAAAATTAATTCAGAAGTAGGTGCTAAAGTTGTTTTTGATAAAGTTTATTTTGTAAACGGCTTATTTGGTAAACCATTCGTAGCTGGAGCTTCTGTGGTTTGTGAAGTAGTTAAACAAGGTAAACAAAAGAAGATTAATGTAATTAAGCATATCTCACAAAAACACCACTTAAAAAAATACGGTCACAGACAACCATACACTAAGCTTAAAGTTGTAGAAATCAAGCACGGATAAGATATATAAGATGATTGACATAACTTTTTATGCAAGCGCAATTAAGATCTCAGGTCACGCTTTTTTTGACAACCACGGTCGCGATATTGTGTGCGCAGGAGTTAGTGCGATTGTTTTTGGTGGGATTAATTACTTTAAACCTGAAGATGTTAAGGTAATTAAAAATCAAGAAAATAATTCAATCTTCTTAGAGTTGCTTGAAGTTAATATAAAAAACTTAACCGCAATCAATGTTATTAAAACACAATTATCAGTGATTGCTTCAGTCTATGATAAAAACATCAAGATAATTGATGAAACTAACAGAATCGTTACAGGAAAATAATAATGAAAAAAATCTGATTTCACTTAGACCTTCAATTTTTTGCTTCTAAAAAAGGTGTGGGTTCAACTAAAAACGGACGTGATTCAAACCCTAAATTTTTAGGTGCTAAAATCGCTGATGGTCAACAAGCTAAAACTGGTCAAATTATTTACCGTCAAAGAGGTAATAAAATCTGACCTGGTAAAAATGTTGGTCAAGGTAAAGATGATACGCTATTCGCATTAGCTAACGGTGTTGTTCGTTACACTAAATTTATGGGTAACAGAACTAAAGTTAGCGTTGTTGTTGAAAGCAAGTAATTTTTAAAATAAAACAAATTAAAATTAAACCAATAGGCGATAAAACCTATATGGTTTTTTTATTTATATATGAAAACAGAAAAATTAAAGTATTTAGGTTGCTTTGTTGGAGCTAAAAGACCTGATTTTATGCTTGAAATGGTAAAAACAGTTGTTGATTATAATGCAACTACTTTTATGTTTTATAGCGGTCCGCCACAAAGTTTTAAACGAGTACCCACTACTGAATTCAAACTAGATTTAGCTAAAGAATACTTAAAAAACAACAATTTAGGCGATTTAGATGATAACTATGTTGTACACGCTCCTTATTTAATTAATTTAGCGAATGGCGATGAAGTTAAACGAAAAAGAAGTTTTGAGTTTTTTGTCAGCGAATTGCATAGAACATATGAACTAGGTGCTAAGTATTTTGTTCTACACCCAGGTTCAGCTTTAAATGTTGATAACAAAACTCAAGCATTAGATCATTTAGTAAATGAATTAAATAAAGCGATCGCGCAAACAACCAAAACAATTATTTGTCTAGAAACAATGGCAGATAAAGGTCAACAAATTTGTTCAAAATTTGAAGATCTTAAGTATGTTATCGATAGAATTGATGACAAATCAAGAATCGGTGTTTGCTTTGATACTTGTCACGTTCATGATGCTGGTTATGATCTATCTGATACTCAAGGAATTATCGACCAATTTGATCAAGTAATCGGCTTAGAATACTTACATGTGATCCATTTAAATGATTCTAAAAACCCTAAGGGTTCTAAAAAAGATCGCCATGCTAATATTGGTTATGGTCTTATTGGATTTGATAACTTAATCAACTTCATTTATCATGAAAAAATTAAGGATAAAGTGATTATTCTAGAAACGCCTTGAATCGATGATCCAATTAAGGGTGAGATCCCTTTATATAAAGAAGAGATCCAAATGATTAATGATAAAAAATTTATTAAAGGACTAGTAAATGACTAAAGCTAATCAAATTCAGCATTATCTAAAAATCCTTAATAAAAACGAATATCGAATCACCAAGCCTAGAAGACTGATTCTAGAATGTTTATTAGATGATTCTAATTATCATTCGATTGAAGATATTGTAGAACATATTGCTAAAAAAACCAAAACAAGACCTAATATCTCATCAATCTATAATGTTTTACAAACATTCATTCAACTTAATATTGTTGATTCATTCCTTAACACTTCGCATGATTTAAAACGTTATTACACTATCAAACACGAAGTTCATGAACATATTTATTTCATTAATAATCAATCAAGAAACAAAAAAAACCTAAATACTTTAGTGATACCTGATTCTATCAATCAACAATTAAAAGAATACTTTGATAAGATCGGTATAACTAACTTGCAATATTACATTGTAGTGTCAGGTGAAGCTAAAGAAAAAATCAAACCACACAAAAACGATGAACACAAAGAATAATCAACAACAAACATTTAACAGCATTGATCAGATCATACAAGCTATTAAATCTAATCCTGATAATGATAATGAACAGATTAGGTTTTATCTTTCATTATTAGAATTAATCAACCAGGATCTTGAAAAAAAGCTTTATAAAAAAGCTTTAGCAAGTATTCAAGAAGAGCTTGATACTGATTATTTACCTTTAGATTTAATTGATTATTTCAATCAAGCTTTATTGATTACTAAAAGAAAGATGTATGAAGATGAGTTTGATTGACTTGAAAAGCTTGATAAAAAAGAGTTGATTAATAAAACAATAATCAATTTTCCAGATAACCTTTGATATTTCGATTATTTAGCTACTAAAGAAAAAAATTATTGAAATTTTGATGATTTTGAATTTTTTCGACATATCTTTATTACCAAGACATATGATAATAGTTCAAAATTGTTAGCAGCGCAATTACTTCAAAATATTGAAGCTTTCAATAATATCAAGTTTAATGTTTATAACAATAAACTTAAACAAACTTATGAAGTCTGTTTAACTAAGAATGATATCTGGGCAATTGGTACACAAGATTATTTCAATGAAATCTTAGATAAAGTTGAAGATAGTTTCTATAAAGATCCTTCAAAAGAACAATTAGCAAGTGAGATTACAAATACAATTATGCAGACATATTATCCTAGTTATCCTGATCTAGCTAAAGCTAAAGAATTAGCTAGTGGGATTATTAGATATGTAAATAACTGTTTTGAAAATAAAACCCCAAATGACAAGATCGATTCAGTTGTTTATGATGTCATTCTAAGTTGTATTAATGAATAAAATTTTATTATTGTAAAATAGTACGAGTAAAATAATGTTTGTAATTCAAAATAGTCATGTTTAAAATTCGCGAAAAAAACAATGTTGATCATAAAGTAAAATACATCCTGGATGTTGATCAAAAAACTTGAACAGACGCATATCAAAAAAAGCTTAATGCGGCTGTTAAAAATGTAAAAATTCAAGGTTTTAGAAAAGGTCATGTACCTTTTAATGAAGCTGTTAAATACATTAACCATGCTAACGTATATGATCGTGCGATCAATAGTTTAACTCAACCAATCTACACAGAATTAGTTAAACAAGAAAAATTAACTGAATCTGAAGAAGTGCTAGAAGAACGTCCAGATGTTGAAGTTATTGAACTTGATGATCAAAAATTAACTTTAAGTTATGCTTTTGAAACTGTTCCGACAGTAAAACTTGGGGATTATTCATCAATTAGTGGTTTTGTTGAAACTAAACCAGTTGATGATGAAGAATTACAAAAAGAACTTGTAAGAATCTTTAAATCAGCTAGTAAATTAGTTGATAAAGCTGCAGGTTCTACTTTAGAAAAAGGTGATATTGCCTTCTTAGATTTTTCTGGTGAAATCGATGGTAAAGCTTTTGAAGGTGGTAAAGCTAAGAACTATGAATTAGAAATTGGTTCTAATTCATTTATCCCTGGTTTTGAAGATCAAATGGTTGGAATGAAAGTTGAGGAAAAACGTAACCTAGATTTAACATTCCCTAAAGATTATCACGAAAAAACATATGCTGGTAAACCAGTATTATTCAAAGTTAAGTTAAACGCAATTAAAGAAGTTCAATTGCCAGAAATGACTGTTGAAAAGCTTAATGAAATAATGAGAACTTCATACAAATCTCTTGACGAAGCTAAACAAGATATTAAGCAAAGAATTGAGATTAATAAAAATGAACGCATTAGTCAAATGAACACAATGTTATTAAACCAATTTGCAGTTGACAAATGTGAATTCTCACACATTCCAAAAACTTTAATTGATCGTGAAGTACAACTTCTATACCGTCAATTCGAAAATCAAATGGCACAAATTAAGATGTCTGTAGATGATGCTCTTAAGATTCAAAACAAAACTAAAGAACAACTTTACAACAACTTAACTGAACAAGCTACTAAAGCAATTAAACTAGTTTTAGTTCTTGAAGAAATTGCTTCTGTTGAAAAAGTAGAAGCTACTGAAGAAGATGTTCAAAAAGAAATTGAACAACAAATCAAGACAATGACTAATAATCAAGAGCTACAAAAAGATCAATTAGAAGCTCTTAAAGGTTATTTATCAGGTCAAAAAGAACTTTTTGAATCAATGATTATCAATAAGAAAACAGTTGATTTAATCATTCAAAAAAACCTAAAAAAATAAAGAACATCCTAAATTAGCACTTAAATAATAAGAGTGCTAATTATCGTGCTATAATATTATTCATATAGTTTTGTTTGAAAGGAAAAAACACAATAAATTCATGGCAGCAACAAAATCATCACAAAAAGCACATTTAATTATTTCTAGAAAAATGGTTGTATTCCCTTATAACCAATATGTTTTAAATATTGGTAGGGCACGATCTTTAGAAGTTATTAAAAAGCTAAGAGAAAGTATCAGAGAAGACCAAGCTAAACGTAAGACACAATCTTCTAAACAAGAATGTGAGAAAATTTTAGTTGTTGTTCAAAAAAATGACACAATCGATAAACCAACGATTAATGACATTTACAAATACGGAACATTGTGTGAAATTACCAAAATCAAAGAACTAATTGACAGTGATACTGGTGAAATTGCTTACGAATTAACTGTTAGAGGTGTTGAAAGAATTAAAATTAGCACAACTGGACTTAAGAATGTTCAGTTAGAAGAATATACTGATCCAATTGGTTATTCAGTATGTAAAACTGTTTCATCAATCAAGCCTAAAGATTTATGTGATCTAATTCTAAAAGAAGGATTACTAGAAGATTCTGATGAATTAAAAAATATTTCTAAAGGTGATTTAGAAGTTAATGATTGAGATTTAATCTCAATGAATTTAGTTGCTAACGCAAACAATAAAATTGGATTTAATTTCTTATCAGAACACAACCAACAATCATTCTTAGAACTTGATGATGTTAAAGATCGTTTTGAATTGTATTTCAAACTTTGAAAAAAAGCTCAAAGTAATCTTAAAAATTCAGAACGTAACGAAGAAGTAAAACAAGTTGAAAAAATGATTGAGCTGAAAATGAAAAAACAGCTTACTAAACAACAAAATGAATACTATCTTCGTGAAAAATTAAAAACAATTAAAGAAGAATTGGGTGATATCACAAATCGCGAAGATGATATCGACAATATCAGAGCTAAAGTTAAAGAAAATCCTTACCCAAAACATATTAAGGAACGTATTTTAACTGAAATTGATCGCTACGAATCAACTGCTCCAATGTCTCAAGAAGGTAATGTAATCAAATCTTATTTAGATTGATTAATCAACTTACCTTGATGGCAAGTTAAAGAAAATAATTTTGAAATTAACAAAGTAACTAAAACTTTAGATGATAACCACTACGGTCTTGCTAAAGTTAAAGAAAAGATTGTTGAATACTTAGCTTTAGCAATGCGTTCTAAAAACGCTAAAGGTCCGATTATGTGTTTAGTTGGTCCTCCAGGAGTTGGTAAGTCATCATTAGTTAAATCAATTGCTGAAGCGCTTAATAAAGAGTTCGTAAAAATCTCTTTAGGTGGTGTTCATGATGAATCTGAAATCCGTGGTCATAGAAGAACTTATGTAGGTTCTATGCCTGGTAGAATCATCAAAGGAATGAAAAAAGCTGGTGTGACTAATCCGTTATTCTTATTAGATGAAATTGATAAGATGGGTCGATCAACAAACCATGGTGATCCGACAGCAGCATTGCTAGAAGTATTAGATCCAGAGTTAAACAACAAATTCAATGATAACTACATTGAAGAAGATTACGATCTATCTAATGTAATGTTTGTAGCGACTGCAAACTATGTAGAAGGTATCCCTGAAGCTTTATATGACAGAATGGAGATTATTGAATTAACTTCATATACTGAAAACGAAAAGCTATCAATCACTAAAAACTACCTAATTCCAAGAGCGCTTAAAGAAGCAGAATTAACTCCTGAAGAATTAAGTTTCACTGATGAAGGAATTATGCACGTTATCAAGCACTTTACTAAAGAAGCTGGTGTAAGAAGTCTTGAACGTGTTATCAAACAAATCGTTCGTAAGTTCTTAGTTGCTGCTTTAAGAGATAAGAAACTTAAAACGCAAACAATTGGTGTAGAAGAAGTTAAACACTACCTTAAAAAAGAAATCTTTGACTATACTCAAAAAGATGAAGTTACAATTCCTGGGATTGTAAATGGTATGGCTTATACACAATACGGTGGTGATTTATTACCGATTGAAGTAAGTATCGCTCAAGGTGGTAAAGGTAATGTTGTGATTACTGGTAACCTTAAAGAAACAATGAAAGAATCAGTTAATGTTGCTTTAGGTTATGTTAAAGCTAATGCTACTGAATTTGGTATTGATCATGAAATATTCCAAAAAGTAGATCTTCATGTACACGTTCCAAGTGGTGGTATTCCAAAAGATGGACCAAGTGCTGGTACAGCATTAACAACAGCTATTATCTCAGCATTTACTAATAAAAAAGTAAGTCCATCAGTAGCAATGACTGGTGAAATTACTTTAAGAGGTAAAGTTCTTCCTATTGGTGGTGTTAAAGAGAAAACTATTTCAGCGCACCGTGGTGGAGTTAGAAAGATTTTCTTACCAGAAAAAAATGAACGTTACTTAGATGAAGTTCCTAAGGAAATCTTAAAAGATCTTGAAATCATCCCTGTTAAGCAATACACAGAGATATACAAAAATCTATTTAGTAAATAATTAAATAATAAAATAAACTTGGCATTAAAAAGCCAAGTTTTTTATTAACTTAAACAAATGAAACAACAAAAACAATTTTTAGTCTATTTCGCATTTTTATTAAAACAAATTGTTAAAAAACCGTTTATTTGAGCTACGATATTAGCTTATTTTTTAATGGTTTTAGTAATCCTTTTAGTTTTTCCGCTGTACCAAAAAACATCGCCAGCACAATATTGAAATAACCCAGTTATCCAAATATCAACATTTTTAATCCCAGTAGCTTCAATTTTCGGGATTATGGTCTCGATGTTTTTATTTAAAGATGGTGTAGCAGATGGCACTGAATTGATTATTATCTCCAAGCCAGTCTCGCGGAGAGTTTATGTAATAGCGAAATTTCTAGTTTTGTTTATCACTTGTTTAGTATTTAGCTTTTTAATAAGTTGTAGTGCGATTATTGCTAAAATCAATCCACAATTTAAACTTCAAAATATGAAGGACTTAATGCTAGGATTGTTTATTGGCAACTTTATTAATTCATTATTCTTTGGTTCGATTTCAATCATAGTTTCGTTTGGATTATCTAAAAACAGTACGATTGTTATTGTTTTTTTAGCCACATTCTTAATTAATTTTCAAACACCATTATCTAACCTTTTCTTTGAATCACCTGCTAGAGTTTTATCAAGCTCTAAACATAGCTTATTAGATCGTTCTTTTTTAACCAAACAATTAGATAAAAATGGTAATCCAACTGGTAAAAACGTTGTTTTTGAACCGAATCCATCAAAAAAAGCTGATAAAGATAATATAAAAAAGATTTATCAAGAAGCTGAAGCTAAAACTTTTTATAATCAATCTTTTTATATCAATATTGGTAACGCATTGAATTCAATTTACAACTTGAATAGTTTATCTTATGAAAAGAATGCTAATGTTAATTTCTTATCATCAAATACTAAAATAGTATTCGATGAACTATTCAATCAAAACGAGTTCTATAATATTAGTTTATTCACACAAATGCCTGACGAAAAGGGGTTATTAAAATTAGAAGAATACAAATTATTTTTAACAACTCCTTTACCAACACAATCAGCTACTTCATTTTTAAGAATTATCAACCCACCAAGTTTTAGTTATCTTGAAGATGACAATCAAAACTACAAAACTGAAACAGCAGAATTTGATTTATATAAGAAGTATGATAATAATGATGATTTATTAACTAAAGCTTATCAAACTTTTTATAAAAATGTTTTTACATCAACTAAGAATAGTCAGCAACGCTCAATTTTATCACTGCTTAGAGAATTAGCTACTAAATATCTTGGTGAAATAACTGAATTAAGAAAACTAAAACCAGAACAATTAATTGCTAAACTATCACCTAATTTGGTGATCTTTAATGATTTATTAAGATCACCAAATTTAATGTATGATTTTATTGCAGAAATAGAAAAAACAGACAACCTTACAAATAAGCAAAAAGCACAAAAAGTCTATAGAGATCGAACAAATTTATTTTATTCGTTATCTGAAGCTAACAATATAACTAATATTAAAAAATTTAGCAAATACACTCAAGCAATAATTGATAATGATCAATTATTTAACAATATTCCAGGGGTTGATCATAATGCTAATATTAATCAAAACTTACCTGATTTTATTAGATTATTTTTGAATAACTTCGTATCAGATCTAAAAATACCAGAGATTAGTCTAAATGATATTAAGTTATTATTCTATAACCAACTATTTATTAATTATGTTTCGTTATATATCGGTCAAGTAATTAATACTTCATCGATTAGAGAACAAATCGAAGGTAAAGATAAAAAACAACCTTATTTTGTTAATTTATATCCTAACGCAATAAGAAAAGATCAATTAGCTAATACTTATGAAATTAGAAAAGAACCTATTGTTAATCCTTGAGTTATTGTTATTATATTAGCATCAGTATCAGTTGCTCTATTAGGCATTTCATCAGTTTTATATTATTCAAAAGACTATGCATAATCAAAAGATTTTAGAAGTTATTAACCTAACTAAAAAATTTAAACGCAATCAAGATCCAGTTATTAATTGTATTAATTTTTCTGTTAAAAAGAATCAATACCATGTTTTTATTGGAGCTAACGGGGCAGGTAAAACTACGACAATAAAAACAATAATTGGAGCGTTTAAAAAAACTAGTGGAACAATTCTTATTAATGGTATTGATAGCGAAGTTCCTGATGCTAGAAAATGTATTGGTTATGTTCCTGAAGTATCAAGATTTTCAAATAATTTAAATACTTTTGAATACTTAGTTTGAATGGGTAGATTATCTGGATTAACTAAAGAACAAGCTCAACATAAGGTAACTAAAAAACTAGAAGAATTTAATATGATTAGATTAGCTAAAGCTAATCCAAATAAATTTTCTTCTGGTCAAAAGAAAAAGATTATTTTGATTCAGTCATTATTAAGTGATCCAGAATTATTAATTCTAGATGAACCGACTGCTAATCTAGACCCTAAAGCAAGAATTGAATTTATGGATTTTACCAAACAACTTCAAGAAAAAAATCAGACTTCAATTTTTATCTCTTCACATGTTTTAACTGAGGTTGATCAGTATGCTAATAGCATCACAATCCTTGATGGGGGAAAAGTTATTTTTAGTGGTGACCTTAATGAGATTAATCAGATTGATGCTAAGTATAAAAAATACGTAATTAAATTAACTGATATTAATAATGCTAAGAAGTTATTTAGTGAAGCAAAAATCAATTGGATTTTTAATAAAAATAAAAATGAGTTTTATCTTTATCTAGAAGATAAAAAGATAACAAACTCATTATTACATGATTTAATTGTTGATAAGAATACAATATTAGCATTCTATGAACATAAGTTCTCGATTAACGAGATTTATGAGCAATATATAAAAATTGGTTCAGTGCAAACTGCTAAATAGTTGAAAAATCTTCTTTTAAATAATTTTCAACATCGTCTTCTAAAATTTGAATCCTTTTAGTTGATATACCTTTATTAGTACGATCATCAAATTCCATTAAAATCGCATTTAATTGCGCACCTAATTTAGATACTTCTAAATTAAATCTTTGGTCTGGATAAAAGAATTTTGTTAATACGTTTTGCGCTTTTGCGCCGATAATACTTCCAAACCCAGGACCACACATTCCCACATCGGTAACATAAATCATACCTTTAGGAGTTAGTCTTAAATCTGCTGTTGGCACATGTGTATGAGTTCCTAAGATTGCTGATACTTGACCGTCAAAATAAACAGCTAAAGCATTTTTTTCGCTTGTTGTTTCAGCATGAAAATCAACAATATGAAGATCTTCATTGGTATTTTTAACTAAATCTTTAAGTACATAAAAAGGATTAGTAAGTTTAAAGTTTAATTTCACGCCCTCACCTAGCATATTAGTAACTCTAATCTTTTTATTTTTATATTTAATAACACTTGTTCCCAAGCCGTCATTTCAATATTGAAAACTCTTATCTAAATTAAGTGGTCTAATGATATTTTGTTTATTTCTTAAAATATCTAAAATTTCTTTCTTAGCTCAAGTATGATTTCCCATTGTAAAGAAATCAATTCCATAACTCATTAATTCAACATAATGTTGTTTTGATAAACCCTTACCGTGTGTGCAGTTTTCAGCGTTAGCAATAACTAAATCAACATTGTGTTCAACTCTTAAATTGCAAAGATGTTTTTTTATAATATTTCGACCATTTACGCCAAAAATATCACCAAGAAATAGAATTTTCATATGTATTTATAAGTTATTAATATTAAAGATATAGTCAATTTTTACATCATATTGATGTGTATCAAATTGATCGTTAAGCATAAAGTCATATGCAACACAAACTTTATAACCTTTATATTTTAAATTATTAAAAAATCTATCATAGCACCCTTTACCATGACCCAGTCTGATTTTTCTGGAATTATAACCTACTAAAGGGATAATAAATAAATCTAGATTATTATCAAGTTTATTTATAGAATTTATAGGTTGTTTGATTTTATATTTAAGATCAAAACTAAAATCTAATGACTCAATCTGGTAAAAATCAATTGTATTATCATCATTAACTCTAGGTAAAAAAACCTGATAATTATCATCAATTAATTTTTGAATTAATTGAATTGTATCAAACTCATAAATCAAACTACTATAAAGACCGATCTTTTTAAAGTTGTTGGATTTAATATATTCAAAAACTATTTTTGTTAATGATTCATCAATAATTTTCTTATCGTTTGTTTTAGCAAACGCAATTGCTTGATCAATTAATTCTTTACGAATTAATTGATTTTTATTCTTTGACATAGCTAATTAACTTGTGATCTTTAAGCAATTCTTTGCTACCAGATTTTTTATCTTTAAAAGTTACTTTAATTGTTGAATCACCAATTAAACGAACGATTCCTTCACCATAAACTTTATGGTAAATAATCTCACCGACAAAATAGTTATGTTTTATTTCAGTGGTTGAGTTTCAAGCATTTAGATTTGAACTATCTTTTTTAGAATTGTACCAACCATCTTCATCAGTTAGAAAGTCGTTACGATGAATGATGTTGTTAGCTTTATTTTGAATATCTAATACTTCTTTACCGATTTCATATAAAAATCTTGAAGGCATTGATTCATTTCTTGAGCGATTATCATAATCTTCATTTGAGCATAATCAAAGGTTTTCTTTAGCTCTAGTGTATGCTACATAAGCAATTCTTCTTTCTTCAGCAATTTTTTTATTGCTATTAGTAGATGATATTGCTCTAGCACTTGGTAGAATGTTTTCATTCATATTAATAATAAAAACATTCTTGAATTCTAAACCTTTAGCACTGTGAATCGTCATTAATTTTAAAGCGTTTTTTTCTTTTTGATTAGTCCCTGTTTGGATATCGCTTTCAAGCGCTAGATTTTGGATAAAGTCATCAATAGTTAGAATTGTTCCAAAATCATTTTCGTATTCATTTTGATATTTTTCTAAGAAATCAACGAATTCATTGACACTAAAGATCTTGGTAGATTCATTTAAATAATTATAATAATCGGTTACTTCAATAATTTCTTTAAGGATTTCTAAAGGAGTTTTATCTTCTTTTTTGCTTCTTAAAGTTTCAATCAATGCTTTAAATTTCAAAGCATTATTTTTAACACTTGGCTTTAATTCACTTTCATCTAAATAATCAAGCGATTGAAAATATGTTACGTTTTTTTTGTTTGCTAGTTCTTTGATAATAGCAACACTACTTTCACCAATCATTCTTTTAGGGGTATTAATAATTCGATCAAAAGCAACATTATCATTTGTATCGACTAATTTAAGATAAGCAACTAAATCTTTAATTTCTTTTCTTAAAAAGAATTTGTATCCGCCATAAATTTCATAAGGAATACGATTCTCTTTAATTAGTCTTTCAAGAGATAACGAACTAAAGTTCGTTCGATATAAAATCGCAAAATCGCCATAAGAATATCTTTTAGTTGAAATCATTTTTTTGATTTCATCGATTACAAAACGGTTTTGATATTCACTATTAGCAAAATTAATTCAGATCGGTTTGTTACCTAGATCAGTCAGATCGTGCGATATTAATGATTTGAAATAACGACTATTATTTTTTTTAATTGCTTCATTAGCTAAATTTAAAATACTTTGTTTAGATCGATAGTTCTTAGTTAAATATTTAATAGCTAAATTACTAAAATCGTTTTGAATTGAATCACCAATCTCACTACTAGCACCTCTTCAACCATAAATAGATTGATCAGGATCGCCTACGAATAAGAAATTATCATTTTCTTCTCTTAATAATTTAATGATGTTGTATTGAATTTCATTAGTATCTTGAAATTCATCTACTAAAATACAATCAAAACGTTTTTGCCATTTTTTCAAAACATAACGATTGTTTTGAAAAAGGTTATAAGTAATATTTAATAAATCATTAAAATCAATTGAATTAAGCTCAACTAATGCTTGTTGGTAATCTTCATAAAATTCGTTATAACAATTAATTAGATTGTTGGGAATCTTATGATCTTCACCTAATTTATTAAAATCAGAACTTAAAAATTCAGGAATATTTAAGTTATATATTTTAGCTTCATTAATCAAAGCTAAAATATTACTTTTCTTAAAGTCTATATAGGTATCGCGATAACTATCATACTTAGGTGATTTATAGATTTCATTAATCACACTTCCTTGATCAACTTCATCGAGAATATTGAATTTGTTGTCTAAGTTATCAATATGATCAACTTCTTCACGAATGATTTGTGCACACAGTCCGTGAAAAGTTCTAAAAGATACATCTACTTTAGGTTTTTGTAATAAAAGTTCTAGTCGGTGTTGCATCTGTTTAGCAGCTTTATTCGTGAAAGTGATTGCTAATAATCGGTATTCTGGAATATTGTAATGATCAATCAAATAAGCTATTCTTGATGTTAAAACATTTGTTTTACCTGTTCCAGCGCCTGCTACAACAAAGATTGGAATTAACTCACTAGTGACAACATCATATTGTTGTTTGTTTAGTCTTTGTAGATAATCTTTCATATTTAAATCTCACTTATATCAATATTTCCAGGTAGATTAATTTCAATCTTATCAGATTGTTTAGGTTTTTTTTCTTCTTGTTTATATAGATCTATCTTAGTAGATAGATCGATCATAACTAGGTTAGCAACTCTGTCGTGTAATGCTAGTTTTCTAGAACGCATTATTACTGATATCAAAATAACTAATAATAAGATTGCATAAACTGAATATAATCCCTTAAAAAAGCTAACAAAGATAATGATATTAACCGGTTGATCTAAGATATTTTTTTTAAGGAATAAATTGATAATTTCTTTTTGTTGATTGTTAGTAAAACTAAATAAAGAAGCGCCCATAACAATCATAATAACAACTAAAAACAAATAGATTAAGATATTATGCAAAAATAAGTGAATTACGTATTTTTTAATCTCATTTCTTTCAATCAACTGAATCTTAAACACCAATCTAAAAAGCGTTTTACCTTTAGTTAATCTAGGAATTAAAATAAAATAAAGACTAAAAAAAATAAAAGTAGTTATTCCTACTAAAATTACGAATAATCCAATCGGATAATTAGTTCAATATTGATCAAACAAAAAGTTAATTAGGTAATTAATACCAAAACTAATACCGCTAATGAATATTAAATCAAATAAAGCTGCAAAAATTCTTTTAGTTGCACTAGCTAGATAATATTGCTCATTAATCTTTTTGTCTTCGTTATAAAATATAACGTTCATTATTTATCAGCATCAAACTTAGTTTGAATTCAAGCTAATTTAGGTTTGAACTTCAAGAAGTAATTTCTTCAATGTTCGTTTTGAATCTCATTAATAAACTTGTTTTTTTCGTATTTAGGAAAGAAGCGTAATAACATTTCATTACTTATTTTAATAGCATTGCGTTTATCACGATCTGAAAAGTTTGAATGTAATACTAAAGAAACAAAATGATACATAGACATTAAGATCGCAATGAATTCTAATTCATATTGGTACTTATCAGTTCATTTATTGTATTCTTTAAGTTGGGAAAACTGGTTGATTTGGAATAATACGTCATAGATGTTATTACCAAGACTAATTTCTTTTCTTCGCTTAGCTAAGATCTTTTTATAAACTGCACATTTATTAGTCTTGCCATAAACTTTCAAAATAAACAACCCTGGTTGGTAGTGAGTAACATTAAATTTAAGTTTATTATCAACTAATAATTTAGTTCTAAACAATTTATCATAAAAGTTTAATGAACCCTTAATGATTAGATCGATATGTAACTTATCATATATTAACAAGTTAGCGTCCTTGTTATCAGCCATATCTTTTTTCTGATCATAGAAAGCTGGTTCATCGATTAAAAAGTTAAGCACACCAACATCATCATCGAGTTTTTCTAACTGTGCTGTTAATTCATCTAAAATACTAGGTTTAAAATTAATCAATTGGTTAGTTAATAAACTAAACTCACCACTAGCTACTCTAACTCCTAGATTATAAGCTTCGCTCATTCCTAATGATTGCGAAACATTAACGATTTGATAGTTTAAATCGTTATATTTGCTTAGTTCTGTTTGTCAAATTTTTATCACATTTTCATTAACATCATCATTAATAAAAATCAGTTCATGATCTTTTAGATTATTGATGTTAAATAAAGAATTTAAAGAAGTCTTTAAATTCATAACTTCTTGGCTTAAATAGTAGATAATTGATATTTTTGACATAATTCTATTTATTATATAACATAATAAAACTTGTTCTTTAACTCATTTTAAATAAAATAAATATTTATAATATTTTTGTTAAATTTATGGATTTAATAAAGAAGAATAAAGATAAAAACAGTTTTAATCTCGATATTAAAAATATCGTTAATTTCAATATTCAAAAAATTAACAAAAGCTTTTTAGATTCAAACTTGTTTAATGCATCATCACAAAAATCTCAAAAAATAACTATAAGTTATTAAAAGCTAACAACGAAGAATTTTTTGATGTGCAGTCTTTACTTAATGAAGAATCTATTGGTGATATCATTAATTTTTCATTAAAGAAAATTAATAGTATTATCGGAACAAACAACCTTAACCATTTTGATGTTATTCGTCACGATGAATACGGTGAGGCTTTTTATGTTAATATCACTAATATTAATAATGATTTTGAAATTGAAGCTAACCAATCTCAAGACTTAAGATTTGTTTTTGAACTTTATGTTAAGGATTATTCTTATTTAAATCAGTATTGTGATAAGATTCAAATCAATCTGATGTTTGATGAAATCAACAAAATTATTTCGGGTAATTTCGTATTTTTCAAACAAGCTATTGAAGTTAATTTTGAAGATTTTATTAAAAATGTTTATCGGAATTATTTCATAAAAAATTTCATTAAAGAACATTTTATGGAAAATTCTCTAAGAAGTCAGGTTCGCTTATTTGAAGACTTAAGTATTAATAAGCAAGATGATTCAATTTATCTGTCTTCAAAGTTTAAAAATCAATTTGTATCAACGATTAAATCATTAGATGAAAATAATGATTTAGGAGTTGATTACGAAGAATTCTTTTATGCGATTAATATCTTAAATATGATCATTCTAATGATCTATGAAGATCTTAAAGCGTTTTTTCAATCGAATAAGCCGATTAGTTTTCTTGATTTCATTCAAAGAAAAACTAATCTAAGTAATGTAAAAACTAACGCTCATGCAGAATTAGATTTTTTAAATCTTTTTAATTATGTTAATAGTAAATATTTCTTTAACCATGAATTAGATTTGCAACAAGAAGATGTTGATAATCTAGAAGATGCGTTAGATTTAATTAATGAGTTTTATGATCTTTATCAATTTGAAGAAAAATCCTTATCTGATCAGATATTAAATTTTGAATTATCTTTATCAGATAAAAAACTTGATAAGTATGAAACGATTGTTTTACTTTTAATGTATCCTGAAATCTTTGGGCTGGATAATAAAAACTATATTAATACGAAGTTTGATCAACTTTTATCATCAGTTAGTAATTTCAAAATTTCAGATCAAGTTGATTATCAAAAAAAACATGATTTAGTTTTGTGTGAGTTAAACCAAAACTATGAATGTTTCATTAATCAAAACAAGGACTTTTTAATAATTAAAAGTTATTTTGAAAATCTTAACTTATTTGAAATTTATAACTGAGCTTTAATTTATGAAAACTTATATGAAGCAAAGTATTTAAGTATTTCTAATAAGTTTTACAAACTAAAAAATACGCAACCTCAAATAATGCGTGAGTTATTAAACGAACTTAATCAACTTAAATATTACACAATCAAACAAATCTATGGTCTTGGTAATATTGAAGTTGTTATTAATAAATTGCTTAAATACAACGACTTTAACGATACAATTAATCAGTTTATTAAAACGATTAATCGTGACGATCAGATGTATGGTAAATCCAAAGAACGAAAATATTTATTATTAGGGATTATTACCGCATTCTTATTCGGTTTAATGGATTTCTTAACAACAATCTTCTCGATATTACCTGTAACTCAAGAAAATGTTGAAGTGTCAATTAAAAACATTCCGAGTTTAATAGTGATTGGAGCTGGTTCATTATTAGCAACAATATTATTAATTATCTTAACAATCAGTTTTTTTAAAAGACATTCATCGCGATCTAATAAAACCGGTCATTAAGTTTATTAAAGATTATTTTTATGTAATTAAAACAACTCTTAAACCTAGGAGTTGTTTTTTATTATTTTGATAACTAAAAATCCTTTAAAACACAAGGTTTTATAAGTTTATAATGCTAATTTTTTTAACTTATTTATAAGTTAGTTATTTTATTAAAAAATAAACCTAATAAGCAAGCAAAAATAACAAAAACACGGTAAATTTAAATGTTTTTTTAATTTTTTTAAGCAATTAAAATTGATATTTATAACATATTATTTTTATTTGAGTAAAATAAAAAATTTTTAAAAAATAAAAATCATTACAAAACTTAATAAAATAAAAGGATTTTATTAAGATAAATTTTTGTAAGAAAATTTTTTTATTTTCATTGTGGTTTTTTCTCTTATAATTATTTCCCCTAGACTAAATTAGCAACAATAATCTAAGAACATGTAATCAAAACTTTTATTTTTATAAAAAATAACGCTATGCCTTTTTAGTCTAAACTTATCTTTAATTCAATATTGCGAAAGGAACTATTTTATATGTCGAATAACAATAAATACTATGATGAATCATTTAGCCCGCTTGGATATGTTGCGAATGGACAAAAAGGTGTTATGCGTTCTATTAACTGAAATGTTATTAACGATCCAAAAGATCTAGAAGTTTGAACGAGAGTAACGCAAAATTTTTGATTACCAGAAAAAATTCCTGTATCTAATGACCTTAAGTCTTGAAATGAAATGACACCGGAATGAAAACAACTTTTAACAAGAACATTCACAGGTTTAACGCTTTTAGATACGATTCAGTGTACTTTAGGTGATATTGCTCAGATACCTAACTCATTAACAGACCACGAACAATTTATTTATGCAAATTTCTCATTTATGGTTGGAGTCCATGCTCGTAGTTATGGGACAATCTTCTCGACACTAAATACAAGTGATGAAATTGAAGAAGCTCATGAATGAGTAATTAATAATGAAAAATTACAAGCTCGCGCAAAATTCTTAGTACCTTATTACACTTCAAGTGATCCATTAAAATCTAAGATTGCGGCAGCACTTATGCCTGGATTTTTATTATATGGTGGATTTTATTTACCGTTTTATTTAGCAGCTAGAGCTAAGTTACCAAACACAAGTGATATTATTAGATTAATCTTAAGAGATAAAGTAATTCATAATTACTACTCAGGGTATAAATACCGTAAAAAAGTAGAAAAACTACCAAAAGAAAAACAAGAAGAATACAAACAATTCGTATTTGATACTTTGTACAAACTAATTGAATTAGAAAAAGATTTCTTAAGAGAACTTTACGATGGTTTTGGGTTAGCAGACGAAGCGATTGCGTTTAGTTTATACAACGCTGGTAAATTCTTGCAAAACTGTGGTTATGAATCTCCATTTACTCCAGAAGAAACTAAGATTGCTCCCGAAGTATTTGCTCAACTATCAGCTCGTGCTGATGAAAACCATGATTTCTTCAGTGGTAATGGTAGCTCATATATTATGGGTGTAACTGAAGAAACAGAAGATGATGATTGGGAGTTTTAATCAATGCAAGATAATCAAAAGCTTAATGTTCCTAAAAGAAAACCTTTAGGAAGTATCAATGTAGTTTATTTTTCAAGCGTAACCGAAAATACTAAGAAATTTTGTGATAAATTAGGTTATCCTGCAACTAGAATTCCAATCGATTTAAACGAAGATATCGAAGTTGATTTTGACTATGTCTTAATCTGTCCAACATATGCTGGCGGATTAGATGATTTCAAAGGTGCTGTACCTAAACAAGTTATTAAATTCTTAAATAAAGAAAAAAACCGTAATCACTGTGTTGGTGTAATTGCTAGTGGTAATACTAATTTTGGTGAAACATATGGACTTGCTGGTCACGTTTTAAGAACAAAATTAGATGTACCTTTATTACATATTTTTGAACTAATCGGAACTAAATATGACGAAGATTTAGTTCGTGAACGAATTCAAAAATTGTGACAATGAGAAGAATAAATTTATACTAATATACCAATATTTATAGAAAGATAAATATTGCAACTTAAGGAAGAGAAATAAAAATGAGTAACAACTTTAAAGAAGCTGATCAATATCTTGCTTATAATGCAATGAGTAAGCTTGACGAAGGTAAAAATTCTACTAAAAACGATGCTAAAGCTGTGGAAATCTATATGGATGTTCACGTAAAACCTAGAACAAAGCAGTTTAATAGCATTAAAGAACGAATGGAATATTTAATTAACAACAACTTTTATGAAAGAGAAGTTGTTGAAAATGTTTCTGAATCTCAATTAATCGAACTTTATGAGTTAATTAAAGAATTTGATCACAAATTCCCATCATTTATGGGGGCATTTAAGTTTTACAATGCTTATTGTTTGAAGACTAATGATGGTAAAGAATTTTTAGAAACTTATAGCGATCGTTGTTTGATGAATGCCTTGTTTTTAGGTGGTAAAAACTTTGAAAGCGTTAAGAATATCCTAATCGAAATCCTATCAGGACGATTCCAACCTGCAACGCCAACATTTTTAAATGCCGGTAAAAAACAAAGGGGTGAATATGTTTCTTGTTATCTTTTAAGAGTTGAAGATAATATGGAATCAATCGGTCGCGCAATAACTACTTCATTGCAACTTTCTAAACGTGGTGGCGGTGTTGCTTTATGTTTAACTAACTTAAGAGAATTCGGTGCTCCAATTAAAAATATTGAAGGGCAAGCTTCTGGAGTAATTCCAGTTATGAAGATTCTTGAAGACTCATTTTCTTATGCTAACCAATTAGGACAACGTCCTGGAGTTGGTGCTGCTTATTTACACGCGCATCATCCAGATGTTATGGTTTTCTTGGATTCTAAAAGAGAAAATGCTGACGAAAAAATTCGTATTAAATCTTTAGCGCTAGGTTTAGTTGTTCCTGACATTACTTTTGAATTAGCTAAAAATAACGATCAAATGGCATTATTCTCGCCATATGATGTTCAAAAAGAATATGGTATTCCATTATCAGATATCAAAGTAACTGAAGAATATCATAATATGGTTAATAACCCGAGAATCAAGAAAACATATATATCTGCTAGAAAATTCTTCCAAACTGTTGCTGAATTACATTTCGAATCAGGTTATCCTTACTTATTATTCGATGATACAGTAAACAATCGCAACCCGAACGCTGGTCGTATTGTGATGTCTAATCTTTGCTCTGAGATCGTACAAAGTTCATCATCAACTGAATATAATATCGATTTATCAATTAAAAAACTAGGTCAAGATATCTCGTGTAATTTAGGTTCTGTTAATATTGATAAAATGATGCGTTCTGGTGATCGATTTGAAGAATCGATCTACTATGCAATTAAATCATTAGATCATGTTTCAAGAACTGCTAATTTAGATGCTGCTCCTTCAATTAAAAATGGTAATACTAATAACCACGCACTAGGACTTGGAGCAATGAATTTACATGGTTTCTTAGCAACCCACCAAATTTATTACAATTCACCAGAAGCACTAGAATTTACCGATTTCTTCTTCTACACTTTGGCATATTATGCATTTAAAGCTTCTAATCGTATAGCAACTGAAACTAAACAAACATATGCTAATTTCTCTTCTTCTAAATATGCTGATGGATCATATTTTAAAAAATATACAGAATGCGATCCTAATACATATGTAATTAAAAACTCTAGAATTAAAGAAATCTTTGATGGTTATAAAATTAAAGTTCCTACTCAACAAGATTGAAGAGATCTTGTAGAACAAATTAAAAAAACAGGATTGGCTAATTCGCACTTACTAGCAGTAGCTCCTACTGGAAGTATTTCTTATTTATCTTCTTGTACTCCTTCATTACAACCTGTTGTAGCACCAGTTGAAGTTCGTAAAGAAGGTAAAATTGGTCGTATTTATTCATTAGCATACCAATTAGATGAAACTAACTATAAATACTACAAAGATGGGGCGTATGAATTAGGACCTAATCCTTATATTGATATCTGCGCTCAAGCACAGAAACATGTTGATCAAGCAATTTCATTAACATTATTTATGAATGATACTGCCACAACAAGAGATTTAAATAAAGCTTATATTCGCGCTTATAAATCTAAGTGTTCATCAATCTATTATGTAAGAGTTCGTCAAAACGTTCTAGAAGATTCTGAAAACTTAGACTGAGCTAAAGATCAAGCTGGCGTTATGGAATGTGAAGTTTGTAAGATCTAATAATAATTAAATCATACTTTTAAACACAACTCAAATGGGTTGTGTTTTTTTATTTTTATGCATAAAACACTATCTATTTTTAGTTAGTTCTTTTATATAAAAATGTTATTTTTTTCGATGATTTATAAAATTTTTAAGATTTATTGCATATCTTAAAATTCATAAAAAACAAATAAAAATCACCTAATTTAAATGGTTTAGATTAGGTGATTAATCAGGTTTCTATGATTCTTTTTTATTTTCTGAAGAGGTTGATTCATCAGTTGAATTTAATTCTTTAGTTTTTTCTTTATTTGAATTATTTTCATCTGTATCTTTTTGCTTATCGAGATTTTTTACCCAGCCGCTGATTTTATCTTCTTGATTACATCTTTGATCACCAATTAAGCTAATTAAATATTTTAATAAGCGTTTTTCAAACTTAGCATCATACTCAAAGATATCATTAGATATTCCCACATCGATATTTGATAATTCAATCTCACCATAAATATATTGATTATTTAAATGATTAATATCACCAAACAATAATTCAGGACGATATCTTTCGTAATAACTAATACCTTTGATTAGTTTATTATTGTTATAAAGATACAAACCAGCTCTTTTAAAATCAGGATCTTTTAAAATCCCGACATAACCATTAACATAGATATTTTTGTCGTTTCATTCGATAATTTTATCGACAATAAGACGGTTTTTACCGTTTTTTAAAGTAGCTAAAACAGGTTTTTTAGTCTTGGCTAGTGGTTTAGCTTTATCAAATGAATTGATCTTAGCAGGGTTGCTACCAGCTAAATCGTAAAACTCTTCGTTTTTCTTATGTAAGATAAAGATTTCCAACTTATTAGTATTAATAAACTTTTGATAAATTAGTTTTAAACGATTAGCAATTACCTTAGATTCATCTAATTCGTATGATTTTTTCAGCTTCTTTATTCTTACTAAAGTTCCATTTGAAAACTTCGTTCGATAATAATACTCACCGCGTTCGGTTTGTTTTAAATCATTAAATTCAAGTTGGTTATCTTTCTTCTTTAAAGTAAAGTAATAACCAACTTCTTCAGAAGCATTTTGATTGATGAATTCAAAACTGTCACCTAATTTGATTAATGATCTAAAATAGGCATGATATTGATCGTTTTCGCCTTGGTAAAAATTACTTAAACTCTTGATTTCATCAAAACTAAATCCATTCGTATTATCAAATATTAATAGTTGATTATCATCTTGATCGCAAATGATAAAAAATACTAATGGACTATTCTTTTTATCAAAATTTAAATGGTTAATTAGTGCTGGATCTATAATGTTGCAAAACACGTAACCACTATCATAATGGATCTGCTCTGCTAATTTAATTCATTGTAACTGATGATTCATAAGCTTAAAAAAATTTTAAATTATTTTATAATCAACCCCGAATAAAATCAATAATTTTGTATATAAATGCATAATACGGTATTACTATATATATACTTAAAGATTCAATCAGGTCAATGATTACCAGGTAAAAGAATCCCTTCAGAACGACAATTATCAATTAAATTTGGTATTTCTAGAAACTTAATTAGAAGAGTGTTCTCCATTCTTTGTAATTACAATGTTCTAGATAATAACTCTAAACCTGGATATTTCGTTCATAAAGATTATAAAACAGGATTCTTTATTAATTTCTTAGATTTCGATAAAGTTGAAAGTTATGACTATAACGAACTTTATCGAACTCCTTATACTTCATTTGACATCAATATGTTTAAGGAGTTATCTGATAAAGAAGATTTCTTATCTTCTTCTTTCTCAAAAAACGATCAAGTAATTTATTTTGGTAAAGATAAAGAAATTTTATATATTAATCAAGTTTTATTGAATCGTAAATTGTTAGTTTATCATAATTCAAACTCGATGTCATTTAAAGACTTTACGATGTTTGCTGATAACGGTCAACCAGTAGTTAAACATAAACAAATAACAATGATCTGTAATGATACTGGACCAATTAAAGAGTTTTTAAAACCAAATAATGAAAACTTTCCTTGTTTAGTTACTTATTCAGTTTATTTCAATATAGAGAACGAGATCTTAGCAATATCTAAGATCTTCCACTTAAGACCTGATTCTAGAATTAACAGTATTGATGTTAAGTTAGAATACAATGATTACCAATCTACTTTAGAATCTAGAAGAAGTAAAAAATAATTAGTTATTAGATATTTTTAAAACAAAGCAATTCAAGCAAAAGAAAAGGCATAAATTAAGGGTAGTTATGTCTTTTTTTATTGCATTCTCACCTCATCAACCTTAATAATTTTTTCGTCAGATTTCCATCAATCTAGTTAAGATATATTTTTATAAAAATATATAATTAAAAAGATTATGAATTCTATTAACAAAGAATTAGAAAAATTAAGTATTAGTACAACTTATCCATTTTATATTGACAACGTTAATATAAAGTTTTTTAACAGTTTACAACAGCACCCTAATAAATATTTTGTTAATAAAATCTTACCGAAGATTAAGAGTCAATTAGATCAAGAAGAACTAGATAAACTAAAAGAACTAGATGACTTAACAAGAAAAGATCGGATTAAATTAATGCTAAATTTAGCATTAAAAAAGATCGTTTCTAAAACCGGTTCAGCTGATTATGATTTTTTTAAAATCATTAACTATGATCAATTCCACGAACCGCTTTATATTTCTGAAAAAGAAACTGCAATCAACGAACTAGTTCATGGTAATTTTCATGAACGAAGATATAACTATTACATTGATGTAAATAAGAATAGTTACTTATACCAATATGCTCATAGAATCAACCTTTGATTCTATCTTAATGAAGAGAACAAGATCTTATCTGGTTCATTTAGTTTTGAACTTGTTAATCTTGATGATCAGATGCTAGACAGTGATGCTATCTATGAAAAGATTTATCTGGTTTCATTAGTTAAATATTTTATTTACAAGCAACTTTATCCATTATCACTAAACAATCTTATTGACATTATCGATAATGATGATTTCTTATCAAATTTTGATAAGAAAAATACCAAAGAACACCAAAATAATCTTAATAAGAACATTTATAAAAAATCTTTAAGTTATGAAGTGTTAAAAAGTAACTGGGATAATTTGATAACTGAAAAATTCTTAAAACACAAGGATTATGATCAAAATAAGATTAATCAATTAAAAGATGATCTTTTTTACGCGGTTATGAACTTAACAATGATTAACCTAGCTTTGTATCAAGAATTGAAATCTTATTTTAATTCTGAAAACCCAGAGTTAATCTTAAGCATCTTAAAAAACCCAACCCAGATCAAGAGCGACCCAGACCAAAGACCGTTTAATGACTTTATTGAATTATCAAGATATCTTAAACAAGAATACCTTAAGAAAAATTCTAATAAGATTGAATGGAATAAGATTGATGACTTCAATGATCTGATTGACGAAGTAAGCAAACAACAAGCAGCTCAGGACTATGAAGCATTCAACACTTCAATTAACTTTTTAGAATTAAAAGTTAAAAATGAAGACACTTTCATTTCGTCAAGCGATCTCTTGATGAAGAATCCCAATCTGTTTTTAATTTATTCTTTAATTATTAACCCCCACCGTTTTGGTTTGAATTCCAACACAACCCAGATCATTTCATATAATGATCTGATGAAGAATTTAAAGAATACGCACATCTCAGATGGTTCTAGGAATAAGATCATTTATGATATTAATCAATCTGAGGTTGAAATCAACAAGAGTTATATTAGTTTTATTAATTCTTCAAGTGATTTTATTGTGATTAAAAAACACGAACAACCTTTAATTGATCTGTATATTTGAGCAATTATTTATTCTGAAAGCCGTAAGTGAATTCACCACGATATTGAATATGACTTTAATAACAATCGGATAGCTAAAAATTCTAATTTTTATCGCCAAAAGATTGAATCTCTTGAAAATCTAAAATTTGACTGGTATGATGATTTTTACGGAATTCCTTCAATAAAAACTATAGTTAAAAAAATCGACCAAGTATCTAACATTAAATCGTCAATTGATATTTTAGTATCAACTATTAAACAAAAAGATGCTTTGTTAAAAAAGGATTTCGAAAGAAAAACAATGGTAATTGCTTATGTTGTAGCATTATTCATTGGATTTATTAATTTCTTCGGAATGATCTTCACAATATTAGCAGTAACCAAACCTGAAGATGGTTTGAATACAACGAATATTATTGTAATCTCAATAGCTTCACTATTAATTACTTCTCTAATAATAATTATTAGTTTCTTCTTATTTAGATTGTCGAAGAATAAGAAATAACTGTAAATTTCACTAATATAAAAAATGCAAGAAGTTAAATTTTTCTTGCATTTTTTTATTGTTATTTTTGTGTTTATACACACTGAAATTTGTTAATTAAACCTAAAACAAAAATTATATTTAACAAATTTATTTAAACAAAACTCAATTAACTAATTTGAATTATAGAGATAGTATAAGAGTTTAATAAAAGTTAATAATGATACGAAAAAGAATGTTGCTGTGTATTTAATGATTAATTTAAAAGATAATAAAACAACATTTATAATTTCAATGAAGGAAGGTTGGTTATTAATTTAGCTGTGTAAATTTCAAAAACTGAATGTTATAAAGTTTTATTACTTACAATAGAAATTTTATACCTTCTTTAAAATAGTTAAATTTAATACAAATAATACATAGAATTCTTATAAAAATTACTCAACAAATGCTAAGTACAAAATGATAAAAACAATAGATCGTAATAATCAATAATTATCCAATTTGAAAAAGAATAAAATAATTTAATTATTGTTATATAAGTTCAAATATATCTAATATTTAATATCTATAATTTAAAAAGAATAATGCTTAATAAAAAATAATTAAATTAATAATAGTTATAAACTTTTAATCTATTATTCAATAACAAATAAAAATACAGCTAAAACTAGCCGTATTTTTTAATAATTAAAAAATTAAATTTATTTTTTACGAATAGCCATTAAACCAGCTGTGTTGATTAGGTTTCATGGTTGATCGAATTCTGGTTGGAAGAAGAAGTCGGAATAAGCTAATTGATCAACAGTCATCTTGTGATAAATCGCTAATGACATCGCATTAATATTAGGTGTTAAGTCGTGTTTAGACATAATTTGAGCACCTAATACAACCTTAGTTTTCTTATCGTAGATTAACTTAAATATTGCTTTAGCTTTTAATTCTTCTGGAACAAAGCTCATCTTGTAGTATTCATCAACAAGAACACTGTCAATTTCTAAATTAAGTTTCTTAGCGAATGCTTCATTAATACCAGTTGAAGCGAATTTATAATCAAATACTGATAAAGCAGATGAACCTTGGATACCAGGGAATTTATGTTTAGCTTCAATTAAGTTTTTAGCAGCATATCTTCCTTGTTTTCTTGCATTAGAAGCTAATGCTATACTGATATCAATATTAGCAGGATTGAATTTAATTAAAGTAGCATCACCAACTGCGAATACATCTTTAGCGCTTGTTCTTTGATATTCATCAATTTTAATGAATCCATTAGGTAATAATTCAAGAGTATCTTTTAATCAGTCAGTATTTGGTCTAACACCAGCAGCAATAACTACTAAATCAGCTGGAATAGTATTGTTATTAGTTACTACAGCACTTAATTTAGTATCACCTTCAAACTTAGTTACACCTTCGTTAAGAACAAACTTAACACCATGTTTTTCCATTTCAGCTTGTAATACTGAAGTGAATTCTTTATCTAAGTAAGTAGGTAAGATTGTTGGAGTAATATCAACAACAGTTACATTTTTATTTGCTTTAGCAAATGATTGAGCCGCTTCAATTCCGATGTATCCACTACCAATAACTACAACATTTTTAACAGAAGCATCATCGATCTTAGCACGTATTTTTTTAGCTCAAGCACGACCTCTCATGTAATAAACATTTTCTAGTTCTTCGCCTGGTACATTTAATTTTCGTGGAACAGATCCTGGACTAATAATTAATTTATCATATGATTCAGTTCTCGTTTGATTAGATACTAGATCTAAAACTTCAACTGTGTGGGCATCCGGATTAATTTTAGTGATTTGCGATTGTTTGAATACTTGAACACCCTTAGAAGACATAATATCTTCAGTACAATAACGAATGCTATCTAAATCTTTTACAATACCTTCAAGGTGTAATTGCATACCGCAAGATAAGAATGAAATGAAATCACCCTTTTCATATCATTGAATTTGAGCATCTGGATATAGTTCTAAAACTTCGTTACAAGCTTCAAAACCACCATGAGATGATCCTAATATAATTACTTTTATAATGAATCTCCTTTGTAATAAATTTAATTTATATTTATATAAATTAACACAATAAGATTAATATTGTTAATAATTGCTTAATATACAAGTGGGGTTATTTATTAAACAAAGGCGACTTAGTTATATTTAAATTATTATTTTGATTCGATTCATCTTGAATTAAAATAACTGATTTTACTTCTGGTATTTCTGATTTAAGAATAACCTCAACACCACTTTTATAAGTCATATCAACTAAGTTGCAACCATTACAATTACCTAGCAATTTAATGGTTACTACACCTTTATCATAGTTCTCAAAAGATAGGTCGCCACCATCTCTTCTTATTAATAATCTTAGATCATCTAAGAGATCTAAGATTTCTGCTACAATCGTTTGCTTTCGTCTAGCCATTTTAAAACTTTTTAGTAACTTTATTTTCTTGTTTATTAATTAAACGTTTAATGTTAGCGCGATGTTTTCAGATAACTGAAAAGCTTAAAATAAAATTAGCTATTCCAAAAAAAGTGATAATGTGTCAGTCGTTTTGATAAGTTAGATAAGTTATCTTATCAAAACTAAACCATCACAGATAATCTAAATAAGGGATATAAACTAAAAAGATAAAAATTACAAAACAAACAATAGATGATAATGATACATATTTTGTAATTAATGTAATTGTTCATCAAGTTACAGCAATAATCAAAAATCATCAAGGAGAAACAACAAATACAAACCCTGCGGTTGTAGCTACTGCTTTTCCACCCTTAAATTTAGCAAACACAGGATACATATGACCAAATATAGCAGCAAGTGGCGCTAAGTAAGTTAAGTAATAAATCTTATTATTAATATTTTGATCAAGTTCTATAAGCTTATCTTTTAATCAAAAATTGTAAATACAATATATGATAGCAAAGGGTATTACAGATTTAATAACTTCAAAAAAACCAATCGTAATAGCAACTCTTTTAGAGAAAACTCTAAAAGAGTTTGTTGTACCTGGATTTTTTGAACCTAGTTCTCTTACATTCTTTTTTAAGATAACGCTAGCTACGTCCGCGAACATAATTGAACCAAATAAATAACCAATCAATAAACTTAAAATTACTAATATACTAATATATCCTGCTATATTCATAAGATTATTTCTTAATTATATCGAATTGATTATGCCCTAAGATTATCTGATTTTTATTCAATTCATTTTTAAATTGATCAACTAACAATTCGTTAATATGATCAATAAAAATTGATTCAACATTATGACCTATATCAATTACATTAACATGATGATTAACTGCGTTGATTCATGATGATCATTTTAAATCGCCAGTAATCAAGATGTCATATTGTTTAAATAGATCGATATCTTGTTGATTTGAACTATAACCACTACCTAAACAAATCAAACCTTTTTTAAGGTTTTTTTTAAATTTAGATGTTGATAAATATTTTACTTGATCTATATATTTGATTGATTTTAATGATTCAATTAACTCTTCTAATGAACTATTAATTTCAAATTCGTAGTAGTGATTGATTGGTGTAACATTAAATTTATTAATATTTAACAACTTAAAAAAATAAGCATGCGCACCTTTTTCATTAAAATCGTAAGCTGTATGTAAAACTAAAAAACTGCGATTATTTTTTTGAAAATCATCATAAGCATTTCGAATAAAGTTATCATTCTTTAAATCGTTGCTATCAATAAACATTGGATGATGCGAAATAATCAAATTAGCATTTAACTTGTTAGCTAACTTAAAATTATAACCATCGTAATCAGCACATATCAAAAGCTTATTTAATTCATTTTTTAAATTCTTATGGTTTATTAATTTAGCATTATCAAAAGCTAACTGATTTTTTAAAGGAAATAGCTTTAATATTCAGTTTGTTATTTTTTTAATTTGCATGTGCTTTTAAAAAGTTATCGTATTCTGTAAATGAAATAGTTTGCAACTTATTACGAGATTGTTCAGGGATCTTATCAATTAATGATTTTTGTTGTTCAACATAACCAATTAATTCTGGAGATATCTGATTTTTTAAGATCGGACCTAGAACATAATCAGTATTAGTTAAATATATTTCATTTTCAGTTTTAATTGCTTTAACAATTAAATAATAATGTTTATTTTCATAAACTATTCTTTCATCAACAATTTCATAGCCACCTTTAACTAAAAAATATCTTAGTTTAATATGGTTTCTTTCAGGTTGTAAAATTAAAGTTTTTAATTCAACTGATGAATTACTAATAATATCGTTAATTTTAGTAACACCCATTCCAGCAATTACACAATAATCTATTGGATTTTGAATGTTTAAATTTGTTAAACCATCATTAACAATATTAATAATTCTTTCTTTACCAACAATTTTTTTTGTGTTAGATATTGCTTGTTTTAATGGTTCTAGGTTAATATCAATATTTAAAACATATTCTGTTTTGTTGTTTTTGATTAATTCAATTCCTAGATGACCATGATCACAACCAACATCAGCAACTAAAAAAGCTTTATCTATAAGACTTGCGATAGCTTTAATTTTTTGAGTCATTTTTAATCTGCATCATATTTTAAGAAAGAACGTAATTTAGCATTTTTAGAAGGGTGTTTTAGTTTTCTTAAAGCTTTAGATTCGATTTGACGAATTCTTTCTCTAGTTACATGGAATTGATCACCAACTTCTTCTAAAGTCATTGGTTGATTGTATGGACTTAATCCATATCTCATACGAATAATTTGTTCTTCTTTTTTTGTTAATGCATTAACAAAAAGTTCGTTGATGTGTTCAGTTACAATTAATTTTTCAGTAAATTCATCTGGTTTTAAAATATCTCTGTCTTTAACAAAATCAACGAATTGCGATTCTTCATCATGTCCAATCGGTTTATCTAAAGAAACTGGTTCTTGGTTAAGTTTTTTAATATCCGCAATTTTCTTTGGGGTAAAACCATGAACTTGACCACCCATTGCTTCAGTTAATTCTTCTAAAGTTGGGTCTCGACCTAATTGTTGAGTTAATAGTCTTTCTGTTTTAATCAATTTGTTGATTGTTTCAACCATATGAACAGGAATTCTAACTGTTCTAGCTTGATCAGCAATAGCTCTTGTTATTGCCTGTCTAATTCATCAAGTAGCATATGTCGAGAATTTATTACCAAGTTTATAGTTAAACTTAGAAATAGCCTTCATTAAACCAATCGAACCTTCTTGAATTAAATCAACGAAGTCCAATCCTCTATTTAAATATTTCTTAGCAATTGAAGTTACTAATCTTAAGTTTGAAGTTACAAGTTGATTAACAGCATAGTCCTTAGTATCTTCATCACTACTACCTAACAATTTAGCAATTTGAATCTCATCTTCAAACGAAAGAATTTTAGAAGAACCTAAAGTCCCTAAAAACGCTTTAACGTTATCTTCTACTTTATCTTTAGTTGAAGCACCTTTGTTAACCAAATCGTCAAGATTTCTGTCAATTTCGCTTAAGTCTTGATTTTTTCTAAATAACGAAATTCTCTCTTCGACATCTTTATCTAAAGATATATTGTTATCTTTTAATTCTTCGATTATTTCTAAATCTTCTTGTTCAGTAAATTCATAAACTCTAAGAACATCGATAATATCTTCACTAGATAGTTTTTTAGATCTTTTAGCTTTTGCTAAAAGCGTCTTAGTAGCTTGAATTGTATCTTGATCATTATTTTTAGTCTTAGATGAAGCTTCTAATACTTCATGATAAACCAAATCGTTTTTTTCGTTACTAGGAGCATGCTTAGGTTTACGACCTCTTTGGCGTTTTTGATCAGTTAATGGTTTTTCAGAGTCAATTTTTGTGTCAGCAAAAAAATCAGATAAATCTAAGTCTTTTTCTTCTAATTCATCTTCTTGACTAAAATCAGTTTCTTTAAATGATGATTTATAGTTATTACCCTTAAACTCATTTAAGTCAATAGATGAATCATCATCTTCAAAATTATCATCTTGATCATCATTGTTTATATCATTATCAATGATAATGTCGTCAACATTAATAGAATTTTCCTCTATTACTTTTTTATTTGATTTCTTAATTAATTTTTTAGAAGATTTAGATTCAACTTTTTCTTCTTTTTTATTTTTATAACTAGCTTTAGATTCTTTTGTTTTTTTAGTTGATTCAGTTTTTTTCTCTTTGATTTCTTCCGATTTTGAAACTAAATTTTTAGCAGCTTTAGGTTCTGCTTTAGCATTAGTTTTCTTTTCTTTCTTTTCTTTTTCAGCTAACGCAATGCGTTCTTTTAAAGAAAGTTGATTATTTTTTTTAGATTTTAAAGCGGCTTTATTATCCGCAGTTGATTTAGTTTTTTTTGACATTTATTGTAATTAATGACGAAATAGCAATAATTAATACCTAATTATAGAATATTATAAAAATAATGCTCAAAAAATTTTTATTTGATAATTTCTTTTAAAACATTTAAATTTTTTAATTCAGCAAGTTTAAACATTTCGCCTTTAGCAATTCATTCTTTTAATTCTTTTTTAGAATGAAGTTCATATTTTTCTTCAAATCCTGATATTCCATTCTCATGAATTTTTAATGAAGCGATCAACTGCTGTTCATTTAAATTCTTATCATGAGCTAATGAAGAACTATTTAAATATTTAATGTTTTTTAATAAGTTGTTTTTAATATTACTAAATGAATCATGACTTAAATTATCGTTAATATGTTTTTTGTATTTGCGTAAAATATCATTGAAAATACTAATTTTAATTTTAGCAATAATCCGATCTTTTAATGTACCTTCTTTAGCTTTATCTAAATAAATAGAATTGATTTTACTCGAAATACATTTATTGAATTCATTCAAGAAATCATCGGCAAAGTTATAACAGAAAAGAATTCTTTTTAATTGTTCTTCGCTAGTTATTGTGTTTATAACTCTACTGTTTAAACTAATTTGCAAAAGTGTATTAAAGAAATATCTGATTGGTTTATAATAATTGATTTTACTTACAATCTTAGTACTAACCGATCGCAGGTCTTCATAAGTTGAATAATTATGAACAATAATATAGTAATGACAAATCTTAATAGCGGCTATTACAAAATTTAGTAATTGCTCATTAAGTTTTTTATTAATGTTATAGCTATTCATAGCTGCATTAAAGTCGATATCTTCTTCTATTTCTTCATAGCCGATCGACTCAATCTCACTCACTAATTGAGTTGCTAGTTTATCTTCTTTATAGACTACATTTTCTTGTTCTTTTTTAGTAGATAACTTCTTATTTATCAACTCTTTTAATAATACTTCGCCATTTTCAGAATGATAAATTTCGTCTAAATCTTTTTGGATTATTTGAGAATAATCAATCTTATAAACGTTATGTATTCTTCTAGAAGCTAATAACTTAATGCAAGTTTCTGTTGCTTTTCTACCTGCTTCATCATTATCAAGACATAAAACAATTTCATTAATTTTATTAAGTTTAGACTTAATTAAATTAATCTGATTATCAGTCATCGATGTCCCCATGATTGCTACAGCATTTTTGATACCAATGCGATGTAAAGAGATAACATCCATATAACCTTCGCAAATGTATAAGGTTGAATTTTCTTTATTAAACTCTAAAGAATTGTAATTATATAGAATATCCCCTTTAATAAAATAATCGGTTTCTGGTGTGTTTAAATATTTAGTTGGATTATCCGCTAAAATTGTTCTTCCAGAAAAACCAACTACTTTATTGATCGAGTTTTTTATCGGAAACATCACTCTATCAGTAAAATAAAGATAATTTTTATCAGAAATATATTTAATATATCTTAGGTCAGATAAAATGATGTTTTCATCCACATCTTTGTTTAGTTTTTTATTATAGAAAACCTTTATGTCTTCTACTAGTTTTTTAATCGTATAAGATTTAGGATGAAAACCGATTCGAAAATTCCTAACAATATCAGGGTCAATTAAATTTCGTTTAGTTAAAAAATTTTCTAATAGATCATTTTTACTAAATTCAAGCTTTAAATTAATTTCAGCTTTTCAAGCTAAAAATTCCATTAATTCGTAGAATTGTTGATCTTCTTCTTTAATTGGATTTTGTTCTTTAATTTCTAAAGAATAACCTAAACTATCAAGATCAATACCTTCTAATTCAACAATCTTTTTAAGTGATTCAACAAATTTAAGATTCTCTTTTTTTGCAACAAATTCAATAACACCACCAGATTCATTGCAGCTAAAGCATTTTCAAACATGTTTGGCATCATTAATGCTAAATGAAGGGTTATTATCATCGTGAAAAGGACATAAAGATTTGTAGTTAGATCCTTTCTTTTCTAAATCAATATATTTAGAAATAACAGAAGAAACACTAACATTTTCACGAATGTATTTAGCTAATTGGTTTAAATCATTACTCATCTAAACTAAAATTATTTCTTATTCATTTTTTAAGTGAAGATATCGGCATTGTAATTTGTTTCATACTATCACGTTCTCTTATTGTAACGATTTCTTTTTCTAATGAATCAAAGTCGTATGTTAAACAATACTTAGTTCCAATAGCATCATATCTTCTATAACGTTTACCAATTGATCCAGAACTATCAAAATCAAAGCGTAAATTATTATCGCTTATACTTAATAAATCTTGATAAAGTTGAAAAGCTTTATCTTTTAGTTTATTAACTAAAGGTAATACAGCTAGTTGGTATGGAGATAATTCTACAGGTAATCGCAACACTTCTCTTTGATCGTCATTTTCTAGTTTTTCAACTTCATACTTATCGCAAATGATTGCATAAAGAAGTCTTTCAATACCTACAGAAGGTTCTATTACATCTGGAATAATCTTGCTTCCATCAGTATCATTATTGTATTCTAATGACTTACCTGATTGATTAGAATGAGCTGTTAAATCGAAATTACCTCTATGAGCTAAACCTCATAGTTCAGATCACCCATGCGGGAAGTTGTATTCAAAATCAATAGTTCTAGATGAATAATGCGCTAATTCATCTTTAGGAATATCATGTCTTCTTATCTTGCTTTTATCAATTGATACTTTATTAAGTAAAAAATCTTCGATTCGATCAACAAATTGATCAAATTTAGAATTAATTATTTGTTTATCTAAAAAATATTCAATTTCAAATTGTTCAAACTCACGAGTTCTAAAAATGAAGTTGCCAGGAGTAATTTCATTTCTAAAAGCTTTACCAATCTGAGCAACACCAAAAGGTAATTTCATTCTTTGAGTTCTTACAACATTTTTGAAATTAATAAAAATTCCTTGTGCAGTTTCTGGTCGTAAATAGATCGTATTTAACGAATCTTCCACTACTCCTTGAAATGTTTTAAACATCAAATTAAAACGTCTGATATTAGTTCAATTAGAACTTTCACATTTTGAACATTTGATTTGTTTATCTTGTAAGATTTTTTCTAAATAACTAATTTCAGAGTTTTCTGTAATCTTAATAGATTCATCATTCAATTCTTCAATTAATTTATCAGCACGATAACGTGATTTACAATTTTTACAATCAACTAAAGGATCAGAGAAGTTGTCTAAATGACCAGATGCTTTTCATACTTCAGGATTTAAAATTATTGAACTGTCTAATAATTTCATATCTGGTTGCGAAAATACGAAATGTTTTAATAACATCTGTTTGATATTATTTTTTAATAAAGCACCTAATGGACCATAGTCTCAAGAGTTAGCTAGTCCATTGTAAATTTCAGATGATTGATAAACAAAACCGTAGTTTTTTAAAAAATTAACTATTTGTTCTTGTGTTAAGCTCATAATATTATTATTTTAACTTTTTAAATAACTAAATAATTGTTCTAAATAAATTCCTGCGTTTCAATATATTGAACTCGCAAGCCCCTTTATTAAATATATGTATTGTTTATTGTTTAAGGAAGAAATTTCATAAGAATTTTTATAAATTAATCAAATAAATGTTTTAATGAAATTTTGATCGTATGAGAATTCATTATATTTATAAGCGCATTCTTCACATAAAGCATACATAGATTTGAATGATATGGTGATTATTTTCTTAGAATCACATATCCCACAATTAGTTAGTTGATAAGTTATTCCTTCTAGTTTAATGATCGTAAGTAAAATGTAGATTATAATTGTTTCATTTGAATATTTTTTACTAATTACGTAATTGATAATATCTTCATAAAAATTAAAGTAATTAGCATCTAATTCACCTTTTTTCTTAGATAAGTATTCATTTAAAACGATAATTGGTAATGATTCACTAACCGTTGTATCTTTCGTATCGATAGGATAAATCTTTTTAAGTTTAGATAACTTTTCAGTACTTCTCGCTTGAAAATATTCAAAGTTGTGTAAAGAACCTATTGTGATGTATCTACCGTTTTTAGATAAAATTTTTTTCGTTCCAAGAGCTATCAAACTTAAGATATTATTATCTTGAAAAAGAATTTTAATAATTTGATCATTTTCTAAATAATCAAAATAATCAATGATGTAACCCTTTTTGGTTATAGAACTCATTTTTTATGACCTAATGATTTAATTAAATAATCATCGTTTCGTCATTCTTTTTCAACCTTAACAAATAATTTCAGGTTAATTTTACAGTCATAAATGCTAAGTAGTTCTTTTCTAGCTTGGATACCGATCTTTTTAATCATTGAACCACCCTTGCCGATAATAATCTTTTTTTGCGATTCTCTTTCAGTTACAATCGCGCAATCGATGTTAAACATCTTTTTTTCTTGATTGTAACTCTTAGATTCTAGAATAACCGCAACTGAATGAGGGACTTCTTGAAAAGTATTTTCAAGAACTTTTTCACGAATAATTTCTCGAATTTCGAAATTATCTTTTTCATTTTCATCTAACTCAGATTCAGGAATTTCGTAATCATCGACTAACAATTGTTCCAAACCTTCATCAATGATATCGTTAATATCATCAACTATTAAATTACTTTTAATTGTTTTGATCACTATAAAAGATTCATTAATTAATCGATCGGCAATATTAATATTATCTTCATTTTTAATTAAATCGATCTTAGAATAAATAACAATTAGATTGTCAATTTCATAAGATTTCATGATTTTTAACAGATTGCTAAACTCTTCATTTGGTTTTTTAGAGCTATCAACAATTAGAATGCAAGCATGAGCATGTTTATAGGCTTGTTTGATTTCACTATTTAAGAATAAACTTAACTTGTTAAAACTCTTATGAAAACCAGGAGTATCTAGCAATAAATAATCAACTTTGTCATGTGAAATTTTATGCGCAATGACATTGCGAGTAGTTTGATCGTATTTCGAAACAATAGCTACTTTATTTTTAGCTATTTTATTGATTAAAGTAGATTTACCAACACTAGCTAATCCAGTAATGACAACAATTCCTGATTTTTTCATTTCTTCTTTTTAACTTCTTTTATCACTTTATCAAGAATTTGATCTTGAATTGTTAAAGTGACATATTCATAAGCATCACTTTGTTCATGATCAAACTCTAATAAATGTAATAGACCATGGATAATCATTCTTATTAATAAATATAAATATCCAACACCATATTTTATAGCATCTTTTGATATTTTTTTAGAACAAATAAAAATCTCACCTAGTAAGGGGCTAACAATTTCAGCATTTTCTCATAAACAAACACTTATAACATCAGCTATATATTCTTTATGTCTTAATGTTGTATTTAGTTCCAAACTTTTTGCTTCGCTAACAAAACTAAGTTCATAAAACAATCCGTTTTTAATTTCAAAATGTTCAGAAAAGTTTTTATTTATTATTTTTAATAAATCATCAAAATCGTCTTTTAAATTTGCTGGGATTTTATTAACTTCAAAATGATTAATCATATTCTTTATTATAGATTAACCGATTTAATTAAATGTTGGTATAAACGACTTTTTCCTAAATAAAAACTAAGCGTTCCAATATTTTGATTAATTGAATTAGCTTCTAATGAAATGCTGTTTTGATCACTAATTTCAGTGATGTTAAATATCATTGAATCTGGATTATTTTTGTAATATCCAATAAGGTATTTAGGTTTAGTTTTATCGATAAAATTAGCTAATTCTGATTTTTTATCAAAGTTTATATAAAGTGTGTTTTCAAATTTTCTGAAAGGATAACTTTCATAAATATTAATTTTGACTAAAAACATGATGGCTAAAAAAGTTATTATTGCAACCATTAAGCCAGCAATTATGCTATTGATAAACTTGTTGGTATTCATGTAAATTAATTTGATTTTCGAAGTATTTACTAAAACTATTATCATGTTCGATCATAATAGTTAGATTATTTTTAATAATTTGTTTGACAATAATTTCAAAAACAAGATGCTTGATTGATTCATCAATATTATTCAAAACTTCATCTAGTAAAAATAACTTGTTACGACTGTTATATGAATGCAACAATTTTAAAACTTGATTTTGACCTGAACTAAGATTATATTTATCAGCATCAAATAACTTAAAATATTCGATGATTTTTAATAATTCTGGTCTTTTATTCTTTTTCATAAAATCAATTAATCATTCATTACTAAGTTCAACATTTGATCTTTGATCAGATAGATATACAACATGTTTTAGAAATCATTCGTTTGAATATTTATTAATATTTAGTTCGTTAATTTTTATTTCACCAGAAGATAATAGTTGTCTTTTAATAACTGCTTTCATTAAAGTAGATTTACCACTAGCATTCCTTGCAATTAAAAATGTCGGTTTATCAATGAATAAATTAAGATCAGATATTATTGGAGTGTTGTCAAAGAAAAGAAAGATATTCTTAAATTCAACTGATCTAATTTTTTTTGAAAAATTGATTAAATTATTTGACTCTTTTCTTAGTAGAAGAAGATTAACAATTTTATTGTTAGCAATATTAAATTCATAAGATTCATTAATGAATTTAATCAAACCATCAATACTACCAATTAACAAACCTTGTAATGTGCTAACATATATTAATGTAGCTAAATCTATCGTACTTAAATTAATAATTAAAGAAATTCCGACAACTAAAGTAATGCTAGTTAAGAAATATTTAATAAGTTCAAAAATCCCATTACTAACATTAGCACTGTAATGTATTTTTTGATTTAAATTTAAATTATCACCAAACACATCATTGACATTCTTAATCCATTCTTTATAGAATTTTTCATGCATAGAATTAACAATTGTTTTATGAAATTCATATATGCATGTTTGTTGTTTAATCTGTAACTCTTTAGATCTTTGATTATAACCTCTAAATCAAAGTAGATTAAGAATTAAATATACTAATGAAACAAAACTTTGAAACAATGTAATAAATAAAAAGAATATATGAATCCGATAAAGTAAAAATATTGCAATAATAACAATCAGAAGATTGTTAATAAAACTAGAAATTTTCTTGATATAAAAATCTAAACAAGTTGTTAAAAAATCATCGTATTTATATATTATTCCGATATCGTCTTTGACAATCTTAATTGTTTTATGATTGCAAAAAGTATATAGTAATTGTGATCATCAATACTGATATCTATTCTTAATTATTTGTTGTTGCCAAATACTTAGTAAGCTACTACCAATTAAATTGATGACTTTTATAAAAATAAAAGTTGTAATAATTATAAGAATATTGTTAATTATCGATGTGTTAATAATGTCATTAATCAGTATCTTAAATAAAAAAGTTAAACCAATACTAGTTGATGTAATTAATAACTCAATAAATAAAAACACTATGATACATTTAATATTTATTAAATTTTTAAAAATAAATGAAGTTTTGTAATCTATCGGTTGGTAATTATCTATATCAGGTTTAATTGTTATTAAAATTCCTGAAAAGATTGATTCAAATTCTTTATAACTAATCCGTTTTTTATAAGTACTACCTGGATCAAAAATTAAAAAAGAATTAGCATTCTTTTTAACGATAACAAAATGATTAAAATCTTCGTTTTTTAATAAACAAACTAAAAAATCATCTTTTAGTTTTATCAATTCATTAAAACTTGCTTGATATGATTCACATATTAAATGGTGTTTTCTAGCAATTTCTTCAAATTGCGAAATATTAATGCCACTGCTGCCAATATGATTATCTGCTTTAATTAAAAAATCGTTTAAATCAGCTTCAAAATAATGATTATATAACATCCTTATTACAGCTATTCCGCAATCATTATTTTCTTTTTGTCTAATTAATCTCACTAGTTATGACTTATACATATAAAGATATGTATTTTGCGATTAAAAAGAAGAAAATATTAATTTGTTATAAACGATAATTTAAAAAAGCAAATCGAGCTTTTATATAAACATTGATTTGATAATTTAAATTTCTGTAATAAGAAAAATAAACCTTATAAACTATCAGGTGGTAAATTAATTTGAAATAAATTTATTAAAAGAAATATTCCTGAAGGTTGAAAAGTAGAAAAATTAACAGATTTAATAAAATGGGAAAGTAGTTACCAACCCCCTAAAAAAGATTTTATTTATTCTATGAAGGAAGGCTATGTCAGATTTATACAAAACAGAGATTATAATAGCGATGGACACAAAACTTACATCCCTATAAAAGATAATCTAACTATAGTAGATAAATTTGACATTCTTATGGATAAATATGGCGATGCAGGAAGAGTTAGATATGGAATTGAAGGAGCATTTAATGTTGCGTTAGCAAGAATAAATGTAAAAGATCCAGCATTAAAAGAATATATTAGATCTTATTTCGAATCTAAACCAATCTATAATTATTTACATAATTCATGTATGGCTTCAACTAGAGCTTCGTTAAGTCTAAACAATTTAAGTTCTTTGATGGTGATGATCCCTGATAAAGAAACATTAAATTCTTATGAAATTATTTTGCATAATATTAGATCAATTGTTTTAAAAAATAAAGAAGAAAACGAGAAACTATCTGAAATTAAAGATTTTCTATTACCACTATTAATGAACGGTCAAGCAACGATTGATTAAGAAATCAATAAATAAATTATCGTTTATCTTATTATTTTTCTGAATTTTCAAATCTATTTGATTTATTATTTTTATTCTTTTTTCTTGTTCATCGATTGATGGAAGTCACACCTCTAAATCGTAGTAAGTGTCAAATGTCATTTTTGGTAATGTTGAACCTGTATTTCTAGGGGAAAGATTCAATAATTTTAAATAGTAATACAAATATTTAACATTAGCGAATTCTTTATTAACTTCCGTTCAGTACATAGTATTAGCTGTTCAGAACTTATGATTAACATATAATATGTTTTTCAGTGATCCTATTCTAGGAAGTAGAATACTTTCTTTATCTGAAAGATAGCTATCTGTGTATTTAATAATCCCGCCGGTGCCATATACTGGAATACTACCACCTACTACTTCCTTATAATCTTTTCCGTTCTTTATCTTTATTAATTCTCTTAATTCAAACTTTCTCAACATATAGTTATCCAATATATTTTCTATGAGCAATTTTTACATTGCTTTGTTTAACCATTGCATATTGCAATGTAGTATCAATTCTTGTATGCCCTAATAAACTTTGAACTTGTTCAATAGGCATTCCCTTATCTATAGCTACAGTAGCCATTGTTCTTCTAAATTTATGTGGATGAACCCTACCTATATTTAAGGATTTTCCTATTTTTCTTAACATGGTTTCTACCGCTCCTATTGTGATTCTATTATAAGGTAGTTTTTTACCAACAAATAACGCTAGATTTTTATCTTTTCTACTTTTTAGATAGTTTAATAAATGAAGCTTAGTTCTAGCGTCAAAATAAACAACTCTTTGTTTATTCCCTTTACCTAATACAATGAATTCTCTTTCATGAAAATTGATATCAGATATATTTAAAGATACCATTTCACCAATTCTCATACCTGTAGAAATTAACATATCAATAATTGCTAAATCTCTAGGATTATTACAACTATCTCGCATTAATTCTAATTCTTCGTCAGAATAAATTTCTTTTACACTAGATATTGATTTAACCTTCTTAATTCTACGAACAGGGCTTTTTAATATGTAATCTTCATCTTCTAGTCAAGAAAAGAAAGTAGCAAATATTCTTCTTATATTATCTATGGTAATTCTAGATAGTTGTTTGTCTTGAGAATATTTAATTAAATATTCTCGTATATCATCTGTTGCGATTTCTACTATTCTTTTGTTTATATCGTTTAATAATGTTGATATAGTATTGTAGTAATACAATAACGTTTTGTTAGAACAACCTTCAATTCGTTTTGCAGATATAAATCTATCTAAATAGAATTCATCATTTTTATCATTAATATCTTCTTTTTTATTGATATCGTAGTGATTAAATTCTTCATCTAAGATCTGTTTTAATTTAGATAATTGATTATTATTTAAATCGTTTTTTATTGCGTTTAAAATATTTAATTTTATCTGTTCTTGCATTGCTATTCACCTTTTTTCCAGAGAACAACAAGCAACAGCAGTTCATTGGTTATTTTTTAATGTTCCGCTGTTGTTAGAACATATTTTGCGGGATTAATGATATTATAACGAATAAGCAACATTTTAGAATGGAACTTTGAAAACAAAAAAAAATAAAGTTCATTAGAACTTTTTAATACTAATAAAAATAAACTAATACATAACTTAATCTTAAAATTCATTGGTTATAAAATAGTTATTAATTAATAAGTTAAGTTATCATTTTCTTTGTATTATCTATAAACAGAAATTGATTGATAACTAATATCAATAATATAAAGAAATTACGGTAAAAGATGCAAAACATTAAATTAATTTATTAAACAAAGATAGCATTAATTACTAATAAAAAATAACGATAATTTATGTTAATACATCTTTGTTTTTTTATTTGTTGAATATAAAATACTATTCAATCAATTATTTGTTTTTGTAAAAATCTAAATAATATTTTAGTCAACTTATTTAACAAATAAATAATATTTAACTTAAAATAATTAAACAAGATAATAATGGAATTTCAATTATGGTAAAGGAACTATTCGACAATAAAGCCAACCAATTATTAGAAAATAAAGCATGATTTAATAAAACTTTTAAGATTTTTATCGGATTATATATAGTTACTTCTATTTTAGGTATTATTGTTACATTTTTTGAAAATTTAAAAGCTTTTTTTGCTATTAAAAATGTTATTAATTACGAAAATAACGCAAATAACCAAGCTACCAATAATTTAGTCTTAAACACAATATACTCAACTTTATTATTGATAATCTTTATAGCGTGAATAATGTTTATTTTTTATTCAGTTTCAGCAGCTAAAAGAATTAAGACAAATTTCTTAGAATTATCAAGAATCCGAACTTTGTTTATTGTCGGAATCTTTGTTCCAGTTTTTGGAATAATTGCAATCGTTCAAGCAACTAGCGAAATTGATAAAAAAGTTGAATCAGTTTTAAATCCATCTTTAAAACCGAATAATGAACAACAAGAAGAAGATAAAGAATAATTTTTATAAATCATTAAATAAATCCACCAAGTAAATTGGTGGATTTATTATTATTTCGTTCTAAATTATTAATTTATATTGTTAATTTAAGTTAATAAAATTTTAAGAATTAAATCATACCTGAAGTATGAGTTTGTGTTTTGTATTCAAACCAAGGTTTGAAGCTTAATAGCGCTTTAATATTTAAGAATGTAATCACTAAACTAACGATACTAATTAAACTTATTCCCGCAAAATATAAGATGTAGTTAAAACTAGTTGGAGCGTTCATGGTATCTAATACATCAAAAATTGCGATTGTGGTAATTGCTCCAGAAAAACCGAATGCAGTTCAAGCAAAACTAGAATTATGTATCACTAACATCTTAATCATTGATAAGATATAAATAAATAAACTAATAGCTGAAAATAAGATAAATAAATAGATGAAAATTTGAAATGCTTGTTCTGAGAAATTAATTAAAACGGCTGGTGTTAAAGGATTAAAAATCTTTGTAAAACCTATCAATAGTAAATTAGGGCCAACAGCCATTATAGCCATAGAAGCATAATCATTTTTATCAGTATAACCTTTGAAATATTGCTTGTATCCAAATAAGAAAAATGAACCGATAAACAGGATTGCGCAAATTAATCAAAGCACTTGAAAATAAGCTAAATAATATTTATTATCAATCCCTATATTATCATAAAAATTACAAGCGATCCCAAGCCCAACTAATGGTAGAAACCAAGAAGCATACATTTCATCTTTTTCAAGATCATGTTTTGCCAAAACTACATTAACGAAATAAATTAAACTAAAAACATGGCATAAACTACCAAAACTGATAATAATATTAACTATTACACTAAAAGCAAAATTACTATCAAAATAATTGACATTAATGAATCCTAGAAAGTTTCCAAAAACCCCTACAACCATAAATAAAGCGAACACTGATCCTGCTTTTTTAGGTGTTCTTAAAAAACCTACAAATTGTTTTTTATTAAGAATAAATTTGCTAATTACAAGCAAAGCATATAGTAAAGAAAAGATAACTGAAATAACTAGGATTGATAAACTAGCAATGTTATATTTATCTTTAATTTCATCAAACTGTGCAAAGTGTGATAACAATGCGTTTCAAGCAAAACCAAGACCAATCGTTCCTAAACTTAAGTTTGCTAGGGATAATGGTACTTGTTCAAACTTTTGTCTATTTAGTTTTTTTGACATCTTATTTTTATTAATAATTATTTGCATAAAATAAATCAGATTATGCAACTAACGTTTTTTTAATGTTAAAATTTTAAATAAAATATGTTTATATTTTAATTTAAATTAAATTATCGTAAAAGTTACGATTAATCTTTAATTTAATAGAAAGAAAGAAATGAGTACAAAAACTAAAAAAACTGAAGCATCTTCTAAAAAATTATTAATAGTTCAAGCTAAAGTTAATAATAAATTAAAAGACTATTCTTTTAAAACTGAAGATGGAATCGTATTGTTTGAATTCATGTCACACTACGATGGTGTTAAGCTATACAAGAAACTAGTTGAAATGTTCTGTGCGCAAAAAGACAAAGTAGAAGTTGATGTTGATAGTTTCTTATCACTAGTTGAAAAAGATATTGGTATCGATTCTGAAACTGTAGCTTTATCTCTTGCTTGCGCAATCGAATATGCTAGCGTTATTCCATTTACTAGAAAAACTAAACCTGATACAAAACCTAGTTTTGTAATAAAGGTTACTAAAGATTACAAACCAATTTATGATGCTGCAAAAAACATAGCTCAAGCTATGACTTTATCAAGAAGACTTCAAGATACACCATCTGATGTTTTATACCCAGAATCATTTGTTGAAATCTTTAAAGAAGAATTCAAAGATCTTAAGAACATTAAGATTTCAGTATATAACAGAGAACAAGTTAAAAAGATGGGACTTAACCTTTTATATGGCGTAAATAAAGGTTCTGATCGTGAATGCCGTTTCTTAGTTGTTGAATACTTAAACAACAAAGCTTCTAAAGAAGTATTTGCTTATGTTGGTAAAGGTATTACTTATGACTCAGGTGGTATGAACTTAAAAACTGGTCCTCACATGAGACATATGAAATATGATATGTCAGGTGCTGCTATTGTGATGTCTACTGTTTTAGCTTTAGCTAAAAACAAGATTAAAACCAACGTAATCGCATTAGCTCCATTAACCGAAAACTTAATCGGTCCTAAAGCGCAACGTCCAGATGATATTGTTGTAGCTTACAACAAGAAAACTGTTGAAATCGATAACACTGATGCTGAAGGTAGATTAGTATTAGCTGATGCCATCTCATATGCTGCTTTAGATCTTAAAGCTACTAGAATCTTTGATGTTGCAACTTTAACAGGTCTGATGAGCTACATTCTAGGTAAAACTTACACTGGTATTTTCTCAACTTCTGATAAATACTGAGAAGAATTCAAGAAAAACGCAGAAGACGCTGGTGAACCTGTTTGAAGATTACCTATGCATAAAGATTACTTAGAAACTCTAAAAACTCCTTTAGCTGATATCGCTAACTCAACAAACAGCCCACACGCTGGTTCATCAAGAGCTGCTATGTTCTTAAATGAATTTGCTGAAGGTGTTGATTTAATCCACTGTGATATTGCTGGTACTGGATCTGACCAAGCTGGTTTAGGTTTATCGCCAATGTTACGTGCTTTATACCAACAAGCTAAAAATCAAAAATAATTTTATTTAGAAGATGTCAAAAGAGCTAACTAACCAAACCAATCAACCCGATCTTGAAGAAATAAAAGAATCACATACAAAAATTATTCAAGAAGGCATCAATCAAGACCAATTAAATTTAACTAATAAAGATAATACTCATAATGAAGTTTATGAATACCAAAGTAAATCTAAATTAGATAATTTATCTCTTTGAAGCAAAGTCTTTATCATTATCTTATTAGTATTAATCTGTATCGGGGCTATTATTGGTACGGTGTTTGCTATAACTGCTGCCAAAGAAATGATTCCTAAATAAAATAAAAAAAATCTTAAATCATATCAGTAACAATATTTTATAAAATAGTTGTTACTGATTTTTTTATTATATGTTTTTTTCTTATACGCTTAATTTTATATAATTAGATAGTAATTCTATGGATTATTTTAAAAGCTCACACTACAAAAAAACCAAACCTTGAATTATTACATTATTTTTGTTAATTTTTGTTTTTGGGTATTATCTAACTATCTGAGTTTTGCTAGGTGAGTTTAATTTACTTAAACTTAACTGGTTATTAGGTGAGGGAGTAATAATTACAAATGATCAGCAAATCAATGAAAGAAATTTTAATTTGTTGATTCTTATTTTTTTAATCCCACCTCTTGGTGTGTATTTTATTTTAATCCTTATTATTAAGTATTTATTCAAACAAACCGCTTATGATCTCATTCCATTAACATATAGTTTTAGTTTAGCAATGATTACAACGATCCTTTCTGGATTATTTAATTTTGCTAACCAAGGGATAATCATTTTTGCTAGAATAGTCTTAGTAATAACGGTTTTTAGTATTAGTTTTTTCTTTTTAGTTTTTATTACCAATAAACTCTTAATTAAATTTGATCAATATAATGATTATGTATACCTTCACGATCTAGTTAATGAAGTTGAAGATAAAAACCAACGCAAGTTAGAAATCAATAAACTAAAACAAAAACAAGAACAAGAAGAAACAATAAAAATAACTGATAAGAATAAATAAAATCGTAATATGCAATTTATAGATCGTTGTCAATTAAAACTAATTGCTGGTAATGGTGGCGATGGTATCATCGCTTGAAGAAGAGAAGCACACTATGATAAAGGTGGTCCAGCTGGTGGTAGTGGTGGTAAGGGCGGTAATGTTATTTTAGTAGCTGACCACAACCAATCAACATTATTAAGTCTTAAGTATTCTAAGATCATTCGAGCAAGCAATGGTGATAATGGAAAACCTGATATGTCTTCTGGCCAAAATGGTGAAGATAAATATATTAAAGTTCCTATAGGTACTACTGTTTATGATGAAGATACAAACGAAATTATCGTTGATTTAGTTCGCGATAAACAAGAATTCATTATCTGTAATGGTGGTAAAGGTGGTCGCGGAAATGCTGCTTTTAAATCATCAACTCTAAGAGCTCCTAATCTTTATGAATTAGGTGATGAAGGTGAAGTTCGTTCAGTTCGATTAGAATTAAAATATTTAGCTAATGTAGGTATTGTTGGTTATCCTAATGCTGGTAAATCTACTTTAATTTCCAAACTTTCTAATGCTAAACCAAAGATTGCTAACTATCAATTTACAACTTTAATACCAATTCTTGGGATGGTTGAATTAAATAACAAACGTCTTATATTTGCTGATATCCCTGGTTTAATTGAAAATGCTAGTGAAGGTTATGGTTTAGGGCATGATTTCTTACGTCATGTTGAACGTTGTGAAGTATTAATTCACTTAATTTCAATGAATCCATTTGATCATGATAATGTCATTGATGCTTATGAAAAAATCATGACCGAATTAAAGAAGTATTCGCAATTATTAGTTAATAAAAAGATGTTAGTAGTAGCTAATAAAATGGATGCTGAAGGTGCTATTGAAAATTTCAATAAAATTCGTGAATATTTAGCAAAAAAAGATATCGATATAAGACCTATTTCTGCTATCAACGGTGATGTTGGTAATTTAATTGATCGTGTTTTTAATCTTTATGAAAAAACACTTAATACCTCAAACGATGATAATCCTTTTTCAACACCTTCGGTGGTTGAAAAAGTCTATCACTATGACGGTGAAAAAGCGATTGATGATGATCCATTAGATGTAACAAGAGATGGAGAAAATCGCTGGATTGTATCTTCTAAAAAACTTACTTATTGATTTAAAAAAATTCCACAAACAACTCTTGATAACATTACCAGACTTGGTCAAAAAATTAAGGCGATTGGTGTTGAAGATCAACTAAAAAGTATGGGTGCTAAACCCAATGATGTTATTGTTATCTGTGATTATGAATACTTAATTGATGAATAGGTCAATTAATTATTAAGACATAGCATAAATTTTAATAAACTTACTTGGCGAGATCGGACTTATTGTGGTTATAACATTATCATTAAGATTTATAACAGCATAAGTTCTCTTATTCTTTTCAATTAAAAACTTCTTAGGAATTTCAAAATAACCATTATTTGCTTTATCAATATAATAAGGCAAAATACCTCTTAAGATATCATTGATTTCAGAATCAATAAAGATATCACTTTTTTCTTGTAAAACTAAACGTTGAATAGCTCGTATTCGAGAATGGTGAGTAAGTTTATACACAATTAATTTTTTGCCATCTGAATAATGGCATTTTCAATAATATTCATACCTTCATTATTTAGAGTATATCAAGGTAAGATTAAGTTTGCATCCTCTTTTTGTTTTTGCACATATTTGCGATGCATTATGCGAACTTGATTACGTCATTGATACAAAACTTGTTTGATATCTCTTGAACGTTCTAAACAATCACGCTCGATTCTTCTAGCTAATCGTTCATCTGATGGAGTGTCAATAAATAATTTAAAGGTAACTAGTTCTAGAATCTTATCATCATACAATGATAAGATTCCCTCATATAAGATGATATCCGCTGGATTTATGATCATATACTCATCTGATTTTCTAGTGTAATTTTTATAATCATAAATTGGCATTTTAATACTTTTGTTATTTTTAAGATCTAATAGATCATTATAAACCTTATTAAAATCAAAACTATTTGGATCGTCATAGTTAATTTTTTTTCTTTCTTCTAGTGATAGATCACTAAAAGGTTTGTAATAATTATCTAAACAAACCGTAGCTACTTTAAGCTTAGAATCCTTTTTAATCGCATCAATGATCGATTGGGTTATTGTCGTTTTTCCAGATCCACTCCCACCAGCGATCGCGATTATCATAGAATGAGTGTTTTTCATCTTATAACAAAGTATTATTAATTATTATTTATTAATAATATAATTATAAAAGTATTTAATTATCTAAGGTTTAAAAGTGGCACCTAAAAAGAAAAAAACCAAAAAAAGAACAGCAAAAAAAGTTGATAAAAAAGTTGACAAGAAAAATGAAGTAAAAGCTAAAGCTCAACTTACAACAATCAACGATCTAACAAATAGATTAAAAGCTAAGACAAGTGTTGACTTTAATGTGTATAGTAATGCTTCTAAACTTAAAGAAGTAATTATTTACCGTCCTGGAATTGAAGTTGAGAGAATTATTAAAAAACCTAACCAAACGTTTAGTAGTTCTAAACACTTAGAAAGAATTCAAAAAGAACATGATATTCTAAGTGCGATTTTACAAAAAAGCGGTGTTAAGGTACATTACCTTAATTTAATGCTTGCATCAGCTTTAGATCAGATCGATGTAAGTTTAAAAGAAGAGTTTATTCAACGCTTTATTATTGAAGCTAAGGTTACTAGTTTATCAGCATTTGACACCTTATTTAATTACTTTAGAAGTTTTGATAGCAATCTAGAAATGATTAACGCGATGATTGCGGGTGTTAAGAAAAATGAAGTACCTTCATTAATTATTGATCGTTTTAGTGATCTTGTATTAGATGATAGCGCTTATTATATAGAACCACTTAATGATTTCTTATTACAATCTAAATACTTCTCAACCATTGGTAATGGAGTTGTAATCTATAAACACAACGATCCTTACTTTAATAGACATACCTTGTTTTATGAATATCTAGTTAAATTCCATCCAAGATTTAACAATGTTAAAGTGTATTTCTCAAGAGATAATGAAAACTGTTATCTATCAAGTGATGATATCTTATTAGTTAATAATGATACGTTACTTATTAGTGTTTCACAAAACACTAACATTTTAGGTATTGAAGTATTTGCAAGAAATCTTTATAACGATCCAGATAACAAAATCTTAAGAATTATTGTATGTGCTAAAAAGAATAGCGATGAATTCATTAGCATGAACCAATTAATCACTTCACTTGATTATGATAAGTTTATTGTTAATCAAAAAGTAATTGGTGAGATTATCTTTTTTGAATTATTAGATTCAGAACAAAAAGATCTTGATGGGTTGAATAAATTAGATTTCAGACAGATCGAAATCACTTTTGAAGAACTAATCGAATTATTAATCAAAAGAAGACCGAAGTTTATTTTATCAGGTGGTGGAGATGAAATGAATGCGATTAGTGAATCGAATAATTCTTGTTTAGAAGTTTTAATGATCAAGTCAAATGAAGTGGTCGTTTATGATCGTAATAAGATTACCAACCACTTATTATTGCAACAAGGATTGATTGTCCATTACTTACCATCAGCAGAACTTTCAAGAACAAATGGTGGAGTAAATAACTTAGTTATTCCATTAATTCGTGAATAATTCAAAAAAATATTATATAATTATAGAAGGTAAGAATATAAATACCTTCAATTGCGCCGGTAGCTCAGTTGGATAGAGCACATGCCTTCTAAGCCTGTTGTCAGGGGTTCGAATCCCTTTCGGCGCGCCATTAATTACACTTTTCTTTTGAACAAACTCATTTAGTTTATTAATCATTCTAAAGTATAAATAACTAAATCAACAATTAAAACGGTTGAAAATAAGTATACCGTTAACTGAGTTTCAAGGTTCGGTATATCGTCCTAATGAGTTTGTTATTTTATTAAATTCATACTAAAAATCTAAACGGCTGATTAATATCGGCCGTTTTTTTATTTGTTTTTATTTAAAATAATATATTGCAAAAAAAATTAAAAATTTAAAATAAAAAAGCTATTTTATAAAAAATTGATAAGGAAGTAATAAAAATATGGCACAAAAACGTGGAACTAGATTAGGGTGTGATACTTGTAATGAAATTAACTACATTACAAGAAAAAATGCGAAGAAAAACCCTGAAAAATTAAACTTACACAAATATTGTTCAAGATGTCGTCAAGCGACTATGCACAAAGAGGTTAAACGTAAATAATGTTGTTAGAAGATTTTCAATTCAAACACGACATTATTAAAAAAGAATTAGATAAACACAACGCAGATGGAATCTTATTAGCTTCTGATCAAAATCGTTTATGATTTACAGAGTTTAATTCGTCTGCTGGTTTTTTATTAGTTACTAAGTCTAATTCTGTTTTAATAATTGACTCGCGTTATTTTGAGGCTGCTACTAAATCAATTAAAAATACTGAAGTAGTTTTAATGACAGCTAACGCATTAACTGATGTAGCAAAAAAATTAAATATCAAGCACTTATTAATAGAAGCTGATTATTTAACTTACCAATACCAAGGATTATTAGATCGTATTAGCGAAAAACAAACTGCAATTGATACGCAAAGTTTAAGAGCAATTAAAACTCCTTCTGAACTTGAAAAACTAATTAAAGTAATCGATATTACAAAAGAAGTTGGTAATAAATTACCAGAAATGATCAAGTTAGGCATGACTGAAATGCAACTAGCTAAACTTGTAACTTTCGCTTTAATTGAAGCTGGTGGTGAAAAAAACTCTTTCGATCCGATTGTAGCATCTGGACCAAATGGATCTAAACCACACCACAAACCTACTAACCGTAAGTTTGAAGATGGTGATTTTATTACTATAGACTTTGGAACAATCTACCAAGGCTTCTGTTCAGATATTACTAGAACTTGAGTTTTAAACAAACCAAAAAACCAAAGATTAATTAACGCTTATAAATTAGTTGATCAATCTAATTTGGCAGGAATTGAAGCTGCTAGAGCCGATTTAACTGGTAAAGAAGTTGATAAGGTTTGTCGTGATTTAGTTGATGAATCAGAATTCAAAGGAATGTTTGTTCACTCAACTGGTCATGGTGTTGGAATTGATATTCACGAAAAACCAAACGTTTCAAGCGCATTTAATGAAAAATTAGGTGTTGATTCAATCGTTACTATTGAACCTGGTATCTACATCCCAGATGTAGGAGGCATTCGTATCGAAGATATGATTCAAGTAAAAGAAACTAACTCGATTTGATTATCTAAAGATATTGCAAGGATGAAACTTTAGTAAAATGATAAAAATACAAGCCGAAGATATTGATAGCAAAATTGAAGAACTTCAAAAAGAACTACAAGACTCTAGAAAAAATTCAAAATTTTTCAACTTCATCAAAGTTGATTTTTGAAGATTTTTAGTTGCTTGTATTTTTTCAATTAGTCTATTATTATTATCTTTATTAATCCTAATAGGTGTAGTGTATCCTAAACAATACCAACCAAATACTGATAGCGCTATTGGATTATTTTGATTATTTTCACCAAACAATGATCCTATTATCGGATCATATATGAAAACTAATACTTCACTAAGTTTATCGGCTTATGGAGTTTGTTGTATTGTGTTATTTTTAATAAATGTAATTAGCGCTTTATTCTATTATGGTTATAGTTTTAAAGATGAGAATTATTTAAAACTAGATAAGAAAAGTAAAGTAATTTTTAACTACAGAACTTTTGGTTATAGTTTTTTTATACTAGTTTGCGGAATTATATTAATTCTAGGTTTATTGATTACTGATTTTACTCAATTCCCTGATGCTAGTAAAGATATTATGATTGGCGATCATTTTGGATATGCTTTTAAAATTAGCAATATACCATCAACTAATGTTTATGAGTTAGGAATTGATGTTTTCGGTTACTTATTAATAGTTGGTTTTTTCTTAATTAATGCAATAAACATCTTTTTATTCTTGAAACTTAACACTAAGTTTGATGAGATGGTAAAAAACAAAAAACAACAAAAAGCTTAATGAGATTATTAGTTAATAATAAAAAAGCTAAACACAACTACGAACTACTAGATAAATACGAAGCAGGCATAAGTCTTTCAGGTAATGAAGTTAAATCATTAGCACTACACCATGGAAGTCTTGATGATAGTTATGTCATTATTAGAAAAAATGAAGCATATATTTTAAACTTATTGATCCCAAAATATAAGTTTGATACTTCAAAAACTAATAATGAAACAAGAACACGAAAATTGTTATTACATAAAAGCGAAATCTTAAAGATCGATTTATTAAGAAAACAACAATCGATGGTAATTATTCCTTATCAGATCTATTTTTCAAAAAATAAAATTAAAGTTAGTATTCATCTAGCAAAACCTAAAAAACGTCACGATAAAAGAGAATCAATAAAAAATCGCGATATTCAAAGAGAGATAAGAAAGTACTAAATCTTATGGAAAAAAACAATAAATTAGATTACAAAAAATACTTAAAGAAAAATTTAAGTTATCAAAAAAACCGTGAATATTTATTAACTAGAAATGCATTAGTTACTAATGATATTAATACTTTAGCTACTAATGTATTTAACCCTGATAAGAACTTAAATGAGTTTTTAATCGACGCACAAAAACCAAGCTTTAGCATTACTGATCAAGATATGAGTGGAAGATGTTGAATCTTCGCTGGTCTTAATGCTTTAAGAAGAAGAACAGCTGACAACTTAAAGATGTCTAATTTCGTATTTTCTCAAACTTACATGGACTTTTGAGACAAATATGAAAGAGCTAACACCTTCTTACACAAGATGGTAGAAAAAGCTAATATCGACCTAGATGACCGTGATCTAAATTCTGAACTTAGAAACGCAGGACAAGACGGTGGTTGATATGGTTATTTTGATAACTTAGTTAATAAATATGGTCTAGTTCCTCAAGAAATTATGCCTGATAGTTTTTCAGGTCATAATACTTTCATATTAAATGAGTTATTACAAATCTTATTAATTAAAGCTACTAAAGAAATTAGAGCTAATCAAAAAGATAGTAAAAAACAAGAAGATATTATCAAATCAACACTTAAAAAAGTGTTAGAAATGCTTGTTTTAGCTTATGGACCTGTCCCTACTAAGTTTGATTGACAATACCAAGCTGACGCTAAAAAAGAAGAAGAAAACAAGGAAAAAGATAAAAAAGAAGAAGATTCTAAGAAATCTGAACAAAACAAAGCTTTAGAAAATAAAGAAGCAAACAAACAAACCGAAGAACTTAAGAAACAAGAAGAAAAAGATAAGCAAGAATTCAAAGAAATTAAAGCTGAATTCTCTTATATCAAAGGTATTACTCCACTTGAATTCGCTAAAGAATACGTTAAGTATGATTCAGCTGAATTTTTAGATCTTTGAACTATTGGTAATGATCAAGATTACAAGATCAACCAAAAATACGAATTAAAAGATTCTAATAATATTATTGAAGCTGCTAACTTCACATTCTTAAATGTTGATAAGAAGATCCTTAAATTATTCACGTTAGCTAACTTAATTTCTAAGCAAACAATGTGATTTGCTGCTGATGTTTTACACTACCGTGATAATAAAACCGGTGCTTTTGATAACGAGCACTTTGATTATGACGCTTTATTCAACTCTGACTTTAGCATCGATCGTAATCAACAAGTAAGACACCACTTCATTTCATCTAACCACGCAATGGCTATCTGCGGCGTTGATTTTGACGAACAAAAAACTTTAAATAACCAAAAAGCTTTAGTTCAAAAATACAAGAAAACTAAGAAGATCAACCAATACGAATTTGCTTTAGAATTAGCTAACACTTTCGAATTCAAGAAATGAAGAATTGAAAACTCTTGAGGTGGTAAAGTTGGAGTTAAAGGATTCTATTACATGACTGATAGTTGATTCAATGACTACTTAATTGATGTGGTTGTATCAACTAATGCAGCTGATAACTTCTTCGCAAATCCAAAATTCATTAATAAAGAATTAATCGATTTAGTTAAACAACTAAAAACTAAAGAGATCTTAAAACAAGCAATTGAATCTAAACCGATCTTAATCGATGGTTATGATCCATTAGGAACTAATCTAAAAGGAGTTAAATAATGTCAAAATTAGAACTAAAAGACTCAATTAAACAAATCCAGGCATTATCAAGATCTAAATTTAACAAACAATTAACTAATATCTTAAATGCTAATGGTGCTAAAGCTGTAGCTTACAATGGGTATAATTTTTCAAAAAACTCATTATCTTTCAATGTTGATCTACCAAGTTTAGATGTTGTAAACCAATTCCAAACTGGTCGTTGCTGAATCTTTGCTGGATTGAACTTATTAAGATATTACTTAGCTAAAGAACTTAATATTGACGATTTAGAATTATCACAAAGCTACTTAGCTTTCTGAGATAAATTTGAACGTTGTAACTATTTCTTAGAATCAGTTATTGATCTAAGAAATGAAAAATTAAGAGATCGTACTTTAACTTTCATCTTAAGAAATGGTGTTGCTGATGGTGGTCAGTGAACTATGCTTACTAACGTAATTAAAAAATATGGATTAGTACCTAAGAGCGTAATGCCAGATACTGCTAACACTTCATCAACTAACCAAGTTAATTACTTAATTAACTTGAAATTAAATAAAGCTGCTGCTAGTATTCTTGAAAACAAAGATAAACCAGTTGAAGAATTACAAAAAATCAAAACTAAGGCTTTAGATGATGTTTTCTATTTACTAAGCACAATTTATGGTGAATTACCTAGTAGTTTTGACTTTAGTTATACAAAAATAACTAAGAGTGATTCTAGTGATGGTTCTGAATCTAGATTTAATTATCATTCATCAAAAATCACAGAAAAAAACTACACACCATTAAGTTTTTATCAAAAATATTTCAGTGATTTAATTGAAAATCAAGGTTTTATCTCAGTTATCAACGCACCATCAATTAAGAAACCATTTAACCAAACTTTCGGTGTTAAATACTTAAACAACGTAGTTGAAGGTGAAGAAGTTATTCATTACAACTTAGAACAAGGTTTATTTAGTTATTTAACAATCAAACAATTGTTAAATAAAAACCCTGTATGATTTGGTAGTGAAGTAAAACAAATTTACTTAAACCAAGCTAGAACTTTCTGAGATGATCAATCATTTGATTATGAAACATTATTCAATATTGATCTAAGTCTTGAAAAAGCTGATCAATTAGATTATTGATTATCAGCAGTTAATCATGCTATGGTGATTACTGGTGTTGATTTAGATCTTGATAGTTTCTTAGATATCGATATGGAATTTAACAAATTAGTATCAACTAAGAAAACTAAACAAGCTTATGAATACTTAAATCAAGCAATGGCTAATTTAAAGATTAACAAATGGAAGATTGAAAACTCATGAGGTAATGATGTTGGTCACGAAGGTTTTTTTGTAATGTCAGATTCTTACTTCAAAAAATTTACTTACCAAGTAACAATTACTAAGCCATTATTTGAAGATTTAATCGATAAATTAAATCTTAAAAAAGAGTTTGATAAAAAACCGATATTACTAGAACCATGAGATCCAATCGGAACATTAGCGAAATAATCAAATCGATTGATTGATGTATTAGAAATAAAAAACAACCATGAATAATGATGGTTGTCGGATTTTTAAGCGGTATTATTGTTTTTATCATCGGATTATCAATCTTTTTTAAAAATCAAAATAAAATACCTAACACCACAATAATGGTAATGATGGATAAAAATGCCGATGGTCAAACTTATCAATTAATTGAATCAAGATTATTCTTAATTGCTTTTTTAATAGTATTAGGATTTGGGATTTTTGGATTCTTTATGTATACAAAGCAACGTAGCACTTATCTTGATATAGCAACAGCTACAAACTTATTTTTCAAAAAGAATCAATGTTTTTTTAGAATTACCAAATACCAAAAGAAACAATTAATTATTGCTAAAACATTATTATTAGAAATTCAAGAAAGAAAAGCGAAAGAAGATGTTAGAGAAATTAGCACAAATACTTAAGTTATCTAAAGAAGAACTAAAAGAACGATTAAATGTAACCGACGATGTTAGCGAAAGCGATTTATTAAAAGCATTGGGTTTTGATAAATATGCAGCTATTGGTGAATTGTTAAATATAAGTAAATTTACTGGACAAATTCCAGATTCTATAGATACTCTTAACATTGCTAATTTAGGAGAAGTTTTCCAAAAAGTTAATGAAGCTTTGTTTGGTGATGGACAATCTGAAGAACATTCAAAAAAATTCAGTGAATTTATGGAAAACATGGATACTTTTATAAGTACTTTTGGTAATGGTTTTTCAATGTATAATTCAGAAGAAAAACCTAAAGAAGAAGATGATGACGAAGTAAAAGTAACTTCATTAAAGAATAAAAAAGATTTTTCTTAAATTTATCATAGGTTATTTTTCTATTATACACACATTTGTAGCAAAAATATAAGCTTTTAAAGCTTATATTTTTTTATTATTTATTTTATTAACATCTTGATATCGGTCAACAAAGCGAATAAAAAAGCATTTCCCCAAAAATGCTTTTATATAAATGTTAGATACTAAGAGAATTACTAGAAATGACGCTATGCGACAGATCTAGTTACATTAAAAAGTCCACTACTTTGCTTCTTCACTCTTAATAAACCTTTTTTGTCGTTTCTATTGTTTATGTTTAGAAACAGTGATAATTCTTTATCTTGTAATTCAATAATGCTTGAAGAAAAGTATTTAATTTCATCTTCAGTTCATTTTTGAATTTTTTTGAATTTAGCAACCAACTTTTTAAGGCTAGTATTTCAACTTCTATCAATAAGTTTGTTAATTTTATTAATTAATGCAATGTTACCTGATTTATCAGCAGCTCAGTTATATTCTAATTGAAGAGTAACGGTTTCGCGATCAATCTTTAGTAAATTAGAAATCATTCTTGATTTCAAGTTAAGATAAACTCTTGGTTTGCTTATTAGTAATTCTCTTTTTTTCTGAAAAATCATATGTAGTACCTATAATTTTTATTAATAAACTGAATTGTGTTTAATTTTTTAAAATAATAAATTGCGATTTATTAAAGATTTTCTAAAAATCTCTAGAATTTAAAATCGAATAATCTTAATACTGTTAATAAGTTATTTTTTATTGGATCTTAAATTTCATTTAGTAATTTTTAAAAAGTTCATAAACCTTTCATAATGATAAAAGTTTTCTTATTTTCTCTCTTATATATTATTAAACAACCATATATTAACGCATTTTTGTAAAAAATCAATACCTAAGCAATTGTTTTTTTGAAATTTTTTTAATAGAAAAATACTTACTCGCTTTTCTATCAATAAAACTCTTTATTTTAAAGGGTTTTAACTAATTCAAATACGATAATAATAAGTGATATTTATTCCAATAAATAGTTCTGCTGGTTGTAAATATTATTAGTTATGTTAATCTTATAATTTAGACATCTATATTTTTAGATTAATTTATATTTAAAAGCTAATCATTTGTTGAGAAGTTTTAATGCCTCAATTTCAATCATCTTTTATTGTTTAACTTTTTATAATTTTTATACCGTTCTAGAAACTACATAATTAGGTTTGTCTTTTTAATACCAAAATATAATCGATTAAATTAAATTTGTTTCAATAGCTTCAATTAATAATAATTAACTAAAAGTTAATACTGGAATGTAAAAAATACAACATATATCCTTGCTATGTTAGAATTTTCGAGGATTTAAATAACTAAAAATTATAAGAGAAAATTTAGATTTAAATCATTAACAAGGAAGATAGTAAATTTCGTGAAAAGAAAAAATATTTTCAAATTAATTAGCTTATTAAGTGTAGGATCTTTATTAAGCTTAGCGGCTGCTAGTTGTAAAGATGATTCTAAATCAGCAACTCAATCTATGAATTCTAAAACAACTGGATCAAATAGTTCAACAAATAGAATGCCAATTGATCCTTCATCTGAAGTAGCTAATGTTCAACAATACATTAACGGATTAACTAGCGATAGCTTTTCAATAGTTAAAAATAAGATGGTTGTTAAAAGAAACACTGTTAAAGTTTCCGAACTTACTGATATGAGCTTTAAATTAGCCACACCATATCCAGAAACTATTTCTAATGGTTGAAGCTTATCTGTAGTTCTAGGTCAAAAAGAAGATACAAGTATAACTATTACTGTTAAATTTGTTAAAAAACAAACTACCGTAACTGCCGCTAACCCTATTAAACTTACAGATTTTTTATCAGCTAGCGCAACAGCCCCTGCAACTACAACAACTGAAGGTAATGCGGTAGCTAGTGGATCTGTGATGAGCGGTAGCGCATCTGCATCTGCAACTACAAGCACTAGCACTGGTGTTAGCTCTAAATAACAACAATTTTAATCAATTCTTTTTTTGCAATTTTCTAATTAACAAGAGATAAATAGAATTTATCTCTTGTTTTTTATTAAATATATAGAAAGATAAAATAACGCATTTTTTTATTTCTAATAAAATAAATGTAACTATGCTTAGTTTTTTAATTATTAAATAATAATTAACTAAACAAGTAATTCACGTAAATTATTAATATGTTTATAAAAGAATTTTCTGATAATAACGAAGATTGAGATTATAGTATTACAATATCTAAAAACAATAATCAAGATCAATCTAATAAAGCAGACCAAAGTGTAGATAAGAAACTAGATATAGAAAAAGAAGAACCATCTAATTTAGAAGAAAACAAGCAATCCAAATCATTAGATAAAACTAAAGAAGAAACAAAAAATGAATCGGAATTTGCAAAGGAAGAATCATTAAATAATAATGATTCTTTAGATAACAAACAAGAAGAAAATATCAAAGTTTCTGATGCAGATGATTTATGTTCATTAGCTACTAATGATGATACCAATAAAGAAATAGCTAAAATAGCCCCTAAGATTGGTGGGATAGATACCAAAAATGTTGTTCTGAAAAAACAATCAACTAAGATTGAAGTTAACCAAAATAATGCAATTCCTTCAGAATTAGCTAATTCTGAAGACGATATTGTTATATCAGCACCTGAACTTAGTTACAAAGTAACTGATAATAGCGAAATGCCTGAAAATAACAATGCAGAAATTCTTATAGATCTTAAACCAAAAGAAGTCAGACCAACTGATTCTAAACCTATAGTTTTTGAAAATGCTGAAAATGATCACTTAGAAAGTTCTAAAAAAACAAACTTTAACATAAGTAGTTTAATTGACTCTAATACAATATCAGAATTAGCTATTCCAACTTTTGTTAATGATTATAATGAGAATAAATGAAAAGACGAAAATCATGATAAATATCATCTAAATTATGTTCAGATTGCAGTAGATCCGATTAATAATTTTTATGGCAAAATTACTGAATCTATTGATCCGTTAGTTGATCAATATTTATCTACAATAATCAACGAAGATCATAGTCCTTTCAAAAAGCAAGAAGTTTTAATTAAAGAATGTGACCGTTTATTAAAAGAAATTAAGGAGTATTATACTAAGAATAATATCCGAGGTAAAAAGATTGGTAATGGTTTTATTATCTTTTCATTCTTTTTAATTATCGGTCTGTTCTTATTACCAATCTTCTTAAAAAACAAGAAAGCTATTAAAGCATTTGAAGAATTTGAAAGCTCAAGATTAGCTGAAACAAATGATATCTGAAATGTTAATCATTCATTAAGTTTACAATTCGCTTCTCGTGTTAATTACAACGAATTAATGAAGTATGTCGCTAGAAAACTTAATATGGATTTTGAGAATGATTGCGATGAAGATATCTACACTTATTTAAAAAAGAATCACAAAGAATTGCTAGATGTTAGTAGTGCGATAACTCTAAAATATAAAAACACACCAATTCTTGATTGTATTGCTAAACATAAGGAATGAGAATACGTTACGACCAGTCATCAAATGTCATTCCCATATACTGATGTCTCTGTTTCAATCAATTCTGATGGTAGTGTTTCGAGAAGAACTATTACCCGTTATGAAACATTAGTTGCATATCACTACGAAAACACTCCATTCATTCGTGCAACACGTCACCAAATTCTTAAAACAAATTTCAAACCTGGCTTTAGTTTTGAAACTAATTTGTTAGATAAAAAAGCGGCTAAAAAAAATAAAAACCGTATCAATTTTGAAAATGAAGAATTTTCAAAATTGATGAATATTACCAACAAAAATAACAAAATTAATACTGAGTTATTAGAATTCTTTACGATCAAAGCTCAAGAAGATTATGTTAAATGATATCAAAATCCTAATAACTGAATTAATTTCAAAAAATTAGATCGTATTTTAGTTAATGTTCCAAAAACAATTACAAGTAGTGAATTAAAAGGTTTTGATACCGGATTAAGCAATTCACTTAAAAAAGTTACATATACAGAAGCTGATTTAGATTTAACTTATCACTTAAATGATCTTAATGTTCAGTATTTAGTTAAAGATAAATACCAAACAATTACAGAACTAATCAAAATTATTAAAACTGTTGTTAGCGATTACTTATCAAATTGAGCTAAACGAGTTACTCCTTTTATGATATCACCAACGATTAGTCGTGAATGGTATAGCGAAGATAAAAATTACAAGATCTCAACTTCAGATACTTTTGAAAAATCAATTATTCCTAAGAAATTGAATTATGAATACATCTTATCTAAAGTATTTAGAAATAATTTACTATATATAAATAAATCAACCCCTGGAACAGAATCTTGATATAAAATTACTAAAATTGATAAAGAAGGTGAATTTTTTAAATACGAAATCCTACAAAATGCTTATGAAAAATACGAAGAAATTGATTATGTTCCAGTAGTAGGTGCTCATGTGGGTTGTAAAATCATTCCCGTACCTTATGTGAGATATTATCCTGTTTATGAACCTAAGTTTGTTTATTTCTTAAAAAAAGAAAATAAACATAACCACAATTTCACAATAACTAATAATAAGAATAAATCATACTTCAATATTGCTAAGAACTTTAAATTAGATCTTAATAACGAATCTAATTTCGAAATAAATCATGCTAAAAGAAGTATTAATCTTCTTAATCCATTCTTGATTCTTAAGAATCAAGCTAATCAACGTTATTTAGAATTATTAGATGAAATTAGAGAAAATTGTTCTAATTACGTCCATGTTCAAGCAAATGATGATGGCTATTTTATCTTCGTTAATACAACAACTCCAGAAGATATAGATAATCAAATAATCACTGCATCGATCGCTAAATTAAAAAATAATTTATTAGAATTAAATCAATTACTAGATTAAATTTATATACATGTTATGTTAGTAGATCCTAATAAGAAAACCGAAGCTTTTAACCCGAATGTAGACAATACTACATATAATGCACAAGCTAGTGGTGGCGACTCTGGTTTATGATGATTTTTATATATTCTTGCTTGACTAACTATTGTTGGCGGGATTATCTTAACTATTAAATGATATGGTTGAGGTAATGAATTAAGAAGAAAGCAAAACGAAATCAATCAAGCCGCAAGTGCGATTGATATTAACCAAGTTAAACGTAAAGATACTTTAATTAAGTTAGTAGAACAAGTTAAAGCGCAAATGAATTTTGAAAAAAACACTCTAGAAAACATTACTAAATTGCGCTCTTTATCAGGTTCTAACAGTGATATTAACAAAATTAACGATAATGAAAAAATTATGAATTCTATTTCAAAAGCAATTAATGTTAATTTTGAAAATTACCCTAACCTAAAATCTTCTTCAGCTATTGCTGAATTAATGAGCAGTAGTCAATACATTGAAGCAGAAATCTCAGCAAGCAGAAGATTATACAACACTAAAGTTACTGACTTTAACCAATTAATCGTATCATTCCCAATTTCAGTTAAAGCTAAATCTATGAGATGTCATTCTTTACCATTATTCGCAGCTTCAGAAGAAGATAAGAAAGACGTAAAAATGGATAGCTTATCTAAGATGTTTTAATAAAATTAAAAGATCCAAATGATGAAATAAAAAATCCCTCAATTATCTGAGGGATTTTTTATTTGTAATGTTTTTGATAATATTCAATTAATCCATAGAAAGCTGCATCATTCCCTAATGAAGCGCCTACTACTTCCTTATTAAAGTTAAGAGGTAGGTTATTTTTGATTTCATTGATAATTAATTCATCACTTGAAACTCCACCACCAATAATAAAGATTTCTGGATCATAAAATGCATTGATAATCTTAAATGTTTTAACAATATTGTTTATCCATTCTTGTTTAATAGCTTTAGCTTGTTCGTTAACATTGATAAGATTATGATCAGTTAATTTTAAGTTATCTATTTTTAAAATCGCCTTTATTTTATTTGTAGTAATTACTGCTGAACAAGCTGTATCGATATCTTGATCAACCCCGTCAAGAATTTTTAAAACACCAATCTCACCTGCTAAATAATTAGCTCCATAATAAACATCTTGTCTAGAATACAAGCAAACACCAAATCCTGTACCTAATGTTACCATTATTCCATTATCATTATCTTTTTTAGCAAACTCAGCTAAGCTACAAGCTTTAATATCATTTAAAACAACAACATCAATCTTGTTTTGTCTGTTATTGTTAATCGTTTCATCCCAGTTCGTATGAAGATACTCTTTAACTGATTCATTTGTGTAGATAATTGTTTTAGTTTTAATATTAACCCCACCAAAAGTAGCGATTCCAACAAAAACAATTTCGTAATTTTTAGTTGCTAGATCTATTTGTTTAACAAGATTTGTTATCAACATTTCTTTTTCAAATAGTCCTTTGCTATTTTTAGTTTCAAATGACCCCTTTTTAATTATTGATAAATTAAGAGAATCAATATAAGCATACTTAACTGAAGTAGCTCCAACATCAAAACAAAGATATATTTTATTATTCATTTTGCATCTATAAGAGCAATATTAGATATATTTTATAAAAGTAGCAAAATATTGATAAACTAAAAATAAAGTTATTGATAAATTTGAATCAATAACTTTATGAATGAATTATTTTGAGTAGTTATTATGTAATTAAAAAACTAATTAAAAAGCGTTTTTAATTGTGAAATCTAACGATGTTTCAAAAGTTTCATCGTTTGTTTTAGTAGTTGGTTTTGATTCTGCTAATTCAGGACCTGTTTTAGCTAAACCTTGCGGATCAGCACCGATGGCTAAATTTAATTTACCAGAAATTGTTTTATCAAGCTTATTAATTGACAACCCGCTAATTCTAAATAAAACAAATAAGTTATCAACAGTAAATAATAAATTTATCTTACCGTAATGAAGTTCTCATTGTTTTCTAAATTCTTCAGAATCTTTTTGAATACCTAATTGAGTAGCAAACACATCTTCAAAAGTTTTCTTTAAGTCTTCTTGACCTTCGGTGAATGCTAAACCTTTTCAAACTTTATTAATCGGTTTATTATTAATTTTGAATAAAGATAAGAAAAGATCTAAATCATCTTCTTTAAACTGAATCGCGCTAACTCCTCAAAGATCTAAACCATAGATTAAAGGATTGCTAAATTCTTCAAATTTAACATTGAATAAATCTAATTTTTTTTCTTTCTTAGATTCACTTTCACTTTTTTTAGCATCAACAGTTTTAGCTTTATCTTCTTTATTCTCTTCAGTTTTAGTTTCATTCTTTTTTTGTTGTTCTCTTGTATGAACTAAATCTGCTAAATCGTTTAATGCTTTAGGAACATTATAAGAATAATAAGATATATCAGCACTATTATCTGGATTTTTCTCAAGATTTACTTGATCTAAAAAGAATGCAGCATCATTAATATCTTTTGAATTAAATTTATTTTTTAAAACTATTTCGTTAGATTTAACTGATAGATTAATCTTTGCGTCTTTAGATGTAAATGTTTTTGGATAAACAGCTGTTGGTTTATCTGGAGTTATTGGTTGATTCGGATCAGTAGGCTGTGACGGATTTTCTTGATTTGGATTGCTTGGTTTTTCTGTTTCTATTTTATTTCCAGGATTAATTGTAGGCAATTTATCAGTACAAGAACTAGCAATCACACTAATTCCTAAACTACTAAGTAAAATAAGTTGTTTAATTTTTTTAAGTTTCATCTCTTTTTAATAATGAAACAAATATTGTCTATCTATAATTGTTGTTATATACATTTTGTATTATAGCAAAAACTAAATTCTAAGTAATCCTATAAAAACGCACATTCTTATAGCTTTATTAAACAAAAATCAATTTATAAATTTTAATAACACTATTATGATATTTTCTTCCTTATAAATACTTTAAGCATATCTTTAATATACGCAAATTATTATAAGGAGATAACTTGAATGACTATAATTACTTAAGTGAATTTAAAAACTCTTCAAGTGGTTTAAAAAAAACTTTAAATATCTCTCTTCAATTTACTAAGTCTTTATTAGCTTTAATATGTTGTTTAATTCTTTCAAGCGTTTTATTGTCTGAACCTAGCATATTTTTATAATCATCAAAATAATTTATTTTAGCTAGCAACTGTTTACATAGATCTAGATAGTATGCTCTTGCTAATATACTAGCGACTGCAACACTTAAATATTTAGATTCAGCTTTCTGAGTCATGTAATCAATTTTAATGATTGGATTGATATTAAAATTGTTTAGATGTTCATAATATTTCTTAGAAGTTACAAATTCATCCAACACAATTTTGTTTTTAATCAAATACTTTTTATTAAAAGCATCTAATCCCGCATTATGCATATAAGCTTTAAGCGCATTAATGTTTTTTAATTTATCATACATTTCGTTAAAACATAAAGCGCTCGGAGTAGAATCAAAACAAAAAATTTGATAATCAATAAACTTCTTAAGTTCGTTAGCAATACTGATAATCTTATCATCAGTTAATTGCTTAGAGTCCTTAACTCCTAGTTCGATGACTCTATTAAAATCATCTTTTTTAACCAAAGCACAACAAGTAACAATAGGACCAAGATACTCACCAACGCCTACTTCATCACAACCAATCGTTGATTCGTTAGTTAAATCAAAATATAAAGCATCATTTTTATAAAAACGGTTAGAACTTGCTTTAGTTTGTTTTTGAACCTTATTATAAGTAGTTTTATCAGTTAAAGTTGTTTGATTTTTATTATTAGTTTCTCAAAAACAATACTTATTAATAAAAGTATTTAGATGTTTAGAATTAGCTAATTTTGTAGGTTGGATAAGAATGCTATTAGTTTTATAAACACTAATAATCAGATAATCATAATAATTAAATCGTTTATAAACAAACTCGTTGTTGTTATCGATCTCGAATTCCTTTATTTGATCAATAAATTTTTTAATTACTTGATCTGATAACTTTTTAATTGAATAAGTATTACTAGACATAAAACAAATTATAAAAGTTTTTGATATTCTAAAATATACAAAAAGATAAAATAACCAAAATAGCTATGAACGATAAAAAGAAAATAATTACTTCTACTGATATCGAAAAATTAGGATTAAAATATAACGATGCAGGTGAATATAATCCTGAAGAAATCGACAAACTACTTGATATAGTTGTAGAAACATTAAAGTTTTATGAAAGAGAATACAAGCGTTATCAATCACTTGATAAGCAATGCGCTGAACTTAACTCACAAGTTAAAACTTTAAAAGATGTAATTGGCGAAAAAGAAGTCATCATAAAAGAAATGAATGAAAATGGTTATGATCGCGTTACTTTTATGAATAAAACTAATTTAATGGATAATAATATTAAGAACTTATCATTAGCAATTAGTCAAATCAAACAAATTGACAATACCATTGCTCAAATGAATAAGGATATTAGATTAATTAAGCAAATCTTATCCAAATAATAATGCTTAATTGTTTTTTATTGATTATTATATAATCATAAAAGTAATAAAACATTGATAAATAAGGAATAAAGACAATGATTATTGGAATTGGCATAGACTCAGTAACTATTTCAAGATTTCAACAAAAGAAATCACCTGAATTTGTAAAGAAACTTTTAACAGAACACGAATTAAATAAATATAAGTCTGTTATCGGAGACAATAACCAAAACATCTTTTTAGCTATTAGATGAGCTTTTAAAGAAGCTATTTTTAAAGCTCTTAGAACTTGAGATGATTTCACTCAATTAGAAATTCGTAAGATTAATGGTGCTTATGAATGTTCTTTAAACGATAAGATTAAATTGCACCTTTCAATTTCACACGAAGGTGAAAGATTAGTTGCAGTTGCTGTAGCTGAAAGAGTTTAATGCGTTTTATTATACGTTTATTAAGCTTTTTAATTTTTCCTTTTGTTGGTTTAGAATTTGCAATTAGATATCTTGTAGCTCTAATTAAAGCTAGTATTTATAAGAATAATCCAACGTTTTATACAAAGGAAAATCGTTTTAAAACCGTATATATTTTAGCTAGTCGGATAATATTTTTTAAAGGATTAAAAATCGAGTTAAAAAACGAAGATTTAATTCCTAATAAACCTGTTCTTTTTATCGGAAATCACAAATCAAACATTGATCCATTTGTAATGATTTGAATGGCTAACCACTTAAAAGATATTACCGAATTAACTTTTGTCGCTAAAGCTGAATTAAAAAAGAAATCTATTGGTAAGATTATGTCTTTAATTGATGTAATTTTTATTGATCGACAAAGTATTAGACAAGCAGCTAAAGCAACTTTAGATGAGATAGAACTATTAAAAAACACCTCAGTTTGCGTATTTGCTGAAGGTACAAGAGTATTTTCGCATGAGTTAGCTGAATTTAAAGCTGGTTCTATCAAAGCTGCTTACAAAGCTTTTTGCCCTATCGTTCCTTTTAGTTTATTTAACACACAAGGACGAATGGAGAAGATTTCAAATAAGAAGAGACCGGTTCAAGAAGGTTTTAGAAAAGCTAAAACTAAAAAGATCTACATTGAATTCTTAAAGCCATTAAAACCAATTGATTATTCAAGATCTGAATCAACTTATATTATTAACAGCATAAGAAAGCAAATTCAGGAAACTTATAATAAACAGTTAGCTGATTTTGTTAAAAAATAACTCAATATTAATTAAAACAGTTATCACATTAGATGGTAACTGTTTTTATATTTTTATAAATAAAAATAAGAAAAACTAAAGTGTTTTTAAAAAATTAATGTGTTAAAAAAATTAAATAACAACTCAACAAATATGATTAAACTTATCTGGTGTGAAGACATTAATCATGGAATAGCTAAAGACAATCAACTTCCGTGAGATATTAAAAGTGAACTAAAACATTTTAGAGAAAGCACACTTAATCACCCGATTATTATGGGGTATAACACTTATACTGCGATTAACAAAATTTTAGATAACCGAGCTAATATCGTAATTTCTAAAAAACATCAAAATGAATTAAGGAATAACAATGAAATCTTCTTATATTCGGATATTAAAAAAGCATTAATCGATTTTAGTGTTGTAGATTTATTTATCATCGGCGGGAAGAAGATAATTGAAAACTCAATTAAGTATGCTGACGAATTGGTCATCTCTAAATTGGAAGATGATTATCAATGTGATCTATTTGTTGATGTCGATTACACTGATTTTGAGTTAGTTGATACTAAAATTAATGATGAGTTTAAGGTTGAGTACTGACGCAGAAAGAAAAATACCAAAAAGCCAGAAGATTTAATAGAAGAGTTGAATATTAATATCACTGACGACTTTTTAAACCTATCATTTAAACATTTTAGTGGTCCTTTTGATCTATTACTTCATCTTATTAAAGATAAAAAAATGGATATAATGGCTTTAGATCTTTTTGAATTAGCCAACCAATATTTCCAATACATTAACAAGCATATGATTAATCTAGATGTAGTATCAGATTATTTATATATGGCTTGTGAGTTGTTAAGAATTAAATCTGATTTATCTATTCCTAATTTTGATACTGAAGAAAAAGTTGATCTTAATAATGATGACGAACGCGATCGAATTGTAAAGAGAATTATTGAATATAAGCGTTATTCAGAATTATTGCCATCACTACACAAAATGCAACTTGAAAGATTTTCATTATTTTCAAAAGAAGAAGATGACTGAGATGTATTCAAATTAACAACTAATGATTTACCAGAAGCACCATTGCCAGATTATGTTAATCCTAAGAAACTTAAAAAAGCAATGGAACGAGTTTTTGAAAAACTTAAAATTAAAACCATTACAGAACATAAGATTGTTATTGAAGAGTTATCAATCGAAGATGTTAAAGCTGAAATCTTAGAAATTATTAAAAAAGAACTTGATAATAAATATGATGTATCAACTGATTTAGAAACAATCTTTAGTCAAATTGATCAGAAAAAATTATCATTAAGATATTTTGTAACAGCTTTTGTTTGTTTATTAGTTTTAGTACGCGAACAAAAAATTGACTTGCATCAAAGAGAAGATGATGATTTAATATATATTTCTTTAGTTGATACTTCTAAGATAGTTGTAGTTCAAGAATCAATTGAAGATGCAATCAAACGCCAGAAACAAGACGAAGAAGAATTGCAAGAATCAATTAAAAAGATTCAAGAAGAACGTCGTCAAGCATTCTTCAAACAACGTGAAGAGTACTTTAAGAAAAAATATGGTGAATATTATGTTTCTAAGGAAGATTATGCAAAACTATCTCCAGAAGAAAAAATTAATATCAGAATTAATCAACGAAAGATCGATGAACAAGAAAAATTAAATAAAGCTAAAGAACAAAATTTAGTTGATGAAAATAATCAAGTGATTGATCTTAAGAATAAAAAACCCACGGCAAAACAAATCTTATATGAAGCAGATCTAATTGTTCAACAACTAGAAGATCTAATTAATGACAAACAAGAAGATTATGATTCGGAAGCTAAATTAGAAGCATTACATACTGGTTTAATCAATCTTGATGAAGATGGTGAAGAGATCAAAAAAGACGATAACGAATCAAACTAATAATTGGTTAATACATTAAACTATTAAACCTAAACACATATATAAGCTATGATAAAAACTAAAATAAAAAAGATAACTAAAAAATTTAAACTAAGCAACAAAAAGGAAGTTGAAGAACTATCAACAAAAGAAATCTTAGAAGATCAAAAAGAGTTTTCTGAACAAGTTGATAAATTAACTGAAAAAAAACAAAAACCAACTTTCGAAGATATCGGTAGTTCAACAGTTGATTTTGAAACTGATGATAACGATAAATTCTATCAATCAGTAAGAGAAGCGATAGAACAAACCAGTGAAATTGTTGATGATTTAGAAGAAAAAGATAAGCCAAGTAAAGATCAAAATAAAAAAGAGTTATCAGTAAAAGCGATTATTCAAGCTGCATTATATGTTGCAGGTAAAAATGGTATGAATCTACAAGAACTAAATAAGATCTTACCAAGATTACATCAAGATCAGATTTTTAAAGAACTTGAAGAAATGACTTATAGTTATGATCAAAATCAAAACTTTGGTTTAACAATCAAAAACTACGGTGGGCGATATAAGATTTTAACTAAAGCTGATGTTAAAAAAGAGATGCAACGCTATGTATCTGAAAAATTCAAAAATCCATTAAACAAAGGGTTAATGGAAGTTTTAGCAATTGTTGCTTATAACCAACCTTGTACTAGAACTAGAATTAATGAAATTAGAGGTGTAGATTCGTTAAATTTAGTTGATAATTTACTAGAAAAAGGTTTAATTGTTGAAATCGGTAGAGCAGATACTCCAGGAAGACCGTTCCTATATAATGTTTCTGAAAAATTCTTTGATTTATTCGGGATTGAATCAATTGATGATCTACCTGAGATTAAGCATTTTGATCCGGATTCATATCAAGAAGGGAACTTCTTTGATTCGAATCGTTATGACGATAACGAATAGCTCCCACTTCCCACCACAAATTAGTAAAAAGCAGTTAAAAATGACCTTTCGGGGTCATTTTTTTATATTTTTCAAAAAAATTATTTATCGTTATAACCCTTATAAATAAAGGGTTTTAAAGATTTCAAAATAATTAAGTGTTAAAAAGTGTGGCAAAGTGGGAAAAAATTGTTTAAAATATAAGTACGTAAGAATTCTGCTATAGGAGGTGAAATAATATGTTTATTGGCAATTACCAACATAATATTGATCCTAAAGGTAGATTAAGCGTTCCCGCTAAGATAAGAAACCTTATTAAAGAAAGTGTTGTTTTATCTAGAGGATTAGATGGATGCTTGGAATTACGTACCCCTGAAGAGTTTGAAAATTACGCTAATAAGTTCTTAAGCAAATCAAATAACAAACAACAAAACCGTAATTATAAACGTTTATTATTTGCTAATTCATTAACTATTGAAATTGATAGCGCTAACCGTGTTTTAATTCCTGCTAACTTTAAAAAGATGGCTAATCTTGAAAAAGAAGTTGTAATCATTGGTATGGGTGATCATGTTGAAATTTGAGACAAGAAAGCATACGATGAATTTAACGAAGCTAATTTCGATAACTTTAATGAACTAGCAGAATCGATGGAAGATGATAATCAATAATCAGATTCATTACCCAGTGTTATTAAAAGAAGTGATAGATAACCTGATTACTAATAAAGATGGTATTTATCTTGATTTAACGATTGGGTTTGGCGGACATAGTTACAATATCATTAATGCTTTATCTGATAAAGCGAAGTTGTTTGGATTTGATCAAGACTACGAAGCAATAAATCATTGCAACAAATTATTTGAGAAATATAGCAATGTCAAACTGATTAAGGATAATTTTGCCAATCTTAAAGATCATTTAAAAAGATTAGAAATCAACAAAATTGATGGATGCTTAATTGATCTGGGCGTATCTAGTTATCAACTAGATCAACCTAAAAGAGGATTTAGTTACCATTCAGTTGGTCGATTTGATATGAGAATGGATCAAGATCAAAAGCTTGACGCAACTGAATTAATTAAAACCTCATCAGTTAATCAACTAATTACAATCTTCAAGAAGTATGGAGAGATCAAAGATCCTTTTAGAGTTGCTAATGAACTTAAAAGAGCATTTGAACAAAAAGATTTAAATACTCTTGAAGTAGTTGAACTGATTAAGGCTAATGTAAAAAAAGAAGAATTGTATAGCAAGAAACACCCTGCAAGAAAATATTTCCAAGCAATAAGAATAGCTGTTAATAAAGAATTAGATGTTTTAGAAAAAGTTTTAACAATTATTCCAGAACTATTAAATGTGAATGGTAGATTACTTATTATCTCCTTCCATTCATTAGAAGAAAAACTTATTAAAAAGGCATTTCGTAATTTAACATCAACAGCATCTTTAACAAACATTCCATTGAATAACGAAGAACTATTAAAATACAAAAATCATTATAATAAGGGACTTGAACCAAGTAAAAATGAACTTGAGACAAACAAGCGATCAAGATCAGCTAAGCTGTTTGTTTTAGAAAGGATAAAAGAATAGCGCATGTATAACTTAAAACAAACTTATTGCACAATCAATTTTGCGAAGGAAAAAATTGATTTTGTATTATCAACAAATAGAGATCAAAGTATTAATTTATTACGTCAAGTCTCAATTAAAAACCAAAACTATTACGACGAAACTAAGATCATTAATAAAAGATTATTGCTAGAAAAGATTCGCCACCAAATTGATTTGTTCAATCAAAAAAATAAGATGGAGATCAAAAAAGTAATTCTTAATTTTGACTCTTTAATTAATGATCTTAAAACTAACCAAATTAATACTGCGCCAATCAGTTATCTAAGTGCTGATCAATTTGATAACGAAATCAAAAAGTTTGTTTTAAACCAACAAAGAACACGCCCTGTTAATGAACAGCTTGTTAATTACAAAGTGTTCCAAACAATTGATAGACAATCTAGAAAAATTGCTGATCAATTAGAAGTTGGTAAAGAATATTATGCTGTTATTTTAACTTATACTTCTAAATCTGGTTTAATACCTGAAATCAGAGATATTCTTAAAACATTAAATGTAAAAATTTCAAGCATTTCTACTCAAGAAATTAATTATCAAGCATCTCAGCAAGTTAAAGATATTAATGATACGATTGTTGTTGATATGGTTGAAAACTTTACTAATCTTAATATTTATTTAGATGGTAATTACGTAATCACTAAAAGAATAAACTTAGGAATAAAACAAGTTAAAGAAAACCTAATTAAGAGTTTGAATGCGAAAAACTACAACAAAGATGCAAACAACAATAGAGATATTAACGAAATAGTTAATATGTACTTTAATAACGATCTTTTATCATTAAATGAAGATAACAAATTCAATTTATTAATTAAAACTAATAAGGAATTTTTAAGTTATCAATACTTATCAAAAGCCGATTTAGATATACTTATTCAAAAACAATTAGTTCATATTGTCGATTTTATTAACAAAGAATTGGAATTAGTTAAAAAAGAATTTAACAAACCAATTAAAGAAATCATTATAAATACTATTAACAATTACGCTATTGCTAATAACTTATTAAATAAGGATGGTGAATTAATTAATGATGTTGATATTAGTAAATTGTACCCTCCAAAGCTATGAGATTATAAAAACGAATTTATGCAATCTTATTTAGCTATTAAAAGACAATACGAACATGATTGCTCTATTAATAAGATTGATAACTACATCACTACTCCACACGATTATAACTTTGATCATGAAAGTGATAGAAAAGCTATGATCTTATCAATAAATAAGGAGCTTGCTAACATCATATCAAAAATCGCTATCAAATAATAAAAATCTAAATATTAATTAATTATGTCTGATCATAAACTAAAAAATATGGATGACTCTAAAATTTTAGAAGAAATGAAAATAGAGTTAGAAAAATTAAGACAACAAATAGCAAAAACGGAGTTGAAAAGCTCTAATGGATCAGATTATAATAACAGGATAAAATTAGGTGATTTTAGCGAACATATTTTATCTTTAAATGACACTCCATTTTCATTTGACTTGCAATCTGAAAATAAACCAATTGCTAATGAATTTATTCAACCGCAAATTATTGATGATAATGAAATAGATTTTTTTGTAAGTAAATATAAAAAAGATTACAAAATCAAAGTAATAGGAATCGGTGGTGCTGGCAACAATATTGTCGAACATATAGTTACTAAATTCAATGATCTAGTTAGCGACAACGTTACATTCTATCAAATAAACACTGACGCTAAACATCTTAATGCATTAGTTAGAAATAAATCTAAAGCAAAAAAATGCTTTATCGATTCACCATATACTTATGGTAATGGAGCTGGTGGAGATATTCAAAAAGCTAAAAAAGCAATAAGAGAATATTATGATCAGCAACTTGATGAAATCTTAAGTGATTGTGATATTTGTATTGTAATCGCTGGACTTGGTAAGGGTACTGGAACTGGTGGTTCAACTTATATCGTAGAAAAAGCAAATAGTAAAAACATTATTACTCTAGCTTATGCGATTATGCCGCTTAACAATGAAGGTAATCAGACTTATGAAAGAGCAACTGATGGTCTTTATGAATTATTAAAAAATGCTACAGCTATTAACATTATTAACAGCGATGATTTAAACAAAAGTTTATCTAATCTAACAGTTGAAGCTCGTAATAATGAAGTTAATAATCAAATCGGAACGTCGGTTAATGCAATTATTAAACTAGCTCAAGAAAAAGAAATTAAGAATATTGATTTCGGCGACTTAATGTATTTCTTTGATAAAGAAAGCGATGTGTCGTATGAATTCTTGGTGAAAGAGATTAAAATCCCGAGTAGCCAAGGCAGTTTAATAAATTTTAATTTATTAAACAATGATTGATCAGAGACCAATAAGCTGATTGTCATGTATCAGCTCAACAAGCAATTACCCGGAAAATTGTTTGATGAGTATAACGCAAAAATCAAAAATTCTGTCAGCAAGGATGCCCATATTGTGTTTGGTAGCAAATCTGTTGATGGTGATGAAAGTATCGTTACGATCCTTGGTAAGAAGCCTAGTGGTTTGATTCATTCTAATAGCAATTTAGATGTTTCTTTTAATGCTTTGATTAATCGCCCTGATAGTTATAATTCGACTGAATATGATAAATTTCCTGAATGAAAAAAGATCATAACTGATAATAATGGGTCTGTAACTGAAAATGCTCTGGTTGTTGTTAATAAAAACGGTTCTCAAAACGAGACAAACTCGTCAATAGAAACAAAAAGCATATTAAGCTTATTTGATTCTGAAGAATAGTAAATTATTACTATTAATTTTGTTAAATCATTTTAATCTCTAATCTCTCGCTTTTTCGATAATAGAATCTAACGACAATAATAGTTTTATTATTTTGTTTTTCATATTATTTCTCTCCTTTCGTAATTTTTTCTCAACTATTTTTGTCCTTTCATGTTTTCTTTCTAAATTTTTTCATTGTTTTATGTTTTTATAAACTATGTTGGACGTTAGAAAAGATCGAAAAATACCTTTAATTTAAATAAAAAAATTAAAGCCATTAATTCCTTTTAATTAAAAACTCAGCAATCTCAAAGTAGGTTGATGAGTTTTTTATTTTGCTTATTTATAAATTGAAATCCTTAGAGTCACAAAATATTTTCATAAAAAAGATTTAAAAATACTATATTTATTCTTATGTAGTGTTTAAAATCAATTAAAACTTCTTGCAAATAAAGATATGTGTTTAATTGATAAAAAGAAGAAAAAATATGAAATATTTTGAATAAAACCAAAATAATCACCCTAAGTTAATTTAAATTCTTATACATTGTACTATTGATCTAATTATTAATTAGTTAATATTACATCCATTAACTAAATCAAATAAAGATAAGTTTGGCTTTAATCAAAAAATTAATAAAAAATCTACCAATTGAATGGTAGATTTTTTATTATTATTGTTTGTGTTTATTTAAATATTGCTTTCAAGTATCTTGATAAAGAGGTAAAACTGTGAATGATTTAATTGATTTAGGATTATTAGCATAGAATGGGTCTGTATAGTATCCGACACCGTAATTTCCAATAGAGACAACTTTAGCTCTAACTAATGAACCACCATTTAAATCATCTTCTTGATCACCATAGTTGTTATTACAGAAATAAATGTAATCAACATTTCCGTTAGCATCAAATTCAGCACCCCAAATAGACATTGCGTGACCAGGATAAGAGAAACCAACAGCTTTTTTGTTTAAGAAAGCGTCTTTCAATACATTATTGAATCCTCTATAACTTAAACCATTATGATCTTCAGTCACATCATTTGATCGACCTCTGGTTTCTCTAACAGGTTTAGGGGTAAATACATCTTTGAAATATCCACCTCTGTTATTTTCTGTATTAACTAAATAACCTGATGTTCTAGGTTTTCAACCTGAAATGAATCAGTTAATTCCATCATTGATAAAACCACCTCTATCAATTCATGCATTTGTGAATTTTTGGAAAATTTGACTTCTTCCTTCTTCTTTGTCATTTTTAATTGATTGGTGTTCTGGATAATACATCGGAACACTCTTAGATCAATCAGAAGTTGATTTTAACGCAAAGTATTGATCAATATATTCTTTGTTATTATTGATTCATCAGTGAAGTAAATTAGAAGCAGATGCTGCTCAACATAAGTTGAAGTCACCATATTGATTTTCAAGTAAAGCTATCTTATTAACGTCATATCATCCATATTCTTTTTTGAAAGCTAATCTAACTACATCACCTCTATTAACTCATTTTTCAGGATTATCTTTGTAACTAGGAGCATTAACTCCGTAAACAAACATTGTTTTATTAGCGAAATTGTATGTCGATGGATTTACATATTCACTATTAGAAGCTGTAGGAGTATACTCAATTCTTTCGTCTTCTTCGCTAGTATCAAGAGAATTTGAAGTTTCGTATGAACTTTCATTATTTCTTAATTCATTAACTTTAGTTCATAAAGAATTAACTAATGTCTCTTCTTTCTTCAGGATACTTCTAATATCAACTAGAAGTTTATCCATAGAATCTTTAGCTGCTTTAATTGATTTGTAATCAGATGCTTTAACTGTATCAACAGTTAAACTTAAAACATTGTAATAATCAACTTTGTAATATTGTGCACTTCTAGAATAAATCGCATCTGCACCTTGACTAGCTCTTATATTAGGGATCTCTTTTTTAAATTTCTCCAATTTAGCTTTATCAGCCTTGTATTGTTCTTTTTCTTCGCTGCTTAATCTTTCGTATTCTGCTAGCGCAATAATAATCTTTGTTTCATCATCAACACTAGGAGTTGTTTTAGATAAAACATCACGATATTTTTTAGAAAAAGGAGGTAGAGTGTTTTCTAGATTGGTTAAACGGTTTTTTAATAGATCTAGTTTATTTTTAACATTAGCTAGTTTTGATTTAACATCATCTGGTAGATTGTTTCAACGACTTAATGCTTCGTTTATATCACTTCCAGAACCTAAAACTTGATCATCTTGACCAGCATCAATATTCATTAAACCATCAGTTAAGTAATTAAATAACTTAGTATTATCAGCAGTAGTACTACCTAAACTATTTGAAGTATTGTTATTATTTGTTGATTCTACAGAACCACCTAAAGTCGCATTTTCATTAGAGCCATTAGCACCTATTTCGCTATTTGAATTAGGTCTTGAATTGTTATTACCCGAATCTGTTGATGATACCGATGAATCAGTTGAATCGGATGAACTAGTTGATTTTTTATCGCTAGAACTATTATCTGTTCTGTTATCGTCGTTATAGATTTGATCAATACTATTTTTATCTTGCAAAGCTTTATCAATCGCAACTTCTAAAGCATCGATTGCATTTCTGATATCTTCTAGCGATGATGAGTCGTTATCATAAACTTCTTGAGCTTTTCTAAAAGCTTCGCGTAATTCAACAATAATTTTTTGGTATTTAGAATCATCATATTTACGCATTTCACTATCTTGATCACTTAAGATCAAGCTTAAACTTTGCTTTTCAAGTTGGTAATTTAATCCTTTAGGGTTGGTACAAGAAGCTAAAATTGAACTTGGAGTAATCAATGCACCAAATAAAGAAAAAAGAAGTCTAGATTTTTTTAATTTCATTATTTACTACTTATTAATTTGATATTTACTTTTGTAATAAAATTCAAAAATATTTAACAATCTGAGTTTTAATGAAAATGCTAATATTTATATTAGTTTTAATCTCTATCTGTTCCCATTATTATAACAAAAAATATCAAAAATTCTAGTTGTGGATTGTTAGTTTTTTAAAAAATAACAAGAAGATTTTGTAAAAAAATAGGTAATAATATTTTGAATAAACTAATCGATATTAATTAAATTATCTTTAATCAGATTGTATAAATCATCAATATTACCAGTTAATAAATATTTATTGATTCCGTTAAAATAATCGTTTTTAATATCAGGATTAACAGAATATAACTTGGTTTTATACTTAAGTTGCATTAAGAACATAATCGCTCTCGCCACTCTTCCATTACCATCACTAAAAGGATGTATCTTATGAAAAATACAATGATACTTTAAGATTAATTCAGTACGATCTTTTTCAGATAAAACTTCAACAATTTCGTTCTTAAAATTGCTATTAAGTTGTTCTAGTTTACTAACAATTTTACTATGCTCACTACCGATATGTTTAGCGCTTTTAATCTTTAGATTATGCTTACGAAAAGCACCGTTATCATCCAAAATAAAACGCATAATAATGCTGTGTAATTTTAAAATGGTATCAATACTTATATCTAATTGATCATAAAACTTAACAATGTATTCAATACCCATTTTAAAATTAACTAATTCATAAAACTCTTGGTTATTTTTTTGACCTGTTGGCGGTTTATTACTAGCAAATAAATCTCTTACTTCATCATAAGTAAAGGTATTGTTTTCCATGCTGCAACTACTATAAGCTAATTCTAGAATAATCTGATCTAAGGTTTCTTTCTTAAAGTTCATGACACCTTTTTATTTTATAAAATTTTAATTATTTTTATTTGCGTTTGAACTCATATTAAGATTAAATAACAACTTTTTTAATTCAAGCGATAACGTTTGATATTATTCTTAACAATATAGTTTTTATCTAACCTAATTAAAATATGTCTTTTTATTAATAAGAAAGAAAACTATTGATAAATTAATTGTTATTGTTTATTAATTTATTTAAACAATGCAGTCTTATAATCATTACCATAAACCTTATGTAAGGTTTGACGATAAGAATTAGTTTGATGAGGATATCTAGCCTTATTAGTGCCATCAATAATGTTATAAGGCTCTACATAATTATTAATCTTTGAAGATCAGAATGGAACATTCAAACTAAAACCAACCATTAAAGCATTATTAACATTCTTATAAGTGTTATCATCACCTAAAAAAGGAATCTTACCATCTGAAGCGAATAATAAACCAATAGGTAAATTATCTTCGTTAGTTACTAAAGAACCACTCATACCACCAATAATTGAATTATCACTTAACATAGAATATGTTAAACCATAAAACAAACCTTTAGGTTCGTTGTTAAACATTGCTCCATGCGAAGCAATTGCATAACCATTATTCACATCTTGAGTAACAAAGACATTGTTACTTAAGTTATCAATAATCTTATCATTAGATGATAAGAGATTAGAACTTACATTGTAATGCACTAACGAAGGGTTAGGTTTATTTATTTCATAAGGAAAACCGATGAAATAATCTGTTAATGGTTTAACATTTAATTTAGTATCAGCGAAGAATTTTTTGATGTCAGCATCATTCTTAATAATCTTATTAATTGTATTTGGTTGATTGAAGACTTTATTGTCATCATTACTTCTAGTTAGGTAGTTATTAATATAAAGATTAACTGAACCATAATCCATTGTTGCGTATGGCAATGAATTTAGTTGCATATTGTGACTACCATCTTTAAATTTATTTATCGAGATATCTAGTTCAGTTATCGCTTTATCTAGATGCTGTTTAATTAACTTATTATCTTCTTTTTCTCTTTTAGCTGCTTGAGATACTACTTTTTGGTCGCTTTTTGATAATGCGGCGTATTCTTTAGCTGTTATATAAGGCTCAGCAAATTTCTCAGTATCATAATCAAACTCAATAACTGAAAACTCGGTATAGTATCTTTTGTTATTGAATAGACTAGCAACTTTATCATCCATAAAGTTGTGCCCTAAAAACAAGGTTTTAGGAAATTGTTCTTTTCTTAACTTCTTATATTTAAATTTAGAATGTTTATTTCTTCAATCATCAGCAACACCAATGAAAACATCCTTAACTTTTTTAGTTCGGTTAGGTTGAGCATTGAATGAATAATCATTAGTTCCAAATAGCTCTAAAGCTACATGGTAGTTAGTAGCAAAGAACAATTTATATTTAGCATTTGATTGTTTATGATAATCCAATAATCATAATGTTCCAGCAGTAACTGATCCATCATCAAAATTTCAAATTAATGAAATTGAACGATTAAAGTTTGATTGTAAATAATCTGAATTTTTACTATAAGTTTTAGTTTGATTAGCTAAACTAAAACGTTTTAATTCAGAATGCGTTGCGTAGTAATTATTGATTTCTTCATTAGTTAAAGTTTGATCATTTGGACCAGGTTTAGTTTCAATATGATTGTTAGGTTGATTTTGATTATTATCAGTTGAATCTGATTCGATATTATTAGAATTCGTAGAATCTGTTTCTGGTTTAATGATACCTATAGTAGTATCGCTATCATTATTTGAGTTATCTACTTTATTATTATTTTGATTAGAACCGTTATTATTTAGTTCTGAATGATTCGAATTATCATTTTGATCTGTTGAATCATTTAAATCCGATTCGGAATTATTTTGTTCGTTATCATTACCGATTACTTCGTTATCGTTATTAGATTGATTACTAGAATCATTGTTTTTATCAAGTTTTTCTTTTTGAGTTTTAGCTAATTTAATTGCTGATTCTAACTCTTGCTTAGCTCCATATAAAACATAATAATCATTTCTATGACTCGCTTCTTTAGCTTTATCGTACACTTGAGATAAAGCTTGTCTTATTTCTTCGTATTTCGACTTGTTATACTTAGCTAATTCTTTAGTTTCGCTATCTAATAATTCTTTTAATTGATTCTTTAACTCATTTATGTAATTCATATTATCTGCTTGTGGTTTCTTACAAGCAGATAATATGAAACCAAATGTACTCAAAGTACTTATCAAGCTAAGTGAAATCTTTAACTTTTTAAGTTTCATAATAATGATTTATTGCGATTAGAATCGCCTAAGAACCTATCTAAAATCTATTAACTTATATGATAATATATTTTATTTAAATAATGTTGGTTAATCTTTAGATTATTTAGATGATTGTTTCACAAGTTTAGATCAAAATATTTATTTTTTTAGATAATTTCTAGATTTGTATATTGTTTGATATTTTTACAAGAAAATAAAGATAATCAATCAACTAAATTTAATAAAAATAAGTTAAGGTTATATATATAAATAAAACCTAAAAAATTTATTGCTTATTTATAAATAAAAAATGAATTTCTTCATGGGGTATTTTAAGAAATTCATTTTTGACAAGCAACAACTATTAATTGAATATAAATTTATAAAGAATTGTAATCTCAAGTCGCTTCAACATTGATAGTTTTATCTTCATTATTTAATTCATGAACTAATTTTTTGGATTTTAGTTTTTCAAATAAGCAATTAACAACTATTAGCTCGATTGCTTGTTTAATAATATTAGGATCTCTTTCAAGTTTTCTATTAGAATCATTAAATTGTCTTATAATCCCTTCTTGATCTGTTTCATTTAAATCAAAAGGAATCGCCAAGTTTTCAAGAGTTTTAATAAATTCTTGAATATCATTATCGTTGAATTTGTAATCTTTCTTTATTAATATGTGAGATCGTTTAAATAGGTCTGGATTCAATGGATAACTCTTATATTCAAGGTGATCGCAATCATCACTTAAAAAATATCGAGAATTTATTTCAATAAAGTTTTTTAACCCTCTAATGTCATATTTATCATTCTTATATTTAAGAATATGGAAAGGGTTTTCTATGATAATGATTAGTTCTGGTTTTTTATCTTTTTCTTCTTGATTGGTTTTTAGTAGATTTATTAACGAATCTTCAAACTTAGGTTTATTATCTTCACTAGCTATAGCTTCTTCTTTGAAGTTATTATCTCCTTGATCAAGTTTAGTTTCATCAGATTTAGATTTATCATATTCATTAGTTTTTTCTTGATAATCTTTTTTAGAAAATTCTGAATGTGTATTCTTAATCAGTTCATCAATATTTGAATTAGAGGATTCTATTTCATATTTAGATAAGTCATGATTTTTAACTTTAAATTGTTCATCTTTATTAGAAATATCACCGTTTGAGATAGATTCATTTTTATCAATTTTTTTATAAAATTCGTTAATAAAATCATCAACAAAATTTTTATTTTTTTCAGTCTGAATTTCGCTATTATTATCTAATGAATCTTCTCTATTTTTAATAGCTATATTAGATGAATTAGAACTACTATCATTTTTGTTATTTTCAATAATCGAAGTATTATTGCTAATTTTTAAATCAATTTGTTTGTATAGTTCTTCTTTTTTAGCATTGAAATCAGCTTTATCAACACTATTAGCTAATACAGGAATAACATCTTTTTTGTTATCAGCAAATTTTTCTTGATTATCTTCTTTAGATTTATTCTCTTGATTTTTTTGATTATTTACTGCTAGTTCTTGAGCTTTAATAACTTCATTTATAGTAATTAAATCTACAACTTTATTATCAGATGGTTTATTATTGTTCGATTCATTTATTAATTCATTTTTATTTTGTTCATCCTTGTTTTTTTGATCTAGAATAGACTCTTTTACTTTTTTATCTTTTAGTTTAGACTCAGACGAGGATTTTTTATCTTTTCTAAGATGATCTACTTTTATCTTTAAATCTTTACAAAGACTAATAGAAAAAATCAATGCTATCAAAAACATTAAGAAAAATATCACTAATGTTACTAAGTTTTTAAATAATACTGTATCTATCATGATCTTTTGTTTGATCTCTTTATCAAATACAAAATGTTTTTGATTGTATAAAAATAATTATATAAAAATAAAATTAGCGTATCAATCGTTATTTAAAGTCTTATTAGGTTTTATTAATATTTTCAATTAACTTATCAATTTAAGTTTTCATTCATTCTTATAAATAAAACCATCACCTATAATGATTGGTGATGGATTATCAATTATTAGATCGAAACTAAAAACGCAATTGTAATATATGAGTTTATAGTTAAAAAGATAATTCCTAAAGAATTATTGATGATTAAAAACAATAGTTAAATTATATTAATTAATTCTATTGTTAGATAGTATGTTAATTTAGTTTTAGTTAAGATATTTTATTTAGAAAGATCAGGACTTGTTTCAGTAAGACCTGTATCACCTCAACTACTAGTTTTGTACAACCCTGAATTATCCGATGGTATTGGTTCTGGTGAAGTTTCTCTAGTAGTTGCTTCATCCGATCCATAAGGATAACCAACAGTTGCTGGTGGGTATGCTTGATCTGGTTGTGAAGGATCAGTGTTATTATAAGCTCCATTTTCTGCTCAACCAGTAGTAAAATGTTCTGATTCTGTTGGACTAGTTTCACCTCCAATAGGTTGAGAAATTCCATCATCAGCTCAACTATGAGTCATACCAACTCCTGAATCAGAAACAGAAGGTTGCATTAAATCATTATCTTTAGTTCCTGTTTCAGAAGGATTATCTTCTAATTTATCAGTTGATTCTTTATTATCAATACCAGGAAGACCTGTATCACCTCAGCTTGTAGTTAATCCACCTGATGCAAAACTCGGATCTACAGGAGGCATTTCTTCTTTATCTAATCCAGTTTTTTCAGAATCTTCCGATTTCGAGCCATCAGACGATTTAGGATTTTTTACTTCGTTAGATTGATGATCTACTGCAGCATCTCTGCCAGCCTCAGTAGATCCTTCAGCATTACTAGTATTTCCTGTTCCCGTCGAACTAGAATTATCATCTTGATTAGGTCTATTAGGCATTCCTTCGTGGTTCATTGCGGAAGAATCAGTTCCTGAATTATCTGAATCTGCTTTGTTGTTAGACTCATCTACTGATTCTTTACTTGGTTGATTGTCAGTTTTTTTGTCAGTATCTATAGGTTTACTTTCAGTAGGTGGAGTTGTTTTTTCTTCTTTAGTTTTATTATCATCAGATTCAGTTTTTTTATTATTTGAATCATCAGATTTTTGAGGCATTTTTTGTTCTGTGGTTGGTTTTTTACAGCTAGCAACCGAAATTGCTGCTACTGAAGCAATACTTAATAAACTTACTAACTTTAAAAAGTTTTTTCTTTTCACTTTAAACTAATTTTTAAAACAAAATCTTAAATCAATTTCGTTAAATAGCTATATAAATAATCAACATCCAAGTCAATCGTTTCAGTAATTCTGAACAAAAAAAAAAAAACGGTAATATGAAACAACAAAAAATGATTTATTAGGTTTAACTTCTTATATTTTTCTTATAAATAAAGATTTTTAACAATATTTTTATTTATGTCTTATTTATAAGACTATAATATTTTTTGAAATAAAAGATAACTATTATTTCTTAATTAGAATACTATTTAAAACTAAAAATTAATATGCTTCATTATTTTTTAAATAAAAAATAAGATTCATTACTTAAAGCGAAAATGAATCTTATTATGATTTGTTTGTGAATAGTTTTAAACTCAAAAGAGTTTAAATTTTTTTATTAACAAAAGAACTTATACGATTATTTAATTATTGAGCCGTTTATAATTCGATAGGAGGAGAGCTTTCTGGAAGCGAAGATCCTCAATCAGTAGGCGCACTACCTATCCCTGAATCATCCCCGACACCATTTGAACCTGGTTCAGGCATGGTATCATATGGACCGGTTGGTGTAGGACAAGTTCCTGGGTAAGAACTAGGATAACTTGATGGATAATTATCACCATAAGAACCATCAGATGATCCTGGTGTTCCATTATAATTTGGGTATGTTGGAGAATCATAACCAGGATACATACCATAAGGACTACCTGTTCCGCTAGTAGCTCATCCAGCAGACGGATCTGAAGGTACAGGAGGTGCATATGGATCACTTACACTAGGAGGTGTAGATCCTGTTGGATTGTATGGTGATCCGTATGGATATTCTGTAGATAGTACATTTGGACAATCATTATCAGGAGTAACTGCCGGGTGATAAGAGCCACTATCAGTTCCATCACCTCAACTAGGTGTTAATGGAGTTGCTAAACCATCTTCTGGACTATCTGCTGATGGTGGTGAATTTTCCATCATTGTAGGTTTGTGTTCTTCTGTAGAATTAACTGGATCAACTTCTTTTGAATCCAATTTTTCTGCACTGGTTTCTTGATCAGATTCAGATTGCGCTTGTTTGTCTTCTCCATTGATTGAAGAATCATCGTGAGTTTCTTTATTTTGATCAGATTCATCTTTTGAAACCGAATCTGTTTCAGGATCATGAACATCTCCTGATACACTAGAAGGTTCATCTTGTTTATTACTATATTGAACTTCTCCAGATTTAGGTTCGCCTTGTTCGCTAGTAGATTCAATATCTTTTTTAGTTTCAGTTTTTTCTTCTGTTTTTTCAGTTATAGGTTGCGCAGATTGATTTTTTTCACCATTTTCGACATCTGTTGCTGGGTCTTCTTTTTTAGGTTCAGTTGTTTCATGGCCTTGTTCTGCTTTTACCATTTCACCTACGCCATCTCTTGAATCTTGTTGATTATCAGTTTGTGGATGATCAGTAACCATACCATCATCTTTAGATTTTAAAGTTTCACTATCAGAATGATCAATCATAGAAGTTTTTCCATCAGTTACTTCTTCAGATTGTTTAGAATTTTCTTTTTCTGCTTCAGCATGGTTGCCAACTTGTTTTTCAGAACTTCCTTCAGAGGGTTCATCTGATTGATGCTCTTCAGTTTTTTCAACAGATTTATGAATATTAGTTTCTTCTGAGTTTTTAGTTTCTTCAGATTCGTCTGATGAATGCATCATATTTACATCATTAGAAGCATTATGCTTAGGTTGTTCTGTTGTTTTTTCGCCAACTACACTATCAGTTGAACTGGTAGATGATTCTAAATTTTTACTTGATTCTGCTTTAGGTTGTTCATTAACACTTTTATCAGTTGTTTCTTGATTTGTTGAATCAGAAACTGATTCATTTGAGTTTTCTTCATCAGTTTTTTCTGGCGATTCAGATCGGTCTTTAGTTTCTATCGATTCAGAATTATTCGTATCATCAGAATCAACGTTACTTTTATTATTAGATTCGTTTTTATTATTAGATAAAGCTTTTGTATCTGTTGTTTTTTCTTCGTTTATTTTTTTATTATTATCTTTAGATTCAGAGTTATTTTTATTTTCTGTTTTATCTCGATTAATTTGATTTGTTAAATCGATATCTGGTTTTTTACAACTTGATACTGCGATTGATACCATCGAAACAACACTTAATAAACTAATTAACTTTAAAAAAATTTTTTCTTTTCACTTTTAAAATTTTTAAAGACAAAATTATTCTTAATTTTGCTGCTATCCATATATAAAATCGGACATTAATAAAACAATTAATTTTATTTTGAATAAAAAATAATAAGTTGTAATTAAATCAAAAAAATAAAAGCAATTATTTCATTTTACTTCTTTTCAATATCTATTAAATAAAGTCTTTTAATCAAATTTATTAATGTATCGATTTATTAAATTCTTAATTTTTTAAAAATTTAAATAATATCTATAAGAAACGAATATATTAATTAAAACAAATATATTAATTAATTAGATAGGTGCCATTTAATAATTTAACTATGGTTAATTATTGTAATAATCAAACTTTTTCTTTACCAAAATAAATAATATAAACTAGTTTTTAAATAATCTAATCTTAAAATCGGTTATAATTATCTAGCGCGCCGAATTAGTTTAGTGGTAAAACAGATGCATGGTAAGCATCAGAGACAAGTTCAATTCTTGTATTCGGCACCATTAATTTTTAGACATTTAAAGCCCTATTGTTCATAAAACAATAGGGCTTTTTTATTATTTATATTTTTTGATATTCATTAAAATAACCGATAAATCTAAAATTTTTATTTATTACGAATAATAAAAAAATTATTTAAAAAACTGATTTCGTTTATGACGTTTTTCTAATTTCTTTAAATACACCCCATCATCACAATGGAGAACAAACGAGAAAAACGAGTATGGATGAATTTTGTTTCTAGTAATTGCTATTATTTTATAAACTGAATTCTTGAATTTTTGATAAACCACTAAGTATCAATAAAATAAATAAAAATAATGAAATAATATGAAGATAATAAAATTACCACCTACATACATAATAATAATCTTATTAATATTCTGATAATTATTTGGTGGATAAAAATAATCTGTTAGATAAATAATTAAAGTAGCTCAAATAATAAACGATAAATAAATACCAGCAAATATAATCAAGAAAACTATTCAGTTTTCACCACCAACTTTAAGATATTGATTTTTAAGTTTGCTATACTCTAATTTTTCGTTAGTTGATTCAATCTTAAAAATAAAATAAATAAAACCAACAATCGGGATTAAATATAATCAATTGAACTTAGTATGTTTTAAATATCGATTAGCTTGTCTTGTCGCATTAATAAAAAAGTATTCTTTTCAATTAAGATAATAGGGTTTAATAACATTAGCCAAACGATGTTTCTGTCATCGCTTAGGTAATCTATTAATGATTTGTAATGTTTTATTAGAATCGCTTGATGAATTTAACATTATGTAAGATTAATGACCTTTTTTATTGCGAATATTTTGTTGATCAAGGTAACCATTATTAAAAAAGTTAATTAATATTTGCACCATCCATTTATAAAAGTATTTACTAATATAACCTTTTTCATTATCTTTATCATTAATAATACTGTACAAGATTGATGTTAATGGTAATCCTTTAATTTGTTTTTGTTCTTCTCATTTGACTGCATTGCCAGTATATCCATACCAGTTTTTTCAATAATCCGAATCAGTTCTAACTAAAATACTTCCATAAGGACTAAGAACACCAGCAGATGACTCAAGAAAAATGCTAGTATTCGTTAATACAACTCCTTTAGAATCTTGATCAATGACTATTTTAGAATTAGGGTTAACATTAATTGAGAATCCAACTTTAGTAGTTACATCACCAAAAAGTTTATGAACAGCAATTAAATCAGATTTAGTCGTAAATCTGAAGTTGAAATTGTTCTTATCCAAGAAATAAGCATTGCTTGTTTCTGTGTGATATTGTCTGAAATAACCGTTTTGAATTCCTACTTTTTTATACTTATATAAAAGAATTCTTTCGGTTAATTCGTTAATTCAAGAGTTGTGATAAGTCGCATAAAAACCAACAAAAGAATTTAATATATCTTCAAAAATATCATGATCTAAGTGATCATAAACATATTTATTAAATGTTTCTCAGTTTTGATAATCAATACCTGATTTTTTTAATTTATCAACAATCTTAAATTGGTAATTATCATAAATAGTATTAACAAGTTTTTTAGCTTGGTCTGAATCATTAGTATTTGGATGAAAATCCTGAACAATATCTTGGATAATTGCTTGAGGATTTTCTTTTCTAATCTTTTCTTTAGCTGCTTTAATTAATCTTTCATTTTTTGAAATATCTTTTAGATTTTTCTCAGTGTTAATCTTACTTATGTATCTTTTATAAAGCGGGATGTTTGCTAATGGAACAATCGTTCCAACCACTAAAAAGCCGATAAAAGCAGAAGTAATTCTTTTCACTTTTTTAGAACTTTTACTTTTAGTTTTATCTTTTAACTTCTTTGGTTTACACAACATTAATATACCACCTTAAGAGATCAACGAATAAAATAAATTGCTATTTATGTTTTTTTTAGATAAGAGAGATGATTTTATAACTATGATTAGGTATCATTATAATATTGAAAAGTTTATCTGATTTTTTTATTTAAATTAATATTTATAATATTATCTAGATTATGAAACGAGCAGATTATTGCGTTATAGGGCTTGGAAGGTTCGGTAGTAAAGTAGCATCCAAGCTGAAAGAATTAGGCTATAAAGTTCTAATTATTGATAAAGATAAAGAAAAAATTAATTTAGAAGCTAAAAGATTTGATTTTGCAATCAGCTTGGATGCTACTGACATTATGTCTTTATCTGATGTTGCTATCAATAAATTCGATACGGTAATCTTATCGGTTAGCAGTCTTGAAGAATCTATTATTATAGCAACAAACCTACGTGAATTAAAGGTTAAGAATATTATAGCCAGAGCTAAAAATGAGGTTCATAAAAGAGTTCTTAAAACCTTTGGGGTTAAAGAAGCGGTAATTCCTGAAGAAATCGTCGGTGAAAACATCGCTATGAGAGTAGTTCATAGTATTAATAGTGAAATAATCTCGATTGATGATGACATCTCATTAGTTCGTGTTTATGCTACTTCTAAGGATGTAATCAACAAAAGAATTGTTGATATCGACATAAGAAATAAAACTAATGCTAACATTATCTCAATAACAAGAGATTATAAGAATATTTATTCTATCGACAAGGATACAATTATCTCAAAAAACGATTTAGTTACAGCGGCTTGTAACAATGTTGATATCTCTCGTTTTCTTAAATTAATGAGCTCAGATAATTAATTCAATAAATAAACTATATGTATAACCATAATTTAATAGAAAATAAATGAAGGAAAGTTTGATCAGATCAAAATGTTTATCATTTTGATCTAGATAAATCTAAAACTAAATACTATATTTTAGATATGTTTCCCTATCCTAGTGGTAAAGGATTACACGTAGGGCATGTTAAAGCATTTATGGCAACTGATGTTGTTTCTCGTTGAAAAAATGCTTTAGGTTTTAATGTTTTACATCCGATTGGTTGAGATGCTTTTGGATTGCCGGCTGAGCAATATGCAATTCAGACAAATAATCATCCTGCTAAATTTACTCAAGAAAATATTGATAATTTTAGAAACCAATTACAAAGCTTAGGATTTAATTATGATTATCGATTAGAAGTTGATACTACCAACCCTAATTATTTTCAATGAACTCAATGAATTTTTAAAAAGTTATACGAACACAATCTAGCTTACCAAGCTGATATTGAAGTTAATTGATGTGAAAAACTAGGAACAGTATTAGCAAATGAAGAAGTACTAACTGATGAAGCTGGTAATAAGATCTCTGAAAGAGGATCTTATCCAGTTATCAAGAAAAAAATGCGTCAATGAGTACTTAAAATTACTGAGTTTGCTGACGAATTAATCAAAGATCTTGATGATATTAACTGACCTAATTCAATTAAAGCGATGCAAGTTAATTGAATTGGTAAATCAACTGGTGCTAGCATTAAGTTTGATGTTGAAGGTTTAGATAATCAAAAAATCGAAGTCTTCTCATCAAGAGCTGATACTTTATTTGGAGTTAGTTTTATTGCTTTAAGTTTCGATCACGAACTAGTTAAACAAAAATTAATAACGAATAAAAATGACCAAATCGAAGAATTTATTAAAGCTAACAGTATTGATCAAACCGTAAGATATGTTGGTATTGATACAAATTATTTTGCTATTCACCCAATTACCAAAAAAAGAATCCCAATTTATTTAGCTGACTACATTATCAGTGATTATGGCACTGGCGCTGTTATGGGTGTAGCTGCTCATGATGAACGCGATTATAATTTTGCTAATAAATATAATCTAGAAATCATTCCAGTTATAAAAGCTGATAGTTATCCTTATCTTGGTGATGGAAGCCATATTAATTCTGATTTTATTAATGGTCTTGATAATGATCAAGCAATTAATAAAATTATTGATTACCTAGAAAAAAATAATATTGGTAGTAAAAAAACTAATTACAAACTGCGTGATTGAATTTTTTCAAGACAACGTTATTGAGGAGAACCTTTCCCTGTTGTGTTTGATGAAAATAATAATTGTCATCTTCTTAAAGATGAACAATTACCTTTAAAGTTACCAGAACTTAAAGATTTTTCACCAAACAAACAAGGATTACCACCACTAGCTAACGCTAGTGATGAATGACTACATCCAATTATTGATAAAAAAAAATATACCCGAGAAATTAACACCATGCCACAATGAGCTGGTTCTTGTTGGTATTTCTTAGGATATATTTTAAAGTTACACGAATTAAATAAAAATCATTTAGATCAAAATTATCTAGCATTAAATTCACCAGAAGCTAAAGCGTTATTTGATCATTTTATGCCAGTTGATTTATATGTTGGCGGACAAGAACATGCTGTATTACATTTATTATACGCTCGTTTTTGATATAAATTCTTATACAAAATCAATGTTGTAAGTTCAAAAGAACCGTTCTATCAACTAATGAACCAAGGAATGATTCTAGGTGAAGATGGCACCAAGATGTCTAAATCTAAGGGAAATATTATTAATCCAGACGATTTAGTATTATCACACGGAGCTGATACGATTAGAACTTATGTGATGTTTATGGGGCCGTTAAATGCTAGTTTAGCTTGAAACTCAAACGCATTAAATGGAACTAGAAAATTCCTTGAAAGAGTTTATAACCTATTTGATAAGATAACTATCAATGACGATCCAAGTGAGCATCTAAATTATGATTATCACAATTTCTTAAAAAAAGTTAATCAACATTTAGAAAACTACGAATTCAATCTTGTTGTTAGTGAAATGATGATCTTTATTAATGCTTGTTACAAACAAGAGCAAATTAATAAAGAGATGATAAAAAACTTCTTGATTGTTTTATCATTCTTTGCGCCATTCTTAGCTGAAGAATTGAATGAAAAAATCAATAACAAGCAATTGTTATATACAATGAAATTAGCTAAATGAGATGAACAATACTTAGTTAAAAATGTTGTTACAATCTCTTGTAGTATTAATGGTAAATATAAAATGGTTAATGATTTTAATATTGACGCATCAGAACAAGAAGTTGCTGATTTTTTCTTAAATCAAGAAACAATCAAAAAACAAACCCAAGATAAACAGATTGTTAAAACAATCTTTGTTAAGAATAAGATTATTAACTTTATCGTTAAATAATCTAAAAATTAAAATAAACAAAAAATATAAGCAGATAAAGGGGCAACTGCTTATATTTTTTTGTTGATCTCGAGTTTTTAAACTCATAATAATTATAATATATAAATTAATATTTTCTGTTATTTATTTAAATATCACATTTTAATAAAAAAGCAAAGGAAAAATTAAAGATTTTTTTTAATTATTTAAATCCAATAAATAAGACAAAATAAAAACCTAATCTTAAAAGAATTAGCTTATAACTTTTTAAGATTAGGTTTGTTTTTTTTATTAAGTTGGTTAATCTTATTAACCAACTTTTTTATATCTAAAGTGAAGAGTGTGTTTACCTACTACGTGGTTGTGAATCGCTTGAATAAAGTCACCTACATAGTAAGGTTTGTTTAAATAATTTTCTTGAGTTCTGTGTTGTTTGTGATAGCTTAATTCTTTAGCTTCAACATCTAGACCATAAACAGTTACAGTATACGTGTGATCTGCGTTTGGTGGGTAGCATCCAAAATACATTAATGATCCATCATGGTGAGTTGAAGTAAATCCTTCAGGTAAAATACCACCTAATTGATCATTTGTTTTATTGTTAGCAAATAATGTTTTGCAAACACTAGAGTTATGACCTTGTCATAAAACATCATCGCCATAAACTTCCTTTTTAGATTCTAATCATTTCTTATGATCTAAATAAGATTTGTTAGCTTCTAATTTATTAGTTTTAACATTAGCAGCAATTCAGTGAATAAAACTGAATCCAATTACAGCAGCCGCATCAAAGTCTTCAATTAAAACCGCATAACTCTTAGCATTCGGAATTTTTTCTCATTCTAAATCTAAAGAATACGAAGGGAATGGAGTTTGGTTTTTGTTATCTAAAGCGCCACCATGTGCGTGAAGATAACCATCTTCACCAACCATTTTAGATCAGATTTGTTTGTTGTTACCGATTAAATATTTCTTCATTTATTATTGATCCTCTTTTAATTAGGTTTATATCAGAAGTGCAATTCATGTTCACCAACACAGTGCTCAATAATTTTTGCATTAAGATCTGATAAATTATAGTGTTTTGGTAAATCTAGTTTTTCAACATCTAATCCATAAACACGGATAGTATAAAGATGACTATCATCTGGTGGAAGTGGTGGTAAGTAATCACTAGCAGCTTCAGGAGTATTTTTAAAAGCGCTTGGAACACATTCAATGATTACACCCTTAGAAGTTTCAGTCATTCCTTGAGCTGTTGAGTTAAGACCTTGAATGATTTCAGAATTATTAATATTAGCTGCATAGGCTAATTCGTTACCCTTAATGTTAGCTACAACTCAGTGAATAAATGATTGACCTATTACACGTGAAGCTTCGTAATCTACCATTACAAGAGCGTAACTTTTAGCTGATTCAATTTTGTCTCAAGCTAAATCTAAACTTTCATATCTTTCGTTGTTTTGTTTAACAGTTTCATTTTTTAAATAAATACCATTACCTTTTTCTATAAAACAACTAGAACGGATTGTTGTATTTTTGTTTGTCATAGTGATAATAATTATATGCCTAATAGTTAATTTGTGTAAAAATAAGATTATTTTTATATTTCACTATTTTTATGAAATGTTAGCCACAGTTTTAAACAAATATTGTGTGATTTATGTTCCTTGACAACTAAGTAATTATTAGTTATCAACTTTAAATATCAAAAGATTTTTGAGGTGATATTATATAAAAAATCACCTAAAAATTTAGGCGATCATTATATCTGTTTTTATTCAATTTTACCGTTGATTTGTTAAAATTCAACTTCATCTGGATGAAGGTCTAATCCGCCACAATCTGGTAATTCGTCAATAATTTTAATATCTTCTTTGCTTATTGAAAAATCGAAAACAGCTAAATTACTTTTAATTCTTTCAAATGTTTTTGATTTAGGTAATGGAACGATATCTTTTTGAATAATTCAATTAAGAATTAATTGCGCAGTGGTTACTTTATATTTATTAGCTAATTCTAGTAATTTCTTGTGTTCCAGGATTTGAGATTGTGAAAACGGAGATCAAGCTTGAACAACAATGTTATTATTTTTACAATAATCAACTATTTCAGGTTGCATATAACCTGGATGAAATTCTAATTGATTAACCATTGGCGTAATTTTTGCAGTTTTCTTTAATTCTTCTAAATGATGAACTAGAAAATTACTTACACCGATTGATTTAATCTTACCTTCTTGATAAAGTTCTTCCATAGCCTTTCAAGTTTGACTATTAATTTCTTTTCAGTTATTTTTGAAATCTCTTCCAATCGGTCAATGAATTAATAAAAGATCTAAATATTCAAGTTCTAAATCATTAAGTATTTTGTTAAATGCCTTCTTAGTTGATTCATAACCTTTGTCACTATTTCAAATTTTAGAAGTGACAAATATATCTTTACGATTAACACTAGATTGTTTAATAGCTTTACCTACTGATATTTGGTTATTATATATTTCAGCACAATCTAAGTGACGATAACCTACTTCTAAAGCATATTTAACAGCATAAACAGTTTGGTTTCCATCTTCTAATTTATATGTTCCAAATCCAATGCTAGGCATTTTAATATTATTAGCTAGTACATTATATTTCATATATCGTTCTCTACCGTTTTTTATTAATTACATATATGTTTATAACATATATAGGACTTATTACTTTAGCTTAGGATTTCTAATGGTTATTCATTTGCTATAACATTTTAGTTAGTTATATTAACCTCTATTGAGTAATTGAATTTAAAGTGTAAATATTATTTATTTTGGTTCAGATAACTACATATAAAATTAATTTTTATCAAAAATATTCGGTAAAATGATTTTTTTAAAAATAGTTTTAAAGCAATGTATTCCTGAATATTATTAAACAAATAATTAAAAATCATTTTTAAATTAAAGTAAATATTATTTGAATGCACCTTATCATAAGGCTAACTGGTTTAACTAAAAAAGTCTTTTTAAAGACTAAAGTTTTTATTAAATAGATATGCTAAAAATTACAACTCGCTTATATAAAAATGAGTAAGAAAAAAACAATTAAAAAACAATTATTTTAATAAAAAAAATATTAAAATAATTATAAATATAGAACTAGATAAGAGGAGTTTCTAATAAGCCATAATTAAATTTGTGGTCTATTTTTAGTAAAAATTATTCAATTTTACTAACTAATAATTTAATTTTGACTTCATTTTTTTACTCATTATTTAGTTCGGAATGGATGATTATAATGGTAGAAAAATCATATCCTCAAGTAGCTTTAGTATTTTTATTAGCTTGGGTTGCTTTCATGATTGTTTATATTTTATTTTGTATTATTTTGTTTCGAACAATATATAAAAATAAATTACAACTTTCTAAAAAATTAAAATCTATATCAGATCTTTTAGATAAAAAATCAAAATTATCTAAAATGATATTTTCATTATCTGAATTTAATAAATTAGATTATAAAAAATTGCTATATAATGCGCATAAGATTTCTTCTTTTGCCATGGCAATAATTTATGTTGTTTCAACCACTATTTTAGGCATAATCAGATTTGTGTGATTTAACGATAATTCAGATAATTTTTATGTTATTGCGCTAAAAAGCGATTTTTGATCTCCTATTATTTTTGCATTAACATTATTTTGTTTGATGTATCGTGTTGCAGTTCAAATTACTATTGATAATAAAATTAATCCCGAAATAGAAAGATTAACAAATTTTATCGTTTTAGATCAAAATAAATATGAGGAATTTCTTAATAAAATTAACGAATTAAATTTTGAATTTTATGATGAAGAAACTAATACAGGATTGCAAAATCTATTAAAGGACAAGGTTTTAAATACATTTACGAATCTTTTTAATATTGATACATCTATAATTTCTAATATCAATAAAAAGATGAGAATTCAAAAAATTGAAGCTATTAATTTTATTGTAATCTCATTATTAACAGTTATAGATAAAAATTCTTGCATACAAAATGATAATCTTGAAAATAAAAACCTTCAAATATTAATTCAAAGCGCAAGAGATGTTAAGTTAGCTTTCTATGCTAAAGTTTTTTTAACTAAGAAGATCAAAACCAAAATAACTTCTAAAAACAACCCAGAAGAAGCAATTAGCGATAAATTACCTAGCATCTTATTGAGTGTTGCTGATATGCTTTTATAAGAAAGATTGCTAGTCTATAAAATAGATAAAATGTAGCTATTACATAGCTACATTTTTTATTGTTGTTTTAATTATCAGAACTATTTATAGATAAATACAAAAGATTTATGATTAATCAATATAACATTATAATTTCATATTACCAAGATTAAAATTTGCTATTTAAACAAATAAAAACAACCTAACCTAAAATAAAAAAAACACCTGCTAAGTATGGCAGGTGTTTTAATTGATTGCTAGTTAAATTATTTTTTAACTATTTGGTGAGTAATTGGTTGTTTAGGTGCTGAAGGAGGGGTTGGAGCAGATGTTGGTTTTGTTGGATGAACAACTGGTGGTTTGTTAGGAGCTTGAGCTGGAGGAGTTGGAGCAGTTGGTTTTTGTTTAGCTGGTTCTTGAGCGCTAGGAGCTGGAGCAGGTGCTGGAGTAGGTTTTTCAGCCACTTCTTCACTAGCAGCTTGTTCTGGTTGGTAATCAACACCATCAGATACTGCTACCATTGTATGACGAATAACTCGATCATATAAGATATAACCAGATTTCATAACTTTAGATACGTGATCAGCAGGGTATTTAGGATCACTTACCTTATCAGAAGCGCTCATGTATTTTTCATCAAACTTGTCACCAGGTTTGATATCCATTCTGTGAATATTAACATTTTTCAATCAGTTAATAAATGAGCTTAATACCATTTTAAAACCACTTACATAGTTTTTAACTGCTGGATCTTTAGAAGCAAAATCAATCGCAATTTCTAATTGATCAACAACATTAATTGCTGAGTCAATTGATTTTTCAATCGCATATTTTTTAGCGTTTTCGATCTCTTCTTTTTTGCGAGCATCCAATTCTTCAATCTTATCACTAATTTTCTTTTGAGCTTTAGCTTCAACTTCTTGAATCTTGTTCTTGATACTTTCGTTAGTTGATTCCAATCTTTGTGTCAGATTTTCAATGTAGCTGTTAATATTATTAACAGAATTTTCAATCTTAACGAATTCATCGTACATCAACTTGCCTACTGTAGCAATTTTTTGTTTATGATTTTTTGGATTTTGAACGAAATTTTTTAAATCTTCTAATGAACTCTTGATTTGAATATTTTCATTAGATAAATTAACTGTAGCTCCAACATTAGCAGTTGGTTGCACTTCAGTTGTTGGTTCGTGGATTGTTGAATCTTCTAAAGAAGCATCTTCCTCTTTAAGTTCTTCTCTTGTTTTTTGTTCTTGGTTGTTCATATTATTCTCTTCTTATTATTTATTTTTATTAGCTTTTTCGCGAATTTTTTTTATATCATCTAAAGTTCTAATATCTTTAATAGTGTTTAAAACGCGATTAAATGCTAATGTTTGTTGTTGCTGTTGCGAGATATTAGAATCGGTTGGCTGGTTATTATTTGGTTGATTGTTTTCTGATTGGAAACTTCAGTTTTGTTGTTCTTGCTGAATTTCTTGTTGGTTATATTTTAATTCTTTAATTTCTCTTAAAGCCAACTTGTTAAAGTGTTCAACTTGTGGGTTTGGTAATTTCGCAACTTCTTCAAGACTTAGTGATCCATCATTAGTTTTATTAATGTCAGCATATACAACATGGATTACTAAAGAACCTTTATCGTAGTGTGATTTAGTCTCTAAATCATATCTAGCTTCAAGACCCATATCTTTAATAATTACTTGGTCTCCTGCTTTTGTACCAGGTGGTATTCTAACGTTAATTAATTTGTTAATCGTCGGAACTTTGATAATCCCACCAATTGAAGCTAGCATAGGATCTACTAACGCTTTAACGTGGATATCATTATTCTTAATTGTGAAGAAGTTTGAAGGTATTACTTTAAAGATAACAGTTAAGTCACCTTTTAGATTATTAGGGAAGATGTGACCAAAACCTGGATAGTTAACTGAAATGTTTAGTTGAGAAGTAATTGGTAATTTAATATCTAATGTAATAGCTTCATTTGTATAAGATTTACCTAAACAATTTTTACAAGCGATACGGATTAATTTACCATATCGGTTACATACCATACAAGATTCAACATTACCATCAACATTACGACAAGCAGGACATAGTTTGTATGGTTGGCTAGAACTTAGATCAATACCTGTTGCTGAACAATGATTACAAGGAGTGTGACGAGTGTATTTTATACGCTTGATAGCATTGTTAAATAACAACACTTGGTGAACTTCCACTTCTTTAACAACGTTAATTTCATTTAAGCGTTCTATTTGAATCAAGTTTGGTTCTTGATATTTAGTTGACGCTGGTTGTGGGGTTGTAGAATCAGTTTCACTTAAGCGTTTTAATAATTTCGACTTGAAACTTGATAAATCGTTTATCGTTTTAGCGAGGTTTTTAGAATTGTCATTATCGTCCATTTTTACACCTACTTGTTTTCTCAACAATTTAATGCTGTAATCATATATCTGTTCTTCTGAAGTATGCATTGGTCGAACCGGTTGTTGTAACGGGTCATAATCAACTTCTTCATACTCAATTCGGTTAGGTCGTTCTTCTCTGATGATATCATCACTTTCAACTTGATTTACATAACTATCCTTGAAATTAAGGTTCGAACTTATGATAGTTGGTTCAGTAATATTATTGAACTCTTTGTGATTATCAACTAGCTCATAGTTTTGATCATCAGCAACACTGATGTTATCAATGTTGTTTTCGATAATGATGTCGTTTGTTTTTTGATATGTTTGACTATCTTCTGATGCGTTATTTGAACTTTGACTTAATAATTCTTCAATTGATAAGAACTTATTATCATCATTGAATACTAGCAATTCGTCATCTTTTTGTTGATCAAATAACTCTTTGTATTCCTCTTCTTTTCTAAGTTCTTCAGTTAATTCTAGATTAACATCATTTACAACTGGAGAGCGATCAATTAAATCATCTGATAAATCTTTTTCATCTTTAGATTCTTGATCAAGAAGTTCTTTAATACTAATTTCTTCAATGACTTTTGGTTCTTCTTGTTTTTGGAATACTTCTTCAATTGATATTTCTTCAGTTTTTTGTTGATTTAATTCTTGGACTGGTTTATGTTCGATTTCTAATTCAACTGGTTTAGGTTGTTCTTCTATTTCTAAGGCAGCTTGATCTTGTAGAAGTTTTTCTAAATCATCTTTATTTTCTTCTTCATATCAATTTTTATCAGTATGAGTCGGTTCAGACAATTGATATTCAGTTGCTCAGTTAGTATCTTCTCTAACTGGTAGTTTTTCAAAGTTTTGCTCAACTAATTCGAATTTTAATTCTTCTAATTTAGATAGATCAATTTCAACAATCGGATTTTCTTTAACAACTGTTTGCGGAGGAGTTACTTTTGGTTTGTCTTCAATTTTAACTTCTAATGTTGATTGAATTTGTTTTTCAACTGTTGATTGAGTAACTTCTTGGGTATTATTTTCAACAATCGGTTTAGTAGATTCTTCAGTTTTTAACTCAACCGTTGATTCTTTTATTGATTTGGTTGCTTGTTCAACTGTTGATTGAGCAACTTCTTGTGCATTTTCGACAACTGGTTGAGTAATTTCTTGAGTTTTTAATTCAACTGTTGGTTCAGGTTTTAATTCAATAACTGGTTGAATCACTTCTTGTGTTTTTGTTTGAACAATCGGTGCAGTTTTAAATTCAACTGTCTTGGTTTCTTCAACCTCTTTAGTTTTAACTACTGGTGGAGTGATTTGCGAAGTTTTAGTTGTTTCTTTTTGTTCAGTAGTTTTTAGTGTATGAATAATAACTTCTTGAGTTGATGGCGATTTAACTTCTTTGGTTTTAACTTCTTCAACTTCTTTAGTTACTTCTTGAGTTTTTAATTCATCAATTGGAGTAGCTGTAACCTCAACTTTTTCAGTTAGTGTTTCTTCTACTTTATTTGTTTGACTATTTACTTCTTGAGTTTGTTCTTTTGGTTTCGTTACTTCTTGAGTGTTAGCTTCAGTTGTTCGATTCTTTAATAAGAATGACAAATCAAATGGGCTTCGTGAAATTTGTTGTGTTTTGTTTTTTGAAAAATCAACAATTTCAGGCATATTTGAATCAATAAAGTCATCATCAACCGCAATATCTGAATCTTCTTGTTCTTCTTTAACTTCTTCTTGTGATTCAACTTCAGTTGGTTCAGATGAAACTTCTTCTTCTACTGGTTTAACAAGATCTTCTTCTTTAACTTCTTCAACCGGTTCAGGTTTGTCTTCTTGAGCATTAACTTCTACTTCAGGTTGTTCAACTGTTGTTTCTGGTTGAGCTGATACGTAATCATCTTGATCGCTTTCAGTTGATTCTTCAACACTTTGTTCTTCTTTTTGAACTTCTTCTTGAACTGGTTCTGAAGCAACTTCTTCAACAGCTTCTGTTTTTTGTTCTTCTTCTGATTGAGCTGTTGTTTCTTTAACAAATTCTGGTTCTGATTGCTCTTCTTCTACTGAATCTTCGCGAGTTGATATGAAGTTATTGTCGTCATCGAAATAACCTTCTCATACTCATTCACTGTTCTCATCATAATGACCATAGTCAGGATCACCAATAAAGCGAGTCCATGACATATCTTCATCTTCTTGAGTTTCTTCTTCAACACTTGAAGTTACATTATCATCGAATAAACGTTCTTCAGACTCATCTTTGTTATCATCAAATAACTTCTCTTCATTGTTATCATCAAATAGTTTTTCTTCATCCTTGTTATCGTCAAAGAGTTTTTCTTCTGTGAATGATGAAGTAGCTTCTTCACTATAATCTGGAGTATCGTCAAATAAGCGTGGTTCATCTACGCTAGTTGTGCTAGCTGCGCCCACATCGATAATTTCAGGTTCGGTTTCAATCGTTTTTGAAGCTTCTTTTGATTTTGCTCAAAATCCACCTTTTTTGTCTTTTTTCTTTTTCTTTTTCTTCTTACCGAATTCTTCTTCATCCATTCAATCATCATCAAATGAGATGTCATCAAATTCATCCGCAGCGTTGATCGTATCAAAAAAAGAATCAAAAATATCAGGATCGAAGTCTAAATCACCTTCGCGATCTAATCCATCATGTCCATATTTATCATAACGTTCTTTCTTTTCAGGGCTTGAAAGAACTTCATAGGCTTCATTTATTTCTCTAAAGAGACTTTCAGCGTTAGGATCATCCTTGTTTGTGTCAGGGTGGTATTTTTTAGCCAGCTTTCTAAACGCGCGTTTTATCTCTCGCTCATCTGCGTCCCTGTCTATTTCCAATACTTCGTAATAATCGCGTTTTTCTGCCATAAAAACCTTATTTTCAATTTATTGAAAGTTCAATAAAATGCTTGTATATACTTTATTTTAATTATAACTAATAAAACTTATTTATTATGTCGAAATGTTTCTATTTTAATTTAGCAATAAAATCTTTAATAAAATAATAGTACATTTCTTTATTAATTTGATGCGGCAAATGCGCTGCTTCATCTATAATTCTAGTCGTTAAATTATTGGTGTATTGACTAATATAATTAATCGATTTATTAGGCGGTATCACTGGATCATTTTCACCAAATATCAATAAAACAGGTTTATTATTAAGTGTTTTATAAGCGTTATCTAGCAATGTTTTAGATTTTTGCGAGATCAGATTCAAAAATAATGGGATCTTGTCTTTGTTATTGGTATAAATCTTTTTTAATCAGCCAATTAATGAAATTTGATCATTAACTTCATCTTGTTGTTTTAGGATATCTAAAAATGATTTATTGTTAAATGATTTTAATGAATCAAAAATTCTTTTTTTATCAAAACTAAAAATTGCTGGATTTAGTGGAGCTTCTAGAATTAGCGCTTTAATTTTTTGAGGAATTAAATAATTAACAATACTACAAATTCCACCACCCATTGAGTGCCCGATTAGAATAACATTATCCAGTTGCTTTTTATTAATAAAATCGACTACTAAATCACTTAAATAATCTAATTTTAGCTGAGATTTATCAAAATCATTTTCATCTATATAATGTTTTCCGTGACCAGGAAGATCGAATGTATAATAATTAACTTGTTCTTTATTTAGTCTTGAAAAAATTTCGGAATGTTTGGTATGAGAAGAACTAAAACCATGCACAAATACAGCGTTGTATTTGTGTTTTTTTATCTTTAATTCGTATGAAAAGTTAGTATTATCTAAATTCAACATTATTTTTTTGAATCAAAGACTAATTGAACTTTTTTAGTTTTTTGTTTTTTAGTAGGTTCTGGTTTTTTATCTTTAAAATCTGTGGTTTTAGTTTTTGCTAAAAAACTGTTGTATTCATCTGATAATTCAGTTTTTATATCATTAAGTGATCATTCTTCATAATCATCTTCATCATTAATTATTTTCGATTGTTTGTATTTATTGATATAACTAGGGTTGTGGATTTTTTGAGTTACTAAATTAGTATCTGTTCTTACTTGTTGTAAGCTTTTATCTAAATGTTTATTAATTGATTTAAAGATTTTTCTATCTTCTTCAAGTGATTCGTTAAGATCTGATAAATTAAAAGTTCTTAATGTTTTTTTAGTAATATCTAATTTATCATGCTGTGAAGGTTCATATACAATTTCGCTTGATAAAGAACTTAAATCGTTTGTTATACTTTCCAACTTTTGTTCAAAACTAGGATCTTTATATGAATTATCTAGTTCAAAGTCTTCAAAATGTTTTCTAGATATTTCTCTTGTTTTCTCGGTTTTGATATTCACTACTTGGCTAGTTGTAGCTCTTAGAATCGCTAAATCACGTTTTAAAACCTGAATCTCTTTCTCTTTGTTATTAACATCTAAAAATAACTCATTAATTCTTAATTGATTAGAATGAGTAGTTTCGGCCATTATTTTTAATTGTGATAATAACTGGTTTAGCATCTGATCTTTTTTGACTAAACGAGTATCTAGTTCTTTATTTATCTTGGTTGATAACTGGTTTAATTTGTTATCAAATCCTTGTTTTAGTTCAACTATTTGATTGTTGCTTTGTTCTTCTTGGTTGGCTTTAACTGATTGTTGAGCTAATAACTTATATTCATTAGCTTTTTCGTAAGCTTGTTTCAAGATTTCATCAGCTTGTTTGTTTGCTTTAGCTAGAATTTCTTCCTTTTGTTTTTCTAGATTTAGTTTTTCTAAATCCATTTCTTTTTGATGGTCTTTGATTGCTTCTTGGAATTCTTTGTTGATTGATTCAAGTTTAACCTGTTTGCGATCAAGTTCTTCATTCAACCTTTCGATTTCTCTTTCGCGTTCTTCAAGATTTTCTTTGTATTTTTCTAGTAAATTTACTTTTTCTTGATATTGATTGTTAACATCTTGATAAACTAATTTAGATATCTCTTTAATAACTTGATTGTTAGCTTGTTCTATAGTTTTATTTCTCTTGTTGTTTTTTTGCTCTAAATGATCAAGATCAAATTGTTTAGTCGCATTAATAATGTCTTCTTTAGTAATTTCTTCTAAAGTATCATCATAAGAAACATCTTTTTTAGCTATTACTTCTGGTGATAGCTCAATTTTTTCAGTATAAATCTCATTACCGATTTGTTCATTATCAGATATATTTTCAACTGGTTTTTGCTCTTTAGTTTTTGTTTTTTGTTCTTTGGTTTTTTCTTCGTCAAAAGAAGCATTTAAAACTTCGCTTGTTGATGGTAAATCATGTTCAGAATCATCATCTGGTTCATAATCAACATCAAGCATATCAGTTAGATCTACTTGTTTTTCTTCAACATCATCAGTAGATTCAAAACTGTAATCACTGCGGTTTTCAGTAATCGCATAGTCATCTTCTTGTTTTGTTTTAGTTATGATGTCAGTTTTTTGATTTTTTGTTTCTTTTTGAGTGATTGGTTGGTTATAAAATTCTTCAGTCGCTTGTTTTAAATCAATGTGTGTAGTTTTGTTCGTTTTTTTAGATTGTTGTTCAGTGATCTCAAAACTATTATCATCTTGCGCGCTAATAAATGAACTTAAGTTTTTGGTGAATGCTTCGATTAAATTTTCATCATTATCATTAGTATTTTGACTTCGCTCGAAGTCATCATCGCCAACAAAACGTGTCTTATTTACCTGAGAATTTTGATCTTTAGTGTCAGTTTGATTAGAATCAAATATTCTAGAACGATGGAATTCTAAATCTAAATCATCTTCTTCATCTTCTTCTGGCACAATTGTATCTTGAGAACTATTTTTGTTTGATTCATTGATTACTGAAGATTTTTTATTCTCATATAAATTGTCATAATCCTCTATAACATCTTTTAAAAAATCAAAATCATCTTCGCCATCGAAAATGTTTTTGTTTTTATCTTTTTTATCAATATCTAAAGAATTATCATTAATTAGTTTAGAATCAAAATCATTAAATCTGACTTTCGGACGATTCGCGCTTTCTCTTCTATTAAAGTAAAACTGACTTCTTTTGCTATTATTTTTATTATCCATCGAGAATCTAAAGTATTTTATTTATTATTTTAAATTAATTAACTTTTAAATAATAAATAAAAAAGTCATTACACACAATTAAGATACTTAATGCTGCTTCATTTCTGACCTGACATGTTTCGTGATAATTGTTGCAATGACGAATTAATTTTAATATATCTATTCTTTAAAGTCACTAATTTTTTTATCTAATAACTGTCTTTTCTTTTTGTTATTCTTCTTTTCTTTGATTTTTTTAGTAACTTCAGAGAATTGTTTAGCTCATTGAGAATCTAATTCTTCATCATCTTCAATATATTCAATTATTTTTCCAGATGTTGGAGCTTTTTTAGGTAATTCGATTGGTTCGTTTTTAATGTTTTTAGACTGCTTGTAAGTTTCGTTAACTGCGTTGATTTCTTTATCAAGATCTAGAATTTTTTTATTAGTTATATCATCATTACTTGTCGATAAAACTTTTTGTAAAGAACGTTGAGAAGCATTGATTTTATCCAGTTGTTCTGATATTGATTTAGAAACAGATAACAAATGATCGTTATCATTATATTTTTTAACTAATAAGTTGTTAAGTTTATCTAAATCATTGTTTTCAGCAGTTAATGCTTCAACTTTAGCTAATAATTCTTTGTTTTTTTCTTGTTCTAATTTGATTGCTTCATTCAACTCACGGTTAGTATAAACAATTAAGTCATACTCAGATTTAATTCTTTCTATTTCGTTAGTTGTTAATTTAGCTGTTTCTTCCGCTTGCAGCAAAGCATTTTTCATCACTTCGATTTTAGCTTCATTAGCAATTAAAATCTTATCAACTTCATTCTTATGTTTTTCATAAGTCTTACCAACAGTATCTTCATATTTCTCGACTTGTTCTTTAAGTTTAGACTCTAACTGACTAAACTTAACTTTAACACCTTGTTTAATACCATCGTTAATTAATTGGTTAACAATTTCGGGTTGATCTTGAATAAATTTTTTAAATTCTTCGTCTTTGTGTTTAATTTTAGCTCTTAGTTGGTTAAGTAAGTAATCTTTTTCTTTAACTTTGCTCTTTAATTCAAAAGATAAAATTTCATAATTTCTTAATACTTTTTTAATCTTTTCAATTTCTTCGTAATAATCTCTAGTTCTTAAAGCAATTTGGTTTTCGGTTGTTACATCACGTTCATAAATTTCACCGACTAATTTTGCATTTTCTTCTTTTAATTGAACTACTTTTTCTTTTAATTTATTGTAATAATCCGAGATTTTTTCAATCTTTCTATCATAAAAATCTTTAAGGTTATTAACCTCTTCATCAAAAATCTTCTTAGTTTCTTCTTGATTTTTAATGAATTCTTCTTGATGTTTGTTTTTAATTTCTTCGATTTCTTTGTAGTATTTTAGTTCTAAGTCTTTTTTAGTAGCTTCATGTTCTGATAAAGTTACAATATGTTCAAAATGTTTTGAGCGACCTTTTTGAATAAACTCGCTTTGTTCGTTTAAAAACTCAATGCGTTCTTTTTCGAATTCAGCACGTTGTTTAGCTAATTCTGCTTTTTCAAGTTCAATATCAGTTAAATTCTTATTGTGAATTAGTTTATCTAACTCTCTTTGAAGTGGAGCAACAAACTTATATGTCTTGATGTATTTGTGTAAGTGTTCTAATCACAATTCATCAGACATACCATTTTTTCTAGCTCTTACATAACTGTTTCTAGCATTTTCTAAAAAATCTGCTAAATCTTGTTCAGTAGCACTTGGATGTTGAGTTAGAAAGCTGTTTATGCAATAATCAGCTTTGTTAATATTGAAATCTTGAAGAACTTCTTCTTTTGAACTTTCGTCAAAACTAAAAACTTTATCAGTGATAGACATTAAAACTTAAATTTTTATATAAAAATATAAATATCTAAATTATTATATTATATTTAAAATATATAAATGAAGACTTACGACCTAATCATTTTAGGAGCAGGAACTAGCGGTATATATTGTGCTAGTTATGGTGCTATGAAGGGTTTGAAATCGTTGGTGATCGAAATGACCGACAGAATAGGAGGTCAGCCAACGCATTTATACCCTTTCAAAAAGATTTATGATTTTCCAACAGCTAACGGAATTTTAGCCAAGGATTTTATCAATCTTTTATCTAATCAGCAAGATAGTTATATCAAGCAAGGATTGATTACATATTCATTAAATACTTTAATTAGTTTCCAAAAATACTTAACCAGTGAAAATTTATTTGAATTAACTTTATCAAATAATTCTATTGTTCGTTCTAAAAAAATTATTATCGCAACTGGTAACGGTGGGTTTGAACCAATCAGATTAAATGAAGATTTAATTCGTAATCAAGATATTAGTAATATCCATTATCAAATCAATGATCTGTTAATTTATAAAAATAAAGATGTTTGTTTTTTAGGTGGTGGTGATAGTGCTGTTGAATTAATAAATCAGTTAGCAGATCTAAAGATTGCTAACAGTTTATCAATTGTTCATAGAAATAATAAATACCGAGCTTCACAAAATTTAGTTGATCAAATTAATCAAAAAGATATTAACCAATATCTTGATCAAACCATTGAATCGATTAATAACAACACAATTAATTTGATAAATAATCAAAACAATCAAAAAACAACGATAAATTTTGATTATCTGATAGTTCAATATGGTTTAAAACCAATTAAATCTCTTGATTGTTTTGATCATTTAGAGCAAGATCTCAATAACAATTTAATCGTTAATGATTTTCAACAAACTTCTGATGATAACATTTATGCAATTGGTCTTGCTAGCAACTACAAAAAAAGACCTAATTTAATTATTTGCGGAATGAATGAAGCTGTTGTGGCTATCAAACATATCAACGATTTGATTAATCCTTATACTAGATCTGTTGATTATCTAATTAAATAAACTGATTTAAAATTGTTTATATTTTTAAACTTTATTTTTAAAATTAAATGATTAATATCTAGGTTTTGATAAGTCTGAAAATAAAAAATAGATAAGGAGCATTAATGTTAAATAAGATAAAAGTTTACAGTGAAATTGGTAAACTAAGAAAAGTTTTAGTGCATACACCAGGTAAAGAATTAGAATATATAACTCCTCAAAGATTGGATGAGTTATTATTTAGCGCTATCTTAAACCCAGTTAAAGCGAGAGCTGAGCATCAAGAATTTATTAAGATTCTAGAATCTTATGGCGTTGAATGTATTCAGTTATCAGAATTAACCGCGCAAACATTCGAACAAGCAGATAAGCAAGTTCGTGAAGCATTTATTAATCGTTGATTGGATGAATGTATTCCGGTATTATCTAATTCTAATCGTCAAATAGTTTATGAATATTTAAAGAGTTTAGAAAATCAACCGGTATTAATGATTAAAAAGATGATGTCAGGAATATTAGCTAAAGAAGTTGATATAAAATCAGATGTCGAATTAATTGTTGATCCGATGCCAAATCTTTATTTCACCCGTGATCCATTTGCAAGTGTTGGTAATGGTATTACTTTACATTATATGTATCATCCAACAAGAAGACGCGAAACAATTTTTGCTGACTTTATCTTTAGTCATAATCGCCATTATAAAGATACACCTAGATATTATTCAAGACAAGCAGAATACAGTATAGAAGGCGGTGATCTGTTTGTGTATGATGATAAGACATTAGTAATTGGTGTTTCAGAAAGAACTGAGAAAAAAGCAATTCAGCATTTAGCTGAAAAAGTGCGCGATAATACAGAAACTTCTTTTGAAAAAATCTATGCTATTAATGTCCCTAAGATGAGCAATCTAATGCATTTAGATACTTGACTAACGATGCTAGATTACGATAAATTCTTATATTCACCTAATATGATGGGTGTACTTAAAATCTGGGAAATTAACTTAACAAAAGAAGAGTTAGAATGAAAAGAACTTAATGAATCGCTTGAAGAGTTTTTATCAATGGTGATAGGCAAAAAAGCAATTACCATTCCTGTTGCCGGCGAAGATTCTACACAGATCGAAATTGATGTTGAAACTAATTTTGATGCAACTAATTTTTTAGTAATTGAACCTGGTGTAGTAATTGGTTATGATCGTAATCGAAAAACAAACCAAGCATTAAGAGATGCTGGTATTACTGTTTTAAATTGAAATGGTGATCAATTATCATTAGGTATGGGTAGTGCCAGATGTATGAGCATGCCATTGTACCGCGATTCAATTAAAAAATAAGTTTTAATAATTCTTAATTCAATAAAAAGTGATTTAATTACTTTAAATCACTTTTTTTATTTCTTTAAAAGAATATTTTTTTCTTCTTTTTTTAGATGAATTTACATATCTTTAATGGAGGATGAAATGAGAAAATTAACCACGAATGATAAAAACTTATTACACGGTGGGTCCATAGCTGCAATATCAACTGCAGTTTTAATAGGTCAGATGGTTATCGGATCTATTAGCAAGTCTGCTGTAACAATAAGTAATATCGTAAATGATATCAAAAATAAACCTGATCCTAATGGATATGCAGTCGGAATTTCGAATGAACCTCAAGTAAAGCATGTTTATTCTAGCTTTGCTCCAACAAAAGCTAGGTATTCATTCTTAAGCCCATATGCTTCATCAATATATTCAGGTTTATAACAATAAATAAATATGCCAGTAAAATCAACAACAAAATCTGTTGGCGCTACTAGAAAAAGGGCTACTAAGAAAACAACTACTAAAACAGATAATGATCAAGGTATCAGCGCGGTTGCTAATAATGGAGCTGTTTTGTTGCCGCCTGATATGAAGGTTATGCCAACAGTAGTTAAAAAACGCGGTAGACCTAAAAAGATTAAACCAGATGTTGATGTTGAATCAAATCTAATGAAAAACTTAATAGGAGGGATAGACGATGATTTAGGGTTCGGGATTTCAAATTTCGCAATCGGAGATAATGAATTTATAAATAGTAATTCATTATTTGATAATCGACCTAAACAAGAATCAAAACAAAAAGTAAGTGCTTCTGATAGCAAAACAACAAAAAAATCAGCTGCTAACAAAAATAAAAAGAAGAGCGGATTAACTGGAGCATTATGAAAAGTCGGAATTGCTACTAGTGTTGCTGGTGATACATTATCTTCAGCTACCGAGGATTTTTATAATATATATAAACAAAATACCGCAAAAGCACCAACAAATTATTCTATGGCAATTGATAACTCCGTATTTGGACAATACAGAAATCACGAAGGGACATTCAAATATGTAAATAATTGAACTAATATATACAAAACGTATAAAGAACCGGATACAAAAATAAAAACATTAGATATTCATAATAAATATCTGAAACTTTTTGGTGATTAAAAATATAAGTAACTAAACACACTATTTTCTTCTTAATCTTATTATTTTCTTATTAAAGTGTTTAGTTACTTATCAATAAATTTCATTCAGTCAATACGACATAAAAATTGAATAATCAGGCAGATAGTCTGATTATTTTTCTGTTATTTTGAACTTGTTAATTTTTTAGGTTCGTTCTCTTTATATATTAAATTAGGTCCTCTAAATTTGAAATCTTTTAAATCGTTAAGAATTGATTTAGCTGGAGTTTTTTTATTAGCTTTATTAACTAATCTTAAATCCTGAGAATTAATTAATTTATCCTTTAAGCTTTTGTTAACAAAAGGATTTATTGTTTTTATTTCGGTCGATACTAAAGGCTTTTTATATGAATTTATATCATTAATATTGTTATATTGCTTAGCAATATTTTTAATGATAATTTTACTAGTTTCTTCTCTTAATTTTTCAGTTAAAGCTTTAGAGAATTTTTCAGAATTAAAATTATCTTCAGAAATTAAACGATCCTTAATAATTCTTTTTTGTTCTTTTATTAATTCAAGAATATTTTCATCTATACCTTCAAAATTAGATTCATTTAATTCGATTTCTTCAGTATTAGATGAGTGTTTATTCTCTAGATAATATTTTGGTGTATCAAACTTTTTGTTAATCAATGAGTGGAAGTCAATTGTCGAATTATTATCAACAGTCTCTCATTCAGTAGTTTCAATTACTTCTAAATTAGATTTTGGCAATTCAGTTTTAGATGATGCAAAAGTTTCCGAATTATTTAATTCAATTGTGTCATCCACTAGTTTAGTGGATTCATCTAGAACTCTGATAATAGGCGCTTTTGAGTAATCAATTGCTTTTTTACAGAACATTTTAAATTCTGTCTGTTCTTTTATGATCGAGTTGTAACTTTCAAATTCAAAATCAATGTAATTATATTTAACGTCTAGCTCTTTTAAATCTCAATTTAAATCATTATTATTTACAGGATAAATTCTGTCATCTAACAATTCAGAATCAAGTTTTTTGTAGTTAGGTTTAAATTTAACGCTAACAGTTTCTAAATCTTGTTGAATAACTGATTCTGGTTTAATTTTGATTAACGGAGACGAAGAGTAATCCATTCAATCAGCTACCATCTTTAATTCATTTTGTTCTTTGATGATATTGTTATAGCTTTCACAATCAAAGCTTAACATGTCATATTGAGTGTTATCTTCTTTAAACTTCCAATTAAGTTCACGTTTTTGAATCGGATAAATTGTTTGATCAGTTAACTCTTCATTTAATTTATCTAGTTCAATTTTAAATGTTTCTTCTTGAATATCTAAAACAATTTCGTTTACTAAGTTATCAGTTTCAACTAAAAGTTCTCGTTTATTTTGCTTGATACTTTCAATATCAGACACAATATTTGCATCTAAAATGATTTCAACATTTTCAATGTTAATTCCTGAATCCTTAATTTCATTTTCTATCTGACTTAGCGAAGCTTCTAATTCTTGAATCGATTTTTGTTTGCTTACTTCTTCATTAACTGAATTATCAAATGTTCTGAAGTCATTTTCAGGGATATTAATAACTTCTTGTTTAACGAAATTGTTATTCATTGTTATCGCTGGAATGACTTCTAGTTCATCTAATGATTTTTTATTTGTTCTATGAACTACAACAGCAGGAATGACTTCTAATTCATCTAATGATTTTTTCTTTTTTGTGATTGATTTCAATTCAGAATTTAATGCTGAATTCATTTTATTTACATCAACATATAATTCTTTTTCTTTAACACCATCTTCGATAACTTGGTAATGGATAATCGAATTATCTTTATGAGTTTTTTCTTCTAATTTATTACTTGTTTGATTAATATGAATAACTTCTTTATCGATATTCACACCTTCTAATTCAATATCGATTGTATGATTTAAATCAACAGAGTAATCAATTGTTTCAGAAATTGATTGATAAGATGGTTTATAAACTTCTTGAGAATTAGTTTGATTTTCACTTAAATCAACTACATCGATTTTTATAACTTCATCATTAATTAGATCAACATTAACCTCAGGTAAGTTCGTAACTTCTAAAACTTCAGGTGGAAGAACTGGATATTCAGAGATTTCAATAACTTTTTGTTCGATTAGAGGTAGAATCGATTCAACATTCGGTTTGTGAATGTTAGCATCTGATAAATTAATTAATGATTCACTAGATAATTCTACAACTGGTTGATTGATTACGACAGGTTCTGATATTACCTCATTTTGAATATTTGGCTCAGTGATAGTTTTAACTTCTTGAATAACTTCAGATTGAATTACTAATTCTTCATTTATTTCTAATGGTTGTTGAATATTTAAATGAATGTTTGGTTCATAAACATCTTTTTTTTCTTCTACTTCATCTGCAGGAATTGCGTCATAAACAACACTTTCTTTATTAAGTTGTAATTCGTTAAATTCCTTTTCATTATCAAAAGCTAAATTATTAACAGATAATTCCTCTAATTCTGTTAGCTCTTCAATATTTAAATCAGCAAGATTTTCCGGCAATTGATCGAGTGATTTTATTTCACCTTCAATAACATCTTCTTCTTTATTGTTAATAGGTTGGCGTTTTTCAGAATTATAGATAATTTCTTCAATAATATCACTAGCAGTAGAAAAGTTTTTAGCTTGTTCTATTATATCTTTTTCTTCTTGTTCTTTGTAATCGCCGTCATAAATCGTATCAGTAATTAAAGATTGATCAGTTTCATCAAAAAAACCGTCAAAACGTTTACTAATCGATTCTTTGATCGCTTGAGCTGTACGATCTTCTTTTTTCTTTTTCTTAGTTAATAAACTTTTCTTAGACTTAAGTTTAATTTCGTCAAATTCAGCTTGAAGCAAATCTTCTTCATCTAAAACAGAATCAAAATATTTATTTTTTAAATGGCTTTTGTTAGTTCTTATTTCTCCAGAAAAGATGATGTTTTCATCGTTTAAAATTGATTTATTACTAAAATCAAGATCATCTTCTTGTTCAAATTCACTTTCAACTTTTACGTTTAAAAGCTCTGGTTGGTTATTAGCTAGATTTTTAGCAACACCTACTTCTTGTTGTTCTTTCTTAACTCTTTTTTTTGTTTTTTTATTTTCTGTTTTATTTTTTTTAGTTCTAGCCATAATGTTTTATTTTATAAAATTTGATACTTCTTGAAATTCTTAAGTTCACGATTAGCAATTAAATTAATTAAATCATTTTGATTTAAATAATTAACGCGATAACTATGTTTTCAAGTTAATGCATTTAAAATTGGTCCAATTTCATTATTATTGATACCTAAAATATATGCCCTTTTTCTATGTTTGTCAATCAAAGTTATTTGTTCAGTTCAAGAAACATGATAATCATAAACAATTTCTAGAACTTCATCAAAGTTAGTTGCACTAATAAATGCTGATAATAAAACCTTGGTGTTATTCATTAGATCAGAAATTGATAAATTATTATGTTCAAAAATGATGTAATTAATCGGGTGATAGAACACTAAGAAATAAAGTGGTTCACGTTTTTTAGTTAAATCATTTTCAGTTACTCTGATCATCCTTAAAATCTTAGCTTTATCTAAAATCCTAATGATTTCTAGTAATTCCTCAAAATCGATATCAAGTTCTTTTGACAGTAAATTTAGATTAAAACAAGGAATATCAGCATAAACAACAACATTTAATAATGACATGCAAGTTTTAATTGAATACTTCTTGTTAAATAATTCATAAACATCATGCCTAAATAAATTAACAATTTGATTAAAAAATAAAATCTGCGCATCAGCTTTATCGTTAAATCTTGCTAAAATAGGACTGTATGAATTTAAATAATCATAGTAATCTACAAAATTAATATCACTAAACTTTTCTTTAGTAATTAAATATTCACTAAATCTAAAGGGTTTTAGGAAAAAGTGATTAAAGTTATAATGATCGATAATCTTATTATAAAGAATACCAGAGTTGTTTACAAACAAGTAAAATATAATGTTTTGCTTTTTAGCAATCTTAGCAATTTGTTTAAACCAAATTTTTGTCCCTTCTTGTTGGTTCATATTACTAATAATAAAGAAAGCATTATTAATATCTTTAATTTTATTTAAGAAATCATCAATTTTAGTTTCATCATTAACATAAACAGAACTTAAATCTACTAAATAAAGACTATTTAATAAGTTTTGTGAGTTAAATCTAGAATAGATTTCACTAATAATTTCCGTTTGTCCGCAATAATCCAAACCAGAAATTACTGATACCTTTTTAGTCTTTTTTGTAGAAAATAAAACATCAACAAAGAAACCACGCGTAAAATTAGTGGTCAGGTTTTGACTAATTCAGTTTTTTATCTGTTCTGAATGAATGAATTCCATAATGTCTTTTTCTACTTGTTTGAGTTAATAATTTTATTAGCGTATTGTTTAATTTCGCTCTTAGATAATCTTCCTTTATTTACGCGTTTGAATACACCGCGTCTTCCGCTCATTTTTTGAGGGATTTTTTCTTTTTCACCAGCTTGCGCTTGGTAAATTTTTTTAGCAAATCAACCACCTGGTTTTCTAATTTTTAATGATTGATCATTGTTTAGTTGTTCTTGAATTTTATCATTAATAATTACTACATCTTCCGTCTTGTAATGATTAATTCCATCATAATTATCATCATAATCAAATTGATTATCGTTTTGATCTGGAATGAATTCATGAGATGATGATTGATTGTTTTGATACTTACTTATGTAAGCCTCTTGGTTTTGATCTTGATAATTATAGTTTTGATCATATTCATAGTCATTTAATCCGTTTTCATAACCATAATTAAATTGTTCTATAATTTCAGGATCTAATTCAACATCAACAGGTTCGAAATACATTCCATTTTCATCAACATAACCTTCATCATATTGGTCATATTGATCGTTATAATACCCATAATAACCAGAATAATCAGGGTAGTAATTATAAGTATTTTCTTTTAGTCGAGAAATTTCTTGATTGAATTTTTCAGAAACTTTAGTTGTTATTTCATCAGTAATTAAATTAATGCTATCTTTGTTATAGATATTATGAATATTGTTTAAGAACGATTCTTTTGATTTGTTGTATTCATCAATAATTGTTTGATTTTTTTGTTGTTCTTCTTTTAATTTATCAATTTTTTCGTTAATCGCATTAACATTAATTTGATCAACCTTATTACTGTTTTTGTATTTTTCTTTTTGTTTTTCTAATTCGTCTAGATCTTTATTATTTTTATTGATTAATATTTCTTGATATTGATTTCATTCGAGATTTTTTAATCTAATAATATCGTCAAACTGTTCTTTTTGTTGGTTTAGTTTAGTGATAATTTCAACTTGTTTTTGCTTAATTTGTTTATCATATTCTTTTTGTTGTTCGTTAAGAACATTTAGGTAAGTATCTCTAATTTGATCGAAATCACTTTCCTTTTCATTTAATAATTCGTCGGTTTTAATTTGAATTTTTTCGTTAATTAAGTTTATGAAATCATTCTTACTTTTGATAAGCTCATTTTCATATCTTTCTTTATGTTGATTTAAGATTGCTTCATACGCAATTTTTTGATTTTCTAAAACATCTTTAAACTCAGTTGTTTTCTTAATGATTTCAGATTGATTTAATTCTTGATTTTTGATCAATTGATTTTTTAATTGACTAATTTGTTCATTAAGAGCTTGAATTTGAACATTTGATTCTTCTTGTTTTAATTCAAGAGCTTTTTTATCTTCTTGATATTTTTGTCTTAGTTGTTCTAAAATATCAAAGTTGTATTGATTGTTATTTAAAGCAACTGCACTTTGTTCTACAACGACATTAGGCGTTAAAATTTCTGGTTGCAATGATTCTAAATCAATTACTTTATTTAATTCATTTAATTGACCTAATGATAGTTTTTGATTTTTATTATTTAATTCTTGATTAGCTAATTGATTATTAGGAATTTCTTGTTTAGTTAATTGACTAAATGGAGAAGTTTCGGATTCAAAATTACCAACTATTTCAGGTTGTTGATTTTGCAGTTCATTTGGAACTTGAACATTTACACCTTCTTGTAAAACATAGCTAGAATCAATTGTTGAAATCTGAATATTTTGTTCCTGAATATTTTTCTTGATTTGATCTAATTTTTGATTTTCTACCTGAATATTCTTAACAATATTGCTTAAATCTTTAATCTCATCAATTTCTTCGTTAATTGTGATGTTTTCAATTTTTTCAACTGAAACATCTTGATCAACAACTTCCGGAACAATTGAATCTCTAGCTTCTATTTTGATGTTAGTTTCAATTAATGGATTTAATTCATTGATCTTTTTAGTTAAAATTACTGCTTCATTTTCAGAATCTTCTTCTTTAACCACAAGAACATTTTGAATCGGTAATTCTTGTTGGATTTCTTCTTTTTGTTCTTTTGATTGAATTGGTTTTAATTCTTTTTCTTGATCATCGTAATAATCCGGTTTAACAGTAATAATTGGCGATGCTGGTACTGTTGTTTCTGTGATATTAATCGGTCGAAGATCTTTTAAAGATTGCAGTTTTTCTTCTAGAATTTTTTCTTGCTTAATGATTGCTAAAGCTAATTGTTCAGCTATAAATTGTTGTGAATATTTAGTTAATTCTAGTTGCGCTTGGTGTTCTTGCTTCAATTCATTTAATTTTTTCTCATTAATCTCAATTAGTTCTAATTGTGTTTTTAAAACTGATTGTTTTAACGCTTCTAGATCTTGTTTGTTAATCAGATCTTGTTTATTAATGTTATTAATATCAACTTTAATTTCTTCTCTTAATTTATCTAAATCGATTTTAGCGATTTTATTAAAATCAGTGGCTAATTGATTTTTTAATAAATCCAGGTCTTTTTTAGTTGTTGAGCTAAGATCGATACGTAGATCTTGCTTTAAATCTTCTAGATCTTTTTTTGTTAAGTTATCTTGAACGATTAATTTATTTTCAATATTATCTAATTGTTTATTACTAGAGTTAGATAATGATCTTATCTCATTAGCGATTCAATCAATTGATTGTTCTAAATTAACTAATTTAGTTTTAGCATCTAGTTTTAATTCAAATAAGTATGTTAAAAATTCATTTTGTGAATTGAACTCTTTATTATTTAAATAAAATAATCACGGCTTAATATTAGCTTTGCTAATTTCGTCCGCTATTGTTGCTGAATGTCTATTAATTTCATCAAAAACTAACTGAACTTTTGTAAGCGTTTTATTTAATGAATAATATTCTTTCTTAAGTTCAACTAAATCTTGAACAGATAATCGATCAATGTTAGAGCTATCAAAATCGTTGTTATAGAAATTTCTATATAAGTTTTCTAACAGCTTTATTCGAGTAATTATATTTTGTCTTAATGCTGTTAAATTATCTTCTTCTGAAGTTGGTTTAGTTATTTGTTTTGCATCGTTATCTGAATTTATTTCATTTAACAATTGCGCTTTTAGTTGTTCTAATTGTTCTGTTAATAAAGCAATTAGCGCATCATCTTCAGCTTCTTGTTCTTTAGTGTATTCTTCTTGACAATTTACACGATAATTAACTTGGGGAGGTTGATAGTTAGAAAAGAAGGTAGATTCTTCTCTTCTTTCTATAATATCATCTTGTAACAACGCTTTTGATTGATCTTTATTATTCATTTTTAATGCTACTTAGCTTTCTTTTTTTCAATTAGTTCTTTAATTGTTTTAATTTCATTTGCTAATTGATTGATGCGTTCTTTTTTACTATTAGAAACATCCTTTTTGTGATTTAAATCAATTCTTAAATTCGAGTTTAGATTGTGATCAAAAATTTTACTTCTTTCTTGATACATTCTAAGGTTTTCATTGTATATAGAGTTTAAATCATCTTGGAATGGTTTAACTTCAGTTTTTTGAGGAGTTGCTTTAATTTTTTCTGTATTTGTTTTTATTTCAGAAATCTCTTCATATAAACCAGATAAACGTTTTTGCAATTCCTGATTTTCGTTTCTTAGCAAACTAATGTTCTGTTCGTAAGAATTTTTTAAGTTATCGAACATTTTTTGATATTTTTGATCTTGGTATTCTAATGTTTTCTTAACTTCAATAGGACTTTTTTCTATTACTTGAGATAATTGGTTTATTCTTGAATTGAATTCTTCTTTTTCGTTTCTCAATAAATCTACTTGGTTTTTAAAATCAGATTTAATTTCGTTAAATAAACTTCTAAATTCGTTTGTATTAAGATTTTGTGAATCGCTTGTTTGTTGTTTTGTTTCATTAAGAATATTTTTGATTTCTTCTACTAATTTTGAATTAGCAGAAATTTCTTCTAATTCTCTAGAAGTTATTTGACTTTGATCAATGCGCTTTTGTTCTAAATCGCTTTCAATTTTCTTAATGCGTTTTTCAGTGTTAACAGCAACTTGGTTTAATAAGTTGTGTAATGAATTAATCTTATAAGAGTTATCAGCGTTTAGTTGATTGTGGTAAGTTAAATGTTGAGTTGCGTTTTCTGCAAAAGCTTTTTTGTGTTGTTTTAATTGTTTTAATTGTTTAGTTAATTTAGTGTTTTTCTTGTTCGCTTCTTGTAAAGCTCATTGGTGTTCTTTTTGAATAATGAACATCTGCTGATTGTTAATCATTTGTTGCATTTGCATCAAAGGATTATTGATATCAAATGTAGGTTGAGGTGGGTATGCTAAACCAACAAATTGAGGAGATTGCATTGGTAATACTCCTTGATTTGGTACGATTTGTTGATTTGGATTTAAAAAATTAGGGTAGGGATTTTGGAAGTTTGCCATATTGTTTTTCTTAATTTCTTCTTGAATTAATCTTCTTTGTTTTAAAAGATTATTTCTAGCATCTAGGATTTTTTTATTTAGTTGAACTAATTTTTTAAATTGGTTCTGGATATCTTCTTGTTTTTTCTTTAAAGCATTATCAGTAGCTTTTGCAGATGTTAAGATTTTTCTTGCCTTATTATATTCAGAACGAAGTTTTTGTTTTTTCTCTTCTAGTAATCTTTCTGTTTCTTGTAAGCGTTGAGAATTTTCTGCGTTTTTCTCTAACTCTTTTTGAAGATCAGCTTTTTGTTTACTAACAAGTTGTTGTAAGTTAGATAGTTGTTGTGTCTTAAAATCAACTTCTTGCTTAATATTACTAACTTTGTGTTTTTCTTTTACGATCTGTTTTAGTTTATTTTCAACTTCTTCGTTTTTAAATTTGATTTCTTGGAATTGTTGATTTTTTGCTAAATTTAGTAGATCGCGTTCTTTATGTAATTCTTGTTGTTTTTTTAATAAAGATTTGCGTAGCTCAGCATTCTTAAACTTTTGTTCTTCTAAGATGCGTTTTTCTCTTTCTTGTTCTTTATAATTTCGAATAATTTTCGAACGAAGAATTTCAATTTTATTATTTTTTTGATTTAATTGATCTTTTAGTTGTTCAACTTTATTAAAAAAACTTGTTTTTTCGTGAGCTAATTTGTTTTGTTCATTCTTGATTGATTTAGCTAATTTTTGATATTGTTCAATTTTAATTTTTAATTCTTTCTTATTAGAATTAACGTTGAAACTTTCTTTTTCTAAAATGTAACGTAATTGTTTTAAGTCTTCTATTTTGAAGCTTAGATTACGTTCTTTTTGTTGAACTTGTTGGTAAAACTCATCAATTTCTTTTAAGTCGTTTTCTTTTTGTTGAGAAAAATTACGTTTTTCAGTTTCAAGAGTTCGGTATTTATTCTCAAGATCACGTGACAAAGCTTGTTGATCTGCCATGATTCGATCAACATTAGAACGATCTAATAGAACTTTTTGTTTTTCAACTTCAAGATCATTTTCAATTTTTCTTAAACGAGTAATAAACTCAGTTTTTTTACTGTCTAAGTATTCGCTTTCGCGGTCAATTTTTTCTTTCTTTTCATTCAATAAAGCTAATTGATCATTGATTTTAGATTTATCAGCTTTATTATTCTTGCGAATTAAATCTAATTTAGCAAAAGCTAAATTGATTTTGCTCATCGCATTGTTTACTTCTTTTTCCTTAGCAGATAGTTGTTCTTTTTCTTTTTTTATTTTTTCAAATTCCGCTTTACGATCAAACGAAAATTGTTCTTTTTCAGATTCTAAAGAATCTATCTTACGTTGTAAATCAGCTTCTTTTTGTTGTTGTTGTCTAGTTTTTTCATTTAATTCTGCTGAACGTAAAGATAAGATTTCATTTTTTTGATTAATTTCAGATTTTAAAACGCCGATTCTTTGGATTAAATCGATACGTTTTTTAGCTAACAACTCATCTTCTTCTTTAAATTGTTTTTCCTTTTTTTCAAGAATTAACAACTTGTCATCAATTTCTTGTTTTTTTAACTTACCTTCGCGAGCAATTGCAACTAATTCATCTTTTTGTTTATCGATTTCGCGTTGTTCGTTTTCAATCTGATTGCGTTGTTTTTGAATTTCTAAATGAAGCTTAGAAATCTTATTGTATTTATTACGTTTTTCTTCGTCAAAGTTATTTCTTTCTTCTTCAAGACGTTTAATATCTTTTTTAATTTGAAGTTCTTGTTGATCTTGTTCTAGTTTTCTTCTTTTTATCTCTTCTTCTTGAAGTTGTAAAACTACATTACGTTGATTATATTCAGCTTCTAGTAATTTAACTTGATTATCAAATTTAACACGTTCTTGTTTGATTGCTTCGTCTTGCTTAATAAATTCAATTTCAGCACGTTTAAATTCTTCAAGTTTTAACTTAATTTCATCGCTTTTAGCATTATTATTTTTTTCAATTGTTTTTAATTGGCTGTAGCGATCATTAACTTTTTGAGCATATATAAGTAATTCGTTTTCTTTAACGTCTAACTTATTTTTAGCTTCAATGAACTCCTCAAATTTTTGTTGTTTTTGATGAGCAAATTTTTTCTTTTGTTGTTCTAAATCATCTAATTCATTACTTAAACGTGTATTAAGTTCGTTGTAATGATTTTCTTGATCTTTTTTAAGTTGTTCTAATTCAGTTCGTTTTCTAACTAAATCAGATTCGATATCATTAATTTTAGCAATTGAATTAGCTTTAAAATTCTCGATATTGTTTTGATAGATTTCTAAATCACTTCTTTTTTTAGCTAATTCTCTAATTTCATCATCAATTGATTTTTTAAGCTTATAGTTTTCTTCTTTATCTAGATCTAATTGTTTTCTTTCATTACTAAGCTTTCTCAATTCATTTTCAAGATGAGCTTTCTTAAGTTCAAGTTCTTGATGCATTACTTGAGACTTGTGAAATGCTTCATTTTTTTGAATCGTTACATCATTTTGGTAATTGACTAAAGAAGCTTCTTTCTTTTGTAGATTTTTTTCATAGATTGAAAGATCTTCTTTTTGACGTTTTAAATCCTGTTCAAAAGCTTTAAAATCTTCAATCATCTTACGTGATTTTTGATTTAATTCTTCTTTTTGTAGTTCTAGATTACTTTTACTTGTGTTTAAATTTTCAAGTTCGTTTTTAAGCTTTTGTTCAAGTAGTAATGATGACTGCTTACTTTTTTGAGCTTTAGCTATTTCATCGTTAAGCTCATCAATTTTTTCTTGAACTTCATTTTGTTTTTGTTCAAGTCGCTCATAACCTTCTTTTAATTCTTTTTCTCGCTCAGATAGTTTTTTTTGTTCGTAACTAACGTTGTTTTCAAAGTCAGTTTGCTGACGTTTAATTTCGCGTTCGTATTGAATTAACTCTTGTTCACGTTCGTCATTTTTTTTACGTTCAATCAAAAGCATTCTTTGCAAATCAGAACGTTCAGATTCAACATCAAGTTGAATCTTACGAATCATTTGTTGATCAAGAATTTCTTTTTGATCTAAATCACGTTTTCTTTGATCAATCTCGATTTTTAATTGTTCAAGATTTCTTAATTTAGATAAGATTTCACGTTTTTGATTGTGAAGGTTATCTTCTTTCAGCGACGCTTGGTTTAGTTTATTATTAGCTTCTAAGAAAAGTTCATCAATTTCTTGACGTTTCTTATTTAAAGAAGCTTCATAGCTTTTATATCTACGTTCTTGATTTTCTTTTTCTCTTTCGAACTTTAATTTATCTTCGTTAAGTTCAGAGCGATATGTTTCAAGCTCGCTAATTTTTTCATTAACTAAAGCGTCTTGTTTATGTTTTTTTTCTTCTAAAATGCTATATTTTTGATTTAATTCACTTTGCAGATTATTTAATATAGCAATAGATTGCCTACGCATTGACTCAAATGACAGGTTAGCAATCTTTAGACGATCTTTATCGTCTCTTAATTTATTTAATAAACGCTCAGCTTTATTGTTTTTTAAAACTAAATAGTCTTTTTGCTGAATATTTCTAGCTTGAGCTTTGTTCGCTTCAAGAACAGCTTTTTTAGCTTTTCTATATGCGTTTTGTAGATCAGTTTTGCGTAGTTCAAAATAACGATCAGCATTAGCTTTAGCTTGTAAAATTTTGCTTTTTTGATCGTCAAAACTGCGTTTTGCTTTTTCTACTTCTCTTTTTAAGTTATCTAAATTATGAGCATAACCTTTTAGTTTGTTATTATGCTCATTGCGCATTTGTTTTAAAGAATTTAGATATTTTTGTAATTGTTCTTTATAACGCTTAATCGATTCTTTCTTTAAATTAAGGTTATAAAGATGCATCTTTTTAGCCTTTTCTAAAGTGTTACGCTGAGAAATTAGATCATTGATCTGTTTTTTTAAATGTTCTCTAGCGAAATCATCTAAGGCTTTAATACCGTAAGAATCTTTATTCAATTGTGAAATTTTTTCGTCAATTAAATTTTGTAATTCCGAAATTTGACGATCGATATCATTAATTTCACTTGTTGAAGAATTTAATAAATTTTTGTATTCATCAGTTTCAGTAGCTAACTTATCTTTTAATTCATCAATTTTGATGTAATTAGTTCGAATATTTTTATCTGATTCTTTATTATAAGAATCGATATTAGCTTCTTCTTTTTTTAGACGATCATTTAATTTATTAACAAAATCAATAGAATCATTTTTATACTGCTCAATATATCACAGTTCATTATCTAAACGATCTAATTCGTTTAATAAATAGTTTCTTTCATCTTCAAATTCTTCTGGATGAAATTGATCTTCGTTAGCTTCTAAATCATCAATAGCTTGTAATAAGCGTTTTTTTTCATCAGCTATTTCAGACTGTACTTTTTGATAATAATCGATATCATCATTTACTTGAGCACTTTGTTTTTTTAATTCTTCTAATTCTGCTTGTGTATTAAAAGTATTGTTATCAGAACTATGATAACTAAATTTACTTTTAAGTCTATACTGGTTTGCTAATAAATTTTCTTGGTTTGCTTTGATATATCCATCGTCAAATCCAGTGTCATAGACATCCTGAAAGACGTTATCGGATTGATCATCAAACTGACCAGTTTCGAATTCAGAATTAGGGTTTTTTCTCATTGTCGATTTATATCGATTTTGTTATTTTAGTTTTATCTGTTACCGTAAGGATCGAATTTAGCTCTTCCCCCGCGTCTTCTGAATGATGGTTGAATTTCTTCGTATTCTGGATATTCATAAGCAGCTTGTGGGTAGTAATGGTTTTCCATTTCATACATAGCTTCATCATAACCAGCGTTGTAAGCATCATCAATCATTAAACGTTCGTTAATACGATTGTTATAAAAATCATTTTGTCTTGGAGCTGGTGAGTGAATAATTTGTGGAGCTTGAGGTACTAAGTAGTTAGGTGGTTGTTGAACTACTGTAGGAGGTAAAGCTAAAATTTGAGGAGGTAATTGTTGCGGTTGTTGTGGAGGTAATTGAGGTAATTGTTGCGGTTGAGGTGGATTAATAGTTTGTTTAAACATATTAGCCAGCATTAATTTTTCAAATAATGTTGGGTTTTCACCTGGTAATTGTAATGGGTTTTGAATAATCGGTGCTGGTGCTGGCGCTGGCGCTGGAGGAGGTGGAGGTAATTGTTGATATTGATGAACAGGAGGCATCATTGGATGGTTATGACCAAAACCACCGTAAGGGTTATTCATTCCCATTGCCATCATTTGTTGAGGCAACATTTGACTCATTTGATTAATTTGCGCCATTTGTGCCATTTGTGCCATTTGAGCAGATTGTCTTAAAGAGTTGTTAATTTGTTGTTGGTGATAAGATAAAGTTTGGTTTAAGTGTTGAGATTGTAATTGTGATTGACTTGCGTAGTTCTCTACTTTACTTACAACATCAGATAACGCTTTTTGTAAAGAAGATTGTAATGTATTCATTTCATTCTTCTTAGCAGTTTCTTGTTCAACCATCTTTTCACTGATTTTCTTAGAAGTAATTTCAGTTAATTTATCAGCAAAAGCTTCAAATTTATTTTCTAACTTACCTTCAATATTAGAAGAAGATTCTTTTAAGCGGTTTTCTAAGTTAGCATTAGCTTCTTTTGATTGAGCGATAATTTGTTCTAATTTTGTAGCAAAATCTTTATCTTGTTTTTCTTTTGCTTGTTTAGATTGCTCAATAATTTCTTCAATCTTAGTTGTAAATTCTTTGCTTTGTTTTTCTTTCGCTTCTTTAGATTGTTCGATAATTTCTTCAATCTTAGTTGTAAATTCTTTGCTTTGTTTTTCTTTTGCTTCCTTAGATTCTTCGATAATTCTATCTAATTTGCTAGCAAAGTCTTTGTCTTGTTTTTCTTTTGCTTCTTGACTTAAATTAAACGCAGCTTGAGTTTGGTTCAATTTTTCAGTTAATAATTCAATTCTCTTTTCAAAGCTTTGAATTAATTCATTACTAGATTGTTGGTAAGTTTCTCTAGAAATTTCTTTAGATTCATCAATAATTTCTCTAGTTTGATCAAGTTTATTAGCTAATTGTTCTAAGCGTTCTTCTAGTTTGAATTGTCTGTCTTCACTTTCATCTTTAGTTTCACTTGATTTATTCTTAATATCGTTAATGTTTTCTAGCAATACTTGTAATTGGTTTTCAATTCTTGAATTTGAATTCTTTAATTCTTGGTTAGAAACTCTTAATTCTTCGTTAGAATTTCTTAATTCTTCGTTAGAATTACGTAATTCATCGTTAGTATTTTTTAACTCGCTGTTACTAGTTTTTAGTTCATCATTTACTTGTTGTAACACTTTTAAATTCTCTGCACTTTCTAATTTAACTTTTTGAATTTCTTGTAAGCTTGCTCTTTGAATTTCTTCAAATTTAGGTAATAAAGCAGATTCGATATCTTCAATCGGTAAATTGATAACACCTTCTTCTTCATCCTCTAGATCATCTTGTTCTTCATTTATTTGATCATCAGATTCTTGAGCACCTTGAATTGTCCCTTCTAATAGGTCGTCATCATCTAATTCATCAGTTGATAATTCTTCATCAGAGTCGTCGTAAATCGGTTTTGAATTAAGTTCAGGTGTAACTGGAGTTTGGTCAGGTTGATTAACTGTTGCTAATTCAGGTAATAAACCTCTTGTTTGGTTAGCAGATCGAGGTTTTTTCTTACGAGGTTTTTCTTCCTCTTCTTCGTCATAGTAAGAAATTAATTCAGTACCAGTGTTGTTCTTTAAGAAGTTTCTTAAGTCATCTTCTTGTGCAGCAATAACATTATTTTCAGGTTGTTCTTCAACTGGTTGAACTTCTTCTTGTTGTTGTTCTTGTTCTCAATCTTGAGCAACTAAAGCATTGTTTTGTTGATTATATTCATCTCACTGTTCTTGTTGAACTGGATTACCATATTGATCATATTCCATTTGTTGGTTTTGATCATATTGTTCTTGCCCATAACCATCATAACCTTGATTATTAGGCAACATACCAATTGGATTGCCATATTCATCGTATTGAACCATAGGGTTTCCGTATTGATCGTATTGCATTTGGTTTTGATCATAACCTTGATCACCACTTGGTAACATGCCTACTGGATTACCATATTGATCGTATTGTTGATATTGAGATTGGTCTTGTGAAGACGGTAAAGCTTCAATTAGATTACCGTATTGGTCATATTGTTGCATTTGATTTTGTCCTTGATTACCGCTAGGCAACATACCAACAGGGTTGCCATATTGATCGAATTGTTGTTGGTTAGAGTTTTGTGATTGTGTCGAACCATTTGGTAACATACCAACTGAGTTACCATATTCATCAAATTGTTGATTTTGATCTTGTGACTGTGCAGAGTGACCAACAGGTAACATAGCAACAGGGTTACCATATTGATCAAATTGTTGATCTTGCCCTTGATTCGAGCCAGGTAACATACCAACTGGGTTACCGTATTGATCATATTGTTGCATTTGGTCTTGCCCTTGACCTGAACCAGGTAACATACCAACTGGGTTACCGTATTGATCATATTGTTGCTGGTTAGGATCTTGCGATTGATTACCAGGCAACATGCCTACAGGATTTCCGTATTGATCGTATTGTTGGTTTTGGTTTGATGAAGGTAGCATACCTATAGGATTGCCGTATTGATCAAATTGTTGTTCTTGACCTTGGTTAGAACTTGGTAACATACCTATCGGGTTACCATATTGATCAAATTGTTGATCTTGCCCTTGATTCGAGCCAGGTAACATACCAACTGGGTTACCGTATTGATCATATTGTTGCATTTGGTCTTGCCCTTGACCTGAACCAGGTAACATACCAACTGGGTTACCGTATTGATCATATTGTTGCTGGTTAGGATCTTGCGATTGATTACCAGGCAACATACCTACAGGATTTCCGTATTGATCGTATTGTTGTTGATTTTGACCTGATTGATTGTATTGTTGATAATAAGGGTCATTTTCTTGAGAATAAGTGTTACCTGATAACATACCAACAGGATTTCCATATTGGTCGTATTGCTGATTTTGATCTGGTTGATTCTGGTTAATAAGCATCCCATTAGCATCATAAACAGCTAATGAAGGATCGCTTACAGGATTACCATTAGCATCATATCCATATGATACTAATGATGATTGTTGTTGGTATTGGTCGTTTCCTTGGCCAGGTTGGTTGTAATTGTTTTGATTGTTATCCATTATTGTATGCCAATTGCAATTTTGAAAGCAATATTAATTTTGTAGATATATGAAAAACCTTCTGAAATAATGAAAATTCAGTATTAGGTCCATTATCATACATATTATAACAAAAGAAAAATTAATAAAAATTATGAAATTTTATAGTATCTAACTTAATTTTTCATTAATTAAGCTAGTTCAGTTAGTAATTCTTCAATCAGTTTTATCAGGCTGAGAATCTTGGTCAATTAGTAAGCCAACAACCTTATTTTTATAATAAGCTTTTGACTCTTCAAAGTTATATTCATACTCTTTTTTATCAATCATTCCGATTATTTTAGCTTTTTTACGGTTAAGAATATCAAATAACTTTCCGACACCATCACAGAAAGTGTAAGGATAAGTTTGACTATCCCCACACCCGAATAGTAAAAATATTTTATTAGTTACATCAAGACGTTTAAATTCGAAATCTAATCAAACATCTAAGATATCGCCAGTCCCTCAAGTTGATGTACCAAAAATAATTACATCATATTGATTAATTTCATCAACATTGGTTTTTGTTACATCTAATAATGTTGTTGGATATTTAATTTGATTATTGATTTTCTTGGCAATCAACTCAGTTGTACCAAGATTTGTTCCATATACTATAGCAATCTTTTTCATCTAAACTAATTCACTGCAACGATCACAAATTTCGTTGTTTTTATTACTTAATTCTTTAAAGTAGTTTCAACATCTTAAACATTTTAAGAAATCGGTCTTTTTAACGGTGATTTCTTGATTTTTTGTAAATAAAACATCAGCAACATTCAATCATTGTTTTAATGATTTAACTAGTTGTTTATTTGTTTCTAAATATTGGCTAGATAAATAAACAACAGCTTCATTAGATTTAGATAATATCTTGTCTTTTCTTAATTTTTCAATTTCAGCATAAACAGCATCTTTAATATTATTAAATTCATTATCTAATTGTTCTAGATCTATATCAGTTTTAATTTCAAATAAACTTGGAGGATTAATTAAATAAATTGATTTTTCTTTATTAGGAGCGGTATAGAAACTGTAAGCTTCTTCACAAGTATGAACTAAAATTGGTGCAATTCGGTATAAAGCATTAATAAAGATGTAATTTAAAGTAGCTTGAATAGCTCTTCTTGAACTATCATCTTTTTTATTACAATATAAACTATCTTTAATCAATTCGAAGTATCAAGATGACAGATCAACGATCATCTTATTGATTTCTTTAGTAATTTCTAAATAATCATAATTTAAATAAGCTTGATCAATTTTTCTAAAAGATTTATTCACTTGATTAATTGTTAATAAATCAGCTAAACTAAGTTTGTAAGTTTTTAAATCTTTAAAGTCGAAATCGTTTAAATTACCGAGAATAAATCTGAATAAACTGTTGCGAATTTTACGGTAAATTTCGCTATTTTGTTCAATTATCTTGTTACCAATTCTGTGGTCATTTGAATAATCAATTGAAGCAGCTCACAATCTTAAGATATCAGCACCTTTATCTTTGATAATTGTCAATGGATCAATAACATTTCCTTGTGATTTTGACATCTTGAATCCTTTTTCATCAAGAGTAAATCCATGAGAAATTAATTCTTCATAAGGAGCTGTTTTGTTCATCACTGTAGCACATATCATACTTGAGTTGAATCAACCACGGTATTGGTCGTTTCCTTCAAAGTAGATAGCAGCTTTATTTTTAATACCATTGTGTTTTAATATATTAAATGAAGTGCCTGAGTCAAATCAAACATCTAAGATATCAGTTTCTTTGTAATAAGTTTTTCTTGGATCGTATTTATTAGTTAAGAAATACTTAGCATCATGTTGGTATCATGCTTGAACACCTTCAGTTTCCATAATTCTGATTGTGTTATCAATAATCTCTTTATCAAGAATTGGTTCCTTATTTTCATCAAAGATAATCGGAATCGGTAAACCTCATGTTCTTTGACGAGAAATACATCAGTCAGAACGCTCAGCAATCATACTTAACATTCTTTTTTCATAACGTTCGTTTGGATATTTAACACTTTTAATATTATTTATCAATTGTTCTTTAATTGACTTAATATTAATGAATCATTGCTTAGTAGCACGGTATATAACTGGTTTTTTACTTCTTCAGTCATGTGCTGCTTGGTGTTTAATGAAATCTAATCCTAATAATGCATTCTTCTCTTCAAGTTGCTTAGCAATAATCTTATTAGCATCGTCATAGAAAACACCAACTAAAGATTGATCATATACAGTGTTATCAAAACAACCTTCATCATTAATCGGAACGTAAGCATCAATCTTATAGCGCTTACATACTAAAAAGTCGTCTAACCCAAATCCAGGAGCAGTATGCACTAACCCTGTACCATCAGAATCACTAACATGTTCTCCTAAAACAACAAGACCTTTTTTGTCTGGATATAGACAGTGTGCATATTCAATGCGATCAAGTAAATATCCTTTAATTTTCTTAATTACTTTCGGCGAATTGAATTGAAATTTTTCTACTAATTTATCGTATAAATTTGAACCAACTAAGTATTTTTGTTGGTCAGATTCGAATAGTGTATATTCAAATTCTGGGTGAACTGAGATAGCTAAATTTGATGGTAAAGTTCAAGGAGTAGTTGTTCAAATAATTAAATTAACATCTTTACCAATTAAATCATTATCTAAAGTTCTAAACTTAACATAAATACTTGGACTTTTAACTTCTTTATATTCTACTTCAGCATCAGATAAAACTGATTTAGATGATCAAGATCAATAAATCGGTTTGTAATCTTGATACACTAAACCTTCGTTAATCATCTTAGCAAAGACTTTTAATTGGTCTATCTCATATTGCTTATCATAAGTGTAATAACAAGCTTTAAAATCAGTAATTAAACCAAGAGTTTTGAATTGTTCTTTTTGGTTTTTAATCTGGTTAATAGCAAAATCACGACATACTTCCATGCGTTCTAATACTGATAATTTAAAGAATTGTTCTTGCCCAAGTTTCAATTGAACAGCATGTTCGATTGGTAACCCATGAGTATCTCACCCAGGGATATATGGACTATAATACCCTTGCATTAATCATCTACGAACAATGATGTCTTTAATGATTTTATTCATCGTGTGACCAACGTGAATATTCCCGTTAGCATATGGGGGGCCATCGTGTAAGATTAACTCTTTATTATTCTTATTTTTTTCTAATCTTAATTGATAAATATTATCATCTAATCATTGTTGTTGAATCTTACTTTCTTTAGTTGAAAGATTAGCCTTCATCTCAAAATTAGTTGAAGGCATTAATAATGTATCTTTATAATTTTTACTCATATACCAGATTTAATATTTTAAGTTTGTAAAATATACTATTTTTATTTTATATTTTAATAATTAAAATTATATAGATATGTCATCAAAAATTAATATTGTTTTATACCAACCACAAGATCCAAGAAACGCAGGAAACATCGCTAGAAGTTGTGTTGGTTTTAACGCAACTTTACATATGATTCATCCTTTTGGCTTTTTTATTACAGATGAAAAATTTAAAAGAGCAGGATTGGATTATTGAGATAAACTAGAATTAAAACAATACGCAAGTTTTGATGAATTCTTAAATAAAAATAAAATTCAAGATAATTTATTTTTATTTACAAAAAAGCGACTAATTATTTATCTAATATCGATTTTAACGATTATTTAGATAATAAAGGAGTTTTTCTTATTTTTGGTAAGGAAACTAGTGGATTGCCAAATGAGTTATTAGAAAAATATCAAAATTACTTAGTAAAAATTCCAATGCATGATAATATTCGGAGTTTTAATTTATCAAACAGTGTAATCTGTGCGTTGTATGAACTAAGTCGTCAAAATCAATTTAAGAATACAAAATAAATAATTAACTTATGCGTATTAGAAATATCAAAGATGCTAATCTAAAAATTACAAAGGTTCGTAATACTATAAAAATTGAACAATTAATTGATATCCTTGATTTCAATAAAAATAATGTTTTAGAAATCGGTTCTGGTAAAGGTGGTTTTATTTATCAAAAAGCATTAAATAATCCTGATATTAATTATTTAGGAATCGAAAAAAATGCAACAGTTATTTTAAAAATGATAAATAAGTTTTCTGATATCGAAAATTTACAAAATTTATCGATTTTAAACGGTGATTTTGCAATAATTCAAGAAAATATTCCTGAGCAAATTTTTAGTAAAATTTACTTAAATTTTTCAGATCCATGACCTAAGAAACGTCACGCAAAAAAACGTTTGGTGGATTTAGAATTCTTAATGAAATATAAAAGAATTTTAAAACCTGATGGTGTTATTGAATTTAAAACTGATAATGATGGATTATTTGAGTATGCGATCGAAACAATACAATCAAATGATCAAATAAAAATCATCGCTTTAACTCGCGACTTGCACAGCCTAGATGAAAACGATGATTTAATAAAAGATAATGTAATTACCGAATACGAACAACGTTTTATTAATCTTAATAAGAATATTAATAAAGTTGTTTTTAAATTTATCTAATTAGATAAATTATTAATCTTAGTTGAGCTAACTCTGATAACTCTTCAGATATAGCTAAAAGCATCTTCGTATTTATCAAATGTTCTAGTAACATTCCCTAATCTAATTTCATAGATTAAATGAAGATTATTAATTCTTACTAATTTTCCATTATCATATAAGAATCTTGTAGAAGGATCAATTGTTAATGTGCTAGTAGCTGTTGAGGTAATATTTTTTAATTCTTGTTCAGTTGGTCATTGATCATTTTGATAAGTTTCTTCATAAACAATATCACCTAATCAATTACGTAAAACTAGAATATTCTTAGATTCTTGAATTACATTAACTAATTCTGGTTTAACTTCACTTCGATATTTAATAATCTTAGAATTAGTTACCGATGGATTAATTGTTAAATTAAACGCTTTAGCTAATTTAGTCGGCTTAATTGAACCATCTTTATTTCAAGCAATCAAAACATCATAAACATTAACTAAGTGCTTGTTATTAACATTATCATTAGAACTAAATAATGTATTGTTAAGTGCTTGAATAATTCCGTAAGGTTCAACATCACTATTCGATTTATCATCAGGATTGTTTAGCAACGTTGCTTTATGTCCTGGTGTTGGTGTAATTCCGAATTGGCTATATAGGTTTTGGATATCAAAATTAGTTACATTATATTTAACTAATAAATTATCATCATTTAACGGTTTTAAAGTAATTTTTTTATAAGTCGGATTGTATGAGATAGTATTTGAAACATTAGTTAATAAACTATTAACTCGGTTTGGATAAATCTTTTTATATTCTTTTAATGAATCCGCTAAAGTATCAATAGCAGTTTTTGATAATTCATTACTATATCTCTTTAAGAAAATATTCTTAAAATTATCATCACTTAAAATATTTAATCCAAATAAAGGTTGATCGTTATATTCTATAACAAACATTTTGTCTCTTGAATTTAATGTATCATTCAATGAGAATAAATTACCTATTAAGTTTTGTAAAGCAGCACCAGTATCGATATTTACTGCTTCGTTAGATTGAGTTAATGCTGATGTAAATTCTATATTTAATTGATTAGCAATAACTGAACTCATATAAGTTCTTATATCATCTCGTGATGTGTTTGAGTTAATATCAAAACCTTCAAAAATCTTTTTAGTAAGAACTCTTATACTTGCATCAATAATACGATCAATCAAGACCATTTTTTGGGAATTGGTTGATGAAGGAATTGCTGCGTTTAATTCATTTCTGAATTTTGTTATATTCTCTTCTGAAACTTGGTAGCTATTAATCTTATTTTGGTTAATATTCAAACTAATAGACATATTAACAAATTTAGCTGTTGGATTTACATAAATTCCAACATTATTGTTGTAGTCGATTTGCGTAGATCAACCAATCCCGCCTTGATCACCATGGACAATAGCATTAATCTTACTATTTTTATATCCACCAAATAATCCTTTATCACTATTTTCAATGTAGTTATCAGCAATAATCTTATTAAATGCTGTATATACTGGATTGCTTTTTAAAAATCTATCTCTGAAGATAACGGGGTCAGTGAAACTTTGAACACTATCAATAAATTGATCTAAATTATTAAAAGAACCAAATTTATTAACATTTTCAGTTGATGACCTTAAATAAAAAGGAAGTTCATATTCAACTGAAGCACTTTTGCTGATCGATAGATAAGGAACACCAAATCATACTCTGAAATCTTTATTGTTATTATTTACAGTTCCTTTAATATTAATGAATAAGTTATTTCATAAAAAGTTATTAATAACGCTAAATAACTTATTGCTAAGATTTGAGATGAACATCTTATTTAACAAGATTGCATTATCGACTTTATTGTATTGCGTATGATCTTCATTAAGTTCATATAACTTTAAATTAAAATTTGTGTTATTTAAATTTAACGAATCAATTGCTAAATTTTTAACTTTTAAAATATCGATTAAATTTAAAGGATTGATGTTAATTTTTGTAGGTTTGTCTTTAGTAACATCTTCAAATTCATAATAATAAAGATCTTTGAAAAACTTATCAAGTTTATCATCCATAGTTTTCTCAATTAGATCATCACTTACAATGTTCGGAGTCGGATCTTCAACAGCTTCATTTTCACCATAAATTAAACCATTGGGGCTTTTTATGTAATGTTCAGGCTTACCAATTCTTTCTAACGAAGCTTTTGTTTGATCTGAAGTATATTTATTGTCTTGTAATAAATATGCTGGACGGTATTTGTGCGGTCTAAAAGAAGAATCATTGATATCTTTTAAACCATCTGCATTAATAATTTCACCTGTTGATGGATCTTTTTTAATTCCATCACCGATCATTAGTTTTCTTGTAACAAAATTATTAGCAACTGATAAGAAATAAGATGCTGCTTGTTTTTCTGTGCTAAAGGTGTGATTGTTAAATGCAATATTAGATTTTAAAAACTCATTTGGTTTAAGCGGATCATAACCATTCAAACCACCTACTTCTGAGATCGTTTCATCATTTTGTCTAATATTGAATAGATCTAATGCTTTGTCTTTTTGGTAGTAATACAATCCACTCATCATCGAAGCTATACCTAAACCGAATAATGTAGCTCCAAAAAAGACTTTTTTAAATAATTTCATATATGAACTGCGTTAGCACTTATTAAGTAATTATAACATTTTTACCCTATAATATTGATATAGCTCAATATAAAAGATTATTGCTTATTAATAATTTTTGTTTGCTAATATTTATTATATAGTATAATATACACTGTGTTTATGGCGGTTGTGGCGAAGCGGTTTAACGCACCTGACTGTGAATCAGGCATGCACGGGTTCAAATCCCGTCAATCGCCCCATTAATAACAAATCATCAATATTATTTTATAAAAATAGGGACAAGTCCCTATTTTCTATTTTTTTGTAAAATTACCGCATTTTTAATATTTTTTAACTTTTCTCTTTCAATAAAAATGCTTGTTATTGGTGAAAAATATAAAAAAGTTATAGCGTTTAAGCTATAACTTTTTTATTGTATTTTTGGATTAGTACATTCGGTGTTTTTTTTGTAAACGTTTTCTAGCCGCTTTTTGTTTTTCGCGTCTTCTAATCCCTTTTCTTAGGTGGTATTCGTGTCTTAGAAAAGATCTTTTAGTTTCGCTAGCTACACGTTTAAATTTACGTAAAGCCAATTCAAGATCACCATCTTTTACTTCAACCTTAGGCACAAAATTACCTCCTTTACTAAATTTAACATCCTATATATTATAAGATATTATCTTTTTTTGTGAGAATAAGATTGATTAATATTTTCAATTTCTTTGGTTAAGTTTTGTCTGAATTCCTTAGTTTTTTCGTATTCAATTTCAGATTTCTTGCGAATTCATTCAGCTTTTTTGAATTCAGAATTAATTAAATCAGAAGTTGATTTGATTTCACGAATTTTTTGATCAAGTTTCTTTTGAAAAAAATCATTCATTTCATCTTGATAATTAGCAACTTTTTTATTATGTAATAAATCTAGCTCTTTATCAATATCAGGAATTGATTTTGGTAATGTATTATATTTAACTTCTGGAATACTTTCATGTGGTTTTTGGAATGGTTTTGTAATTAATTCATCATCAGTTTGAGTTTGAACATTTTCATGTTGATATTCTTGTTCTTGTTCATCAACAAAACCACTTACAACTTGACGATAATTTAAATATTCTTGTTTTTTACTAGCTTGTTTTTTTTCGTGTTCTATTAATTTGGTTGCAAAATCATTATGAAAATCAATAACTAATGAAGCTTCGTTGATATTTTCTTCAAACTCGTTCATTTTTTTGGTTGAAAAACGATCAGAACGTTCTTTAATATTTTTGTTTAAATATTCTTTTTTAATTTCTTTAATCTGTTTTAAGATATTATGAACTTCATCGTAATCATAACGATAATCGTGTGGATCACGCTCACCTTTTTTAAAGGGAATATTGAGAATTGATTTCATTCATTCGCGTTTAGTTAATCCTTGTGATTTTGCCTTTTTTCAAGATTTTTTTAACGCTTTTTTTTCGTAACTATTCTCGGGGTTTAAAAAGTTAATTAACAACCTTACTCTTAAACTATCAGCATAAAAAAGTTGATCATAAACATTAAACAGTTCTTTTGATAACTCTTGTTCTGCCTGCTCTTTGTTTTGTTCTTCTTGTTTTTTTTGAGCTATTAATGCCTTGAATTTCTTAAAGTCTTCTTCGCATTCTTTTCCGTAAGCTTTAATAAATCCATGGATATCAAAATGTCCGTAATAAAGTTTGCAGTCCTTGATGTATCTTGATCATTCAAAATCAAAACCATAGAAGTCTTTATAACCTTCTAAGAATGCTTGCCATTTAGAGATATCTTTATATATCGCTTCTTTAGTTAAGTTTTGTTCAATCTTACTGCTCATACTTTTTTTTAATTATACTAAACGCTAATTTAGGCTGTATGATATTAACTAATTAAACATTTGGGAAACGTTTTTTTAATATCCCATTAATTCAAGGAATGAAGAAGAATAAGAATAATGAACCAAAATAAATAACTGTAAGCATATAAATAGGAAGACCTTTACCACCGATAGTTGTATCAGCTTCAATAAATCCGCCAAACGCGCTTGTTGTAATTTCTGGATTGTTAATTGCTTGTCTTATCGGATCAATTAAATAAACATAAATTCCTTGGTAAGCAAAAATAACAAATACTAAAATCGAAGCAACTGGAGCAATGAACATAAAGAATTTGCTAATTCTATGTTCTGGTGTTAGTTTAAACAATTCAATATAAGCTTCTTGTTTTTTCTTTAATTCAGTTAATCTAGTTGCTTGTTCGTTTGTCGGGTTAGTAACAGATGATAATTCTTTTATTTCTTTGATTTCTAATTTAGTTAGTTTTTTATCTTTATTTTTTAATGAAACCTTAATTCTTTTAATAAAGATTGAAAATGGTATTAACGCATAGATAATAAAGAAGAATAATGTAGGGAAGTTAGTTATTCCATCAGCCACACGGTCATTTCCAAGTCCAATACTAATAGCAGCTATAATCATACCAAAAATAACAATAACAAAAAGATATGATAAGATTCCAGGAATATGACTTTTTAGACCATAGAATTTATCTTGTTCTGATAGGTTTTGATATTTTTTGTTGTATCAACGTTTTAATAACTTAGATCCAAAAATTAAATCATCTTCAATTAATCCTTGATGGTTAGAAATCGTTACCACCATAAACGCATTAGCAACTCCTAGAATTGATACTAATAAGAAGATATTGAAAATTACTTTAAAAGCAAGTGAAATTTTTTGAGCATCTTGTTCAGATCATTTAAAGACATTTTTAAGTAATGTTTCATTGATTGATAAAACAGCATAACCATTACCTAGAAAAATCATTCCAAGTGTTATTAATAAATAAGCAATAGATACTGTTATTACACCTATTGATAATAATATCTTAGTGTATTTTTGTGGATTTTTCATCTTATCTTGAATTGATGTAAAACTCAAGAATGAATCAAATGAAAATAAAATTGATGGCAAAACAACTAGTATAGTTGAGAATGAATTTACTTGATTGATTTTAGTCGCCATAGAATTCATCACTGTTTTACTAGTGTTAAATAATGACTGATCATATTGCATAGCACCAGCAATAATTCCTACGATCGTAATAATAATGATCGGTAAGAACTTAATGATCATACTAAACGATTGAAATGCTTTAGATGCAGTTAATGAAATCGAATTGATCGCTAAAAAGATAATAAAGATTATAAAACCAATTCCGATCGTCATTAGTATTGATGATCGTGGTGACTGATTATTAAAATCAGTTAATAATCCTCATTTACCAGCAGAATCAACCATTGATAAGAATAATTCTCCGGCATACATAAACAACACAACCCCAATAATTCCATTATAAAAGTGTGATTGCGAAATTTTTAAAAAGCGACCTGCTTTCTTACCTAGTGTTAAATCACAATAACCAGAAACACCGAATTTAGAATTCCCAGTTGTGGTTACTTCGATGTAAGATAATGCTAATAATAATGTAATAATAGCACTAATTACTCAAGCTGTTATTACTAAGTAAGGATTGTTATTCGTAGCTTTAAATACACCGATATTTTTAACGAAAATACCGACACCTATCATAGCCCCGATCATCATCGATAGCGAGGCAAATAATCCTATTTTGTTTTTATTTTTTTTAATCTTTATCATTGTTTTTTTGTATTATAATTATTTATTTATCTTCCTTTTATACTTAAGCACTTCTTTATTTTATAAAAAAAATAACAAAATGTTGTTTTTTTCAATAAATTCAAAAATTTGCAAAATAAAAAAACTCAGTTTTTTACTGAGTTTTTTTGGTGAATCTTATTTTAGAAATATTATTTTAATTATTATTTTAAGACCTGTTTTCGAATTCTTTTTATATATTTTTACTTAAATGTTATTAAGGATAATATATTATATTTAACGCTTTTACTAAAGAATTACCTATTATTTAAACAATTAAAAGTTATCTAGATAAGAATTTTATATACGGATTTATTTTTCTTGAATAGCTTCGATACCTGGTAGAATAGTATCTTCCATAAATGTTAATGAAGCACCACCGCCAGTTGATACGAAACTAAATTTCTCAGCTAAATTAAATTTATTAGCAGCAGCAGCGCTATCACCACCACCAATAACGCTATAACTATCAGATTCAGCGATCGCTTTAGCGATTTCTAATGAACCTCTTTCATAATTAGGGTTTTCAAACACCCCTAAAGGACCGTTTCAGAAGATTGATTTAGCTTTAGCGATGTATTCTTTGAATGTTTTGATTGATTCTTCACCAATATCTAAAGCTTCAAAGTCCTCATCTTCTTGATCTTTAGCGAATACACATTTACCTGCTTTAGCAGTTTTGATATCAGTAATTTCACTAGCTTTAGTTACCATCTGATCAGTAGCTAAAACAATTTTATTTTCTTTATCTTCTTCTAGAATCTTCTTAGCAGTATCTAACATTTCAGGTTCAAATAAAGACTTACCAATATGGAATCCTTTAGCTTTATTAAATGTATTTACCATACCACCACCAATTAAGATATGGTCAGCAGTTTTTAGTAATGATTCAATAACTTTTAATTTATCAGATACTTTAGCGCCACCCAGAATTACTACGAATGGTCTTTTTGGTGAATCTGTTAATTTAGATAATGCTTCAATTTCTTTTTGAACTAAAAAACCAACACAAGATTGACCAATATTTTTAGCAATACCAACGTTTGAAGCATGCGCTCTGTGACAAGTACCAAAAGCGTCATTTACATAAACATCAGCTAAACTAGCTCAGAATCTTCCAAGTTCTTGACTGTTTTTAGATTCTTTTTTAACAACTTCACCAGTGTGGTCAACGTCGTTGTATCTTGTATTTTCTAGAAGTAACACTTCTTTAGGTTGAAGTTTTTTAACAGCTTCAACAACTTCATAACCGAAGTTTTGTTCTAAAAATTTAACATTATCAATCTTAGTTGATAAATTTTCATAAACAGCTTTTAAGCTTTTCTTTTTAGAAGTAATATCATCTAAAGATTTAATACGGCTTAAGTGACTTAATAAAATAATCTTACAATTTTGTTCGATTAAGTATTTGATTGTAGGTAAAGCCTCAATGATTCTTTTTTCATCAGCTACCTCACCGTCTTTAATTGGAACATTAAAATCAACGCGAACTATAACCGTCTTATCTTTTAGATCAATATCCTTTAATGTCTTTTTGTTGTATGTAATCATTGTTTATTGATCTCTTTTAAATTTATTTTTTAATTAAAGTTTAGCGAAGTATTTAGCAACTCTGATTAATTGAGCAACGTATGAAGATTCGTTGTCGTATCAAGAGTAAAGTTTGTATAGTTTTTCACCATTAGCTTCTAATACTGCAGTTAATTTACTATCAAAGATAGAACCGTGAGTTTCATTAACGATATCAGATGAAACTAAAGCATCTTCAGAGTATAAGAATGATTCTGAACTAGCAGCTTTCATAGCGGCATTAATTTCTTCTACTGAAACTTCTTTTTCTAATTTAACAGTTAAATCTACTAATGAACCAGTAATAGTAGGAACTCTTACAGCTATACCATTTAATTTACCAGTAGCTTTAGGAACAACTAAACCGATAGCTTTAGCAGCGCCAGTAGAAGTAGGTACCATGTTAGTAGCAGCAGAACGACCTCTTCTAAAATCAGAGTGAGGAGCATCTTGTAATCTTTGGTCAGCTGTGTAGGCGTGAACAGTAGTCATATAACCAGCTTTAATTCCGAATTTGTCTTCTAAAACTTTAACAACTGGAGCTAAGCAGTTAGTAGTACAACTAGCAGCTGAAATTACAGTATCATCTTTGTTAAGTTCTTCGTGGTTAACATTATAAACAACTGTTTTGATTCCTTTTTCTTTAGCAGGCGCTGATAAAACAACCTTTTTAGCACCGCCTTTTATGTGAGCATTAGCTGTTTCTTGAGTTAAGAAACGACCAGTTGATTCAATAACTAAATCAACTCCGTGATCTTTTCAAGGAATTTGAGCAGGATCTTTTTCGCTGTATACTCTGATTTTGTGACCATTAACAATAATTTCGTTTTCAGTAGCAGTCACTTCTTCACTCATCTTACCATGAGCTGAGTCATATTTTAATAGGTAAGCTAAAGTCTTAGCATCTGTTAAATCGTTAACAGCAACAACTTCAACGCTTGAATCTTTTAAAAGATCTCTACAAGCTAAACGCCCAATGCGTCCAAACCCGTTAATACCAATTTTTAATTTAGACATTTTTGTTCTTCTTTCTTTTTTAATATTTCAATTTAATTTTAATACTAATAATAAAAAGCATCAATAAAAATCGTGAAATTTTCAGACGGGTTTTTGTGCAGATTTATATTAAACTTTTATTTATCAATTAAAAAACTTAATGCAAAAGCATTTATTCCTGTATGAACCCCAATTACTGGAGTAATCATAGCAACATCTAATTCATTAAATTCTAAACTTTTTAATCCTTCTTTAACTAATTTAAGAACTTCTTTTGTTTTCTTATCTTCTTTGAAAGTATGACAAAATCCTAATTTTACGATTTTGTTTTTTGTTAGCTTTAATTTACTAGTCGCTTGTTCGATACATTTTTCGATTGCAGTTTTTATATTAATCGCTTTATCAACTAATTGATTAACCCCTTTATGAAATGATATTATCGGACTAATTTTTAAAATCCCTGCAATCAGCGATTTCATTTTTGAAATCCGACCACCTTTTCTTAATTGGGTTAAGTCATTTACCACGATCATTGTGTATATACGATTTTTTCAGTTTTCGATATATTCTTCAATTTCTTTAATCGATTTATCTTGACTAATTAATTGTTGAACTTCATTAACTAATCATTTTAATGAAATCGCAGTGTCGCAAGTATCAAAGATACTAATATTTTTAAGATCACTTAATTCAGTTTCAATCACCATTTTTCATTGGCTATAAGTTCCACTTAAACCACTTGAAATCGGTAATACGAAAACATGATCATAATTCGATGCAACTTCTTTTGTTGTTTTTAAGATCGATTCAATTACTGGCATCGATGTTTTGATATCAACATTTTTGTCTTTGCTTAAATAATCATAGATCTCATCTTGTTGAATATCAACACCATCTAAATAAGTATTGGTATTATTGATGGTAATCTGTAAAGGAACTACAAAAACATCTTTCAATTCATTAGTTTTAATCGTCGAGGATGAATCTGTAATAATCGCAATCTTCTTCATATTTTTAGTTTTACATAAAAAACAAATTGTTTTTTTATGCTTCTTATAATTTTACTACTATAAAAGAAAAAACGAGCAGATAAAATAATACTGCTCGTTAAGTAAAATGGTTTTATTAATGGTGGAGACGAAGGGGGTCAAACCCTCGACCTCCTGAGTGCAAGTCAGGTGCTCTATCAATTGAGCTACGTCCCCAAAAATGGTGGAAGTAAATGGACTTGAACCATCGACCTCACCCTTATCAGGGGTGTGCTCTAACCAGCTGAGCTATACTTCCAGTTCTTGATAACCATATGAATTATAACACATTTAATTTAGCTCGTTAAAAAATATTGCATTTATTTTTAATTTCGACTTATTATATTTTCTTGTTAAGTTGATTTGATTAGTTTTAATAAATGCCTGATTATGTTTAAAATCATTAATTTGATAGTCATTTAAACTTAAGGTAAGAATCGTTGGTATTCTTAAGATAAAATCATTAATTGCATTTTTATCTAAATAAAACGATTGATAAACTTCAAAATCCTTACTTAATTGACAATAACTAGTATCATCATAATAAATAACGTCACCAATTAAAAAATTAAATAATAGGTATTTCTTATATTCTTCTAGTGAATAATCGCTGTAATTATCAATTTTGTTCTTAATAAGATATTGTTTTCTAATCTCATAAAGATCAATAATCTTTTCTTGATTGAGATGATAATTAAATAAATCAATCTTATTAAGATAATCATTCTTTTTAAATTGATTTAATAAAGCAAACTTATGTAAGTTATCCAGTGGATCTAGTTCGAAATTTCGATAAATTTTTCAATTAAAACTTTGAATTAAAACTAAATCATATTTTTGCGCTAATTCATTAAGGAATGGTTCAAAACTTAAATTTAAAACACCCTTACCCCTAAAACGTTCATCACTAACAACACCAAAGACAAGTGCTGCTGTTTTAGTTTCATTATTAATAACAAGTTTTTTATCTAAAACAAAACAGCCATACTTGAAATCTTTTTTGATATCTTTTTCCACATAAATCTTGATTTCTTTACCATAATAAGCATTAATTAAATAGTTCCAAGAAAATTCATTTTCTTCTTTAAATGCTCTTAAATAAAAATATTTATATTGTTCGATTAATTTCTTATCTTTAGTTAGTTCTAGCATAGTTTTACAAGATATCTTTTAATAACAAAAGCTGGTTTATATGAATTTTTTGAAAACGAGATCATTGAATCAATTAAATCGTCTTGACGATCTGTATATTGATCATTAAGATGATGAATTTTAAGAGAATTACTTAAAAGATATTGATATGATCCGCGATAGGTTTCATCACAATGTTCGATAATAATTTCACAACGGTTATTAATCGAATAAGAAACGCTAAAACCAATCATTTCATTTAAATGTGATAATGATGTTAGTTTTAGCGTTTTGTTATTTATTAATTCTTTTATCGCGTAAAAGAATGCTTTTTCTGCATCGTAGTTTCTTTGATTATCTTGTTTGGCTAATCAACTTAAATAAAATTTTTCTAGTTCATTAAAATTAACTTGCTCATTAGTTTTAATGACACAATTTTTAGCGTAGTTTTTAAGAAAGAAGTTTAGGTGATTACGCTTTTTTTGTAAACTATTACCTGCAAAACTAATTAATTTTTTAGTTTCGTATAGGTAATTTGTTGTTGTTTCAAAAACAACTTCTAATTGGTATTTAGTCTTTAATAATTCAAGTTGTTCACTAGTCAGATCATCAATAAAAATCTGTTGATTTTTATCTAGTTGATTAATTTGTTGTTCAATAAGATTTAAAAAATCAAAAGAGCTGCCAATTTTAGTGATTGGTGAGATAATGATCTTTTGAGTGGGATAAAATTTATCTTTTAAGATCTTTCGCATTAAGTTTTTATCTAGATCAACAGTACCAAAAATGATGATCCCATTATCTTTTTTTTGATAATCAAGATCAAGACCATAAAATGATCAAGAATAATAAGTTAAAGCACTATAGAAATGATTAGTATCAAATTGATTAATTTGATCCTGGAAACTATTAATGTTTGATAGATCTAAACGACGCATTATTTTGCTTCTTTTAGTTTTAGTAGTTCGATATCTAAAGCGTGCTGTAAGCGCATTATTTCTTTAGAATCAGTTGTATTTTTCATCTTATTTTCTAATTCTTTTTTGTTCTCAAGAATTTCATCATAAGATAGTTTATCAGCTACAATAAAATCCAAAGCAAAGATTCTAATTAGATCTTTGTTACTATATAGAGTTGCATCATCGATTACAACCGCTTTTTTTGTTTTATCTAAAAAAGTGATGTAGCCAATTGAGTGTTTAATACTAAAGATTGATGGTTCAGTATTTTTCATAAAAGCAGCATAACCATCTGATCCTTTTACAAGGATCATTTCTATATCTTCATCAAATAAAACACCTTTAGGACTTAAAACTTTTAGTTTAACCATTATGATAATGTTTTTGCTTTTTCAATCGCTTCATCAATCGAACCAACATAGAAGAAAGCCTGTTCAGGTAAATCATCATGTTTACCTTCAACAATTTCAGAGAATCCTTTAATTGTTTCACTAATTGGAACGTACTTACCTTTGTTTCCACTGAATTTTTCAGCAACAAAGAATGGTTGTGATAAGAAGTTTCTAATCTTACGAGCTCTTGATACGGTTAGTTTATCTTCTTCAGACAATTCATCAATTCCTAGAATTGCAATGATATCTTGTAATTCTAAGAATTTTTGTAAGATCATCTGAACTTTACGTGCTGTTTGATAATGTTGAATGCCAACAACACTAGGATCAAGTAATCTAGATGTTGATTCAAGTGGATTTACTGCAGGGAAAATTCCTAAAGACGCTATATTTCTATCTAATACAGTTTTAGCATCAAGGTGGGTAAATGTTGTAGAAGGAGCAGGGTCAGTTAAATCATCTGCGGGCACATAGATTGCTTGAACTGATGTAATTGAACCTGATTTAGTTGAAGTAATTCTTTCTTGTAAAGATCCCATTTCTTCAGCTAATGTTGGTTGGTAACCAACAGCTGAAGGCATACGCCCTAATAAAGCAGATACTTCTGAACCAGCTTGAGTAAATCTAAAGATATTATCAATGAATAACAACACATCTTGGTTATTAGCATCTCTGAAATATTCAGCCATTGTTAAACCAGTTAGCGCAACTCTCATTCTAGCACCTGGAGGTTCATTCATTTGACCAAACACTAATGCAGTTTTATCGATAACTCCACCTTCGATCATTTCGTAGTAAAGATCATTACCTTCTCGGGTTCTTTCGCCTACCCCAGCAAATACTGATAAACCACCATGGCCAGTAGCAATATTATGGATTAATTCTTGCACTAATACTGTTTTACCAACACCGGCACCTCCGAATAAACCAATCTTACCACCTTTAGCATAAGGGATTAGTAAATCGATTACTTTAATACCAGTTTCGAAAACTTCTAATTCATTAGACTGATCAGCAAAACTTGGAGCTCTGCGATGAATTGGCATTCTTTTTACAGAGCTTTCTAATGGTTTTTTGTTATCGATCGGTTCTCCGATAACATTAAACATTCTACCTAAAACATCAGTACCTACAGGAACTGAGATTGGTTGATTTGTTGATGTTACTTTAACATTTCTTGCTAATCCTTCGGTTGGACCCATCGCGATACATCTAGCAATGTCATCACCAATTAATTGAGCAACTTCTAAATAAAGTTTTTGTTCAGGTTGATCGATAATCAAGCAATCATAAATATTCGGTAAATCTTCTTGTTTTTCAAAAATAACATCAACAACAGGACCGATTACTTGATAGACTTTACCATAGTTATTTTTTGTACTCATATACTATTTCGCTGCTCCTGCAACAATTTCATTAATTTCTTGCGTAATTTTAGCTTGACGTAGTTGGTTATATAACAACTTATATTTGTTGTAAAGATCATCTGCATTTTTAGCTGCAGTATCCATTGCATTACGCCTGCTAGCATATTCGCAAACTTTTGATTCAATTAAACAACCGTATAAAATAACTTGTAATAATTGTTCTTCTAATGCTGGAATAATCACATCCACACTTGGTTCAAAAGAAATATTTTTAGGGAATTTATCATTAATCGAATCAAGCGTCTTAGCATCAAAAATACTAGGATCTGCTGGCATTAGTTGAATCTTCTTGGCTTGAAAGTTTAAATTATTAATATAGGTAGTATAAATGCAATTAATTGATTCGTACTTATTTTTTTCGTTTAATTCTAAAATTTGTTTTCCTAAAATATAAGACCAATCAAAATCAATTTGCTTATCATTAACACTAAAACTTTGAATAATTCGGTTGTCTAAATTTCTTGTTTTTAGATAAGAATTTAATTTGTTGCCAATTAAAATTACTTGATCATTTTTTCCAATTTCATTAGCCAACAATTTACCAATATTTGTATTATATGAACCACATAAACCAAGTTGTGTGCTAATTACAATTCAAAGTTTTTTATCAGATTTAGTTGTTTGTTCGCTTTGATTTTTATTAGCTCTCATCTTATTGTAATTGGTGATAATAGCTCCAATTACTTCATAAAATTCTTGATAAAAATCTTTAGTTTTATAAAGAGTTGTTTTAAAACGATTGAGTTTAACAGTTGATAACATCTTCATTGCTTTAGTTATCTTATGCGTTACTGTTATAGACTCCATTCGTCGTTTTAATTCTTGCATCGAAGCCATAAAGTTACTCCAATTCTTTTATATCACCATACAGTGATCCATCATAATCAACTAGTGTTGAAGTATAATGTTTAACAACATCTTTATAGAATGTTTTTAATTCATTTGTAATTGATTCATCAAACGCTTTTGCTTCATCAAGTTTTTTATAAACTGGATTTTCTTGCATTTTATTTAAAACAAATTCTTTAAATTTGATGATGTGATCTGTAGGAATTCATTTAATAAAATGATTTTTAATTCCGAATAAAAGGATTGCTTCACTTGTTTGATCGATCGGTTTAGATTGTGGTTGTTTAAACATTTCCATAACCCGTTTACCGTGTTCTAAAACAATCTTAGTTTCAGCATCTAGATCAGATGAGAATTGTGAAAAAGTATCTAATTCACGATATTGTGCAAGTTCTAATTTTAAACTACCAGATACTTGTTTTATTGATTTTAATTGCGCTGCTGAACCAACCCGAGATACTGATAATCCAACATGGATTGCTGGTCTTTGACCAGAGTTAAATAACGATGTTGTTGTAAATAATTGACCGTCAGTAATCGAAATTACATTAGTAGGAATATATGCTGAAATATCACCTGCTTGTGTTTCAATAATTGGTAAGGCGGTTATTGATCCAGCTCCTAATTCATCACTTAATTTACCGGCACGTTCAAGTAATCTTGAATGTAAATAAAAAATATCACCAGGATAAGCTTCGCGACCAGGAGGTCTTCTTAATAATAAAGATAACGCTCTATATGCTACTGCATGTTTAGAAAGATCATCATAAACAATTAAAACATCTTTACCTTGACGCATTCATTCTTCAGCAATTGTTACACCAGTGAATGGCGCAATGTATGATAATGCTGCTAATTCACTAGCTGTAGCACTTACGATAGTTGTATAACTCATAGCGCCTGTTTCTTCTAATAAACGATTAATTTGAGCTACAGATGAATTCTTTTGACCGATTGCTACATAAATACAATTAACATTTTTACCTTTTTGATTAATAATTGTATCTAATGCGATTGTTGTTTTACCAGTTTGGCGATCGCCGATTATTAATTCTCTTTGACCTTTACCGATTGGTAACATACTATCAATAGCTAAGATTCCAGTTTCGAGTGGTTGATGAACACTTTTACGTTGCATTACTCCATAAGCTGGACGTTCAATTGGTGAGTAACTTACATTTTTTAATTCACCTTTACCATCAATCGGTAATCCAATTGGATTAATTACTCTTCCAAGTAAACCATCACCTACTGGAGCTTGAATTACTTTACCTGTTCTTTTAACAGATGAACCTTCTTTTAGATCAAAGTAATCAGATAACATTACCACCCCAACTGAGTTAGGTTCTAAATTCAAAGCAATACCATAAGCGCCATTTTCAAACTCAACAAGTTCGTTTAACAAAACATCGTCGAGCCCACTAACTCTTACGATTCCATCACCTATGGTAATAATATAACCCTTCTGATCGCTAACAATCTTGTTTACATATTTCTTAATTTGATCTTTAATTAATAAAGAATATTCATTTAAATTAATCGCCATAATCTAATTTCCTTTAGTTAAGGTTTTTAAACGGTTTTTCAATAACTTCAATTTACCATCAATCGTGTGATCAATTAACAGATCGTTTGATTGAATCCTAATTCCAGCAATCAAGCTTGGATCAACTTGATATAAAATGTTAAGTTCTGAATCAAATTTCTTATGAAGTTTTTCAGCAAGTTGCGCTTTTTCAGAATCACTCATTTCTTGAGCAGATATTACTTTAATAAATAAAGTATGGTTTTCTTCTTCGATCATTCTAAAGAATTTTTTAATAATCGTAAGAATGTTAAAAAATTCATGGTTATCAATAACAACTTTTAAAAAGTTAACTATTGTTTCGTTTAGTTTATCTTTAAAAACAATATCAATGATTTCGTGTTTTTGATTTTTTGATAAAACCTTATTATTTAATAATGACATTAAGTCATTATCTTTCTTAACAAGATTAAATACAATCCTTAAATCGTCATAAAATTGCGAGACTTTGTTTTCTTCATGAGCAAGATCGACTAATGCTCTAGCAAATCCAATTATGTTGGTATCCATAATGTTAATCTAGTTCTTTTAGCAATTCTTGAACTAAACGTTCATGATCTTGTTTGTCTACATTTTTTTTGATTAAGGTTGAAGTAGCTTCTAGAGCTATATCAACGATTCGACCTTCCAGTTCTCGCTTTAGAATTGATTCTTGCTTAATTATTTCAGAATGTGCATTTTCAATAATACGGTTAGCTTTTCTTTTAGCATCGCTTTCAACATCAGCTTTAAGACTATATGCTTGATTAGTCGCTAAATTAATTATTTCTCTTGCTTGAATTTCAGCATTTTGTTTTTCTTTTTTCGCATCATCCAATAAAGCCATTGCTTGTTTTTTTAATTCATTAGCACTATTGATTTCAGCTTGAATCATTTCCGTTCTTTTTGTTAAAAGTCTTTTAGTAGGTTTTCATAAGAAGAAAATACCTAAAAGAATAATTATTATTAATGCGATCGAGTGAGCAATAAATACTCAAAAGTTAGGAAAAAATTGATTAACAATTGTACTTGGTTTTAATTCATCAGGAATTGAACAAGATGAAACAATTGTCGAAATAATTAAGAAGTTGAAACTTAGTAATAAAAGTTTCGTCACTCTTTTAGAATGCATAATTATTTTGCTACGAAAATTAAAATAAAAGCAATAATTAAAGCATAGATCGCACTTGATTCTGAAATTGCTGAACCAACAATTCAGAATAAATTTATTTTAGGCATTAATTCAGGATTTCTTGCTGCGGCCATAGCACATAAACCAGCAGTAACACCTTGACCAGCACCTACCCCAGCAGCTGCTGTCATAGCTAAACCAGCTCCAATGTAACCACCTAATTGATTAGTGAAAGTAGCTTTATCTTCTGCGTGGGTAATTAGGTCGTGAATGATTAAAAAAACGTTCATTGTTATTATTTCCTTGTGTTTATAGTAATGAATTCAATATAATATTTTATAAATTTTATTTTTATATCCCTTATCTTTAGTAAAGAATATTATTTAACATTAAGTTTTGTTCTTTCTAGTTTCTCAGCTTGTTTTACTTCTTCATTTTTAATTGGTTGAGATCAGTACGTTAGCATTAATGACACAAATACAAATGCTTGTATGATGGCTATCAAAATATCGAAATAGATATGGAAGAATGGCACAATCAATCCACCAGCAATCGTTCCTAAAATTAAACCAACATTAAATGAATCAGTAGATCCTAAGGTAAAGAAGGTTCGAAATACACTATATAATAAAGCAATAAAGATTGAACCAGCTAAGATATTACCTCATAACCGCAATGATATTGATAATAATGGCGATACTCAGCCAATAATATTCAGCGGATTAGGAAACACTGGAATGCTTTTGTTTTTAATTTTTACATTAACAAAAAACTCACTAAAATAGGCTAATTTTTGGTATTTTAAGCCGATAATTACTGATCCTAAAAACGACATTAAACCTAATGAAAATGTTACAGTTGATGATGAAGTTGGTGCTGCAATCCCACCTACTAGCGATACTAAATTACTTACTGTAATATATAAGAATATCACTATAAATAGCGGTGTGATTTTTCGATTTTTTTCACCTAACAACTCAACAGTTAGATTTTCAAATTGCAAGATTAACAACTGCACAACCAATACATATCCTGTAGGTGGTGTTGTTGGATTAAGTTTCTTAATTTTTGAATAATATACAGCGGTTAATATTGCAATCGTAAATAGCACTAAAAAAATGCTTAGAACATGAGCTGTTGGAACAAATGGAGCTCAGTCTATGTTTTGTGATTCAAGAGGTTTAACGTCCAAGAAGTTGATAATACTTTGTGATGTTTGCTCACTAAAAAGCTTCTTGTAAACTATCTCCTGTGGCAACATTTCTATTTAATTCCTTTAGACGATCTTGTTCTTTTATATCTTTATTAATCAATCAATAGTTCACAATAATATGGATAATTACTGATGTAATCGGTCAAATAATTGCTGGAAAAACATTGAAATATTCAGACTCAATTTTCCAACGATTAGTAATACCGATTATGATAATCGGAATTACATACCAAAGAATTCTTGAACAATGTGTTAATAAACCAAACATAAAAAAACCAAAACTAGTTGATTTAACTTGTTGGGTATTTAGCTTACTTACTAATTTATACAGCAAGTTAGGTAAGACTAATGCGATTATTAAACTAATATTAGAAAAGAATATTGTTAATAAAGAGCTATAGACTCACGCAATACTAATTATGTTCAATGTCGATAATACAGATATGATTATTAAAGCCAATAATGATATTGCATTAAAAGCGATTAAGTTGTATTTAATAGTTTTTTTATCGACAACCATTTTATATTTAGTTCTTTATTTTATAAAAGAACGCTTAAATTATACGCTTAATAAATTAAAAATTTAAATTTGGTTAATTTATTAGATTAAAAACCATAATAATTTAACGATTTCTTGATAGAATAAAAATTTTCATATATGTTTTTTATTAGTTGCAAAGCAATAAAAAAACTCGTGGTTAGTTATTCAACTAATACGAGTTTGTTTTTTATCTTTTAAAAAAGTTTGATAGATCAGATAATGAAGATCCCGATTTACCATTACCAGCTAGCAATCCTAATAAAGCAGCTATATCAGTAGGATTAAGATTCTCAACTCCAGCAGGAAATGTTCCTGGAGGAATGCCGTTTGGTAAATTATTTAATAAACCTGGGAAAGATCCTGTTGGTAATCCACTAGGCACTTCAGGAGCTGGTTTATTGCTATCACCATTGGGCTGACTACTTGGTTCATTTGTAGGTTTAGAGTTCGGCTTGCTAGGTACTGGTTTTGGTGAAGTTTGTTTATCATTTCCATTCATGCCAGAAACAGGTCTAGTAGTTCTAGGCGGGTTTTGATTAGAATTATTATTTCTATCAGGGGTTCTTGATGGATTATTATCTATAGATGGTTTTGAATTTACTGGTTGATTGTTTGGTTGATTTTGTTTTACTGAATCTGGATTTTTACTTGCAGTATTTCTTCAAGCATCAGTATCATTTGCTGATAAATTATTGCTATTTAATTCATTAGCTGCATTATCATTATCATTATTAGGAGTATCTTGATCAGATTCGTAATTACCATCTACCATTTTAGCCAATAATCTAGTGGTAGGTAATTTAAGAGTTTTAACCGAACTGATATATGAACCATAATCACTTTTCATATATTCATTTCCGTAAATTAAATCGTATGGTCTGATTGTATCGTTTTCAAATTGTGTTGGCTTTGTTTGAACACTTACTGTAATATTTCTTGGATTATATAAAGAAGCAACTAAACCAAAATTCGCTTCAGTATTTTGATCAACAGAAACTGTACCAAAATAAATTCCTAAAGCTTTGTTATTAGAAGTTAATGCTAAAGAACCAGATGAGCCAGCTGATAGGTTGGAATCTTTAATTATGTATCCATAACCATATTGCTTGTATTTAATATTACGATAAACTAGCTGGAAATTTTTAGCAATATCAGCGTTATAAATACCACCTCTAATACCACCTGCAACACTTAAATCTGAATGAATCGCAATATTCTTACCAGAAATATCATTTGTATTAGAAGCGTTGATTGTTCATCCAGGTGAACCTTTAGGATCACTGCTAACAGGAAACTTGCGACCATTAGATAAATCAACAGAATACTTAGTATATTGTGGAGTTGATGATCATGAACTGTAGTAAGGATAACCACCTAAATAAACATTTAGTTTAGAAAGATCAGAATTAACACTTGTGTAGTCATTACGATCAAAAAAACCTGTACTGTAATTACCTTCAGGAGTTTCTACACTTTCATTAGTTAATTCATCATTACGCCTATTTGGTGAAGCTGGTTGAGAAAAGTCAGAATTCCCTTTCCAAATTTTTTTAGCAGTATCCATCGCTTTTACAATTCAACGTTCGTATAATTTACGTTCGTCATTGTATTTATAGATTTTTCTTCCATCAGCACTTTTTTCTCAAGAAAGATTTAATGTTATAGAAATAACAGCGAAATCGATATATTCTCTAATCCCTGGAGTTTCTTCTTTAATAGTAGAAATCCAATCAGGTGATTCTTTATAGAATTCAGTAGCCGTATATACAGTTTTAGGTAAAGAGCTTAATGGGGCGTAAGTTAATGTTTTAGCATCATGTTTATTTTTAACCGCTAAATCTTCATCCCATTTACCTAAGTTGAAATATAATGTTTGATCAACACCTGATAGCGGTTGTCTATTCCCGTATCAAGACGGTCTGTAATGTTTGTTATCATTAGGATTTAATAGAGCTTCAGCAACATGTAAATTTGTTGCAAAATACCCAGTTCATTTAGCGTTTGGATCGTTCTCATCCACTGGATTACTTTGTCAGTCAAATAATCATCCTGTACCAAATACTCTGTAAGCACGACTACGTTCAACACCAGTAGTTTCAGGGCTAGATTTTTGTCTAGAAGGATTGTATCCACCTGAGTTGTTAAATTCCAAACTAAAAGTGATGTCGTATATTTTCTTATAATCACCAACAGGTAATGTTGCACTTAGATTCTTATTAGTAGTTTTATCATTAACAGAACCAGACCCATATACGTCATTAAATATATCAAATAACGCACATGAAGAAACAGTTGTTGATAAAGCTGTTAATCCCGCTAATAGAAACGGTCATTTTATGATTTTTTTATTAAAAGCCATTATATTTGGATGATGAAGAGCCTTTTTATAATAAATCTATAAACAAATCAATGAAGTATCTATAATCTCTAAATCGATAATAACTAATAATAACATATTATTATAAAGTTTACCAGATTACTTAGTACCAAAAATTCGGTCACCAGCATCCCCAAGTCCAGGGTAGATGTAGTTATGATCATTTAGTTTTTCATCTAAACAAGCTAAATATACATCAACATCTGGATGTTCATTATTTAGAACTTTCAATCCTTCAGGAGCACCTAATAATCCCATATATTTAATAGATTTAGGTTTAATTTTTTTAATCATTTCAATTGCTTTAACAACTGAAGCGCCTGTTGCTAGCATCGGATCTAAAACAATAACATGCGCATCACTCATTGTTGCAGGAAATTTTGAATAATATTCAACAGGTTTAAATGTTTTTTCATCACGATATAAACCGATATGGCCTACTCTTGCGGTAGGAATAATGTTATGAACACCATCAACCATTCCAAGGCCAGCTCTTAGAATAGGAACAATCACAAAGTTGTGTTTAAGTTTTTTAGCTTGTGTTTTAGTTAAAGGAGTTTCTACAGTAATCTCTTCAAGTTCATAATCCTTACCAACTTCATACATCATTAATGTTGTAATTTCTGTTAGTAGTTGTTTGAAAAAATAGTAATCCGTATTAACATCTCTCATTTTTGATAATTTATCTGAAATTAACGGATGATTAAAAATAAAGTTTTTCATATTTGTTACTCTCTTTTAATTATTATTTATTATTTCTATTCTTAAATAAATCATATTCTTCTAAAATCATTTTTTTTAATTCATCAACTAAATATTCTTGTTTCACAGATTTTATTACGATTCCTTTTTTAAAAATGATTCCTTCTTCCTTACCACCAGCAATACCAATATCAGCTTCTTTAGCTTCACCTGGGCCATTAACTGAACAACCTAAAATTGATACTTTTAAGGGAAAATTTAAATCTTTTACAAATTTTTCAACCTCGTTTACAACTTTGAATAAGTCAAAGTTTAATCTCCCACAAGTTGGACAAGCAACAACATCAACTAGATTATCATACAAACCGAGTGAATTAAGCATTTTTTTGGCTACTTTGATTTCATCAACTGGATTTGTTGATAAAGAAATTCTAATCGTATCACCAATACCTTTTAATAATAAGGGAGTTAAACCTGCCACTGATTTAATCGTACCATTAATTAAAGTACCAGCTTCAGTTATCCCTAAATGCATTGGATAATTAAATTTTTTAGCACCTAATTCGTACACTTCCATACTTAGCATAGCGCTTGATGTTTTTAATGAAATCACGATATCATCAAAATCAAATCGCTTTAGCATACGAACATATCTTTGAGCTGCTATAATCATTGCTTTAGCGCTAACTCCGTATTCTCTCATCAAATCCGAAGGAATTGAACCAGAGTTAACACCAACTCGAATCGGTACATTATGTTGCTTTGCTAAAACACAAATCTCTTTTAACTTTTCTTTAGATTTAATGTTTCCTGGGTTTAATCTGATTTTTTTGCAACCAGATTTAATCGCAGCTATCGCATAATCTGGGTTGAAGTGAATATCAGCAATGATTGGACAAGGAGATTTTTCAACAACTTTTCTAATCGCTTTTTTATCAGCATCGTCAAACACAGCTATTCTAACTAGATCAGCCCCTTCTTTAACCAAATCATTAATTTCTTTTAAACTTTTTGAAACATTTTTAGTTTTAGCGATAGTCATTGATTGCAAGACAATTTTATCTTGCCCGCCGATCTGAACATTACCTACAAAAACTTTCTTAGTTTTGCTTCGAGTATACATAAAAAAATGCTTACATATAAAAATAAAACCCCATATAAAGGGATTTTATTATCTTAACGTTTAGTAAATTGAGGAGCTCTTCTCGCACCATAAAGACCGAATTTTTTACGTTCTTTAACACGAGCATCACGAGTTACTAGTTTGTGTTGTTTTAATTGTTTTTTAAGATCAGGATTCATGCTAACTAAAGCTCTTGCAATCCCTAAACGAATAGCACCAGCTTGTCCAGTAAATCCACCACCAGAAACTACAACATTGATATCGTATAATTCAGATGTTTTAGTAAGTTCTAATGGTTGACGCATATCTTGAATAACGATCTTATTAGGAAAATATTCTTCTGCTTTTCTATTGTTAATAATTAATTTTCCAGAACCTGGAGTTAATTTAACTATAGCAGTTGAAGATTTTCTTCTACCTAATCCTTTAAAAGTCGTAGTAGCCATTATTTACTCCAATCTAATGTTGTAGGTTGTTGAGCATCGTGCTCATGCTTACCATCTTTGTAAATTTTTAATTTACGAAGCATATCCTTAGCTAAACGGTTCTTAGGAAGCATTTTTCTAATTGCATCATAAACTAATTGGTCAGAATAGTGTTCAACCATTTCACGACCTGTACGTGATTTAATTCCACCCATGTAGTTTGAGTGACGGTATCACTTTTCACCATCTAATTTGTTACCAGTCAAAACAACTTTATCACTATTTAATATGATTAAATAATCACCACAATCAACATTAGGAGTGAAATCAGGTTTGTTTTTACCTCTTAGCAAGTTAGCAGCCTTAACTGCTAATCTCCCTAACACTAAACCTGAAGCATCTACCAAATATCACTTACGGTTTTTTGTTGCAACAACTGGCTTTTGCATTGTTGTTTTTTGCATTATTAATTACCTTTTAATATTTAAAAAAAATAAACCTTTGTTTTGAGGTCCCATTGTAAAATATAGTTTAGAAGCCACTAAACTACATAAAGCATAATAATTTTATCACAAATATTCTTTATTTATGAATAAACAATTCTTTATTTATAATAAACAATGTTATTAAATATGCAGGTTGTAAATTATGGATATTATTAATCTTATAAATAAGGAATTACAAAGACAAAAAGACCACATTGAATTGATTGCTTCAGAAAACTATGTTTCTAAAAACGTATTAAAAGCTACTGGATCAATTCTAACTAATAAGTATGCAGAAGGTACACCTAATAAAAGATATTATGGTGGATGTGAATTTGTAGATCAAATTGAATCACTTGCAATCGAAAAGTTAAAAAAATTATTTGGCGCAAAGCATGCTAACGTTCAACCACATTCAGGATCAACAGCTAATTCTGCTGCTTATTTAGCATTATTAAAACCAGGCGATAAGGTGCTTGCTATGGGTCTTAATGATGGCGGTCATTTGACTCACGGTTCTAAAGTAAATTTTTCCGGAAAAATATACGATTTTTATCACTATAATGTGGATAAAAATACGCATTTATTAGATTACGATGAAATATTAAAAAAAGCGCTAGAAATTAAACCAAAATTAATTGTTTGTGGAGCATCTAATTATTCACGTTTTATTGATTTTAAAAAATTTAAAGAAATCGCAGATCAAGTAGGTGCTTACTTAATGGCTGATGTTGCTCATATTGCCGGTTTAATTGTCACAGGTTATCATCAAAATCCGATTCCTTATTGCGATATCGTTACAAGTACAACTCATAAAACTTTAAGAGGACCTAGAGGAGGAGTTATCTTAACCAATAAAGAAGAGTTAATTAAGAAAATTGACAGCGCTGTATTCCCCGGTGAATTAGGTGGACCTTTAGTGCATGTAATTGCTGCTAAAGCAATTGCTTTTGAAGAAGCATTACAACCTGAATTTAAAACATATATTAAGAATGTAATTGATAATAATAAAGCCTTTTGTGATGCTTTTATTAAAAAAGGTTACAAGATAATAGCTAACGGAACAGATAATCATTTATTTACTATTGACCTATTCTCTAAATTTAATTTAACTGGTGATTTAGTAGAAAATTGATTATATGAAGCAGGAATCGTAGTTAATAAAAACACGATTCCATATGATAGCAACAAACCTACTAATCCAAGTGGTATTAGATTAGGAACAGCTGCTATGACTACAAGAAACTTAGATCAAAATGATTTTATTCAAATATCTGATTGAATTGATCAAATCATTAAATCTAAAGGAAATAAAGACATTATTAATAAAATTAAAAAAGAAGTTAAAAAACTACTAGATAAACATCCAATTTACGAAGATTTATCATATTAAAATTAACTTATAGAGTTAATTAAAAAAGTACTAAAACTTTAATAAATCCATTTTTATTAAAAATAAAAATTATCGATAAAATCGAACAAAAACATAAAAATAAATTGCAAAGTTTTTGAATTATTTTAAGAGATAATAATCATCTTTTTTATCGATTAATACAAAACACAATTTAATTAATAATCAAATCTATGGACTTCATCGCAGAATTAAAAAAACGAAATATAATAAAACAAATTTCTAATGAAGAAAAACTTAAATTAGCATTAGAACACGAAAAGGGGGTTTATGTTGGTTTTGATCCAAGTGGTCAATCTCTCCATTTAGGAAACTTAATACCGATCATTACTCTTAAATACTTTAAAAAAATTGGATTTAAAACTTACGCCATTTTAGGTGGTGCTACTGGTTTAATTGGTGATCCTAGCGGCAAAGCTTCTGAAAGAAAAATTCAAGATTCTCAAGTAATTGCTGATAATGCTAAGAAAATTCAAGCTCAATTAGAACGTTATACAAACGCAACAATTATTAATAATATCGAATTCTATAAGAATATGAATTTTTTAAGTTTTCTTAGAGATGTAGGGAAATTAATTAATGTTTCATATTTATTAGATAAAGAGTTTATTAGATCAAGAATTGAAAACGGGATTTCATATGCAGAATTTTCTTACAACCTAATTCAAGGTAACGACTTCTTGCATCTATTTGAAAAATACGATGTTCAAGTTCAATGTGGCGGATCAGATCAGTGAGGTAACATAACTACCGGAATTGATCTAATCAAGAAAAAGTATGATGAAGAGCAAACTAAATATCTTTGCGGTTTAACTTTTAATTTATTACTAAATTCTAATGGTAACAAATTCGGTAAATCTGAAAAAGGTGCGCTATATTTAGATGAAAATCTAACTCATCCTTACGAAATTTGACAATACATTTACAACCAAGATGATGAGTTTATTGTTGATTTAATTTACCGATACGCTCTAGAAGAATCACTTGAAAAAATCGAAGAAATCATCAAAGCTCATAAGGAAGATAAAAAAGCAAGAATTGGTCAAAGATATTTAGCTGATTACTTAATTAAATTAATTCATTCTCAAGAACATTTAGATAATGTTTACAAAATGAACAGAGCTTTATTTGAAAACAAAATCAAGGAATTATCTGATCAAGAAAAACTCGTGGTTTTTGCTAACTTTGATAAAGTTGAACTTGATCTTAACCAATCCTATAAAATAATCGATTTATTGTTACAAGCTAAAGTAGCTGATTCTAAACGAATTCTGAGAGAATTAATATCTCAAGGATCAATTCAAATTGATGATATTAAGGTTGATAATCCAGAAACCGTTTATACACCTAGTAAGGATAAAAAACTAACTGTTATTAAAAAAGGTAAAAAAAATTACTTTGTAGTAATTTGAAAATAATAATCAAATATGTTTAAATCAATGATTTCATCTATTGTCGCTAAATCTTTAAAGAAGCGATTAATAGCTCAAACAATAAAAGAAGAAGACCTAACAGAAGTCTTACGCGAGATCCGCATTGCACTATTAGATGCTGACGTTAATATTAACGTTGTTAAGACATTCATCAAATCAATTAAAGAAAAAACAATAGGACAATCAATTGATAAATCAACTGATGTTCAAGCTTATTTTTTAAAAATTATTAAAGATGAATTAGTTAATATCTTAGGTAAATCTAATCAACCATTAAGCATTGATAAGAAATTATCAAAGATTATGATGGTAGGTCTTCAAGGGGCTGGTAAAACTACTACTGTAGCTAAGTTAGCTAAATATATAAACAAACAAAAACAAAAGAATAGCTTATTAGTTGGATTAGACGTTTATCGTCCTGCCGCTATTGATCAATTAAATACTTTAGCCAATCAGATCAGCATGCCTTTTTATAATGAAGGTTTAAGTGATCCAGTTAAGACTGCTAAGAATTCGATTGATGTTGCTAAAGAAAAAAATTGTGACGTTATCATTTATGATACTGCTGGACGATTACAAACTAATGTTGAACTAATGAACGAATTAGTTAATATTCGTAATGCCGTTGATCCTGATGAAATTATCTTAGTAGTTGATGGATTATCTGGTCAAGAAATTATAAATATTGCTACTGAATTTAATAATTATTTAAAGCTAAGCGGGATTATTATTACCAAACTTGATAGTGACGCTAGAGCTGGTGCTGCTTTATCATTAACATCAATTCTTAATGTACCTATTAAGTTCTCAACTAGTGGCGAAAAATTAGATGCGATCGAATTATTCCATCCTGAAAGAATAGCTGATAGAATCCTTGGTTTTGGTGACGTAATGACTTTAGCTGAAAAAGCTACCGAAGTATTTGATGAAAAATCAACAATGAAAACATTTGAAAAAATGCTTTCAGGTCGTATGGATTTAGAGGATTTATTACAACAAACTCAATCTATATCTAAAATGGGTGGTTTAGGATCAATTATTAAAATGTTACCTGGTTTTGCTAATAAGATCAGCGATGAAAAAGTAGAAGAAGCGACTTCAAAAATAAGAATTTGAAAAATTTTAATGTCATCTATGACATTAAAAGAAAGAAGAAATCCTAAATTAATAATAAGAGAACCTTCAAGAAAAGCTAGAATCGTCAAAGGATCAGGTCGTAAGGTTGAAGAACTTAATAAGTTATTAAAAGACTGGCAAAACGCATCTAGTAAGATGGAAGAAATGGGTCGTATGATTAAATCAAATAAAAACCCTTTTGGATCACTTTTCTAAAGTATGCTTTAAAAAACTTTTTTTATAAGTATGCTTTATAATTTATCTATAAAAATTAATAACAAGGAAATAAAAATATGTTTAACAAGGTATATGAATCAACTGCTAAAGCTAAAGCTGGACGCGAAGGTTTAGTTCAAACAACTGACGGACAACTTTCTTTAAACCTAGGATTCCCTAAAGCTATGGGTGGTACTCACACTGATAGATACAACCCTGAACAATTATTTGCTGCTGGTTACGCTAGTTGTTATTCTCAAGCAGTTTTTGCTGTTGCTGGTAAATTAGGTCTTGATGTTAAAGAAGCTCCAGTTGAAGTAACTGTTGAATTACACAAACAAGATGAACCTATGGCTTTCGAACTTAGAGTTGGCATCTCTTTAACTGTTGATTTAGAAGAATCTAAAGCTAAAGAATTAATGACTATAGCTCACCAAACTTGTCCTTATTCTAAATTAGCTAAACCATCTCAAATTATTTGATTAAGAGTTAATGGTATCGACTTACCTCACTAATTCATTAAAATCATATAGTCTAATTAAACACATCATTTAGCGATGTGTTTTTTTATTTTCTTTTTAAACTTATTTAGTCATTTATGACTAAATTTATATAATTTAATAGTGATAAATAAAACAATGTTCAAAAAATACCCATTAACAGATAAAGAATTAAATTTAATTATTGAGGATATTAAAAATCTTTGCGCAATACCTTCTGTTTCATTTAAATCAAACGACCCTAAACTACCTTATGGAAAAGATCTTGATGATGCTTTAAACTATGTTTTAAATTTAGCTAAATCATTTGACTTTAGAATTTATAAAGATCAAAATAACCGTTATGGTTATTGCGAAATCGGTAATGGCTCTAAATTATTTGGCATCATGTGTCATCTTGATGTGGTATCTGAAGGTTTAGTTGAACAATGAAACACTTCAGCGTTTGAACCGATCATTAAAAACAATAGTATTATTGCTAGAGGAACTCTTGATGACAAAGGACCTAGTATTATCAGTTTATATGTAATGAAATACTTACTTGACCATAATTTAATTGATCCTAATTGAACAATAAGAATAATCTTTGGTCTTAGCGAAGAAACTGATATGGATAGCATGAAGCACTATATCAAAGAACATGGTCAGTTTGATTTCGGATTTACGCCAGATGGTCAATGACCAGTAATAAGCACTGAAAAACTAATCTACGATTTTAGTTTAATTTTCAATTCTGAAAATAAACTAATAATTAATGGAGGAAGTGTAATTAATCAAATTGCTGATTATTGCAAAATCTCAACAAGTGACAATAAAAAATTGATGGATTATCAAGATAATCACAACAAACAATTACTTAACGATGGTGTTGAATATATTGGTGTCGCTTCGCATGGTTCTCAACCAAACAAAGGAATTAATGCGATCGTTAATGCCTTGAAATCATACGGTAAGGTATTTGACGATAATCAGGATTTAATTAAGTATATTAATGATAATTACTTTGATAATCATTACGCTCTAAACACTGCGTTAAAAGGTTTTAATGATTTCTCTGGTGAAGTTACTGCTAACATCGGTACAATCTTTACTAAAGATGATATGATTTATGTTAATACGAATTTAAGAGTACCTGTAACTTATACTACTGATGATGTTAAGAATGGTATTATTAACTATCTAAAAGAAAATAAGATTAATGCTAAATTCGAATTAATAGATACTAAACCAACTAAAAACTTTGATTTGAATTCACCATTATTAAAACTAATGTTAGATTGTTATGAATTTACAACTAATAAAAAAGATCCTCAACCAAAGATAATTGGCGGAGGAACTTATGCTAAATTAGTTGATAACTGCGTAGCTTTTGGTCCAGCAGAAGATTCTGTATTAATGCACGCACCTAATGAATGCATCACGTTTGATGAAATTAAAGTATGTTATGAAGTTTATATCAATGCGATTATCAATTTAATTAAAACATTAAATCAAAACTAAAGCACAAACTCACTCAAAACTTCGTAAGCTTGATTAATCTTTTTAAACATTTCTTCAGCACCTGGATCTTTATTAAGGTCTGGGTGATATTTTTTTGCTAACTTACGATAAGCAGATTTGATCTGATCATTCGAATCGCTACGACTAAGTCCAAGCGTTTTGTAAGCTTCATCAATCTCGCTTTCATTATTATCATCAGCTAAACCACCACCGAAGTCAATGTTTTCTCAATCAACACTTTCATAATCAAAACCGAAATCAACTTTGAACGATTGGGTGTTGTTTTCCATCGCTTTTCTATATCATTCGTTCTCTTCTTGTTGACGACGTTTTTGTTCTTCTTTTTGTCTTCTTTTTTCTTCCTTAGCTTTCCTTTTAGCTTCTTTTTTATCAGCCGTTTTCTTTATAAAGTTCTCAATCTCAACTTCAGCTGTTCTTTCAACTTCTTTAGGATCGATTACACTATCTGAAAATAAGCGTTCTCTTCCATCAGTAAATGATGATACGTGTTGATTATTAATCGGTGTCGCATCATAACTAATAAATGGATCATTATAAATCGAATCATTAAATAAAGGACCTTCATAAGGTTCTGAATTATATGATCCGTTTTTATTCGCATAATCCTGATTTTGATAAAATTCAGGATTATCATAAAATGCTTGAGCGTGTTGTTGGTAAAATTCTTTTTGACGTTCAGGATTAAAACTAGAAGATTCATCACTTGATGATGAACTATATTGATTTTGTTGATTAACTGAATCATTATAGTTTTGATAAAAACTATTGTTTATCTCATTAATCGCTTCATAATCATTAAGATAAATCTCCTTGGTATTAGATAACTTAATATCTTTTATTGCGTTTTGATAATACTCATATAATTCAATCGTTTTATCAGAGATCATCACTGTACTTTCGCTCTCTGCTTTAGATTGTTCGTAATCATCAAAATAAGGAATAACTGCGGTTAAATTAACTTCTAGTTTCTTTTTGTCGTCCATAATAAGTATTAATTAATCAATTTTTTCATCAAAATAGATTCATCCAAATCTTCGTATAATATTTGATAAATCGTTGTAAGTAACTTTAATTCCAAGTTATTAGCTTTAATCAATTCGTACATTGTTTTAGCAGCTACGTAACCTTCTACAGTATTGTTATTTTTAGATAAAGCATTTTTTATCCCATATTTAGCGATTAGATTACCAAAACTAAAGTTTCTTGATTGTGGATTAGTACAAGTTAAAATGAAATCACCAATTCCACTTAATTGATTACAATCTTTAGGATTGTAGTTATCTTTAGCTAAACCTTGGTACATGCTATCCATTTCGTTAAATAGTTTAGTTAAAAAAGCGCATCTTGTGTTAGCTGATTGACTTTGTTCGAAAATAATTCCTGTACCTATCGCACAAACATTTTTAATCGCAGCAAATAGTTGAGCAGATAATTCATTTTGATAAGGAATTAATTCAAAAGTGTCGTTGTTAAATAACTCGCAAACATCTTTGCAAGCATTAATATCGCTTGATACAGCGTTAATTACTGTTGGATGGTTGTTAAATACTTCGATCGCAAATGAAGGACCTAGTAATGAAGTTAATGACAATAGGTTTTTCTCGAATAACTTTCTAATTACATCAGATCAAAATTGCTTAGTATTAGAATCAATCCCTTTTGCTACATTAATTAAATTAATCTTACGATCTTTTAAAACATTAGCAAGTTTATCTAAAACATCTCCAAAGAATTTAGAAGGAATCGCTAATAAAACAAATTCGCAATCACTTACAACTTCTTCTAAATCAGTTGAAGCTAAATCTGGAGCTTTATATAACTTTTTATGACCAAAATATCTAGTATTATAACCATTATTTAGATCTTTGATCTCATCTAAATCAATCCCCCACATTTTTACAGTATGGTTATTTTTTAATAAAACATTTGCTAGAGCAGTGCCTCATGCCCCTGTTCCCAAGATCGCAACTTTTCTTTTCATAAAACCTTATTACCGTTTGATTACTTTATATTAACAATTTATAAAGATTATTACGAATTATTTATTCGATTCATGTATATTTTTTGGTTTTCAATTGCTTTTTTAGTTACATAAGCAGCATAAAAAACACTAAAGAATAATAAGGAAGTTATTATTCACATCATATTAACTTTCTTGAATTCTGGATTCTTAACACTAAAGTCTCATGATAAATACATATTAAAGAAACTTAATAAAGTTGTTATTCCAAATAAAACTGATACGAATGGATATCAAATCGAACTTAGTATTGGATATACATCAGCAAGAACTGAGTTTTTTTGCAAGAAAGTTAAGATTAAACTAATCATAATACAGATTAGCATTAAATAACTTAACCCTAATTGAATATTGGTAGTTCTTTTGATGATACGAAGGCCACCCTTGATTGTTTTAGTGAATAAAGAATCAGGGTCGTGAATTTGCTTATTTTTTTCTTCTTGAGGCTTATCTTCTGTTTCTAATCGTTCTTGTGTTGATTCTTTTTCTGTTTTTTGTTTAGATTGTTTCTCTTCCTTAATTACTGGTGGAGCAACTTTTTTCTTAACGTTTGTTGGTTCTGGGTTTTTAGCCAATCAAACTTCAAAACTCATAACAGAAGGATTAGTCTGTTTTAAATAAAGATTATACCTAGCCCTTTTATTTGGATCGCTTAATACTTCATAAGCCGCTTCAATTTTACGAAGAGTTTCAGCCGAAAAATTATTTCTTGAAAACACACTTGAGTGTTGCAATCTTACCATTTTGTACTGAATTGTAATCTTATCGATTGAATCGGTTTCAGATACATTAAGGATTTGGTAATAATTTTGATTATTACGGCTTACATTAGTACTAGTTGAATTGCGTTGTTGAAAAAAAGATGCAGCAGATGTTGTTGTTTGACGTCTTTGTTTAAGTCGACGATCAAAATCAAATCTAGAAGTTTCAGTTCCTAGAATAGTATATGCTCTATTGATCTCTTTGAATTTAGCTTCAGCATCAGGCGATTTATTAACGTCTGGGTGGTATTCACGTGCTAGACGTCTAAATGCTCTTTTGATATCTTCTTTAGAAGCAGTTTCAGCTACACCTAATACTTCATAATAATTTGGCTCAATAAAAGGTCGCATAAGCTAAATATTAATTAACACTATATCTTATTAATTATAAACTATTAACCTACACTTCCTTCCATATCCATAGTAATTAATCGATTAAGCTCAATCGCATATTCCATTGGAAGTTCTTTGGTGAAAGGTTCAATAAAACCTAACACAATTAAGTTTTCGGCTACTTCTTTAGATATTCCTTTAGACATCATATAGAACAATTGTTCTTCGCTAATATTAGATACTTTAGCTTCATGTTCTAAAGTAGAATACTTATTCTTAATAATCTCAGTTGGTAGAGTGTCAGTTCTGGAGATATTATCCATTAGCAAGGTATCACATTCTACTTTAGAGCTAGAATAATGAGCATTTTTATCAATTTTAACAAAACCACGATAACAAGTATCTCCTCCGTTGAATGAAACTGATTTTGATACTATTCTAGATTTTGTATGTGGAGCTAAATGAATCATTTTAGCTCCTGCGTCTTGAATAATTCCTTTATTCGCTACTGCTATTGAGATGCAATCACTAGAAGCATATTCACCCGCAAGAATTGATGACGGGTACTTCATATTGATTCTTGCTCCAATATTCCCATCAATTCAAGACATCTTAGCATTTTCATAAACAATTGAACGTTTAGTAACTAAGTTTAGAACATTATCAGATCAATTTTGAATCGTTGTATATCGACCAACTGAGTTTTTGTGCAAGAAAACTTCAACAACAGCACAATGTAAGTTATCTTCAGAATATACAGGAGCAGTACATCCTTCAACATAGTGACATTTAGCACCTTCTTCTAGAATGATAATTGTTCTTTCAAATTGACCAACGTTTTTTCCATTGATTCTAAAATAAGCTTGCAGTGGTTTTCTAATCTCAACACCTTTGGGTACATATACAAATGAACCACCAGATCAAAAAGCTGTGTTTAAAGCTGCGAATTTGTTATCATCTGCAGGGACAATTGATCCAAAGTATTTTTTAACTAATTCAGGATATTTTTGAACTGCTGTATCAGTATCAGTAAAAATAACTCCGTTCTCTTCCAATTCTTTAGCGATATTGTTATATACAGCTTGAGAATCATATTGAGTTGATACACCATTTAGGAATTTCGCTTCAGCTTCCATAATACCTAATTTTTTAAAAGTATCTTTAATCTTTTTAGGTACGTTTTCTCAATCTGTTTGCGGATTATCAATCGCTTTAGAATACATTATGGCATTATCATAATTAATAAATGATAGATCAGGACCAAAACTAGGATTAGGCATTTTAATAAACTTATCAAATGCATCTAATCTAATTTTTAGCATTCATTCTGGTTCATTTTTTAATTTAGAGATCTTTTTAACTATTTCTCTAGAAATTCCTTTATTAGTTTCAAAGATAGCTGTATCTTTATCATAAAATCCATATTGATATTTTTTATTTAAGATTTTTTTTGAAATAGCCATTGATTTACTCCTTATTTAAATAATCAATTAATGCTTTTGCATTAATTGTTGCACATATTGTTCTATTTGATTGCATGTTAACTGAAGAAAAAACTTCAAATTCTTCGGCTAATATTGCATTTTTTTGATCATTAAAAATGAATTCTAAATAAGCATTTAATAATTCTTTAGCTTCATTAATATTCTTGTTAACTAAATATTTAGATAAACAATCAAAAGTGGTTTGGGAAATAATACAACCACTACCACTAAACTTAAGATCAACTATTACGTTATCTTTAATTAATAGATAAATATCAAATTGATCTGTGCAACTATCTGATTTAGTTTGTATTGTTTGATATTGATCGTTGTTAATAGGTGTTTTTAGGTAATTTATTGGGTTTTGGTAATAATCTATTATTACTTGTCTTCTTATCAATGGGTTAGAATAGTTCATTTAAAACATCCTTTAATTCAAAGTCTTTGATAACTTCAAAGAAATAGTCAATTTCTTCTTTTGTATTATATACCGATAACGAAACTCTAACATAACCATCTTTTTGATAATTCTTTAATAAATGAACACAAGATACACCAGCTCTTGTGACAATCTTCTTAGTTGAAAGATACCAAGCAAGATCCTGTGAATGAATGTTAGGTATCTGAACTAAGAAAATTGGAAAACTACAATCTTTATTGATAAGAATTAGTTTATCTTGTTCTTTAACTTTTTTCTTGAAGTAATTAACTAATTCTTGTTCGTAATCATACCAACCATTTTCATGAATATCATTAATAAAATCTAATGATTTAGATCAAGCATAGATTGATGCGATATTATTAGTTCCAGCTTCGTATTTAAGTGGGTTGTCTTTGAATGAGATTGTTTTATTATTGATATTAAAATCATAATACATATCCCCGCCATATTTAAGTGGTTTTAATGTTTTTTGTAACGCTTTTTTGATGTATCCAATTCCTAAACCAGTTGGCCCAAAAATTTTATGAGCTGAAAAGCATAATCCATCAATATCTTCGGTAATTTCAATCTTTTTATGCGCAGCTAATTGTGTTGCATCAATAAAAACTAAACAATCTTTATTTTTAGTTTTTATTGTTTTTGCATAATTTAGATAATCAACTTCATAACCAAAAACATTTGATAACGCAGAAAAAGAAACAACCTTAGTTTTATTATTAACTTTATCTTTAATTTCATCTAAAGATTTAACTAAAACTAAGTTAAGATTGTTTCTTTTAGCTAATTCTATTCAATTAACTAGATTACTTGCGTGTTCTAATTCATTAACTATGATTTCATCACCAGATTTAAGATAAGAACTTAAACCAAAACTAAATAAATTCAATATTTCTGTAGCCGAACTATTGAAAATTATTTCATTGGCATTAACACCTAAATATTTAGCTGTTTTTTCTCTAGTCTCATTAATTATTACGTTTAATTTATTAGATATATCCGTATCTTTATTATGCGGATTTAGCGATCAATTTTGATAATAATCAGATATTGAATTTATTACGACATCAGGCTTTAGACTTGTTGCTGAATTGTCAAAATAAATTCAATCTTTATTATTTTTTAATCAACTAAATTGCTCTCTAATTAATTGAACTTTCATAATTAACTTTTAAGAATAAATCTTCAATCTGCTTAATTATTTCTTTTCTCTTTTCTTCTTCATCTATTATTCCGATTGTTTTAATGAAGTAACCCATCAAGATTAGTTTGATAGCCTCTGATTTAGGAACACCTTTAGACATTAAATAAAACAAGTGACCTTGATTTAATCTACCCACAGCCATAGCGTGTTTAGCTTTAACATTATTATCATCAATGATCAATTGCGGTTCACCTTTAACAGTTGCATCATCACTTAATAATACACCTCTGATTTCTTGAATCGTATCATTGTGATAGGTGTTGTTTTTTATAACGCTAGTTATTGTTGAAGACACACTCGAAGAATCAGTCGCTACAACATAGTTTTGATAAACGCTTTTTGCGTTGTTTGATAAATGGTTTAATTTAATGTTATATTTCTTATTATTTTCATTGATACCAAATGTAGAAATAATAACTTTTGCCGAAGAATTCTCATTTAAGTCAACATTTATATTTAAATTAGAATGGCTATTATTTATATCCAAAAAATGAATAAAGCTATCGACATTTTTAGGTATCTGATAATTAAATTCCGAACTATTAGAATCGACTAAAACAAAATATTTTTTATCCATAATTCATTATTTACCTAATGGATCGATTAGATCAAAATCTTGATTTTTGTTTTCTTTAAAGTCAATATTGAATTCTTTTCTAATTCAATCATAACCTTCTTTGTCGATTCTTTTAGCTAAACTAGCATCGCCTTGAGTAATTATTGTTCCATTTACAACAACAAATACTTTTGTAGGTTTAATTAATTTAAACATTCTTTCATAGTGAGAAACTATGATTAGTGATTTAGTTTTATCTTTAATTCATTCTTGAAGTTCTTTAGTAATTATTTTTAAAGCATCAACATCTAATCCAGAATCGATTTCATCAAGCATAGCAAAATCTGGATTAATAGTCTTTAAAAGAAGGATTTCATTCTTCTTCTTTTCACCGCCACTAAAACCTTCATTAATAGAACGATTTAAAAGTTCAAAATTCATTTTAAGTTTTTTAGTGTTAGATTGAACTATTTTATAAAACTCCGGTAAATCAATAGGTTTTTCTCTTCTAGCATTTATCGCTGAACGAATAAATTCAACTAATGAAACACCAGGAATTTCTTCAGGAGATTGACTAGCTAAATATAAACCTAATCTAGCTCTTTCATCTACTTCCATTTTGTTAAGAACTTGATCTTTGAAAACAATTTTACCTCTTACTATTTTTGAATCATAATGACCCATAATAGTTTTTAATAAAGTAGATTTTCCATGTCCATTAGGACCCATGATTGCTACAACATCACCCGCTTTAATAGATGCTGTTATATTGGTCAATATTCTTTTTTCACCTATATTAACACTTAAATTGCTTAGTAATAATTCTGACATACACTAAATATTAAAATATTCTATTTTAAATATTTGATTATTACTTAATATAAGCTTGTTTTAGGTAGTTTCAAGAGTTTAATAAATCAATAAAATTTAGGTTATTAAGTCTTAAGTTATATAAATCTATAGATTTTTATTCGTAAAAATCATTTTATTATTTAACTATATTTAACACTTATTTTTCGATAGTATTTAGTTTATATATGAACTAAATAAATATATTAGATAACTAGTTTTAAGTTTGCATGATTAGAAGCAATAATCAAGGATTACCTTTAATATTTTTTTAGATAAGTTGTAACTATGAGTAATAAATAACTTTATAAAAAAAATCAGGACACAATGCGCAATGATAGCTAAATTTATGAAACATTTTAAAGAATTTCTAATCATCAGGAAATACTGGAGAATCTTATACACCTAGATCATTAACCGATTTTATTTTTAAGCAGTAGATCCTAAAACAACTGATTGAATTTCAGATTTTGTATATGAACAGGTGGTTCTTTAATTTCATGTATATAAATGTTTATTACTTAGAATTAAACTAGTTAAAGATCATGGAATGTTTAAAAGAAATTTATTTGGTATAGAGAAAAAACCTTTACCTTATCTTTTAGCTATAACTAGTCTATTGATTCACGATGTTTATTCCCTAAACATAATAAATGGTAATAGTTCATAAGAAAATCTTTAAATTAGGTTGAAGAAGAAAAGTTCAACGCAATCTTAATAAATCCTTTCATCTTATACCGGAACACAACTAATGTATTCTTCTTTAATAAGACTAAAAGAACTAAAGATGATTGAGTTTATCGTTTAGATATGCCTAAAGGTTATAAAAACTTTTTAAAACAAAACTAATGTTATTAGAAAATTAAACTTGGTTGAAGAATGGTCAAATAACAGAGAAGAGGTTACTGACGAAAAGGTTGTAAAGATGAAAAATATAATGTTGAAGAATTAACTGAACTTAACTATAATTAGGATCTTTGTGGTTTCTTGCATAATGAAAAGAAATCATAGAACCTAAAAAAATTAATTAATAAATATCTAAAAGAAAAAATTAGTAAAAAAATTGATGACATTTTATATGAAATTAATAATTTTTTTAACAGAAGAAAAAGATAAAAATAATTACTGGTGATCAACTTAAAAAATCTATTCTTCAATACGCCGTTGAAGGTACATTCCTACTGTAATTAAAATGTACTAACTAGTCATTAAATCACTAAATAAAATTAGATAAGAAAATATAAAATAATTTTGAAAAAACACGGTAAAAAATTAACAAAATTATAGTTTTATTTATGGAAAAATTGTTGGTTTTTTTGAATAATAAATGGACAAAAACATGCGATGATAATAAACTATCATTTATCATTTCTGATAGTTGAGAATGAGTTAAATTAGAACAATTTTAAGTATTTATAGAGAAAATAATATAAACATAAAAAAGCTAAATATAAAGGCCATATAAATGGCTATAACTATATAACGACAAAAGAGCAGGTTTCGATAATTCTATAAACTAAAAAAGGTCGCAAAAATACAATTTAATAACAACTTTAAAATAGCTAATACTAATTCTTCATTATTATGTATTGAATTCGGAAACGCAGGAAGAAAAACAGGTTATTTAACAGAGGATGTTTCCTTGTTAATAAATTAACTTGTTTTAAACCAAAGAAGATAAATAGTAAATATTTATTTTATTACTTATCATCACCTGTAATGAACAATAAATTTCATTCAAAGAAATCAAGTATGATAGGCAGTCTTTCAATAAACTCTATTAAATTAATTTTAATTCCAATTCTCCATTTAAAGAACAAGAAATAATGGTTTTTATAATTCAATCTCCACCAAAAAAGATCAATGTTATTTAAAAAAATATAAGATATTTCAATAATTTTATAGCGTATATTATTTTTAATTTATTAAAAATAATAATTATGTTAATTATTTTGTAAATGATTAATTTAAGAAAGTTTTGATAAATCGGTTATTAATATTCTGATAACTTAAAGTGTTACAAATCTTAATTGATATAATAAATATTTATTATGAGCATTTTCTTTGATACAAATGATTGGCAAAAAGCATTATCTGGTTGATGATTAAAAAGAAATGAATATTCTAGTTTGAAACTAAATAAATTTTTATTTCTGTATGAAGCAACTATTAATAGCTTAGGTGAAAAAACTAATTTTTCTAATTTATTAGGTTTTAAAAATGGTCCAGTATATGAATACATTTGGAACGAATTACAAGATGTAAGAAAGAGAATTGTTAAAATTAAAGATTTTCAAAATGATTGTGAAAATGTATATAATAACCATATAAATGATGTAAATGAAGAGGTTGCGGAGAGAATATCATTTATCGTTAAATCATTAACAGGAAATGAATTATCAGAAATTACTCATGAATTTAATATTCGAAAAAATAAAGAGAAAGAGATATTGAATAATCCATTTTTAAAATTATCAAAAAATGATTTTAATGATAATGACAAAAAACTGATTAAAGAATTATATGATTTGTACCCCTTAGAATTAGTAAAAAAATCAATGATAATTAATTTTAATAAATCTGAATTTTACTTTATTTTTCCTAGAGATAAATACAATGAAATGTTTGTATCTGGAGAACTTCATGATTTAGAAAATAAACTAAAAGAAATTAAATATAACAAGAAAGTTCATAATCCTATTTTTGTTGATATTGACGAAGAAGGGGATATAATTTTTGATTAATTTAAGGATGTAATAACAATAAAAATACCTTATACAGATCTACTTATACAGATCTAAAAAAATGATTTAGCACTTACCTCCCATATCTATATTTGCATCAAAAGAAATATCAATAATCCTTATTTTGTTCAATGTCAAAGAGTTAAACTATATATGAAAAAGTCGAATTACAAGGATATTCAGAATTTTATAGACGAAGAACCAAATATACAAAAAAACCTTCTAAATCTAAAACTAGAATTAACTACGATAAATTATTTTTTACAAAACCATCTAGGTATGATAATGTGTTAAAAACTAATCCTGAAATATCAAATGAATTGTACGAATTAATAATGGATAAGTTGAATAATAATCAGAACGATATTGAAGAAATTCATTTGGATGAAGAAAAATTATGAGAGATTAATAAAAAGATTTACTGCATTGAAAAAAATTAGTACTATTTATACGATAAGACTTATTTATTAACAAGATAAATAAACTAATTTAATCTACGGTTTACTTAATTAATATTATCAACCAATAAACCTTAATATTTCTTCAATAAGTTATAGCATTCTACAACTTTGTAGATTAATTAGGTTCAATAAAACAAAATAATGCAACACATAAAGTGTTGCATTATTTTTTCTTTTTATGAAATACCTCTAAAACTAAAGTATATATTTTTTATAGTTATCTAGTCATTCTTTTCTTTCTTCTACTAAAGAAGTAAGCAATAGCACCAATTATACCTACCGCTCCAACTGTAGGAATTGTAGCAGCTAGAATAGTTGTTAAATTTGATTTATTGTTAGTTTCTGGTTTGTCATCTATAGTTGTATTACCTTTTAATACAAATGAATAACTCTTTTCAACTGCTTTGTTTGTTTCTTCATCTACAATCAAATATTTGATTGTAATTGTTTTATCTTCAGTTGAATCATTAACAATCTCAGTAGGTTCAGTGTATAACGGACTATCAACTGTTGGAGTTTGATCACCAATTGAATAATAAATTTTGTAATTCTTAGGTTTATTAATAAGAATAGTTGCTTTATTAGTATTCTCAGGATCTGGAACAACAACATTTAATTCAACATCTTTTTTAGACTTGTCAAATTGTGGAACTAATCGTTCAGCTGTTACATTTAATGAAACATCGTTTTGATCAATCTTATCATTTAAAATAATATGACCATTAATTGATAAGTTCTTGAATTTTTGACCATCAACTTCTTTGTCGCTAGAAGTTATATTATTTAAATCTCAATTAACTGGAAGATTTATAGAACCTGCTGAATCAGTTCATACTTTAAGCTCATTAGGTAACTTAAGATCACTGTTATTCATATCACAATCAGGTTTAACAACCATGACATCAATTCAACTAATTCCAGTTAATTTTGGTTTATTATTTACAGGACGGTTAGTTGTTTCATTGTTTCTTGATTCATTTGAATCAACTGAATTATCAGAACTATTAGAACTTGTAGAACTATCGGAATTGTTTGAATCTACTGAATTATCATAATTATTAGATCATGAATTATCATTCGAATTTTCATTACTATTAGAGTATGTGTTAGTATATTCTCAGCTATCAGAGTCGTCATCATTTTCATCCACATATCCTTGTGGTTTTTCGCTAGCAGGTTTAATTGTGTAATCTGTAAAACTCTTACTAGAATCTAAAACATATCAAGGTGTTTCTAAATCTTTAGAATCATTAATATATGCTCTTGCTGTATACACCCCTGAACTTTGTTCATTGCCGTTATCAACATATAACCTTAAATCATCAGTACCTACTAGATTATTAGGTCTTGCTTTAACTTTCTTATTATCGTTTTCATAACGAACTTTGTTGTTCTTTCATTCTACACTTAATTCTTTTTTATAAACAATTAAATTATCAAAAAGAACTACTGACTTATTACCGCTTGAAGTATAAACTATTCTTATATATTGACCAGCTCCATCATAACCTTTTTTAAATGCAGTAATTATCTTACCAGCAGTGTTATAAGTTAAAACCGCTTTACCGTCAATTACATCAGCTTCACAAATAAAAGTAGAGTCACGGAACATTCTAACTTTACCATTTGTTGCATTTTGATGAGTCTTATCATTTTTTACTATTACTGATACAGAAACATCTTGACCATAAACAACATGATCATTTTTATGTTCTAAAGAGATTGAATATGTTGCATTTTTATTATCATCTGTAGAATCAGTAGAATAAGTAGCGCTTGTTTCAGGTGATTCATAATATGAATCATTACCTAAGAATTTAGCTTTAAAAACATAATTCGTATCAGGGCTAAGGTTATCAAAATTAGGTGAATCTTGTCAAGAACCGTTATTTACTTTATATTGAACTTTAGTACCGTTAGGACTAGTAATTTGATTTAAGTGAATACTTGTTTTAGAAACAGATGATAATGTTATTCTTAAAAGTTGATTTTGAGTAGCTTTACTTATAGTCGGAGTAATGGTAGCTGATATTACACCAAGTTCTTTATCATGGTTATTAGGCACAAATATAGCTTTATATTGTTTAGAGCCACCTACAGACGGTTTTTCATGTAATGTTGTTAGATCTTGATTGGCATCTCATTGTCATTTTCCTTGAACTATTGATCCATTATTTTTAACTAAACCACCTGATATAAATATATCTTTTAATTCAGTTCCATAAGATGCTGATGCTGTAGGATTCGCTTCAATATTAAGAGTATTAGAACCGCTAGATGGACTAAATAAAGTTACTCTTTTACCTTCACTAACTTTACTATCAAAATATTTGTCATTTCCTCCGTATTTCATATAAACAGTATATTGTTGTCCGGGATTTAAATCAGCAAATAGTGATGAAGGTTGTCATTTAGTTCCATCTAACGAATATAATGTTTCTGTCCCATTTTTACTTAGATAATCATTTACCTTAATACTATTTTTTGTAAAATATTCAATATCTATAAATGCACTACCAATTTGCTTAGCTTTCTGAATATTTACACTAACATCAGTTACTAGATCCTTATAAACACCTGTTTTCTTAGGAATAAAAATAGCCTTGTATGTTTTCTTACTTGAAGGAGTTGGTTTTTCTAAGAAATCTTCAACAACTCATTTTCAGTTACCTTCAACGACGTTATTTTGCGCATCTTTTACTGTGCCATTTGAAGTAATTGCTAAATCTGAAAATGAAACACCGTAATCACTTTTAGCACTTAAACTACCATCGAAATAAAGTTGTTTTAATCCATTCTTATTAACACTTAAAAGTCAATCAGTAGATTGAGTTTTACTACCATCATTTGATACGTATTTAATTGTTAAATTATGATCGCCATAGCCTAAATAACTAGATCGGTCAAATAAGATTTCAGCTTTACCTTCAACATCTAATGGTTGTTCTTTTAAAACATTTCCTTTATATAAGATTTGAATCTTACCAGTAGTTAAAGGAGTATCATTTTGACTAATTTGGAATTTATAAGTATATGATTCACCCATTAAAATTGATTTTTCTTTAGGAGAACCTTCAATAACGATTGCTTGACTATCTTTGTTGATTGTATATGTCTTTTGTCAGTATTCATCCGGAATACCACTAGCTAATCGGTAATATTTTGCTTTTTCACCGCCAATTCCTGCGATGTAAGCAGTGTATTTACCAGCTTTTTGGTTTCTAGCATTATTAACCTTGATAAACACCTTACCTTCGTCATTGTTATAAATAGAACTACTTGTTATTTCAGCTTTAACATATTTACCATCTCCTTCTTTTCGGATTTGATAATCTTGTCAAATAATTTCATTGTTTTCAATGATTGCTGGAGAAAATGTAATATTAATATTTTTTCTAATGATCTTAGCATTATCTTTTCATACTAATTCAAATTCATTATCACCAAGCTTCATATCTAATTTTTGACCAATAGGACTGATAACAAAAACAGCTTCATTATCATCTCAATATGGAGCTATTTCACGTCCTTTAAAAATTAGTTTAACATCTTGATCATTTTGTTTATCGCCATTTTTATATAGACTTATACGATATTGACCGGATGATCCATATGTTATTGCGTTAGTATCATTTTTAACAACAATTTCATAATCATCTTCTCTTGCTTGAATATGACCATCAGTTGTTATTTGGTATTTAGAATTATCGCTTGTAAATAAACTTGGAAGACTAATACTACCAGTAGTAGTTTTATCAACAAAAAGTCCTGTTCCCTGTTTAATATAATGAACACCGATTTTGTTAGAAGCAGTTATTGCAGAAGCGTTGTTTTTATATTTAATCTTTGATATAGCACTATCATCGTTTTTAAACTTTTTGTATTCTAGTGCTATATTACTTGTTGTTTTTCTTGTTTTGTCTTGGTTGTTGCTAATATTTACATTACCAGAAATAGTAATAGAATTTAAAGCATCCTTGATAGCTCCCCCATAAGCATGTTCACCTCGAACACTATTATTAGTAATATTTCCGCCAGCTAATTCGATAAACGCACCATGTCTAAGAGCAGCTATAGCTCCTCCACCTCCGTCTTGGTTACCAACATCATAATTAACACTGTTATTTGATATTTCGCCACCAGCTAAAATAAATTTAGCATTAGCATTAACTGCTACAGCTCCACCAACATAATCAGAACTGTTATTCTTCAATTCACCGGATTTAACTTTAGCAGTTCCTTTTTCAACATAGATAGCACCGCCACGACCATAATTACTAGAAACTGATCGGTTATTATTAATCTTAGCTCCATCTATTAATAAAGAACCACCTTTACTATTCATATAAATAGCACCACCGTTTCTACCGCTATTATTTGAATAAGTACCGTTTTTAATTAGAACTTTATTATTATTCCCAGATATTTCGATAGCACCACTTGATAAAATCATTCCGTTTCCATCAAAGATACCTTCGTTTGAATTGTTACTACTGTTACCAACAAAACTAATGTTGTGATTGTCGCCTTTAACCCTAAATACTGGACCTCCTCTAAATCCCGTAATTTTATGGCCATTGTATAGAATAGTTACATCTTTATTTATTTCAATAGTACTATCAACATTAATGTTGGCAGATAGTTTAATTTTTGTTACACCACTCGATAGAGCTGATTTAATTTGTTCTTGAGAACTTACAGTAGTTTCTTGACTTGAATAACTTTCAGTAGGTTCATTATAAGTAGGTTCAATAATGCTTTTAGTTTTATTTCTAACCATTTCTTCTCAAGAATCATTATTAACCTTTAAGATGGTGAAATTAGCTAAACTATCATATTGGCCAGAACCATTAATAACGGTTGGTTTACCATCTATGTAATAAACTTTTTTGTAATATATCGCTGAATGTCTAAACACATCATTATCATTACTGTTTGTAATATAAACACCATCAACATATCCTTGATCATCAAATGAAGCACCAAATATAGTGAATGCATGATTAGCAAAAGCGATGCCGATAGCTCCACCATTTTCTATAATGTAGTTAATAGAATCATTAAATAATTTTGTATTACTAACAACTGTTTCAGCATAATCATTTACATTTAAATTAAGCGACTTTAAATATGCTCCTGTGTTAGGATATTGATCTTGTCAACCATTAAAAAATCAACTTAACGCTCATATTTGTCTACCACCATAAGGTTTACTATTTTTGAATGTATCCTTCATTTCGCTAAATAAATGAGAATCATAACCTTTTCTACCTCCACTATTTATAAAACCTGTTGGTAAGGTTAAATTGTAATCATCTAAATATTCTCTATTTTGCAACATTCAGTATTCCAACATATTAGAACCTGAAGCCGCTCAACAAAGTGGTAATTCACCTTGGAATACATCATAAAAACCATAGTATGGTTCTCAGTTAATCTCTTTAGTTTCACTTCAAACGTGTGAATCAGCTTCTTCTGGAGGAACTATCCCTCTCGCTCATTTTGTTGAATTCTTGTACTTAGGATTATTTCCGCCTGTATTAAGATCTTTAATTATTCATCTAGCATAAATTGTTGTATCTGTATCAGGCATAGTGAAACTAGCATAATCGATTCACTTTCTTAAACCTTCTTTAGTATCAGCTCATCCATCAAAGAAACGACCATCAAAAAATAAATTACCTATGAACCAGGTAAATTGATTGTTGAACCTGGCTTAACTCAAAGATTTACCAATTCAGAAGAAGCACCAATTGTATTGAATGTTAATTTTTTAGCATCTGTTGATCAAATTGCATATAAAGTAACGTTCCCGTTACCAAAAAATGCGGCCCTATCAACATATCTAGGATTTTCATCACTAGGATTCGTTCCTCATCCTATGAACTTATATCCGTTTCTAGAAAATTTATTTTTAGGAATAGGGTCACGATCTTTTAATAGAACGTTATTCATAACCCCAGTACCACCATTAGCGTTAAATGATCAGATTCTTTCCTGATTCATTTCTAAGTGTAGTGGCTGAATTATTAACTAAATTAGGAGATCAAAATTGATTTTTAATATTACCACTTAATATTGATATTAAAAATGTGCTAGAAAAAACTGTAGTCGATAATAATTTAGTAATAAAACTTTTCTTTATGCTTTTCATATATATATATATATATATTGATTAGTCTAATCTATAAAATATATTCATATTGCAAAAATGAATGAATTATAGTTTTAGTCTATAATCATTCATTCATTAGATCAATCTTTTGATAGTTAATAAGAATGCTAATCTTATGTTATCAAACTATATTATAAATTATTATTTTCATTATGTATATACTTGATCGATATGGAAAATAGATTAATAACAATAATCTACTTATCAAATTCGGAAAATAATTTTTAATATTTTAACTACTCTTCAGTAATTTATTAAGTTCTTTTCAATTAGGTAAATAATGTTCTAGAATCTTGTAGAACTTTTTTGTATGATTAGTTTCGATTAAATGAACCATTTCATGAACCATGACATACAATAAGCATTCAATTGGTTTCTTAATTAATCTTAAACTAATTCAGATTCGTTTTTTATCAACATTACAAGTACCTCATTTAGTTTTCATATTCTTAACTCGGTATTCATTAGCTTTGATATTCATTTTTAGTTCAAGCTCATTAATAATCGGTTTCATTGCTTGTAATAAAAGCTTTCTATACCAATTATTAAAGATTTTTTCTCTTTGCATATGTTTTAGATGTTTATCAGCTTTGAAGATAATCTGATTATCTTCAATAGCTATACTTGGTTTGTGCTTAGAATCAATTAGAACTAACTTATGTGGTTTATTTCAAAGATAAATAATTTCGTTATCTTGATAGGTATTATTATATAGTTTAGCTGTCGCTAACACCTTTTGTTTAGATTTATTAATAAACTCCAGTTTTTTTAATACAAACGAAACAACAAACTGATCCGTACAATTTAAAGGACAACTAACAATAATATCGCCATAAGGAGGTTTGATCTTTAGATAGATATTCTTCATCCCTTTTTTCTTTATGATCTTAATATCATAATTAAGAACTCTTATGATTTTATTATTGCTTGTTAATCTAGCCATATCTTTATTAACTAAATATTGTTATATTACATTTAATTGATTTACATAAAAAATATAAGTCGCAATAAATGCGACTTATAATAATTAATGCTAAATATAACTATTCTTCGTATTTAACTGGGTACATTTTTTTCATCTTAGCGATGAATTCTTCTTTAGGTAGTGATCCGTAGTTCTTCATTAAAGTTACACAATTCTTGTATTCTTGAATTGCTCATTCAACATCTCTGAAACCTTTAACAACAACTTTTTTGTTTTGTAATAGTTTGTAAGTTTCAAAGAATCCTTTGATTTCTTTAAGGTGGTGATTACCTAAATCGTTTAATGTTTTAATGTTTTCAAAACGTTTATCACAAGAAATAACACCTATTAGCTTGTTGTCGGTTTCACCAGCATCAACCATTCCCATTACACCGATAATTCTTACAGGCACAATAGTTCCTGGTTGGAATGCTTGGTTAGCTATCACTAAACAATCTAATTCATCTCCATCTCAGTCTAAAGCTTCTTTGATGAATCCATAGTTATGTGGGTATACTTCAGATCCATATAAAATACGATCTACAGATATTTGACCTGTTTTACGATCGTATTCATATTTAACGTTTGAACCTTTAGGAATCTCGATTGTTACATTCAGTTCTAATAAATTTGACATTATTAATCTAATTAATTTCTATTAATATAATAATACTTTATTATATTTTATATATAAATAAATTTATATTTATAATAACCACGTGCTAATACAAAAGAAAGATAAGAAAAAGAATAATAATTATAGTTTTAACTTTAAATTATCATTTAACGCTAGTATGCTAGCGTTAGCTATTATATTTGCTTATTTTTCATCTTTAATAAAAATCCCTTTTTTTAGTTCACTCTCTTTAACAATTGACATCTCAATTGTTTTTTTATTGCCCGTTATTTATATTAGCTCTTTAATATCTGCGTTAATGTTGTCATTAACGTTATCTCTCGTTCATTTTATATGAAACCCTAGTAATTGGATAGGAATAATATTTTTAACGATTATTAATGTGTTTGTGATTTTAATTTTTTGTTTTTTAAATTGGCTTTTTAATAAAACTAATTTAAAAAACAAAAAAATTAAATGGTTAATTATCTGGATGTTGATTATACCAATATCTATGGTGTTATTTTCAGCTATAAACGGGATACTGATTACTCCATTGTATTGATGGTGGTTTAGAGCTGTTAAAACAATTAATTTTATAGAAATAGCTAATTATTACAATTCAACTAACAATTTAAGGTTCTTTTTATTGTTTATAGATGATTATTGAACCGGAATTTTCGCTTTGTATTCATTCTTTAATTTTGCGAAATTTAGTTTAATCGCTTTTTTTGCTATTCCTTTATTAATTTTCTTTCAACACAATTTATTTACAAAAAATTTATTTTAATGTTTTTTAAGTATTTAGATGATAAATTGTAATTTTTTAGATAAATTTTGCTTATACACAAAAAAAATGGCATCAACCAAGGATGCCAAGTTAGTTAGTTTATTAGTTATTAGTTATTGGTCCCGGAGATGAGACTTGAACTCACATAGGATAGATCCTGTCAGATTTTGAGTCTGATGCGTCTGCCATTCCGCCACTCCGGGTTAAAAACTTAACAATAAAATTATAACATAATTTTCAAAAAATAAAAATAAATTTATATTTTCATCTTTTTTTAAAAGTTAAAGTTTATTCTTGATAATAAGAATTAATTATCTATTAATTTGATAATCAATCATCTAGCATCTTATTTCAATTAATATCTAGATCATTAATTCTATTTTTTATTAATAAAAAATGGCATCAACCAAGGATGCCAAGTTAGTTAGTTTATTAGTTATTAGTTATTGGTCCTGGAGATGAGACTTGAACTCACATAGGATAGATCCTGTCAGATTTTGAGTCTGATGCGTCTGCCATTCCGCCACTCCAGGTTAAAAACTTAACACTATTATTCTAACATAATCATAAAATGTAAAGGTTTTTAGTGTTTTAGTAATTAAATTATTTTCTTTGTTGGCTTTGATAACGATTAGGAGGTATGTTTCTTAGTTGATTCATTAAATTATCAACATAAGCGTTGCTAAATTTAGGGGAATTATAGAAATTTTGATTATTTTTATCATGAACTATTCTTCAAGTAAGAGCATCAATCTTTTTTAACCAATTGATATTAATTCCAAACATACTTGAAATCTCTTCATTTGTCGGATAGCTACCAAAATGTAAAATATCATTATTATCCATAATTACAGGTAACTTGAAATTAGTTTTCTTTAAATGATTTATTAGTTTAGGATTACTCAAGAATATATCCTTATGATCTTTTAAGTTATAACGGTAACAAGCAACACCATTATCAATTAAGTAGCGTTGTAATAGTTGTAGTTTTGTTTTTAACAACCGCATACCTAAATCATCACCTTCTGTTTTAGAAATCACTGAAGATTCAAATAAGTAAACTTTGAGTTTTTCATTAAACTGGCGATGCTGAGCAACATCAATCATCTTCATAAGCTCACCATATTGTTTTTCTATTAACGAACCCTTCTTGCTATCGTTAACAAGATTTTTTTCATAATCATCAATGATTTCTTTGAATGAAGATAACAATTGTTTTTCATTGTGTTTCTTTTTTTCAATTTCAATATAGTCTCGTAAAGAAAAACCATAAAATCTCAAAACAAAGATAATTCCGATTCACACTAACGGAACAAAAAATACGATTGAAGCAATAATAATAAATCTAAATACCCAACTAGGATTAGCTCCAAATCCGTAATAACGATACTTAAAATTTAATCCAGGGATTGGTTCATAATAATTTTTGACTAAAGGATTTTGAACAAGAGCTTGCATTTTAAATGATTGATTCATTAGATCCAAATCTTCTTTTTTAATTAAAAGTAGAAGATTTGGTCTACGATTATTAGTCCCTCGGTTGTATTTTATAAATAAATTAATGTACTGATTCTTAATACGATAATCATCTCCATAAGGAGTAATTATTTTTTGTACATTATAAACAAAAAGATCATCATTACCAGGGTTTAGCAATAACTCACCATTACCAAGATAAGCATCTCTTGCTGATATAGTATTTTGATAATTATTATCGATTATTAATTGATCAGTTGCTTCATCGATCGAAAAATTGAATAACGATAATGCATTAAGATTAGAATTATTAGAATCCAAATACACTAAGATATTTTGAATTCCGTTTAACGAAACTACATTCTTAATCGGGTAGATACCAAAATTAGAATCATTCGAAATTTGTTGAGTTTTATCTAAAATATTTTGATTGATTGATGTTATTGGTCTTGAGATGTATCCACCATTTTTTTTCTCAACAACATACACAAGAGCTACTTTATTATCAACATTCTGCTTCTTTTTAGATCAAAAAATAATAATTGTATTGTTTGCAGTATCATCTCTAATTGAAGCATAATTAGCTGAGCTGATCGAATTAACATAATTATCTCAGTTATATTTATCATTTCCTGAACCAAAATGATTCATTAAAGTTGAAGGTGGTTGAATTACATAATATCTATCGTTTGTATCAAAAACAATCGTAAGATCATTAAATTGCATTGTAAAAGCACCGAAATCAAACCCAAAAGAAAAATTCGATACATTGTTATAAAAATAATTTGAAGTTGAAGATAATTTGGATTTTAGTCTTAATTCTTCTTTATTATTAAATAACTCACCATTGTTATTAAAGTTAAAATCTTCATAACCAGAAACGGTTAAAAACATTGGGTTAAGTTTTTTTAGATTCGTATTCGGACTATCTTCTATAGGTGATACAAATGCGCCTAAAGAATCTAAAACTGTTAAATTTAATCTAAATGTCCCTAATAACTGAAGATCAGTGCTATTACTTCTAACAGGTTTTACATCGTTATCCCCAAAATTTAGAACATTATCATCACCAATAGAAAAACTACCACCAATTTGAATCTGTCCAGTATCTGAGATTACTTTAGCTCCTGCTATCGCACCACGAATCACATAACTAAACCGATCATCTTCAAAAATCGGTAAATTGACAGATTTATTGTTATTATTGTGATTTACTCATCCTCCTATCAAAACAGCATAAGGTCATCCGATAACGCTATTAAGATTCTTATCAATTCTGAAAATACCTAATGATTGAAATCTATCACTTATCATTGGATCTATATTTCCATTACCACCAACAATATAGATATTTTGACGATAAATAACCACATTAGCTAAATTGGATAAGTAGTTATTATAAGAAAAAACAAACTGACCGTTATTTGTTAAACCTACAGTATTTTTTAAAAACTCTGGACTGTTATTTCAAGATGAAGGGATATTACTAATTAATGACTGAGGATCAATAAAAATTTCAGCTTGATAATCAACCCTTTTATTAATATCTCGATCAAGATTTTCTTTTAACTTAGTAATTGAACCAAAACCAGTTGGATCACCATTAGAATAAGCTCTAATAGCAATTTCATCATTATTCTTAGGCGCTGTTAAAACATAAAAAGAACTAGGATCATTAGTATCTTGAATTACTTCAATAACATGGCGACTAACAGAGTTTCTGCTTTCAAAACGATAAATTCATAAAGTGTTATAAAAATAATCTGTGCGATAAATGTCGCTATCATTTTCTCCAGAGATAAAAATATAACCACCATTAGTTAGTTTCAAGCCATTAAAATTGTTATTATGCTCATAACCAGGTTTTTGTGTTGGATCAAATTTTTCAATACTTTTTCTATAAATTGATCCGTTATCATTTATAGTATCTGTAGTGTTGCTAACAGATAATTCTGCTTGATTTTTTAATCGATTTGAGTAAATAAAACCATTATTATTACTAGGTTTTAGCAAACCAAACAGCAATAACAACAGTAAAGATAATAGGAATGTTAGACTGATAAAAATCAGTTTTTTTAGCTTACGTATTAACACTCTATACTATTTTCTTATAATATTTATTTTAAATTTAAAGATTATTGTATTTTAAAATTATAATAACTGCAAAAAATATGAGTTTAATAAATACGAAATTCGTTTATACTGATTTAGACGATACTATCATTACTTCTAAGAAAGAATCTAAGTTCTTATATAAAGGTCAAAGATACAAAGATCTATTCGATGTTCCAGCTGAAGTTGTTGAAGCTTTTCAAAAACTTATTAAAAAAGGAATATACACTGGAATAGCAACTGGTAGAGATTACCGTAAGGTATATCCATTATTAGCTAGCACTGATATGTTTAATTTACCTACGATTACTGACGACGGTGCTTGTGTTTTTATTAACAATAAATGTGTTAAAGCTACATTTATTGATCGTTCAGTAATTAATCGTTTCATAAAATTAGCTAAGAAATTTAAGAACATATCTTATACAATTAATACTCCTTATGGGGTTTATGTTTCTAAGAATAAATCTTGATGAACATTACAAGATGAATTCATTAATGAGAAATATCCTAATGAGATGTTTAAATTAAGATATGTTGATCTGTCTAAAGTAACTAATTTTTACAACGATCAAATCACTGCTATGACAATTAGCACTAAACCAATCGCACTTAAACCATTAACTCAGCGTGAAACTGATTTCTTTATTGATTTAAGTAATTATGGTAATGTTCGCGTTACCAAATACAAACAAGACGTAGTAATTCGTCCAAATGAATCTAAAGCTAGTGGTATTTTCTGAGTAAAGAATAACTTTAATAACAAGATTACTAAAGATAATACAATTTGTTTTGGGGATAATCACAACGATGTAGATATGTTTAAGTGATCGAATTTAAGTGTTGCTGTAAATAATGCTAAAGACGTTTATAAGTCATTTGCAAAATATCTAGCTGATGATTGTCAAAACTTTGGTGTTGCTAAATTTATTAACCAACACTTGCTAGAGGACTAATAAAACAATGTCAAAACAAATTGTTGATCTCCATATTCATAGCCATAATTCAATGTATATAGGAGAAAAACAAGTTCCTAAAACTATTTTTAGCGGTGATAAATACTTATCTACACTAAAAGAAAATAATGTCAGAGCATTTAGTTTTACTGATCATGATACTTTTAGTGATACTTTTTATTTTGAACTGCAAGATTTAATAAGTAAAATCGATGATTATAAGATTTCAATCTTTCCTGGGGTCGAATTTAGAATTAAATCTAAAAATAGAATTAAGGGTGCTGATTGCAACTTTGTTTTTGACAACCAATTATCTAAAGAACGAATTCAAGAACTTTCTAGACTTGTAAGTAAGTTGCAATCTAGAAAACATGGCGCTGATATTAAAACATTAGTTAAGCATTTTAGCAATGCTAACTATGTTTTTTTTATTATCCCAGATGTCGGTAAATCTGGCAGTTGTTCTTATGAGGATTTTCAAGATGTTATTGAATATGTTAAATATGTTGAATGTGATAAGAATAATAGTAATCGCTTATCCAATCTAATTAAACAAGGATTAAATATTGATTACAAGCAAGTATTTTTTAGCGATTGTCATAATATTAATAACTATCATTTGAAGCCTTCAAAAACTTTAATTAACGTAAATGAAAATAAAATTATTGACTTTGAAGATTTAAAAAATCTTCTTTTTATAGAATAAAAACATATATTTATATGAAGGTATATGATTGAACAAAAATACATAAAACAATTGGTATTGAGCAATAGTTCAATAACCCAAACCTTAGAATTTGATAAGGGTGTAAATGTTATTATCGGAACTAAAGGAGGAGGTAAATCTACCTTATTAAAAATCCTTTATGCATTGCATAATAATGTAGCTACTTATGACAAGGAAATTAATGAAATTACCAATCAATTCGGATTCAGTATCAAAAAGTTAGTCTATTCTAACGGCGACACTATTGAGTGATCGAGAGTTAGAAACAAAGAAAAAGATACTGTTAAAAGAGGAGATTTTGTAAAACAAGACGATGATATCAAAACGCAATTTGATATCATCCAAAAATTTAAAAAGGAAAAAAATAAATTCCTATCAAACACCTCTGAGATAGTTGCTAATAATTTAAAACCTTTTTTTGAAAAATATATTGAAGGTATCGATGAAATAGATGATGATTTATCCAAATTAAATAATTTCGCTTTTGGCGACATTTTTAAATTGAATAACGCTAAAAATAGAGTTATTTTAGAACAGTTACAAGATTTTTTAAAAGTTTCAACTAATCAAGAACTTTTAAAAAATAACGAAGTAGCTGCTAAAAAACATGATGAATTATTAAGTATTTTAGATAAATTTAATAATGAGTTAAACCAAAATATTAAGTATTTTGATAGTGATTTTTTTATTGATCAAGAAGGTTATGAAACAGTTGTTAAAGCTCTTGATATAATCCGTGGTATCCACTATAAAAATATTCAAAGTAAGAAATTTGATAACATCAAGTACATAGCATCGCAAAAAGCTTATGAGCATTATCAAAAACTTTTATCTGAATCAGAAGATATTACTAACAGAATAGCATCAGCCCCAAAATTACTGGATGATTATTTTGAAAAGATCGGTAAATCTATCGCTACTAATTTTGCATTTTTTGATGGTTTCAAAAGAGAAAATTTCTACGCAATACCAATTAAAAATAAAACTATCAGCGAAAGCGATCCTGATATTGAATTTGGAATTGATCTTAAGTTTAACATTCATGAAACTAATCAAAATGATGTATTCTTATATGATTTTTTATCTAAATTTTTATATAAACCTAGTGGTAAAGATTCAACTGATAAGGCTGAATGAGTTTCTTATAATATCGGAAAAAACATTAAAAAAAGTATAGATAAAATTTCTGATCAATTAAAAGAAAATTTTACCAAAAATCTATCAGATAATATAACGGTTTTGTTGAATGGTAAGGATTACAAAAAATTGTCATTAGGAACAAGATCTAGTTATGGTGTAAGTAGAGTTATCAGAAATTGTACTTCATCTATCTTATTCTTAGACCAACCTGAAGATAATGTTGATAGTTATACGATTACTAAAACATTAATACCTGAACTTAATAATAATAAGAACATTAACCAAATATTTGTTGTTACCCATAATGCCAATACAGGGGTTTTAACTAATCCATCAACAACTACTGTGTGTTCTTTTACTAATAACGATTTAGCTAATTCTTATCGCCAAACGAGTTTTAGGGATAAAATAGAAATAATCGAAAACGAAATAATTAATACCAATCCTTCAATTCACTATTTAGAAGGCGGTGACAAAGCATTAAATGACAGATATGAAAAATTAATTAAGAATATCAAGGAAGACAGCCAAAATGAATAAATTGTATTTTTATAAAGAAAACGACGATTATATCGTTGAATTAAAAAATGAAGCAGGGAAATCAGTTAATAAATTTATATTTTCTGAAACTAAAGATAAACCTGATTTTCAAAAAGGTTTATTAGAACTAGGTACATACATTCAACCTGAAGTTGCTGAAAGCGATAAATTCAACTTAGAATTAGTAGAATTATCCGATGAGCAAAAAAAGGATAATGTTTTAAAAACATTTTATGATGTATTTGATAAGTTTGTTGTCTCATTTAAGCAACAATATATCGAAACACAAAAAGAAATAAGTAGACGTTTAAAAGAATGAAATAAAGATGAATAAAATAGTTGTTATTTCTTGTTCAAATACCGATATAAAAAAATCAATTAACTATGATTTAGCTAATAAAATAGCTACCATGGGTTCATTTGATTTTATTAACTTGGTAGATTATCAAGTGGATTATTTTTCAAACGACATTATGGATAATGTCCCTGATAAAATCAAAGAACTAAGCGAAAAAATAAATCAATACAATGAATTAATTTTAGTTACACCTGAAATTAATGGTTATTTACCAAGCTTTGCTAAAAATATTTTTGATTGATTATCACTTAATAAGAAGTGATTAACAAATAAAAAAGCTTATGTATTATCAGCTACACCAGGAATGAAGGGCGGCCCTAAAGTAAGAAGATTACTATCCGATTTTTTAGGTTATTTTGGCGCAGAAATTTTTGGATCAGTTGGTTTCAGTGATTACCAATTAAATCAAGACCGTAAAAAGGAGATTCAAGAATTTGTTAACAGCGTTATTTCAAACTCATAATTTTTATAAATTTCAAATTCTTAGATATAAATACCAATTAAAACTTAATCCAAAAGAATGATTAATAAAAAAGACGAGCTAAATTAGCTCGTCTTTTTTATTTTGTTTGTATTAGTTAATTATGAAACCATTTTATACATTCTTTTATTAATTATTCTTGAACATACAAAATATATCGATAATGGGATTAATGTCGAGATAAAAGCACCTGCCGCTCTAACATTAATTAAATCTAACATATCGATCATACCTAATTTAATAAATCATGTACTAATCGTATTAATTGGCATAGAGTCATTATAAACTCTACCAGATAAGATTAATTGTGGTCATAAGAATGAATTTCATCCTTCAATTGTAGTAAAGATAATTAAAAGATAAATTGGTACTTTTAATTTTGGTAAGTAGATATGAAAAAACGCTTGAAAACCGTTAATACGATCAATTCTCATTACATTTTTCTTATTTTCATATTCTTTATTAATAGCGCTATAAAACAACATTAACATAAAGAATGAAAACAGCATTGTTAGACTTAAAACAAAAGCTAATGAGTCATTATTAATTATTCTTGCTTCATTTAATGTTCTGAATAAATAAAGATAAATTGATATTTCGGGAATAAATGAAGTAATCAAGAAAAATATAAATAATATTTTTCTTAAACTTAACGAGACTTTATTCAAGCCAAAAGCAGCTAATAATGTCGATCCTAGTTTTAAGACAATTAGAATTAAAACTGATAAGAATGTTAATAAGAATGAATATCAAAATTCTCTATCAATTAAACCTTTATAGTTTTCATAATGAAATCCATCTGGCAATAAAGAAGCTATATTTTTTAAAATCTGATCGTTAGATGTAAATGAAAGAACGATTAGATAATACAAAGGGAATAGCACTAATAAGATAAGAATAACGATTATTATTGCAAAGACGATATGCTTAAAGATTTTCATTAGTATTACCCACTTTTTTCATCTTAACTCTTAGACCATTAATTAACTTAATTAGGTTTATTTTTTTAACAATCATAAAGATAATTGATATGAATGATAAATATAATATGATGACTACATTAGCAGCTGCAGCTAACGGATAATTTAGTTGCGCTGATGAATTTTCATTAGGATTTATATGATCATAAAGATAACTAGCTAATGTATTCCCTTTAGTTAATCTTAGATTGGTATTAACAATTGCTGAAGGATAAAATAATCCAGCATTAGCAAAGTTGACATATAATATTAATCAAAAAACTGTATTAGCATTTTTTAGATATACATATCAAACCTTGTGTCAAAATTTAATTCGATCAATTTGAATTACTCGATTATATTTTTCTAACGAGCTTGAAAAACTGAAACTAATCATTACAACATTAAAAGGCAATAATCTTCAAATATAGTAAATAAAATAAACGATTAAAATTTTTCTACCTTCATAATCGTTAGTGAATCTAATCTTGGTATCAAACAAGCGATTGAACCCATCATTGTTAGTTCCGAATAGATAAATAAATGAAACTCCGACAGCAAATGCTGATGTAAAGAATTGCGAAAACAAACAAACAACAGTTATGTTTCTAAATATTTTAGAAGAAATCTCACAAAAGATTAGCGATAAAATGAACGCTAATATAATAACAGACGGAGTACCTAAAAATATCAATAAATTTGTATTAAATAACGCATCTTTAAACTCAGTATCGTTAACTAATTCTTTAAAATTTTTTATACCAAAAGAGTAATTAATCATGCTATGTTTAGCATACACTTTAAAAGACTCTATAAATGACAAAATTATCGGTAAAAATGTAAAAAAAACTAAGAGTAAAATAATTGGTATCAATAAAATTAATCCAATTGTATTACTCTTAATTTTATCTTTTCTTTTAGCTATTTTATCTATCAACATAACTACTCCAGAACCATAATATCTTTTTCGTTAAATGATATTTTTATACCATCATTAACATTAAATTCATGCGACTTAACTATTACTTTACTTAACCCTTCAAAAAGATCAGATGAAAATTCAATAACATCTTGAGAACCCATACTTTGGATGTTTTGAATTTTGGTTTGTGATTCTGAATCTTTTTCTATCGTTAATTTATTAGGTCTTATATATTTATTTGTTGAATTAGCTATTTTAATGATTTCAGGAAAACCTACAAATTTTGCTGTAGCTAAGTTAATCGGTGAATTATAAATAATTTTTGGTCGATCAAATTGCGCTATAGTGTTATTGTTAATAAACATAATTCGATCGCTTATCAACATTGCATCGTTTTGATCGTGAGTCACTAAAATCATTGATATTCCATATTCTTTTTGAATTTTTCTTAATCAATCTCTAGAACTTTCTTTTATTTTTGCGTCAAGTGAAGCGAATGGTTCATCTAATAAAATAAGTTTAATATGTTTTATTAATGATTTAGCTATCGCTACGCGTTGCTTTTGACCGCCTGATAAATTAGATGATTTTGTATATAAAACATCAATAATATTCAAACGATTAGCAACATCAATAATTTGCTTTTTTATTGACTTTTTTAACTCTTTAAAAAATTGAAAATATTTTTTATTTTTTTTAAAAAACAGCGTAAAATTTAATAAAAATAAATTTCATTTAAATTTTCTTTTTTGCCTTTTATTATTTATTGATAGTTTTAAAAAATTTTTAAATTCTTTATGTTTTTTTTCATCAATTACTCCTATTTTTAAATAGCAATCTAAATATGTAGAGTAAAATTGATTGTAAGAGTTAATTAATGATAAATAAATATTTTTATAGACACTTATTTCTTCATATAAAATAGAGTTTTGAAAAACAAATCCTAACTCAATATCACTAACTTTATCATAACCGGTAAATTTAATTAAACCTTTTACAGGTTTTATGAATCCAGCTATAGCATTTAATAAAGTAGTTTTGCCGCAACCACTAGGACCTAATATTGAAACTAATTCACCTTCATAAATCTTAGCGCTGATGTTTTTCAAAACATCTTTATTCTTATATGAAACACTCAGATTCTCGATTGTTAGTATCTCTTTTTCCATTTTCACTTATCATTATTGCTTTAATACTAATTATTTATCTAACTCTTTATCAATCAATTCGAATATTTTATCAGGTGTGATTGAATTAGAATTAAATACCGATGTATTTAAAATGTTATCACTAATAAATTTAAACGTCTTTGCTGTTTTAGCATCATTTTTAATATCAACTATAGAAACATTTGTTTTATTGTTATCAAGAAGAACGGCAATTCCGTTTCTTATCGTTAAACCTGATTGCATAAAGTAATAAGAATCTCATTCTTGCGCTTTATTTTTATATAAATCGATTTTTTGTTCATTCGTCAGTTCGGAATAATCAAAACTTTTTTTCAATTCCTTAATTTGATTATTTCTTCTAACGTTTTCTGCTTTTCAGTTACTCTTTAAAGGAACAAAGTATCCACTTCTATCTTCAATAGTTTCAATTATAGGATCGCTAGGATTTATTCAACCAGAATTTTTATATGAATATAAAAATTTAATAAAGTTAATGGTTGCTTTATCGACTTTTTCATCACCTGATGAAATTGGAATTAAATAAGATCCGCCTATTTGGTAAGTATATTTATCTGAATCATCAATTTTAGTTATTTGTGATGTTCAATAAACATCATCTGGTTTAACAAATTTTTGTTCTGCATCTTTAATTATTTCTAGATCTGATTTATTATTTTTATTAGCAATAAAATTATCTATTGAATATTTAGATATTGTTGCTTGGGATATACCTACTGTCGGCCCAATCGCAAATGCAGCATTGCTATTTCTAATATCATTAAAACTAAAATTATCTTTACCGCTATTATTTAATTTAATTGATCTGATATCAAATTTATTTTTTGTTCTAAAAACTTTAATATTATCGTATCAAAATTGAATTGTTTTTTTAGTTATTTCTCTTGTTTGTTCATTCTTAAAATTATCAAAATTTACCGCAAATTCTTTATCATTTTTAGGATTCGCTTTTAAATTTCATAAGAATGTTTCTTCAGAATTACCTAATTTATTTCATAAATGTTTAGTGAATAAATTTCTTTCATAATCAATTTCTAGAATTGAATAATTTGCATCAGGAGTAGCAATTGAAAAATCAATTCCGTTGTATATAATGCTACTAAATTTAAATATTGATTCTAGATTGTCAAAGGTAGAATCATCAATTGTTTTACCTTTAAAAACATCATGAGATTTTGGAGTTAATTTTAATCAAAAACTATCTTCTGGTAACGCAGTTTTAGTGATTAAGTGATTATATATCTTAGATTGTTTAACAACTATTCCGCCACCTGCTTCAAAAATGCTAAATAGTTTTAGCATTACTGGTTTATTAAAATATAAAACATCTAAATCAGTTAAATCGAACGGTAATGCGCTTTGATTTGAATGATTAACACCAACTATTTTTTTAGTAATCTGATTGATTTGTTCAATAAATGGTTGAGACTTAAAGAATTCATCAGAGCTAACATCGAGAATTCTTTGATATTGATTGATTAAACTTGACCCAGAAATACTACCTAAAAACAAATTAGGTACATTATCAGATTTTTGTTTAATTTTATGTGAAATCGTATTAGCTAATTTGAATTCTGAATCAACTTTAGTTATTTCTGAGTTTTGATATACTACTTTTAAAAAATCAGGATTATTCGCGTGATTTTTATTATAAGTTTCCACAAGCGAATGCATTATCCGGTCTAATGGAAATGATTTATTTTGCGCACTCTGAAAAATAATCGTTTTTTTAGGTTCTTGTTCTTTTGATGAAAATGAACAAGAACTAAAAATAATTCCAGACAAACCTATTGAAAATAAAACGCGAGATAGTTTACTTATTAACTTCATAATTGACTATAGAATTATAAAAGAATTCAATAACAGAAGTTAATAATAAGACTTATTTATAGGTAATTACTTAAACCAAAAAACTCCAAGTCTAGTTTTTAATAATTAGGTAAGAAAGTTTTTCTTTAAAGTTTTTTGCTAATTCAATTAAAGAACTATTTTTTAAACGAATTTTAGAAATATCTAAATCCTTAATTTTATGGTTGTTAGCTAAATATTCACCGACAACACGCAAAACAACTTCAGGTAATACTTCTTTTTCAGAAGATACTACTAAGCGCAATTCTCGTTCTTTAGATTCAGTATTTGTTACTGGATTAGTTACCTTTTTAGGTTTCTTATCTTCAATAGACCTATTTGTATTATTATTTTCAATGGTTACATTAACGTTATTTTCTGATCTATTTCAACTATCAGTTTTAAGAATTGAAATCTTATTAGCGTCATTATCACTATATTTAATACTTAAAGCATACACATCAAAGTTTTCGTCTAGATTTTTAACAATGAAGTTGTTGATTGAAGTAATGCCGGTATTACTAAAATCTAATGATGTTATATAACCACCAGAGAATTGCCCTTGAGTATAACGTTCATAAAAACGTCTTACATAAACATCTTGAAAAACACCTAAAGCTTGTTCGTTAGTTAAACTAGTTCCATAAAGATTAATTTCTTGGAACGGTTTAGATAAAGCGGTGTCAAAAATTAAATGCGTATCAGGATTTAGAGCTAAAGGATTGTATTCTGTTAAATAAGGCGTGTATAGTTCTAATTCTTTAATATCATTATTACTTAAATTGAAATCAAATTTACTAAGTAGATTTGATTTTATTGTTAATTTTTTAACTGAACTAGGGAATTCTAGTTGTTTCATTATATTGTTATCAGCATTATCCAAGATAACAAAATCAGGATTATATTTTTTTAGCGTTTCGTTAATAAAGAAACTATTAGCTTGATACAAATTAATGTTCATCGCCATAACTTGAGTTTGACTAGGATTAATTTTTTCAATTAATCTAGAACTAGCTTCATATTTGTAATAAGAAATTTTATTATTAATATTATTGAAATCTGAAGCATTCCAACCTTCGTAACGATTAGAAAATATATCATTATAAGATCTTTCGTTTTTTTGATATATTTGGTTAGAATCTAAGATCGGCATAAACACACGATCGTTGTAATAGTATGGCGATTGATAATGATTGTTATCATCATCAGGATAACCAGAGATAAAATCGCTTGTATGATTAGTTTTTTGCTTAGCGAAAATTTTTATTGGTGCAGGTTTTTTATTATTATCAGTTTGATTATCGTTCTTATCATCTTCGTCGCTTACAAGTGATACAGAACTTTTAATAGATAAATTATTAACAATTGAACTATATAGATTTTTTTGTAATTCAAATTCTAGATTTTCAATTTTAAACTTTGCAATAGTTTGATAACCAATAAGAATATTAGGTCTGGGTAGGTCATTATTATCCAAGATGTTTGACTTACTGTTAGCATTATATGAGTTAGATATCTTCACAGAAGTATAAACAATCCCGCTGATAAGTAAGGAAAGTGTTACTACTGATGAAAAGATCCAAACTAATGTCTTGTTATATTTTCGCAAAGTATATTTTTTGTGTTTCATATATATATATATATATATATATAGTAAATATTAGACGTTCTTAACGTCTTTAATAAATCAAACTTTCTAGAATTTTTACAATTTATCTTGTCTTCTTAATTATATCACTATTTAATCATTAAAATCATCTGAATGGTTAATTAAAAAACTCTTGGTAGAATCACTAAAATCAAAAGTGTTTAGATCATTAACAATATTACTAGTATTATCTATTGTTGTTGTATTGTTTAACTTAAAATCTTCAATACCTATTGTTGGCGAGTTAATCATCGAATCATAACTAGTAGTATTGTTTCTTGGTTGGTAATCAAAATCTAAACTATCGTTATTAGCAATATCACTCAGTTCTTTAGTTATCGTTTCATAGTTATTGATCTGTTGATCAATATCAAACATTCTTCGTCTTAATGAATCAATTTCGCTATGCAAACTGCTACTTGATCCTAAATTATTATTCGAATTTATCGAAAAATCGGAATTATCAAAAGCTTTGTTATAACTTTCATTACCATCATAAGAATTTCAAGGTGAAGAATAGCCCAAGAATTGATTATCATATTTATTATTTTGATAACTATAACGATCTTGTTTATATTCTGGTGAATATTTTGTCGCAAATTCATCATTATCAAAATCATACTTTGATTGATAACGATTCATTTCACCTAAACTTGAAAACCTTTGATCTATTGAAGGATATTCTTCTTTTGAAATATTGTTAACGTAGTTATTACTGCCAACAAAATCATCTTGATAATTTTTTTGGTAATCCTGTTTTTTAGATGATGTTGAATCCTTTGTTAAAAGACTAATTACATGTTTTTTAACAAAAGCTTCATATCACGCTGATTGATTTTTGTTTGCTTGATATACTACTTTATCATTAACTATAAATCCAATGTTATCAATTAATGGTTTCTTTTGTTTTCAAATATTCGTAATAAAACTAACATCATCATACAAAGATTCTTCTTTAAGAATAATATAAAACCTATCAACATATGCGTTGATATTATCAATTTCATAAGAACAATTGATTGCTAACTCAAACATTTGTTTGTAATTAGTTACATAGCACATTCCGATTGTTTCGTTATTTTCAATTTTAATAATGTTGTAACGAAACAATTTCTTATTATCGATTGCTAAATCAAAATTGGTTTTGTAAAGGTTATTCATTTTCTTTGTATTTTATTAATGCTTCAAAACGCTTTAAGTCATCTAGTGTAGTTATCTTGAAACAATCAATATTAGCCCTTATCAAATGGGGTTTTATACCCTTTAATTTTAATAAAAAATGAGTTAAATCTAAATAATCTTCATTGATATTAGTTAAATCTTTTATATTTCTTAATCAAGTCCCTTGGGGAGTATAGATCATTTTAGTCTTATTTCGATCAAGAAGATTCTTGAATTGATTATTTTCATCAATCGAGATAACTGTTGAAGAAATGTCATAATATAGAGTAACAACTTCGGATTTATCTAATTCATTGATACAATCGATTAAACATTCCTTATTAATATTGGCTCTAGCACTGTCATGAATAATAAGCTTTGTGTCGCCATCGTACTTATCTTTTATTTTATTTATAGCGTTAATAAAAGATGCATGCCGATTGATTGTTGATCCTTGAATAACATTAACTTCTTTTTGATTAATATGTTTAGCTTGGATTTGTTCTAAATATTCTCGATTAACAACTAAATATATCTCATTAAATAATTTAGATGATAAAAAAAGATCGAGACTGTATTCATAGATCATTTTATTATCAACTAAATAAAACTGTTTTAGTTGTTTAGTTAAATTCAATCTTCTAGAAGAACCGCTAGCTAAAATAACGCCAACTGTTTTATTTTTTTGTTTCATTAATCAAGATTATTTCTTCCATCAATTTACTTAATAGGATCATGCTTACTGGATGGATATAGTTATCTGATTCGTATTTTGATAAATCAATTGTATGTTGTATTGTTTTATCTTTAATAATAAAACTAAAGATTAACTCCTTAGTTTTATGTTGATCAAAATGTACAAAGTTAATCAGAACATCAGATTTAAAATATCTATTAGCGATTTGAGATATGTAATCATGTTCATTAATTGACCAGATTTGGTCATTGTTAATTGGTTGGTATTTATTTAATTTAATGAAATTATTAATGCTATTAGAATTTTTAAAAATCATTGAACCATTAAACAACTTATCTAGTTTATTAGAAACTAATAAAGCGTTAGCGATTATTCCGTTGCTATGCGATTCAATTATGGCTATTGTTCAATTATTTTTAATTAAGGCATTAACTATTATATCTTTGTAATCAATCATTTTAATCGCTTTATTTTGTGTTTATATTAATCGTTTTAAATTTCTTAAAGATTTGATAAGAATAAATTCCGCCAGATAATACTGATAAGAAAGTAGCTAAATAATAACCTATATTAAAAACCTGATCAACAATAGTATTTGTTGAAGAAAACTGTCCACGAATAAAGAATGTAACAATGATTGCTAACATCTGAACTGTTGTTTTTAATTTACCAAAAATATTAGCTGGCACAACAATATTTTTAGTCGAAACAAACATTCTTAGACCATCAATGTAGGTATCTCTAAGGATTAGGATAATTACTAAATAAAAATTAACAACACCAATATAAGCAAAGTAAATTAGTACGCTGTTTACCAATAGTTTATCCGCTATCGGATCAAATACTTTCCCAAATGTTGATACTAATTTATATTTTCTTGCTAAATATCCATCTAAAAAATCAGATATTGACGCAACTACAAATAAGATCCCAATAATCAAGAAATAAAGGTTTATTCTTAGAGTATCTAAAGATGCAAAATCAATCTGATAAACGGTATTTTTATCAGATTGACTAAAATAAAATAATACTAAAATTGGGATTAGTAAAAAAATTCTTAAAGCAGTTAAAAAATTAGGGATGTTTCTAAAAATCAAGTTGCCCATGGAAACGAGGGAAAGGAATTGCGTCACGAATGTTGTCACAACCTGTAACATACATTAATAGACGATCAAACCCTAAACCAAAACCAGCTGAACGGTAGTAACCGTATTTTCTTAGATCTAAATATCATTGCAAGTTATTAAATTCTGGATCTAGATCTAATTCTAAACAACGACTTAATAATTTGTTGTAGCTGTCTTCACGTTGAGAACCACCACAGATTTCACCGATGCCTGGAGCTAGTAAATCAGTAGCAGCAACAGTTAAATTATCATCGTTTTGTTTCATGTAGAAAGCTTTGATTGCTTTTGGATAGTTAACAATGAATACAGGCGCTTTATAAACTTTTTCGCAGATGTATCTTTCATGTTCAGTTTTAAGATCCATTCCAAATTCGATATCTTTAACTTCAAAATTAACACCTTCAGCCACAGCTTTTTTAAGAATTTCGATTGCTTGACGATATTCAACTCTAGCAAATTCGTTATTAACCACATTATTTAATTTTTCAATTAAACCTGGTTCTAGATTTTCATTACATCATTCTAGTTCTGGTCTAGCATATTCAAATAAATAATAAATTGCATGCTTAATGCATTGTTCCATAAGGATTGTTAATTTTTCTAAATCCATTAATGAAACTTCTGGTTCAATCATTCAGAATTCTGATAAATGTTTAGAAGTGTGTGATTTTTCTGCACGGAATGTAGGCCCAAAAGTAAATACACGTTTAAACGCTTGAGAATATGCTTCTGAAGCGAATTGACCACTAACAGTTAAGCTTGCTTTTTTATTGAAATAATTTGGTTCATTAGCACTGATTACTTCGAATGATTCACCAGCACCTTCAGCATCATTAGATGTGATAATAGGTGCATGAACATATAAGAAGTCATTATTTTTGAAAAATTCAAAGAACGCATTCGCTAATTCACTTCTAATCTTCATGATCGCATAAAACTTATTAGTTCTAGGTCTTAAGTGAGCATTTTCACGTAAGAATTCAGGACCATGAGCTTTCTTTTGTAATGGGTATGAAGCGTCTGCTTCTTTTAAAACTAAAATTTTAGAAGCTTGAATTTCAAATGGTTGTTTTTTATCAGGAGTATTTCTAACAATACCTTTAACTAAAATTGTAGACGCTAAATTTAACTTACTAATTTCATCAAAATTAGCGATGTTTTCTTTTTTAAATACGATTTGAATTGTTTCAAGAGAAGTGCCGTCAGAAAAAGCAATAAATCCAATCGCTGCAGATGAACGAATAGATTTAAAACCTCCAACTAATACTACTTCTTCATCTTCTCTTTTCGAGTGAGAACTAAGTAGTTCTTTAATTTCAATAAGTTGCATAATGTTTATTTATCTTAATAATTTTTCTTAAATGTTATGACTTGTAAATTATATTAAAAATAATTTTTAGTTTATCTGCTTAGTGTTTTTGTAATCATCTTGAATCCATTTATAGATTCTTTTTTGATAGCCACTTTATTTGTAAAAAGCTTATAAATTTCCATTACAGGCACTATACTAAAACTCATTATAAGACTATAACCAATTAATTCTGGTTTATTAATAAAGTTTTCATCCATTTTAAATACAAAAGATATCTTCCCAACCAACGATACTAATAAAATTAAACTAACTGAGAAGATCGCACTAAGATATACCAATCAATAATGTCTTATTGATGCTTTTAATAAAGTCGAATCTGTCATTAAATTTAAACAATGAATTGAAGCAGATATTCCTAATACTATAAAACTCATTGAAGAACCAATTAAATTAAACGATTTAATTGTTTGGATATCAGTTGAATTTAAAGCATAACTAATCCCGATACTATAAGCAAGCAATGACATTATTGAAATAAAACATGATTGTCATATTAAATCGATGCCCATTCTTCTAGCAAAAATGTTTTCATACTTAAAATAAGGCCTTACATTCATTACTTGATTTCTTGATTTTTGAATTCCTAAAGCAATGGCTGGAAATCCGTGAGTTAAGATATTTATTCACAACAATTGCGCAGCTGAAAACAACGTAAATTTCTCGAATAAATCGTTAATATCAATATTGTTTAACTTAAATTTATTTAATAGTTCGGCATTATTGTTAATAATAGATTTAAATATCGGTAACATAACAATCAAACCAATTAAAACAACTAAGATTTCAGCTATTGATGTAATTAAAAGATTTTGAATAACTTTCTTAATCGTTTGGTAAATTTTTCTACCAGATTCAACCGATTTAATTATTGTCGAGAAATTGTCATCAACAATAATCATATCAGCAGTTTCTTTAGCTACATCAGTCCCTGTAATCCCCATAGCACAACCAATATCTGCTTTCTTAAGTGCAGGAGCATCATTAACTCCGTCACCAGTCATAGCAACTACCTGATCATTAGCTTGTCACGCATCAATAATTCTCATTTTATCTTCTGGCGACATTCTTGCGTATACTGAATATTTTTCAATATCTTTTTTTAAGGTTTGATCATCTATTTCTTTAAGCGTCGCAGATGTAAGAGCTAAATCTTTAGATTCATCAAAAATATTAACTTGTTTAGCGATTGCTTTAGCTGTATTTAGGTCATCACCAGTAATCATAATCGGTTTGATACCAGCAGCTTTAGCAACATTAACTGAATGAACAACTTCCTCTCTTGGAGGATCCATTAAGGCGATTATCCCTTGAAGTTTTAAATTATTTTCAATTTCGTCAAAATTACCGTAAATTTTATCAATTTCTTTATATGCTACTACTAAAGTTCTATAAGCAGAATCTGCATATTTTTTTATTTGTTTTAAGTATGCATCTGAATTATCATTATTCGATATATTAATAATTGATTCAGCAGCTCCCTTAACAATCAACATACCTTTATTTGTTGATTTGTTATAAATTTGAACTGACATCATTTTTTTAACAGAATCAAATGGATTTACTTTAATTTCATAATCACTAAATTGTTTAGCATCATAGAATTTATTTTCGATTCCGTATCTTATTAAAGCAGTTTCAGTAGGATCACCTACTTCAATCATCTTGTTATTTTCATCAAAATTAATTTTAGCCGTAGAGCATAAAATCGAATTAATTAATAAATTTTTATGTTCTTCGCTTAATTCACTTTCAATTTCTTTACCATTTGCTCATAAGCCAACAACAGACATTTGATTTTTCGTAATTGTACCGGTTTTGTCTGAACAAATAATTGCTGCCGACCCTAACGTTTCGATTGAAGCTAGTTTTTTAATTATTGCTTTTTCTTTGGCGATATTTTTAATTCCCAACGCAAGAATAATCGAAACAAATGTACTTAAACCTTCAGGAACTGCTGCTACAGCTAATGAAATGGAAGCAGTTAGTGCTGTTGATCAATTATCTTTAAAGTTATCAACACCACTTAATATGATTTGAATAATAAAAGCGATAAAAAATAAAACTATTCCGCTGTAACCAAAAATTTTAGAAAGTTTTTCTAATTTAATTTGTAACGGCGATAATTGTTTTTTTTGATTATTAACTAAAGAAGAAATTTTTCCAATTTCTGTTTTTATTCCCGTATTAACGATTTCACATAAGGCGTGACCATTGGTTATAGAACAACCTGAAAACAAATAGTCATTTCTTTCAATAGTTGATATATCCTTTGGTTCATCTTTATAAACCATTTTCTTAACCGGCAAGGATTCACCGGTTAATATCGACTGATTCGAATAGAGATTACTAGATTCAATAATCTTGCAATCAGCAGGTATAATATCACCCGACTCTAAAACAATAACATCCCCTACTACTAATTCACTAGAATCGATATTAACTAAATTATTATCACGATATACTTTAGCTTTCGTAACATTTAATTTATTTAAAGATTTAACTGCTTGATCTGATTTTATTTCTTGAACTGTTCCAATTAGCGAATTAACAACTATAACAAACAAGATAATAAAAGGTTGAACAAATTCAATCTTTAAAGCTCCACCATCAAGTTCAAAATCTCATTGATGATTGATCCCTGTGACTATCGCCACTGCAAAAGAAGCGATAACAGCGATTAACAATATAATGATCATTAAATCTTTAAATTGAGAAAGAAAAACTAGAAAATAGTTTTTTTTCTTTTCAATATTGATTTTGTTTGGACCATTTTTTTCGTATAGTTCTTTAGCTTCAGAACTACTTAACCCTATTTTTTTGTCTGACATTTATTTATAAATATAACCTTAATATTTTACTTTTTATAGATATTTATATTTATAAATTTATACCCGCCTTAAACATAATCCTTTTTTAAATGCCAGAATTTTTATAAGAATCTTCTATTTTTTAATGATTTACTAAACATGTAACAGCTCTTTTTTTAAAATATTCTTACCAATATATTTTTTGGAAATATTCATTTAATAGCGAATTTTCAATAACATCTGCTAGTTTTCTATTTTTTTCTAAATGAGCTAATTGATAAATTAAATGCATTTTTTCTTGCAGCGATTTATGCTGAGTGAAGATTAATGAAGATAAATTAGCATTATTTAAATATTTATCAATTTCATGAATAATAAGTATTGTTCTCTTTATTATTTTAGAATCAATCTTTTGAACATCTTGATTAGTTTTATTTTCTTTAATAATATCGCTTATATTTGTAAATAATTCCTTATCATTTTCTAAGTAACTATTAACTATATCAATAGCGTTATTATCACTAAAATCATCGGTATTTTTAACTCTTTTTTTATTTAGATACTGTTTGTTATCATCAATGTTTCTAGAATTATTTTTAGTTAGTTTTTTATCGTTCTTTTTAAACACAAAATCAACAACAGATTTGTTCTCATAAAATAAATCGATTAATGCTTGTTTTAGATCATCATATTCATAATCATTATTTCATCTCTTTAAACGATTAATAAAATTTTGAACTTTAATGTTATTAAAGAAAATTACCTTGGTTTTAGGTTTGTTACGCAAACTTTTATTAATAGATTTTATGAAATCGATGATTTGTCAAATTTTTTGATCTATATAATTAATTCCATTTAAGTTATCTAAGTAAATTATTAAATAATCTAAATCATTAAGATTAACTTCATCAATTACTAAATCAATGCTTTCTTTTTTGTAAATGTAATCAAAATTAATATAGCTTATTCTGTTATGTCATTTCGCTTTATTGATTAATAAAAATTGAATAAACTCATTTATTTGTTCTTGTTGTTTTTGCGTTAAAACGTTTTGTTTATTAATCGCAAATTCAATTACATTTTGTTTATTTTCATCGATTATTTTTAAATTTTCTATATTTAATGAATTTTGAGAATAATTCAAATAATCTTGATTAATTTTGTTTAATTGTTCTTGATTGTTTTCTCCAAAAATTCATGCATCTTCAATCAAATATTTATATATAATATTTCGATAAAATTTTCTAACTGGCGACTGTTTATAAAATTCACAAAGGTCTTCTATTAAAACAAAATCATCACCCTTTTGTTTAATTTTTTTATGAAGATGGCTGCCATCATAACATTTTGCGTACTCAAATGTTTTTTTATTACCTTCTTCATCGAAATGCAATAAATAACAGTTTTCATAATCAATACAAGAATCTATAAACAATTCTTTAAATTTTTCGTTGTTTAGTAATTCTTTTGAATCTTTATTAAATTCTTTTGAATACAAATCTATTAAATATGAATGACATTTTTTATCAAGAAAATCATTTTTAATTAATTTTGGTGATAGTTCTGTATCTAATCATTCTAAAGTTTTATTTGTATTAAATTTATGTTCTTCTTTAATAAAATCGTCGCGCGTTTTAATTCTAAATATGTAATCGTAATTACTTTTATTTAAATATCGTTTTAGACATTCATTTATCGCATTAATTCTTGGTCTAGTATACTCAGAATAATCAATTCTTTTAATGTTGTTTTCTACTGTTAATTTCGATATTTTTTTATTTTGATCAACTATCATTTTACCGAAATTAAGTGATAATTTATGGATCAATTTTGGGTCAGATAATTTACTGATATTATTAGCTCAATCAGTATATAAATTAACAAGTTCTTCACATAAATAAGTAACTTGTTTTTTTAAATTCTTTTTATTTACTTTATTCTTTTTTTTATCCATCATTGATCTTTATGATCTTTTAATTTCCTTTTGCTACAGCAGATTTGAAATTATCAGTTTTCTTATTACGATATGCTTTTCTAAAAAACTTAACTGCATCGTTTAATTTTGCTATATTCTTTAATTTTAAAGTATTAGAAATTTTTTCTACGTACTCAAATTGAATCTGATCTGTTAAAGTAAAGTGAGCGGCAAAATCTAAAATCGCATTAACAATATGTTCTTTATTAGAATGCTCTTTTTTGATTTTTTCAATTAATTCAACTTCTCTAGGGAATAAATTTCTACGATAAATACCTCTTAAGTATTTTTCGCTATTCATTGTACGATATTCTTTTAGAATTTTCATTTCTAAGTCATTAGGACAAAATGCGCTATAGAAACTTTCATTCCTAGACATATTTTGCGGAATGGCATTGTCTTCAACTTGATCTACAGTTTTTGTGTAATCAGAGATAGCTTTCGTTAATTCATAAACATCATTAATGTTTTCTGTGCTATTAATGATGTTTTTCAAATCATCTTCAGTAGGATTATATGATTCACATAAACTAATTAATGCTGTTTTAGTTTCTTCAGATATTTCAAAATCACTAAGCGAAAGATCATCAATATTAACTAATGTCTTTGTTGGTTTAATAATATGATTGAATTCATCAGTACCATTAGGCTTATAAACTTGATGAAAGGTCGATGAGACATTAACATTACTTCCGCCAATATTTTTATTAGAATAAAGACTGCTTAATCTAAAGTATTCCTCGTGACCTATTTTAGATATTAATCTTTTCTTTATTTCTTCTTGAGAAACCAAACTCTCTCAATCAAGCATTTTTGCTAAACAAAATTTATAAATAATCTGTTTATCAGATTGTTTTTCTTCTTTATAAGTTTTGATTAAACTCATGCCTTCTAGTAAATTTCTAAAATCGTTTAGTTGTTTTTTAGAGATTCTTAAACTACTTAAGATACGAGATAAAGGTAAAGTATTCTTCTTGCATAACTCGTTCATATATACTTGATGATCATTAATCAACCACATATAAAACATAGTAGCATCAGGACCTAGAATATGGATATAAACATTAGTGATGAGACCAAAATCACTAAACCCACCATTCATTTTATGTATCTCGTATAACTCTTCGTAATCAATCATATCAATGCCCCTTTTTTATCTTACAAATGCTAGTATTTCAACTTGCGACATTAAAAGTATAAGCAACTTAAAAATAGATATTTGACTTTTTTCATATGATAAAAAATCGATAATAAATAGAGAAAATAAACTTAAAAAATTATCCCAATTTTTAATACCCAATATTAGGGGTTTTTGTTAAGTTTTCCACAAATTGTGGATTATAATTCACATTAGCTATTAATTTTTTTTAGAAAATTTTTCAATTCATTATAAGCATTCATGATATCGCTATTATTTTGAATGCAAATATCAAACTTGAAATTTTTATTTTCCTTAATTGGATTCCATTTTTTTAAATTAAAGTCTTTTAAATAAGCGAATTTTGCACGAATTGAATCTTCAATCAAGTTTTGATCTCTCTGAATCAGAACAAAATAATCAAAAATATCAAGATATCTTTCTTGATTGTTATAAATAGCCGCACCTTCAACTATGATAATCCCTTGATTGTCAATGTTTTTTAGATGATATTTCACAATTTTTTCAGCAAAATCGTTTAATAGTTTTAATTTGTTAGGATTATTAAAAACTAAATCACCCAATTTTTTACGATTAACTTTTTCATTATCAATGTAATCGCTACCAAAATTATCTAAAACAAATTGATAACCCGATTTACCTTTTTCGTAATATTCATGAATTAAATTATCAAGTTTAATTGTTTGATAACCATCTTTATTTAACAAATCAATTAGCATTGATTTCCCGCACGATGCTTTACCTGATAAACAAATTAAAATCTTATTTTTGGCATTTTTCACAATAATAAGTTCCTCTATTGTTTACCTTAGTTTTCTTAATTAAACACTTACAAACTTTACAAGGTTTATCTTTTTGCAAATGAACATTTAAATATTCTTGATAAGATCCTGCATGGTTTTCTTTAAATTGATATGAAAAAATTGTAGTTCCGTTTAATTCAATCGCTTTTAATAGAACCTTCGTAGCATTTTGCGCTATATCTTTATATTGCTTATTAGTTAATTCGTTAGCTTTTTTAGTTGGATTTATTTTGGATAAAAACAAAATTTCATCAGCATAAATATTTCCGATACCAGCGACAACTTCTTGGTCTAGAATAACTGATTTTATTGCTCTATTTGATTTAATGGCATTATTTTTAAGATACTGCCAATTTCATTCTTCTTGTGTTGGATCAATTGCCAACTTCTTAAGATAATCTTGATCTTTATATTCACCAATACTGTGAATATGAAAAGTTCCAAATCTTCTTGTGTCATGGTAGTGTAGTTCAAATTTATCTAATTTAAATCTAACTAAAACATGGCGTTGGTCATAGTCGGCATTAAACTGATTAATCTTGTATTTACCCTCCATTCTTAAATGGGATACTAACACTTTATCATTGGTTAGAATAAAAATAATATACTTACCAATCCTTTTAATATCAACAAAAGATTCGCCAACTAAGAATCTTTTAAATTCTTCAGGCGTTGAATTTTTAAGTAGTTTAGTAGCATTAACAATAACATCATTAATCTTTTGATTAATGATTTCTTCTTTTAAATAGTTAATTACAGTTTGGACTTCTGGTAGTTCTGGCATAATTATCAGTTTCTATAATTTATATTAAAATATTCGCAAAAACCAATAAAATTACTTTCGTCAATTGGTTTGATTTTGTAATCTTCAATATTATGTTCTTCTAAGCAATCAGTTCTTATTGTTGCTAGTTTTTTAGATAAATAACAATTATCTTTATTTTCAATTAATTTATTACGAATCGATGGTTTAATCCGATCAAGATTTTCGTATATACCATCAATATTTCGATAATCCTTAATTAATTGTATGGCAGTTTTTTCGCCAATCCCCTTAACACCTGGAATGTTATCAGATTTATCGCCTACCAATGATTTATATTCAATTACATCCAATGGATTTAATCCATGGAAGTGTTCATTAAAATTCACGTGATCAATTTCGTTAAATATCGTTACACCCTTAACGAATTGAAACAATTTAGTTTTTTCATTTACCAATTGGTAAATATCTTGATCAGATGAATATATATGCGAGATTATATTATTTTTAGTAGCTAGAACACTAAATGACCCGACTAAATCATCTGCTTCAATTCCTGGAGATGAAATAACATTTAATCCCATAAATTTAAAACCATCTTGAAGCGCAATTAATTGTTCAATTAATCCTTCTACAGGTTTTTTTCTTGTAGCTTTGTATGCATCATACAATTTAGCACGATCAGTTTTTTCTTTAGAGTCAAAAGCAATTAAAGCATAGTCGTATTTATCCTTAGCTAAAATCTTATTAACCATAGATAAACTTGTCTTAATCCCATTGTTAGGTCTGATATTATTTTGTACTGCATATTCATACATATTAATCGTTGCATAAAATGCTCTAAAAACCAAAGAATTACCGTCGATTATTAACGCTTTTTTAGTGTTATTCATGATTGTTTTTATATTCAATTAAACCAAGTGCTGTGTAAGAATCATAACCCCTAAAAATATCTCGTTCTAATCTTATTAATAACTTGTCTTCCTTATCAATAAAATTAGATAAATATTCAACTAACTTAAGATCTCTTACCTTAACATTTATTTGGTAAGCTCCATCAAATACTGTAAATCTTCAAATTTTATTTTTTAGTTCTTTCTTTTTGATTTGAACTAACATCGAACACACTTCTTTGTTGAGCGTTCCTTTTAATTCTTTAACAGTTTTTAGATTTTTAATATTTTTTTCTAGTTTTGTTATTTCGCTTTTAAAAATATTTGGTTTGTAAATCTTATTTTTAAGATCTAAAAAAGAAACTTTAAGTAAACTATCAGTTTGCTCATTTTCTTTTTCTAATTCTTCCCTTGTTAAAACGCTAAACAATTCAGGATTTTGTTTGTTTAAAAAGAAAATATTCGAATTGATAATCTCTTTTTTTTCTTGAAAGCTTATGAGATCATCGTCGCTTTTGTAAGAATTATTTTCATCATAATAATTTTTAACTAAAGCAATCATTACTTTTTTAGAAAATTCTTGTCGATATTCATCAAAAACACCGGCATTGATTAATTTTTCGAATAAAACTTTAGTTATCCCTTTTTTATGTAAATTAATTAAACAATCAATAAAAGAATCGAATCGTTTATTATTTCTAGCCTCAATAATTTTGTTAGCAATTTCACTACCAAGACCATTTATCATATTAAATCCTAAAATGATTTTTTGACCATCAGAACTTAAACTGAATGAAGCATCTGATAAATTAATATTAGGTTTAACTAAACTGATATTACGTTCAATAATTTCGATAAAATAATCAGCTAATTTTGATTTAGTATCAATATTATGTCTTAATAAAGTTAGATAGAATTCTTTGGGATAATTCGCTTTTAGATAAGCCATTTGGTATGCTAAAAAAGCATACGCTAAAGAATGGGAATGATTAAATCCGTAGTCAGCAAATTTATGTAAATATTCGAAGATTTCAACAGCTTTTTCTTTTGTGTAATTATTTTTTGTTGCTTGCCTAATGAAATTATCTTTTTCTTTTAACAATAGCTCTTCATCTTTTTTAGAAATCGCTCTTCTAAATAAATCAGCTTGAGCAGCGCTAAATTTAGCTACAACTATGGCCGTATTAATGACTTGTTCTTGATAAACAATAATTCCGTGAGTAGGTTTTAGAATATCAATTAATTCATCACTTAAATGATCGTATTTTTTATTCGAAAACTTACGTTCAACATATTCATCAATATTTTGTTGCGGACCTGGACGGAATAATGCTGAAATAATAGAAATATCTTCTAAAGAATCTGGAAGCACTTTTCTCAAAACATTTTGCATCCCAACAGATTCTAATTGAAAGACACCTTTTGTGTAACTTTTCTTTAATAAATTAAAGGTTTCTTTATTGTCTAATTCTACTTTATTGATGTCAAAATTTTTGTCGTGATTTAATTTAACTAAATTGTTAATTTCATCGATAATTGTTAATGTTTTTAATCCTAGCAAGTCGATTTTTATTAATCCAAATTGTTCAAGATATTCCATTGAAAATTGCGAAGTTGCACGATCGCCAGAATAGATTAATGGAATGCAAGTATCAAGCGGTTCGTTACCACATACAATACCTGCTGCATGCGATCCGATTTGCCTTGGAACATTAAAAATCATTTCAGCTAGATCAAAAATCTTTCTAATTTTATAACAACTAACATTACCAGATCTACCACAATTCTTATTAAATTCATCGCATTCTTGGCATTTGATAACTTTTTTAAGCCCGGCAGAATCCTTATTCTGTTCTCACTCTTCAATTTCGTCATAACTAACAAATTTAATAACTTCATCAGTTTCAGATGTTTTTAAATCTAAAACACGACAAACGTCACGAATTGCGTTTTTTACCTTAATTCTTTGAAAAGTGATAATGTTGGCAACATTGTTTTTAGAATACTTATCAAAAATGTATTTAGCAACATCTTCACGCCGTGAATCCATGATATCAACATCAATATCAGGCATGCTCTTACGTTCAGGGTTTAGAAAACGTTCAAAGATTAATCCGTATTCGATCGGATTAATTGTAGTTATATTTAAAAGATAAGAAACAAATGAACCAGCAGCAGAACCTCTTCCTGGCCCTATTACAATTCCTTCTTTTTTAGCGAAGTAGATGAAATCATATACGAATAAGAAATAATCACTAAAATTAAGGCGCTTGATAACATCCAATTCAGAAACAAGGCGTTTAATATCATCTAATTTAACAAGTTTTTTATCTAGCAACTCATTAAAAGATTTTTTACATAATTCTTCTAGATAAGTGTTACTATCAAATCCTTTTGGAGTTTTATATTTAATTATTGTATTCTTTTTAAGATTATCTAAATCTCAAAAAGAACATTTTTGAATTAAATCATTGAGTTTATCTAATTGTTTATCAGAAAACTTGCTATTGGCTTGATTCGTACTTAAAAATGGACTGGCTAAAACAATATCATCGTTATACAGTTCATTAATTTCAAATTTCGATTTTTGACCTGACTGTTTAATACTTATAGCATTAATCAAATTTAAGCCAACCTTATCTTTCAAGTCATAACAGTTAGCAAAATTAAATGCTAAATCATCTTTATTTAAACAATTTTGGTGGTCTCATCAAAAATTGCCAGACTTAACAATTAAAAAAAGATTATCGTCTAAATAATCAAAAATGTTAAATTCAATCGAACTACTAGCTAAACTACTAATTTTAATTAATTTTAAATATCCATCATTATTCTTAGCTATTAAAACTAGTTCAGAATTACTAGATATATCAAAAATTTCTAGCCCTATGATTGGGACTAGATTATTTTTTTTCGCTAAATTAAAAAATTCAACAGCTCCATAAAGAACATTAAAATCTGTTAAACAAACATGAGTTTGTTTATTCTCAATAGCAAATTCAATAATTTTACTAATACTTAAATTAGTACTTAGTAAAGAATAGTAAGATCTAGTGTTTAAGTTGACAAACATTTATTTTTTTTGATCTGTCAATTTAGCTAATTCTTTTTGAAGTTCTTTGATTTCTTTTTTAAGTTCTTTACGAGTTTCTTTATCTGTAGAATTTTCGAATTCCTTAGTTAAATTAGCAATTTTTTCAGTTAATTCTATCTTTAGAAGACTATCTTCCATGTTAAAAACTTTGGTGTCTTCTAATTTAACACGTTCAAATTTTTCTAGATCTTTAGATGATGTGTTAAAACGTACAGTTTTATTTTTTTTATTAGAATCCATCAATAGCCTCACAGGTTTATGTAGTTAATAAATAGTTAATAAAATTATAACAAATATATTTTCTTAATCTTAAAAACGAGTCGTTTTATATCTAATTAATAAAAGAATCAACTTAATTTTGCGCTGAAATATTCGTTGTTCTATTATTTTCTTCCTTCTTTGAATACCATATCAATAGCATTGAAGTTGTATTTATTAAATCTAGAATTTTCTTCTCCTGGTTTAGGATCGCGTTTAAGAACAACAATAGATCCATAAAACCCATGATGAACATCTAAAGTATTGTATAGATGCCCTCAATCAGCAAATTTCTTAACATCAGACGCATCGCGATATTCACTATAAGGTTTTCTTTCACCCATAATTGCTTTGAAAAAAATTGAAGAAGCAAATTCAGCTGAAAACCCAACATTCTTAGGTGATTGTGAAGGATTATTGTATAAACCGTAGTAATTCTCGGTGTAATATCATTTATGTTCTTCAGCTACGCGTTTTGTTTCAATATTATAACTATGCCCAACTAATTTATAACCATTAACTTTTTCACCTCTTCTAATAAAATCACCTCTAACAGTCGCTAAAATTCCATGAAGTAATAATTTTGCTTTTTCTGTATCAGTTAAGGTTTCAGATAAATCACTGATAGGAGCGATTTTTAGTTTAGCTCTCAATGTGTTATATTTTTCTAGTTGAGATTTAGTGTAATAATCAGCAAATTTAATTAGCGGTTTAAAGGCTTCAACATCATTTAAATCTAATTCAACTAACGCTAATTTAGTATCACTAAATTCACCTCTACCAGCTCTTATTTCTACTTCAAACTTCTTTCAATATTTATCTATAACAGCCATTGTAGTTGGATTTTCAAATATGGAATCATAGAAATGATCTCTATCTAAATCTTTATAAACAACACCCATAACAGCAGAAGGATATAAATCAGCTACTGTCTTGAAAGTATCGACATACTGTTCTCTAGTATCTAAATCTTTATCCATGTATTTAAGACCATCTAAAAGAGGCATTTTATTCCATTTAGCTCTAGCAGCTTCATTACTCTTCTTATCAATCAAAACTTTTTTTCTAAATTTAAAAACCTCATTTTTTATTATTTCAAGAGATTCTTTAGCTCGATAAATTACAGTATCTAATATTTGCTCATTTTGTAAACTATATGGTTTGTCTTTGTATTGATTATATTGACTTTCTAATACTCTTGCGTTATTATCTGCAGATTCACCTTCTAGAGGAGTATCTACAAGAGTAGCTTGATTTTTAGCAAATTGGACGATGTTTTTAAATTGAGTTAATTTATTTTTATAATTAGATAAAATTTGTTCATTTTCTTCTGCCCACTTAAAAGTGAATGTAGGGTCTAAGGTATTAATATATGGTACATAAGTTTTTATAAAACTTACAGCCTGTTCAACCGCTTGAACAGTGCTATTGTTAACATTTTTTGAACTCGCAGTACTATCTATACCAGATTTTATCTTATTAACTTGAGTCTTTATAAATTCTAAATAGGAATTTTTTACTGTTTGATTAGATGCATTTATAGCATCTATCAATGCCATACCTTTATTATATAAGCCTTGTCATTCATTGATCTTTATTTGGTAATTAGCTAAAGTATTATCAGCTTGACTTGACTCAGATGAAGTCGAAGTTGTACTTGAAGTGTTAGTAGTTGGATTTGATATATTAGCTAAACTTTCTTCTTTGACAGCTAATCTTCTTATTTCATCATCAATAGATGATTCGTCATAATAATTACTATCAGAAATTTCTTGATCGTTAGATTCAAATAACCCAAAATTATCTACATCTTGGTTTTTATTAGATGAATCATTTTCTTTGGATAAATCGCTTTCGCTATCAGAATTATTCGAAGTGTTTTTGTCAATATTATCTTTACTTACATTTCCTGAATCAGTTTGATTACTACTTTTATTTTTATTATCTTTTTTTAAATTTTCTTCCGTCTTACATGCTGTTGTTACAAAAGGGATAATACTAGAAGCTAATATACTCCCCATTAAAATAATTTTTTTAGTTTTCTTCATCGTTATCTCTGTTTTCTTTTATTTTTGTTAATTTAATTCATTAAAGAATTAAAGATAAAACAATCTTATGATTTGTTTTATCTTTTATCTAAATAATTGGTCTATGGTTTATAAATTACTTGATGGTAAGGTGTCAATTCTGTCTTCTTTATCATTAATACCGTAATATCCTATTACTAGTGGGTTATTAGATTTATTTACAATTTTAACCTTATGATTACCTTTATTATCAAAGAATCTTTCAATTAATTTATTGTTGTTTATATCGAATTGTGATCTTATTTCAACATTCTCTTCTACTAATTTGTCATCATGGTAAATATCAATTACAGCTGGTTTATTTGATGTGTAACCATAAATTACATATGATTTCATATCCTTAGTAAATTCAACATAATCGTTTAATGTTGTAGTTGATAATGCATAACCATTAATAAATGATTTATTATTTCGATCAATTTTTCAAGCACCATAATAATTAAAGTCGTTATTTATAGCACTCTTAAACGTATCAATTCTATTATCAGTATAGAATCCAACACTACCAATAACTATACCATTTCTTGTTGAAGAATTCTTTTTGAATTCAATTCTTATTTCTTCAATATTTAAATTGTAATCAATGTAATATCTTTCAAGATCTTTACCAAATCTACCATTAATTAATTGCTTCTCTTCACCATTTATTTTAGCAAAAATTTTAATTCGGTCTGGTCTGTGTTCGTAATGTCTATAATAGTTTTTGATTTGAATTAAATTTAAATGAACAGGTTTTTCGAATTTCCAAGTAAATGTAGCTTCTTTAGTATTTCAATATTCAACTCTTTTGTTTCAACCATCAATGATATTAATGTTTGTTCAGTTTGTATCACTACCAGCATTTCCTAAACTCGATGTTGTTGTAAAAGGAGTTGATATCTTATTGTTATTATCATCAAGAAGATATAATGTATTTAATTCTTCTTTAAATCTATTAGCAATATCAAATTGGCGTTCTTTATAATCATAAGAATAATCATCTATATATTTATCTCAATTATTCTTATCTGCGTCTAATTCTGCTAAAGATTCAGGAATTATGTTGTCCGAAAAATTATATAAATTTTGTCCATTAATTTCTGCTAAAACCTTAGCTCAACCTCTTCCTCCGTTATTATATATATCAAGACTAATATAATATCAGCGGCCTTTTATGGCGTTTTTAATTTCACCTAATATTCTTTCACCACCTTGATAACTTGAAGAAGATGTTACAATGTCATTCGCTTCATCGTCCGATGAACCATTAGGATTGATAGTTAATTTATATCAGTCGTCAATTTGACCTTTAATTTTAATATCACCATCAGCTTGAGCTCTATAATAACCTTTTAAGCGAAGTAATTGTTTTGATTCAGTTATATCAGTTGAATTATTATATGAATAAGGATATCTAGTAACATCTCGTCTTGTTCCTAACCTTCTAATAGCTGTATTAATATCTGAAATGCTTCAATTAGAAGGTGCTGCTTCCTTAATTCTAGCTTCAAAACCTTTAACAACATTACGAATTTTAATTTTAAATTTGTAACCAGGAACATATTTTTCAGGTCTTTCAGCTCATTTATCAGGAACTATAGTTACATCAAATTCGTCAATTTCATTCAATTTACTAAGATTAGGAGTATAATCAATCAATTTAGGATTGAATGGATTTCTTTCTAATTTACCGCCATTCTTAGTTGTCATCGAATCTAATTTTAGTTCAGATCATCTAAATTTATCGTTACGTGAAATAATTGTATTTTCAAAATCAAATGTATGACTTTCGCCAGCCGGAATTTCGTAGGCAGGTTGAGTATCTCCATTATAAGTATAGGTTTTTGTTCTTGAATCGTATCAATAAGAACCGGCAGCATATAAACTACTAACAAAATCTAACGCAGGATATTTACTCAATGAAATATCATATCAAACTTGTTCACCTTGATTTAATTCATAGCCTGAAGCTTTTTTAAATGAATGATCATAATTATTTATATTACTACGATCATAAGAATTTCTTAAAGTATATACAAAATTAATTCCAGTGAATTCTGATAAATAAGAAACTGTATCAAAACCTGCTCAAGATCTACCATTTCAACCACTACTTAAAGTTCAATCAACAAAACGATCACGACCTAATGTGTGAACCATGTTAGCATAGAAATTATATCAATCCTTGTAAGTTTTATTTAAAGTGTAATGATTAGCTAAACGTTTTCATCCATCGGTGTTTCCTTCACCGTTTATATTCACTTCATTTCTATATCTTAAAATATCATTAATGTAAGAAAGATTGATAACTGAAGGAATGTTAGTTCAACCATGGTTTTTGATATTAAAAGGATCTTCCTTAACTTCGAAATTGTGGTTAACTTCATGGTAGTTACCTCAATTAGTTAATCCGAATTGATCATCGGCTATAAAAAATCTTGAAGACCAACCAATAGGTGCAAATAAATTATCTCCGCCACCTCAAGCTCCAGCTCCATTTCAAATATCATCACAATATTTCAAGTTTATTCTTTTGTGATTGTATCCATATCATCTAAATGAAGAGGTAAAAAAGCTTTCCCATTTTCGCATTACAGTTTCAGGGAAAGATACCTGATTAATAGGTAAATAGGCAACTGTTTTATCAGCAGTAAATGATGTAGCTAATGAAAAATAACCTGATTGAATTCCGACATTAGGTGCTTTTAATTTACCATTCTTAATTCTTTCAATTTGATCATCTCACTCTTTTTTTGATGTGCTCTTATATCAATAATTAAGCATTTCGACACCATCTGTAAGATTGAATTCTAAACTGTATGGTTCGCCATTATTACTAGATATTCTATTATTAATTTCAAGTGTTACACTTCCACCAAATGGGCTACCAATTTTGAAACATTGTTCATCTTCATAAAAATCGTTTCATGTAAATGAAAAAGTGGTTTGAACAAATGGATAACGATTAGATATTCTACCAGAGTTATCGTATGGTCTATTATGTCAATAATTTATATTAAGTACAGCTTGAAATGGTAATGCCTTATCAGTGTTTGGATACATTTGTTTAAGTAAATTAAATGTATTTGGACTTAATTTAATTTTAACTACCTCACCAGGCACTGCATAAACACCGGTGTTTACTGAACCAGTTCTTCTTGTGCTAATCTTAAGGTCTTGTTCAATTGCTTGAGTGTCAGCCGTTGGCATTGTTTGATATCATAGTTTAGCTGCTGGGTGTTTTTTTAATCTATTATTTTTAATTTCATTAGAAATTCATGATGAATCATTAAATCTGATGCCAGACCTACCATCTGTATATTTGGTTGGGACTTTTTCTTCAAAAACAGCAGTAGACATATTTAATACATTAGGACTACCATCTGAATTAGCTTCAGGCAATGTTAATAAAGCATTAGTCCCTGTTTCATAGTTATAATTTCAAGCTGGATATCTGAAACCTTTATCTCCGTATTGATTCAATAAATCTGTTTCATATTCAGCGTTATTAACTTTGTCACTTCTTGAATAGAATCTTTTTGTTTTTGCTGAACCATCAACAAAAACTACATCATCTGTACTTAACTTTTTAAATCATTCTTCGTCGTTTACATAACTCTTACTTCTAATATCGATATTATTAATTTCAGAAGATGAATTTGCGTTATTAGCTATCGCATTCTCTATAATATCATTATCATTATTTTCATTTCTTCTATTGATTGAAGTTAAACTAGTACTAGGATCATTAATGATTGGGTTATCACCAATATTATCAACTGTGGGATTTGCTGAATTATCTACATTTTGATCAGTTGTTTTTTGTTTTTCTTGTTTACCGATTTTACTGATTATCGGAATTGGCGTACAACTTGTTATAATTGAACCTAAAATCAAGCTAGCAGGTAATGCTGACAATTTTATAAATTTATTGATTTTTCTTGTTTTTAACATATTGTTTTAGTTTATTAAATAGTTTTTTGAAAAATGATAAAGTTAATGAGTTATCTATTAATTATAACAATAATTAATCTATAAGTCTAGGAAACAGTATTTATAAAGTTTGTAACATCTAATTATAATAAGCAAAATAATTCCTTATTTTTAACTAAGATTCATTAAATAAATTTGATTATTTATTAGATTAAATGTTATTCAAAATGAATATTAAATCGTTAAATAAAAGTTGTTTTAAACCTTATTTAAATTTAAGACATTAATAATAAATCCCTTGTTAGTGAATTTATTTTCCTCAGTCTTTAAAAAAGAATATACATAACATTGTATAACTTTAAAACAATTAAATAAAGTTAATACATTCTCTTAAGCTATAGTTGATAGTAAAAATAAAAAACACCACTTATAGTGGTGTTTTAATTTTTGGTTTGCGTGATATTTTCCTATTCTCACCTAAGCTACCTTCGGCTCCATGATGCTTAACTTCTGGGTTCGGAATGGGACCAGGTGTTTCCATCACGATATCGATATCACACACATCGCTCTTTGAAAAACTAAATACAACAAATCATAATGATTAAAACAACTAATGTTTTATGATCAAATCTAAGTCCTCGAATTATTAGTACTAATCAGCTAAATACCTCACGGCACTTACACATTTAGCCTATCAACGTCGTAGTTCACAACGATTCTTACTCCATTGCTGGAAGGGAAGATTAATCTTAAAGTCGGTTTCACACTTAGATGCTTTCAGCGTTTATCCGTTCGACACGTTGCTACCCAGCGGTGCAGTTGGCACTACAACTGGAGCACAAGAGGTGTCTTCACTCCGGTCCTCTCGTACTAAGAGTAAATCTTTTCAATCTTCCTGCGGGCACAATAGATAGGGACCAACCTGTCTCGCGACGGTTTGAACCCAACTCACGTATCTCTTTAATCGGCGAACAGCCGAACCCTTCGAACCTGCTTCAGCTCGAGGATGAGATGAGTCGACATCGAGGTGCCAAACACTGCCGTCGATGTGAACTCTTGGGCAGTATCAGCCTGTTATCCCCAGAGTAGCTTTTATCCGTTGAGCGATGGCCATTCCATACTGAACCACCGGATCACTATGACCTAATTTCTTACCTGTTCGACTTGTAAGTCTCACAGTCAAGCACCCTTATACCATTACACTCTTAACACGATTTCCAACCGTGCTGAGGGTACCTTTGCACGCCTCCGTTACCTTTTAGGAGGCGACCGCCCCAGTCAAACTGCCCGCCTAACACTGTCCTATTGCTGGATAACAGCAACTAGTTAGAGAAGAATTTAAACAAAGGTGGTATTCCACTGGTGACTCCACAACTCCTAGCGAAGTTGCTTCAAAGTCTCCCACCTATACTCTATATGTCTAAACTCTGCCCAATATTAAGTTACAGTAAAGCTTCATGGGGTCTTTCCGTCCCGTTGCGCCTAACGGGTGTCTTCACCCGTACCGGATTTCACCGAGTCTATAGCCGAGACAGTCAAGAGATGGTTACACCATTCAAGCGGGACGGAATTTACCCGACAAGGAATTTCGCTACCTTAGGACCGTTATAGTTACGGCCGCCGTTCACTGGGGCTTCAGTCGCGAGCTTTGATTGCTCTAACACGCTTCTTTAACCTTCCAGCACTGGGCAGGTGTCACCCCATATACATCATCTTGCGATTTAGCATAGAGCTGTGTTTTAGTTAAACAGTCCCCCCTCGTTCTTCACTGCGGCTCAACTTTTACATTGAGCATCCCTTCTTGCGAACTTACGGGATGAATTTGCAGAGTTCCTTAGCTATAGTTCACTCGCTAACCTTAGGATCTTCTCCTTGACCACGTGTGTTCGTTCTCGGTACTGGAAACAAATAGTTAACTCAGAAGCTTTTCTTGGAAGCGTGATGTATGCATCTTCGCTACTTGCAGAGCGTTCACTCGTATTCATAAGTTGTCCTTAGAAAGAGCGGATTTGCCAACTCTTAAGACTTCTTATTTAACCCCAAATCCAATAATGGGGATGCATTAACCTTCTCCGTCACTCCATCAGCTATTTGTTTGTACAGGAATATTAACCTGTTCTTCCATCGACTACGCATTTCTGCCTCGCCTTAGGTCCAGACTAACCCTGGAAGGACGACCCTCGTCCAGGAAACCTTAGTCAATCGGTTTGAGAGATTCTCACTCTCAAGCGTTACTTACACCGGCATTCTCACTTGTATACAGTCCACTCAATCCTCACGGTTTGACTTCACCCCATATACAACGCTCGTTCACCACTATCTAAATAAATAGATAATCCATAAATTCGGTAATATGCTTAGCCCCGTTACATCTTCGGCGCAAAAACACTCGACAAGTGAGCTGTTACGCACTCTTTAAACGATGGCTGCTTCTAAGCCAACATCCTTGCTGTTTAAGTATTTTAACAACCTTTTCCACTTAGCATATTTTAGGGACCTTATTTAATGATCTGGGCTCTTCCCCTTGTGACAATGAAGCTTATCCCCCACTGTCTGACTGCAAGAGTAAATTAATTGGCATTCGGAGTTTAATTGTATTCAGTACACCAAGGCGGCGCCATCATACATTCAGTAGCTCTACCTCCAACTAATCATTATCTTACGCTAGTCTTAAAACTATTTCGACGAGAACCAGCTATCACGGATTTCGATTGGAATTTCACCCCTAGTCACAGGTCATCCGCTGTCGTTTCAACGAAAGTCGGTTCGGTCCTCCATTAGATGTTACTCTAACTTCAACCTGCCCATGACTAGCTCAACCCGTTTCGGGTCTATAATAACAAACATATGTGTCGCTCTATTCAAACTCGCTTTCGCTTTGGCTTCCCTTCTAAAGGTTAACCTGCTTGCTATCATAACTCGCCGGCTCATACTTCAAAACGCACGCCATCACACATTAATGTGCTCTGACACGTTGTAGGCATATGGTTTCAGAATCTGTTTCACTCCCATCCCTGGGTTCTTTTCACCTTTCCCTCACGGTACTATACGCTATCGGTCACTAGTTAGTATTTAGGCTTGCCCAATGGTCTGGGCGAATTCCATCAAGATAACGTTTCTCGATGTACTCAGGATACTGTTAGGTATTGAACCAATTTAAGATACGGGGCTATAACCCTATATTGCGTAGCTTTTCAACTACTTCTCCTATCAATTCAAAGTCCATGTCACAGTCCTATAACCCCAAGATAAATCTTGGTTTGGCCTCTTCCGCTTTCGCTCGCCACTACACACGGAATCTCTTTCGATTTCTTTTCCTGTTGCTACTGAGATGTTTCACTTCACAACGTATCGCTTTTAGATCCTATGAATTCAGATCTAAATAATTAATATCTCTATTAATCAGGTTCCCCCATTCGGACATCTACGGATTATCGCTTCCAACCAGCTCCCCGTAGCTTTTCGCAGGTTTGCACGTCCTTCATCGCCTTCTAGTGCCAAGGCATCCACCATAAGCCCTTAGTAACTTATGTATTTGATCCATTAGCTATTTTTGAATCTATATTATTGAAATTTGATTTGATACTTTAATCAAATTTCGGACTAGAAAGATTTGTCGTATTCAGTTTTCAAAGAACAATGTAGCTATTTAAAGCCTTTAAAAGTATAACACAAAAAACCAAATATGACAATATTTTTTTAAATATTTTTTTATTTTTAGTTTTTTTATCAAAATTTTTATCTATTATTTTTTATAAGTATTGAAAATACAAGATCTTATAAACCCTAGAAAATACAGGATTCTAAACATTATTTATATAAATAAAAGGATCGCAATTTTTAATAAGATTTAAGAGTTTTCTTGTTATTAACTTCTTTTTATCTTGTATATAAAAACAAGAATGCATCCGAGATGCATTCTTATTATTTTCAAACTTGGTAATTATTATCCATATCTTGTAACGAAATGTAATTCGCTTTTTTTAGTCTGTATTCAGTTAATAATCAAGGAAGAAATATTTGACCAAAATATTCTGATTTAGATGAAATTCTTAATTCTTTCTTTAATTTTTTTGTTTTAATAATTCGACTAAAGAATTTAACAGTCGCAACAACTAGAGTTACTAATAATATTATTCCGGTTACATAAGATATCGGCGCATAAACAATAAACGAAACAAATTTTATTGATCCTAAATTACTCAAGGAATTGGTATTTAAATAAATAACATTAACTATCAATAATATTGAAATAATAATTGAAAATAATATTTGCGTAATTGACATTCAGTTAAATAAATTTTTCGTCGCTAAATTATTCGGTCTAATGATTCGATCAGAAAATTTATTTGCCGTTTTCTTAAAAATAAGGAAATCTACTACAACACCAATTAACGGAATTATTGATAGAATTACCAATCAAGAATCAATATTAGTTTCTGTTTTAATAATTTTTCTAAGACTAACTTTATTAATTCAATAAACCAGATTTAATCCAAAAGTAATCCCTATACCAGCTAGCCCAATTATTAAAAAAGCAATTGATGCATTAATAAAAAGAATGCCATTTTGTGATTTATTTTCATTCATATGATCTAACTGATTCGGATCAATATTTGATAAGTAAACATAGACCGCAATAAAAACAATCAAGCTTACCAACATTATAATGTTTAAAACAAACCCACGGTAACTAAAAAAACTTAAAATTCTTTTCATGATAATATAACCACTTTTTATGTTTTTATACACATTTGCATTCAAGGAATAATTTAATGTATTCAAAACATTGACTGGAATAACATAATGCTCTTTTAAAGAGTTTTTCAACTACTTTTAAATATTAATTTAGATGTATTTTTATACATTTACTTAATCGACTGGTGATCAAGTGTTTTATAATATCGACATTAAAAGTAGTGATTTCATATTATATTAAACTCCTCTTTATTGATACAGCTTAAATAAGTTATAACAATTTCATTATAATACACTTTTCATAAAAATCTAGTAACAATTTTTCTAATAAAAGACTAAAAAATAATTTTTAATAACTTGATCTTTATCAAATTATTAAAAATTATCGGTAAATATAATAAAAAAACACCGGTTTGATCCGGTGAATAAGAGGGTTTCTAATGATAAAAATATTAAATGCCCCTTGATAACTGAACAGAATCTGACCAACAACTTTTAGTTAATAAATTTGCTTTAATGGGTTTAACCTTTTTGTTGGATTTTATTATTTCACCGTTATATGTAACAGGTGTATATCGTGTTAGTGTATTAATATACTCCATAGAAAGGAGGTAATCCACCCCCACGTTCTCGTAGGGGTACCTTGTTACGACTTAACTCCAATCACCGGCCCTACCCTAGACATGCGCTTCCTTGCGGTTAGCAACACGGTTTTAGATATTACCAGCTCTCATAGTTTGACGGGCGGTGTGTACAAGACCCGAGAACGTATTCACCGCGACATGGCTGATTCGCGATTACTAGTGATTCCGACTTCATGAGGGCGAATTGCAGCCCTCAATCCGAACTGAGACCAACTTTACAGATTAGCTCCGCCTTACGGGTTTGCGACTGTTTGTATTGGCCATTGTAGCACGTTTGCAGCCCTAGACATAAGGGGCATGATGATTTGACGTCATCCCCACCTTCCTCCAACTTACGTTGGCAGTCTCGTTAGACAAAGTAACTAACGATAAGGGTTGCGCTCGTTGCGGGACTTAACCCAACATCTCACGACACGAGCTGACGACAACCATGCACCACCTGTCATTGGGTTAACCTCCATTATATTTCTATAACTTCGCCCAAGATGTCAAGTCTAGGTAAGGTTTTTCAGTGTACCGTCGAATTAAGCAACATGCTCCACCACTTGTGCGGGTCCCCGTCAATTCCGTTTGAGTTTCATTCTTGCGAATGTACTACTCAGGCAGGATGTTTAATGTGTTAACTGCAGCACCGAAGTATTCGCTCCGACACTTAACATCCATCGTTTACAGTGTGGACTACTAGGGTATCTAATCCTATTTGCTCCCCACACTTTCAAGCCTAAGCGTCAGTATTGGCCCAAGTCCTCGCCTTCGCCTCTGGTGTTCTTCCATATATCTACGCATTTCACCGCTCCACATGGAGTTCCGGGACTCTCTACCAAACTCTAGACTAGAAGTTTCCAATGCATACAATCGTTAAGCAATTGCTTTTAACACCAGACTTTCTAATCCGCCTGCGCTTGTTTTACGCCCAATAAATCCGGATAACGCTTGCAACCTATGTATTACCGCGACTGCTGGCACATAGTTAGTCGTTACTTATTCAAATGGTACCGTCAGGTCAATAGCTTTCCACTCTACTGACTTTTCTTCCCAAATAAAAGAACTTTACAATCTAAAAAGACCTTCATCGTTCACGCGGCATTGCTCCATCAGACTTTCGTCCATTGTGAAAAATTCCCTACTGCTGCCTCCCGTAGGAGTATGGGCCGTGTCTCAGTCCCATTGTGGTTATTCTACCTCTCAGCATAACTACACGTCATCGCCTTGGTGGGCCATTACCCTCACCAACTAGCTGATATGCCGCACCCTCATCTTATAGCGAAGCAGTTGCTTCTTTAAAGTTATTCTCATGCGATAATTAACTTGTTATGCGGTATTAGCTAATCTTTCGACTAGTTATCCCCCACTATAAGGCAGATTGGATACGTGTTACTCACCCGTTCGCCTCTAATGTATTGCTACATCCGATCGACTTGCATGTATTAGGCATGCCGCCAGCGTTAATCCTGAGCCAGGATCAAACTCTCAGAAAATGACAGATTCTATTCAGTTTTCAAGAAGCATTTAACTAGCTACCAGTTTATTATCGATTGATAGCCTTTAAAAGTATATCATAATATTTTGATTATGCAATAACTTTTTTCAAAAAATTTTTATTTTTTTTCAATTTTATTATTTTTATCTAAATATTTTTTCATCAACATTCCAATATCATACTTACTAACAAATTCTCGATATTTATGAGCAAATGGTATTGAAATGATTCAGTTACATAAACAAGCTAGTATTGCATTTATTGGTTGAATTCAAATATATAGGAATATATTGTTTTTATTAATAGATAAATAATACATGGTAAAGAAAACTGGAATAAATGTAAATAAACCTTGCATTAACGAACTGATTCAAGCCATTCCAATTCTTTGAGTAGATTGAAATAATAATTGCGCGTTCATACTTAACGCAATAAAAATTGATTGCACTAAGGTGATTTTTAATATGATATTTGCAATAATTAATTTATCGTGATCTTCAATATTAAATAAACCATTTAAGAAAACGTTATTTAATCCAAATATAAATGTTAAATAAACAATGATCGAATAACAAAAAGCGATTAATGGAACATATCAATAAATTTTTGTAATGTCATTGAAATTCCTTTGACCAAATTTATATCCAGCAACAGTTCTACCTCCGTTTATTAATCCTCAAACTGATTGCAACATTAGGTTACTTATTGGTGTGATTGAACCAAAAATTGATTGATAATAATTTGGTGGTAAATTCGGCTGAATTTTTTCTGTCACACTTACTAGATTAGTTTGAAATATGGCATTAGAAATTGATAGTGCTGCATTTCTAAAAAAACTAGCAAGCCCAATCAAGAAAATTAAATATAAATAGTTTCAATTAAAATTAGCCTTTTTAAAAATGCCTTGATAAACTAGATAAGTTTCATTTTTCTTGATCAATAAAATATTGTAAGTAAGATAAGCCAAACAGTTTAATCCTCATCCAATAACAGTAGCATAGGCTGCGGCTGCTATTCCAGAATTTGTAAAACGAATTAGTAAATAATCAAAAATAATATTAATGATATTAGCTAATGGAGGAATAATTGAAATAAAAAGCTGTCTTCCTTCAGCTTGATTAAGCAAGAAATACATCTGATTCATCGATTGAATCACGAATAAACCAGCTAAAACATATACATAATTACATGCATTGTTTATTTGCAATTCTTTAAATCTGGCAAAGAATCTACTGACTATTTGACCATCGACTGAATTAACATCAAAAGCAGCATTCATATTATTCATACTTCCATTAGCAGAATTAGTTAATCAAACTCTAGCGACACTTACGATAATTAAAGATGAAGCTATACTAACTACTAAATTAGTCGTAAAACCTGTTGATCATACTTCTTTAATTTTAGCTTCATTACCACTACCCAATGCTTTAGAAAATTGGTTAGCCATACCCATTGTAATTAATAATGTTAAAGCATTAATTATCACTGTTATTGGAGCCGATATTGAGATAGAGGCTCTAATTAGATCATTGATATTGAAAACTAGTACATTTAAATTTTTAGAAGCCTTTACATAATCATTGTAAGTTCAGGTTTGATTATTACTATCAACGAAATTAAAGTAATTGTTATCAAAAATTGATGCTGGATTTAGATCAGATTTTATAACAAACTTTACAATCATTATTTGATCAATAAATATGTATAATGCAGAAAAAAAAGAGACAAAAATTGACGGAATAATAAAACGTAATAAAACAACAAAAAGGCGTTTGTCATTAAACCTTTTTGTTATTTTGTCATTTAGTTGTTTTTTTGTTTCTAATCTTTGACTATTAATATTTGAAGTCATTAGAGTTACTGTTTATGGTTGTTTCGAATTCTGAACCAACGATAGCATCATCATTAAGAATTAGTATTTTATGATCATCATTACTCATATTAGTTAAACCTAATTCATTTTCTGAACAAATCATACCTGAAGATTCTAGATTAAACAATTCAGATTTTTTAATATGTTTACCGTTGTAAATGAATCCATCAACTTGAACCACCACAACCTTTATTCCTTTAGATACATTAGAACCACCACAAACAATTGATAATGGTTTTTCTTTAGCAATATCCACTATACAATGGTTTAAATGTGTTCCTTCTACTGGATTAACTTCAATTACCTGGCCAATTAAAAAAGCAGATTCTAAGTTGTTTATTTCAGTTAAATATTCATTAACCAAACATTCTTTAAGCTCTTTAGTTAAAAAAACTAATCCTTTATTTTTAATTAATGATGATAATTTTTCTTTTTGCGAAACATTTAGAATATTGAAACTAACAATGTCGTTATTGTTGTTGTAAAAATAAATTACATCGCCAATTTGTTTATTACTAGCGATAGTTGATGGATCTTTTATGTATCCAATCATTGTATCTTGAAGATTTTCAAAAGAATAATACAGTGTTACTTGCATAATTAATCTTCCATTTGCACTAATAGAGCGTAATTAGAAATTCCTGTATGTACAGCGATAACAGGTGAGAAACGAACTATTTTAATTTCAACATCTGATTTTAATAACGATTTGAATTCGTTAAGTACTTTTTGATTTTCATTATCATCAAGAATGGTAGTAACGATCGCTGCTCGCTTAATTTTTTTAGATTTTAATTTGATTTTTTCCTCAAGGAAATCAATTAAATTATTTTTAGCCGCTAAATCTGTTTTTGTTTTATCAAAATACTCTAAACCACCATTAGTAGGCATCATGCTAATTAGTAATTTAAGCTTTAAAGTTTTGACAAAAACCGCTTTAAACCCTTTTAATCTTCCACCAGCAATTAATTGACTTACATCTGAAACTACTAAAACTCCACCGAAGTTTTTCTTCATCTTAGCAATAAATGCTTCAACTTCTTTTGGATCTACTTCATTATTTTTAGATTCTAGGAACTTTCTTATTTCTTCCAACATCCATACTATTCCGATTTCAACATTACCTAGATTGAAAGCGAAGAATTTTCCTTTAAATTCAGATTCTAAACTTTTTCAAGTCGCATAGTTGCTTGATAATTTTTCAGAAATCGGCAGCCCAATTACATAATCATATTTTTGGGTTAATTCTTCTAATGTTTGTTGTAGAACTCCTATAGATGATTGAGAAGTTTTAAATTTTGAGCCACTTTTAATTTTTTCATCTAATTTTTCTAAATCCATGTCATAACTTGCGTTATGAACAGTTTGCTCTGAGTTTTTAGTTTCAATTATACCTAATGGTACTAAGTATATATGTTTAGATTCATCACCTAAAATATTTGATGAGGAATCTATAACAAAAGCGATTTTTTTCAAAGTTAAATACTTCCTTATTGTTATTTATAAATAAAACTAAGGAACATTGTTCCTTAGTTATTATAATTTTTATTATTAAAAATGAATTATTCTAGTAATTAAACTACTATTCTAATACTTCAACTACAGTACCAGCACCTACAGTTCTACCACCTTCACGGATAGAGAACTTAGAACCTTTTTCACAAGCGATTGAAGAAATTAACTCAACAGTAATTTCTGCGTTATCACCAGGCATAACCATTTCAGTTCCTTCTTTTAATTGAATTGAACCAGTTACGTCAGTAGTTCTGAAGTAGAATTGAGGTCTGTAACCATTTAAGAAAGCAGTGTGACGACCACCTTCATCTTTCTTAAGTGCATAAATTTCAGCTTTGAACTTTTTGTGCGGAGTAATAGAACCAGGTTTAGCTAATACTTGACCACGTTGAACATCTTTACGATCTACACCACGAAGTAAGATACCAGCATTATCACCAGCCATAGCTGATTCTAATTCTTTTCTGAACATTTCGATACCAGTTACTACTACTTTTCTAGTTTCAGTAATACCAACGATTTCAACTTCTTCAGATACTTTAAGTTGACCACGTTCAACTCTACCAGTTACAACTGTACCACGACCAGTAATAGTCATAGTGTCTTCGATAGGTAATAAGAATGGTTTATCAACTTCACGATCAGGAGTTGGGATGTATTCGTCAACAGCCTTCATTAATTCGTGAATTTTTTCTTCTCATTTAGCTTCACCGTTAAGAGCGCCCAATGCAGAACCTCTGATGATTGGAGTGTTGTCACCATCAAATCCGTAAGATTTAAGAAGGTCTCTAACTTCCATTTCAACTAATTCTTGCATTTCTGGATCATCAGCAACGTCACATTTATTTAAGAACACAACCATCTTAGGAACGCCTACTTGGCGAGCTAATAAAATGTGTTCACGAGTTTGAGGCATAGGACCATCAGTTGCTGAAACTACTAAGATACCACCGTCCATTTGAGCAGCACCTGTAATCATGTTTTTAACATAGTCAGCGTGACCAGGACAGTCAACGTGAGCATAGTGACGATTTGCAGTAGAGTACTCTACGTGAGCAGTGTTAATTGTAATACCACGTGCTTTTTCTTCTGGAGCCGCATCGATTTCATCGTACGCTTTAGCTTCAGATGTACCAGCTTTTGCTAACACGGTACAAATTGCTGCGGTTAATGTAGTCTTTCCGTGGTCAATGTGACCAATTGTTCCGATATTAACGTGGGGTTTACTACGATCGAACCTTTCTTTTGCCATTTTTTAAAATATTTCTCCTTAAAAATTTCTAAAGTGAAACGGTCTTGAACCGTGTTTACTTATAGCGCTATGTATTTTTATATTATATAGCTTTAATGCTAATATATTATATTATTAAAAACCTTTTTTTAATAAAAAGTTACTTTTTTTTACAAAAAGTTTTCACAAAAAAAGAAAAGACGCATTATCTGCGTCTTTTCTTTTTTTATAAAACTTATCAAATAATGGCAGGGGTGACAGGACTCGAACCCACAACACTCGATTTTGAAGACCGATGTTCTACCATTGAACTACACCCCTAAAGATTATTTCTTAAGTTCTTTTATATAATGAACTAAATCATTTATAGTTTTAATTTTCATCAATTTTTCATCAGAAAATTCAATATTGAACTCAGATTCCAATTCAACAATAATATCAAATAGATCTAAAGAATCAATACCTAATTCTTTGTAACTTTTATTCATATTCGAATCATTAAGAGTTACAGCCATTTTTTTCTTTTTAGCTATATTATTGATGACGCTTAAAATATCCATAAATGCTTTATTAGTATATCAATTTAAAAATAAATTGACAATTATTCATTATCGATAGTCAATTTATCTTTTACTCTTAAAACAAACTGATCTCAAAATTTAACAGTTTTATTTTTGTACGTTAAAGCTTTTTTAAATGATCAAACAGCATTGATACTTATTGATCTGCTAGGGTTCTCAATATAATAATCAATATTTATAAAAATATCATCATTGTTATTGCGAAATTTTGGCGATGACCTTATAGCTTGATAAACTCATTTCTTAATATTTCTTTTGAATAGATTAACATCAAATCCACTAAAAGGTCGATCATTGTTATTTTGATTTAAATAATCACGATAGTTAATTAAAGAATCTAAATCACTTATCTTATAAAGATATTTGTAAATTTCAACATAATAGTAATAATATTTATTTGAATCTATCGAATTTTCTAAAGGATATTTTTTAAGACTTGGAAGAATTTGATTTTTATTATCTTCATTATTTTCTATTTTATTCTTACCTTCAATTTTCCCTTCATCTTTTTTAATAGTTTTTGTGCTCGAAAAATAAGTAGCTACCGCCAACCCAACAGTACCAAAAAACAGAAAAGATGAAAATAAACCAATCACTATTTTTTTATAAATTTTATTCATTATTCAACTATTGCGTATGAACCTATAGATTTAATAACCTTCGGAAAAATATCAATAAAATCAAGTTTACTTTGGTTATCTAACCAAGAGAAATAACTAAATGTATTAGCAGCTTCAAGATCGTACTTGACTTTATTAATTAATAAACTTATTTGTACAGAATACAAACCTTCACCACCATTCGGTAAAAAGAAATAATGATTGTTTATTCCTCTATCTAAAATTTCATTAGTATTTGTGTCGTATATGTAATTACTCTCTAAACCAAATTTAATATCTGTATTGGGAGGATATGTTATTTGACTTCTCTCTGAAATATTAAAGCTTTTTGGCGATCCGTTAACAGAAGAAGAATATCGGAAAGAGATTTTGTAATTAAATACAGTTACAACTGAATTTATATTTAAAGTAATTAATTCCTTAATCTGATCTAAATCACTCAGATGCGTATAGTTAGGTTGGTATCAACTTAATTTTCTTTTTTCAGAATTTTCGTATGAAGAATCAACCTCTTTTTCACCTCTTCTTTTCTTAAAAAATAGGTAATTATTGAACTTAATTTTAGTTGTAATTCTAGAATTTTTTAAATTTTCGATTAATAACCTAAGAGCATTAGATTCTAATGAATCTTTAATTCCATCTAGGATATCTTTTTGCAGGTAAAAATCAATTACGACCGGTAATTCTATACCTTCTTCAAATTTTTCGGTAGTAATTTTTTCAATAGGAACAACAACTTTTATTATCGCTTTTTTAGTTTTGAAATTATCCTCTTCATTAACTAAATCAATTAATGTTGGATATATTGTTCCAGCAATTGAAACATTACTCTGAACAAAGTTGGGAGGCAGAATTGAATCATTTTCAATTATTACCTCGAAATTTAAATGGATGTTATTTTTATCCGATCATGTGTTTTGAAAATTTAATGATGCTCTGAAATAGATCGGATTTCCGTTATCATCAAAAAGGATCTTTGAATTTTTATCTTTTAAAGGTATTAGTTTTCATCACGTATCTTCTTTATTGATGATAATTGGTTTATTATTACTATCAAAGATAATATGATTAGTAATTAACATGGGTTAGTTTGATACATAATTCCCATCGAATAAAAGAAATTTGAGCAAGCTCTATTTAATAATCTATAAAAACTCGCACAACTGTAATTAAACTCAGTTCTATGTTTTCTTTTTAAGAAAACATCAATTAGTATATTTTTTTCTTCTTTTTTAAGTTGTTTTAAAGATGTTTCAACTAATTGAATATAAGATAACATATCTGATGAATTATCTTCACTAAAATCTTGGTTAAATACACTTTTTATAATTTCACTATTATCGATTCGTTTTCTAAAAAATTCATATCTTTTTAAATATTTCTTAGCATCATTTATCATTTGTTTATTCATAGAATGATCTCCAGATATTTTTAAGTTTTCTATTCAAGATATGTCTTTACTTTGCTAAAAGGAAGAAAAATTGTTTATAATTATTGTTGTTGAATTTTAAAAAAGCAAAAATATGGATTTTGAATAGGTTAGATCTTATAATAACGACCTAACTTAAATATAACCCATATTTTTGCTTATTATATGTTATTTTATATATCAATAGTTTTTATTTAATCTTAAATAAATTCGTTTGATATTTATACTTTATATAAGTAAGAATATTTCTTAATAAGAACGAGCAAAATATATTTCAACTTTTGCTTGTTTATTGGAGATAAAACATTTTTCATTAGTTTTATCATCTAAACGTTTGATAATACATCTTGACGAAGCTTTAGTCTTTTCTTTAATTTCTTTTTCGTATTGTTCTTCATCACAATAATAAACTTTTACGAATTTACCGGATTCGATTTTTTCTTTGAATTCATCAAATGTTTTAGCGGTATCAACTTTCGTTTCAAAAACTGCTTGAGCTTTTTCGTAAAGTTTTTTATCAAACGAACCGAATAAATCTTCTATTATTTTGTCTAAATTGTCAAGACTGATAAATTGTTTTTGTTTGCTAATGCGATCCATAAAAACAATTTCATTTTTCTTTAAATCGTTTGGACCCATCATTAAGATACAACAATCTCCACGTTGTTGCGAGTTCTTAATTTTTTCACCAGTAGAATCTTTTGATAAATCTAAATGAACACGGTATTTTTTCGATAATTTTTCGTTTAATTCGTTTAATTTAGATAATAATTCTTCGTTTGTATTATCAAAAATACAATTTAGAGAAATGTGATAAGGCGCTACAGTAGTTGGGAAGACTAAACCATCATCATCCCCGTGAGTCATTATGATAGCACCGATAATTCTTGTTGATATACCAGCTGACATCGTATAAACATGTTGGTAATCATTGTTTTTAGTTTGGTATTTGATATCAAACGCTTTAGAGAAGTTTTGCGATAAGTTATGTGATGTTGCGCTTTGTAATGCTTGACCATCAGGCATAATTGTTTCAACTGTGTAAGTAGTTTTAGCGCCGGCAAATTTTTCTACTTCAGTTTTTTCTCCAGCCACTAATGGAATGCATAAAACATTTTTAATAAAATCTTGGTAAAGATTTCAAATGTTTAATGCGAAGTCGTTTGATTGTTCTTCAGTTTCAAAACAACTGTGAATTTCGTGTCAGAAAAATTCACTATTTCTAAGGAATGGACGAGTGTTTTTTTCAACTCTAAAAACGCTAGTTCATTGATTGTGTTTTATCGGTAATTGACGGTAATTTCGCAATGTTTCACGTCATAAATTACAAAATGAAATTTCAGAAGTTGGTTTTAAAACATACTTCTCATTTTCATTGCTTGTTTTAGTAACTAAAAATAGTTCTGGAGCAAAACCTTCTAGATGTTTTTTTTCTAATAAAAAATCGTTATGGCTTATTAATGATGGTAAGCAAAGTTCTAGAATTCCTCTTTTTTCAAATTCTCTAGTTAATTCTTGTCTTATTTGTTGTCAGATCTTTCAACCATTAGGAAGAAATGACATAAACCCTTTAATATTTGAATAATGGATTAGATCACCCTTACTAATTACTTCAGTATATCAGTCAGAAATATTAGCTTCTTTAGAAGAAGTTAAATTTTTTTTGAAACTCATAAATTAATTTTTTTTAAAAACGGTAACTGAAAGAATGCTTAAAATAATTATCACCACAATAACCAAAATAATTGTGATTGATAATATCATTCTATTCCTTCTGAACTTCGATAGTTCTTTATTTTCTTTGTCGTTCATTTTTATTACCTACTTAGTATAAAAAAATATATTTTTTTTATACCTAATAGCAATCGATAATAGATCAATTATCTGGAAATAGAACATTATACTCAATACATAGGTACCTAAATTCTCAATATTACTTCGATAAATGTAGATATCTATCAATTGACCTATTACTGAAGTACCATAAGCTCCTAGAGTGATTAATAACCTTAGGATTGACTCAAATTCAAGTAAATATACTGTAACTAGATCTTTTCTAATAGACGGTAGAATATACAATCTTATGATTTCATAATTTGTATATAACTTAGTTTTCATGCTTGTTACTAATGATCAGTTTAATGAGTTTATTAATACATATACTTTCTTAGTTATTGATGTTGAAATATAAAGCGATCCGACCACAACTATTGTTGAAACTCCTGAGTTGAACAACGGATTGAATAATCTAAAAATAATGATAATAGGGATTGTTCTGATAACTAAAAAGAATCCCTTGAAAAATATTGATACATATTTATTTACAAGATTAGAACATAGTGTTGCGAATAATAAACTAAATACAAAAACTATACATAAAATTAGGATTGATTGAAGTGTTAATTCTATTATGATTAAAAACGGATTTTCACTAAAAGTTTTTGTTGCAAAAAAACTTGTATTAAAATTAAATAAACGTTCAAAAAAGTCGGTAAAAATTGATAAATTATTAACTTTTAGTCTTATTGAAAACAACGAATATAAACTGAATCCAATGATGATTAAAAAGAATAAATAAATAATGATTTTTTTAATCATTAATAGCTTATTTAAATTCTTTTCTTTTGAATAAGATTTTCTAGCTATAAAGTAGTTTTCAAATAAATATAAAATTCCTTCATTCATCAATAAAAAAGTCATTAAAACAATTAATGGAATTAATGTAGATGAAAAGTTATTATCGATTGATATCGGATCATTAATTAACTGTCCAAAACCAATTAAACCTACTGCTGATAAAATTGTTGTTCATCGAAAATTAGATTCTAATGAATATGCAAATAAAACTAGAATCTTTGATTTGATATCAATGTAGATATTATTAAAAAATGAACTGATTTTGTTTTGTGAACGATCTACAAATTTTTGGAATTGTGCAATATTACTATTTTCAATGTAATCAGCAATATATTTAGCACCTCACAACATAGAAAATCAAGCAATAATAATTATTGCTGATAAATTCGAATTAAATGAGGTGTTAAATAGATTAATAAAAATAACAACAGGGAATGATCTAAAAAAGATGATCACTAATTTAATTACCCATGCTGTTATATTGTTTGTTATTTTGAGTGCGGATAAATATCCAACAAAGCAACCTAAACTAAAACCAATCAACGTTCCTGCTGTTGTGTATTTTATTGTAGTTCATAAATATTCAAAGGATTTTTTTAATAACGCAGATTTGTTGATTTCAGATTGGTTAAATAGACTTGCAAAATTCGTTTTAAAAACTTCTCATCCATTAACATTAATATTAACGTTTATAATGACAACAGAAATTATGCATAAAATTAAAAAAAGTGCAAAAAGTACGGTAAATTTGTTAATTTTTAATAATCTTAAAAAATTATTCTGTGTCATATTTTCTTTTTATTTCTTCGATATTTAAGTCGTCAGAATTGCTAATCAAATTGGCTGTTTTGTTTTGAATAATTAATATCTTATGAGCGAATTTTTTTACTATCTCAAGATCGTGAATGGATATAATTACAGGAGCATTAAATTCTTTAGATAAGGCAATAATTTCTTTGATAACAATTTCAGAATTTAAATAATCTAATCCCGTGGTTGGCTCATCGATAATCAATAACTTTGGTTTTTGAAAAAATATCTTAGCAATCTCGACTCTTTGTTTCTGTCCTCCTGACAGGTCTTTAACTAATTTATTAATATGGTCTGATAGACCTAATTTCGCTAAAACTTGTTCTACTTTATTTAGTACAGATAATGGTGTAAAATTGAATATTTGGCATCATCATTTCTTTTTGATGTTTCTTGTAATATTTTCATAAACATAATCTTCTAATATCAAATTAGGGACTTGATCAAGGAAACCGAATGATCTTGATATTTTTCTGATTTTGTTTTTGTTTAAGGACAATAAATTCTGATCGTTAAAAATAATCTGACCATTAGAAACAAGTTTATTATTAGTAATGGAGTTTAATAGAGTTGTTTTACCAGCACCCGATTTACCAATTAACATCAAAACTTCCGAACCATATAATTCAAAATTGATATTATCAACGCTAAAATCTTTATATTTTTTATGTTTAATAGAAACGCCCGAAAATTTTATGTAATTAGTTTTATCCATTAATTAACCTTAGCTTTGTCTTGGAATTGATATACTTCAGTATTTGCGTCATTAATAACTCTATAACCATTGTAACCAACAGTAGGTCCGTATGGATCTTCGTTATTCTTAGCAAGTTCAACAATACTTTCACTTAAAGCATTAATAATATCAGATGGCAATCTGTTGTTAAAAATTCCGATATCATACAATGCAGGGTCAGTGAAATATAAAATCTCTACTTTTTCTTCAGGCTTAGATACATCAAAAGTATAATAAGGCGTTGTTTTGTTTTTGTTTTGTGTTCAAGCAAATGAGTTCATATCATCAAATACTATATGAACTTCTTTGTTATTCCCAATTTCTCTACCTTTAACAGATTGATAATTTGGAATAGTTAGACTCTTATTATTAAAGTGTTTCTTTAATAAATTCATTGGGTAGATATACTTACCATTAGAAGACATTTTACCGCCGCCTATTCCGAACGCAGAGAACGCATCTCAGTTTTTTTCAGTTCAAGCTTTTTTAATTCCCATTAAGGTAGTTTCATCACCACCAATTAAAATCATTCCGCGATAAAAACTAATTAAATCATTAGCAGGTCCGTAGAAATATTCATATTTATTTCCATCCCACATCCTGTTTTGATCAGTTCAATCTTTATAAGCTATTTCATTGAATAAATCACTTGTTTTCTTAGCTTTATCACCTAAAGTGTTAGCTTCATAGAAATCTGGGCTGTTATCGTATTTAAATGCTCTTGTTAATGTTTGCAATTTAGGGACTGTTTGCACATCACTTTTTTTAATAGATGAAGACGAAACAAATGCTAAATCAGTTAAATTAGATTTAACGCGATCAACACTTGTATTACCGTCTGATGTAAGACTTGATACAACATTAACTTTTTTATTAGTTTTTTCTGTAACTTTGTCAGCTAATTTCTTTAAATAATTCGGTAAAACCGAATTAGAATCATGATCAATTTTTAAATCTAGTCTTAATGTTAATGCTTCATCTTTTTTAGAATCATAACAAGAAGCAACAAAACTAGAACAGAATAAAAATGAACTTATTACCAAAAACAACTTTGTGGTTGTTTTGAACATAAAAAAATCTCCTTTTTAAATCAAATTTAAATAAGGAGGCACTTGAGATTATATAACTCGCTACGCTGGTATTAACCAGATCAGCTATTAAGAGTATTTCTCAACTTCTTTTATCAAAGATAAAAGAGGTACCTCTGTTATTCTTAATTATTATAGCATCTATTAAATAAAAAATCCCACCAAATACTTGGTCGGATTGATTATTTTGCTGCGATAAGCCATGTTCTGTCGAGGTTGGTTATTTATCTAATAAAATAATGTATTTTATTCTTCTAAGTAATTCTGTTTCTTACTTATTAGTTCCCTTACCAAATTTAGGTTTCTCGCTTGAGGGGTTTACCGCGTTTCATATTGATTCTTTCGAAATCAACTCGTCTCTGTGGCACGTTATAAAACTTGTTACATATTGATAAACAACTTAGCAAAAGTTTCGCCGTCACACTAATTCTAATGTGCTAAATTTTATTTTTTATCTATTTACACAAACACTACAAGCATCACAGCTTGTGCGAGCATGGACTTTCCTCTGTTTATTAAACAGCAACCAACTGCAGCATTAAGATTATATAAAAAAATATCTCTTATTGCTTTAAAGAAAGCATAAAAGATATTTTAATTTTCGATTAATGGCAGGGGTGACAGGAATCGAACCCGCATCGAAGGTTTTGGAGACCCTAGTTCTACCATTGAACTACACCCCTAGCCATTTCATTTATTTTTAAATTAGTTGATATTTTAATTAATTAACAGTTGCTCTTTTAACAGAATTTTGGTTCTTGTTAATTGTTTGGTTAGATCCCGTGTTTTTTTTCTTAGCTTTATTGTTAGTTTTTGAAGAGCGACTTTCTACGACATCATCTGCTTCGATATTAAACAAATTATCAAAACTTAGAGTTGGTTGATCAGAACTGTAATCCATTGAACTTACTAAATCAAGTAAATCATTTTGTTTAGACATATCAATATCATCCTTGTCTTTCTTGATTTCTTGATCTTTTTTAGTCAATTTAATTTTATATGTAATTTGCTTATTCTTTTTAACGATTACAGGAGCTTTAGATTTGTTTTTGTTACTATTTTCTTTTTTAGTTTGTCCGATTTCGACAGGTCGGCGGTTATCTCTTCTTCGATTCTGTTGATTATCATCGGTTTGTTGGAATGTCACTAATTGTCTTGACTGAGGTTGTCTATTTGACATTTCTCGTTCGTCTTCAAACTCTCTTGTTGAATAGTTGATTGATGAAGTTAATAATAATGGTTGATCATTAGTTACATTAACTCTTTGTAATAACTCACGAAGTCTTCTGTTTTCTTTGCGCAGTTTTCTTCTCTCTTCGCGTAATTTAGTAATGGCTGTTTTAACTTCATTTATTAAAGAAGCTGAAAGCATTCCTGAATTTTCAACATAATTAACTAATTGACGAGAATTTTTGAAATTCGGAGCTGACTGCATCGGAATCAACGCCAATTCATTTTTCTTGCGATCAAGAATTTGTTTTTCTTGGTTAATTTTTTGAATTTCTTGATCTAAGTATTCTTTTTGAGTTTCTAATTGTCTTACCGTATCTTCGTAACCATTAACATCAATTAATAAATCACTAATTGATTCTTGGTATCACAAATTAAGATCTTTAATGTCAGAGTCATCAGAGTTTTGCAACACAATATGCGTTGATACCCCAATAATAATACCTACTAAAGGAATTCACCCAATTAAGAAATAAGAAACATAGGCTTTTTTAAATAAGATGAAATAATCCAAAGCTCGTTCAGTTAGTGATAACTTAATACGTTTATTATGCATCTTAATAAAGCCATACATAAACAACCCAGTAAGATAACTGATAATTCCGAAAGCTAATGATAAGAATAAGCTAATTGCAATATAGTTAGATTCAGAGTGTTTGAAGCTAAAATTATTCAGCCCAAAAAAGACCATAAATAAAACGAACGTAATAAGATAAACTACATTCACTCAGATACCAATGAAATTATATGACTTGGTTGATTGAACTAATTTATCAAAATAACGATTCTTAGTACGATTAATATCTAATGTTCTTAAATCTTGTTTATCGTAGTTAATATTCTTTTTGAATTTATGATTTTTATTGACATTATCGAAGCCAAATTCCTCATCTTCATCAAAAAAACTTTGTTCATCTGTTTGAAAGAATATATCAGAAGGATCTTGATCATCGAAATCAAATAAATCTGTTTGATACGGTGCCATTTATCTTATTAATTTGTAATCAATTGACTATTATTATAGTTTATCTTTTGTATTATAACTTATTAAAATTTTATTCACCTACACCGAATAATTCAATACTAAAAATTAAGTGACTAATTTCAGCTTTTAATTTAAATGTAGGAGCATTTGGATTGGTCATATCAAGAATCGGATATGGCACCATCACTCGGTAAGAAAATGAGGTCAAGAATGCTTCATAAGCAACATCAATGGGAACTTTTTTAGTAATTGCACCATAAGTAAAATTAGTTGATAAATTTAATTCGTTAGGTTTTGATATCGTACTTAACGAACGACTAGCTCGAACAATTCATTTTTTATCGACACCTTTTACTTCAATTAATGAATCTAATAATTTTAATGATTCATCATCGATTCTTGTTTCAAGAGTATCAGGATCGCGTAAAAGACCTTTTTTGTGTGATCGACGATTAGTGATTCTTAATACTTGTTCACGAATTCTACGTTTAATTTGTTCGCTTGATCTATCAAAATTATTAACAATCGACAAATTAGCATTATAAGTAAATAAAGCTACATGCTCATAAGGATTAGTTTCATCAAGAATTAGATTAGCTTTAATACCAGTATCACCTGGTAAAACAATTCTTGTTTTAGCTTTATATTTACGGTTAATTGATAAATTTAAAGTGTCTTGAACGGTATTAAAAATTGATTCATATACTTTTTTAGATATATCACTAAACGGTATTGACGGTCTGTTGTATTGATATTTAGGGAAATGTAGTTCTATTTTTTGATAAATATCCCTAAAATCATTTTCAAAATCAACATTGTATAACTGATAAGCTATCTGCGTTTCATTAGTGTTTGAAGGTAATACCTTAAAATAAGGTAGTACATCAACATTTTCACCATATCATTTTAAATAACCGACACCTTTAAAAGTGATAATTGAACTATTAGGATTATTATTGTTAGTTCCTGAAAAAATTTCATTAGCTAGATCTCTAATCGTTCTTCCATTATCTCTAATCCCGCTGATCACTTGGTTATTTCAAATATTATCAAAAACTTCTGAAAAGAAATTTTTAGCAGGATCACCAACCCATTTAAACGATAAAACACCAGCTGCTGATAAAAGATCTTTATATCCATCTTTAATTGCTTGTTGGAACGCCTTTTCTTTTAATTCAGCATATCTTTTATCATCAACTAGAAACTTCAAAAAATCAATAATTTTAATATTAGGTAGAAAATCAAATAACGCTGATAGCAAACCATAAGGGATATCAAATTCATTAATTTCAAATTTGAATCCAACGTCTAATTTCTTAACTTTTAGACTATTTTCTGTTTCTATTAATTCTAGGTTTTCTAAATTCTCAGGTTTGTAATAATTAAACTTAATTTTATTAATGTTTTGTTGTTCTAGAGAACGAGCAATTCAAGTGAATAAGTTGAGAATTTTTGCTTTCAGTTTTTCGCGAGATAATAACTCTGGATTTTTAAATAAAATTATATCTAAGGATGTTTTTAGGAATGTATCAATATTTTTGATATTTAAACCAAATGTATCTAAAATACCAAATAAAAAATCGAAATTGTTCGCTGAAAATAACGTAATTAATTCATCAAAATAGTTAGTAGATTGAGTTATTAATTTGATAAAAGTATCTCGTTTTTTTATGAATATGTATTTGAATAAAGGAGGGAAACTATTAGCAATCTGATTGTTTTGATCATTGTAATTATTAGCGCTAGCTTCATCACTCGTACCACCAAATTTACCATTAACAATATTTAATAATTGATCATAAATATCATTAAATAAATTCTTTGATTCAAAAACAATATTAACTAAATAAGTCTCAAATTTTGGTGTAGGAATTAAATTTCCAGCGTCATCACGGTAACCTAAAATTCTTTCAATAATATTGAAATATTTAATTTTAGTTGGATAGTTCGAAATCAGCTTTCTTAAAATAGGAATAGTTTCATAGAATCTTTGATAAAAGTCAAAAGCAGAATGAATATCTTTAGTTAAAGAATCAAAGATATTTTCATATGCTGAGATATCTAAGAAATAAGTATTAAGAATTAATTTAAAAGCATTTATATTGTCATATAAAACTTCATAAACATTCTTAGATCCCGGGATGGTAGTGTTTGAAGTTAATGCATCAACAATCAACTTCTCAATTGCATTTCTTTGATCAGCATAACTAATATTCAGCCCAGAAAAATGGAAACTAAATAAACGCGCAAAAGAAGCGGCCTTATCTGATAATAATTGATAAGCTTTTTTATTACTATCTTTATTATCAATTAATCATTGGATAATATCATGGATTAATTTAAAAGTTTCTAACTGACTAAAGTATTTATCTCTAAAATAAGATTTAAGATTTTTAGATAACTGACTTGGAGTCAGATCACGATTCAATAATTTATTTTTTCCAACTAAATCATTAGCAGCCTCGTATGGGTTCTTACCAGGAGCTGTTCTTGTTAATATAACGTTCATTGACGGAACATTATTATTAAATATGAAGTTAGCAAATTGATAGCTATTATTATTAATTTCTAATTTTAGGTTAGAAACATTTCAATTTAAATAGTAGTTATAAAACAAATCTTTAGTAACTACAGCATTAATATAACCATAACCAGGAGCTAAATTACCTGAATCAACCGTACCAATATAGTTAGGTTGAGTTAATGGATTAACATCATTAGATGAGCTTTGTGTTTGAAAACTCAATGATACTTCTGCGTTTCCATCAATTAGTTGTTCATATTTTTTATTAAAGTATCAAAAAACAAAAGTTCTTGCTTGATCTGATTGATTTCTAAAAGTAAATTGCCCATTAATATTAACATGTAGCGGGTTGTTATCAGACGATTTGGTGATATTAACTTTATTAATGCCAACAGGTGTAAAGAACGCAGAATTATTATCATAAGTTTTTCTTATGAAATAAGCAATATCTGAATATAATCAAGAGTAATTAAACTTAACTTGGTTGGTTAATAATTCAATTAATTTACCGTGAATCTGGTAAGATTCAATCGGTAAATTAACTGGGTTAGTTTTATTAGTAAGACTAACACCATTAACTTCTGAACGTTTATTAACTAGATATGAATTATAAAATTTAGGTAAACTATCATCAAATTTAAATTTTGGTTCAGTCGGTTTAAGTGTATCAATTGTGTTATCTTTTCTTTTAATGTTACTAGATTCTTGATTTTTTTTATCAACTTGTTTTAAGATAGCAAACGACAACAGTGGCCCTGCTATCCCAAAACCAATTAAACTTACACCAATTGTTAAAAACTTTGATCTTTTTTTTAATATTCTTGGATCAGTAACTAATTTAACTTTAGGTTTTTTTGTTTTTTTAACTAAAGATAACGATTTATTTTTTTTATCTTCTTGTTTTGATTTAGAATCTTCCAACAATAATTGAGGTTTTTTATTTTTATTATCAAATCTATCTAAAACTGATATTTCTTCTGATAATAAGTCGTCTAAATCTATCCCTTTTACAGGAATTAATTCGGTTTTGTTTTTCTTATTTTTATTTGGTCGATTCATTTTATTGTAATTATTGTTTAGATAAAAAAATAATTAGTTTTAATAACTAATTATAATTTGTTTTGCTATTTATCGCAATAATATGATATTGATTTTACTTGGCTTTAAGCACCAATTTTAAACAATGTATTTTCTCAATGTTTAGAAACTTTATTAACAAACACCACATTGTTATTGTCAAGATCGTCAGCTACATTGTATGGAGCAATTAAATCATAAGATAAAATTCTTTGTTCAATACCAATCTTTAAGTTTAATGGAATTGTCACAGGGAATAATATCACAGTAAGATTAAAATTCAAACCTAATGAAGCTTTCAATTCTCCCGTACTGAAAGGTTTGATCGATTTAATTAAGTATCGATTTTGAATACCAATCGGATGAATTAAGTTATTAAATTTATTAGATAATTGTTGATCAATGATAATGTTGTTATTGTCTGTTGTATTTCAATTAGCTGTAGCATCTTGTTTAGAAATCTCTAAACCAGGTTTTGTAGTTTGGTCACGAATTAACAACTTAGGATCATAAGCATTTTTAACTATCTTATTCGTTTCAATTGATTGATCAAGATAAATCTTGTTACTAAAATCTAATACTAAATTATCGATAATTCTTATAGGTTGATGATTTAAAGTTTCTTTAAGTGAATTGAAGAATGATCGAGTAACAGCAAATAATTTCTTTGATAAATTTTGGTATTGAATTACTTGATTAGAATTCTCGTAATTATCTTTAATTAATTGCGAATTATTAACTAGGTTGGCTAAATTAATTTCTTTAGTAATACCTAGTAATTGATAATTGAATAACGTCTTACCATTATTTTGTTCGTAATAAGGTAAAACTTGGATATTATTACCTTTGATAGAAATATCAATCGATCCATTAAGATTGATAAAATCACCTTCATCATCAAAATTTAACTTACCGAATAAAAGTTCGGTAACTAATTGTTTTATATTAGTTTTAGCAAGTTGATCTTTAAGGGTATTGATATTTCGAACAACCTCATTCTTAAGGTTTTGATTACCATAAATAGCAACTCCTAATCCACTAGCTTTTTTAGCTTCTTCAACAGCTTTATCTGCTGCGTCATTGATTGCTGCTTGAGTAACATAGCGATCAATGAAACTTTGGAATGTTGCTGATGTTGGAATTAAGTTTATAATCTTTTTAATTGTTGAATTTTTAATTGCTAAATTATTAAAATTCAACGAATAACCATAACTTAAGTTCGCAATCTTTAATTCATCAAAAGTTGAAATGAATTCAATTCTATTAGTTTGGTTGTTATTAAGCGGAATAAAAGTAATCTTACTTAAATTTTCTGGACTTATCAATTCAATTAGATCACTTAAAATCGAAACGACATTTTCTAATCCTTTTTGATCTTTTAATGAATCATTATTAAATACAAAGTTATCAAATAAAAATTTAGTTGCTGGATTATTTATATCAATCTTGATATTAAAAAAGTTTAGAATCGCAAAAATAACTTGAAAATCGTTATTAAAAAAGTTTATTAAAATATCGTTGAAAGATTTTGTATTATTATCCATTAATAATGAATATATTGCTTGTTTACTTAAATCAAAAGCTTCTTTTAACCTAATGTCTAAACTTGAAGAAAAACTATTATAAGCAAAATCTAAAATTACGTTAAAGACAACTGGATCTTTTATAATCGAATCGATAAAATAAGGTTTTGGACTTTTTAAAATTTTTGATAATAAATCTAAGTATGGCGCAAAGGGGCTATCTTCTTTGATTAATTCTTTAATTGTTGGTAAGAAATCGATAATTTTATCTCTTAATTCGTTCTCAGCGCGCTTAGGATTGGTTTCAGTAATTGAATTAAAAAAGTTATCAATCAAACTTCTATACGGAGTGATATTAACTAAATTAGATTCTGATAAGAAATTAATAATACGATCTTTATAATCAAGAACGATTCGGAATAAGGTTTTTGATTTATTGTTTGCTGAAGAAGAAGTTAATAAATCATAAATCAACGATTTAAGAATTTTAACTTTGTCATTCTTTAGTGTTTGTTCTAGAGTATAAATTAATACTTCACTAATAGTACTTGCATTATCAACAATAAATTTGGAAACATTAAATGGTTCTGAACGATTTTGGATCATTCACTTACTTATGTGATAGATATATCCTGCATATTGTTTAGCTAAATTGAATTGATCTTCATAATTTCTTCTTAATGAATCTTTTAAAATACTTTCATTAAGACTAGCATTAAGCTTCTTATTTTCACCAACAAAATTTTTAATAGCATCATATTCAGTATATCCGCGTTTGATATTTCTTAGATTAACATTTAATGATGGATTGTTTTTATTAAACACTAAGTTATCTAGGCTTCAATTTTCGGTATAGCTACCATCGATTGATCTTAATGTGAAATAAACGCGATCCATCGATCAATTAAGTCGGTTGTTATCATCTAAAAAAACTGTTGCTTTTTTTAAGAAAGAAGGGTTTTTATCTGTATAAACTAAAAGCTCAAGTGTTGTTTTTGAATTAATACTGAATTTTCTGTTATTAATTCAAACTTCTCTTTGTTTTTCTGAATCGTTCTTAATGTAATAAGAAGCACTAATTGATACTGATAAGTATTCTGAACTACCAGCAGTTTTAACTAACAATAAATTTTTATAAACACTAAATTTTTTGTCATTTCGATTGAATAAATCAATAAAATAGCTTGAAACATCGGCCTCAATGATCTTTTTATTTGACCTATTTACTTTTCGAGCAGCTAGACTATCTAATTCAGGTTGAATACTATGACTAGCTAAATACAGATCAGTATTATGAGCTAATTCACTTTTGTTAATTAAATTCAAAGCAGATTCATTAGTTTCAACTGCCTTATAGCTTGCTTCTTGAGTTATCTTATCGTCGATTGTACCATTTGTTTGAATCGAAGTGATTGGTTGATCTGGACTTATTTCTTCGCTTTGATCTTTGTTTTTTGCTTGAGTATGTTTTTGATAAAGAGTGATCCCTGCACCTAGAGCGACTGAACCAATTAAAGACATACTAAGTCCAAAAGAGACGATCAGCTTTGCTTTTTTGTTCATTAATAAAACCTTGAAATACAGATATTAATAAATATGATTATAGCACTTGTTTTGTAATTCGAAATTAAAACAAAAACCCATAAATATATTAATATTTATGGATTTGTAATGTTTTCTAATATTCTTTTTTAAGAGCTTCTTCTCCAGCTTTAATAATCTCTTCAGACGACATAAAGCCTGTACCAGCTGGAATTAAGTTACCTAAAATAACATTTTCTTTAAGACCTAGTAAATAGTCAATTTGACTCTTAACAGCTGCGTCTGTCAAGATTTTCTTAGTATCTTGGAATGAAGCTGCTGATAAGAATGAACCTGTTTTAGAAGGCGCTTCATCTAAACCGAACACTTGATTAATCGCAACAGGAGGACGTTTGTTAGCAATTAACATGTTACTAACTTCTTTTCTAAAGTGGTTGATATCAACAGTTTGACCAACAAAGTAATTAGAATCTCCGACATCAATTACTTGCAATTTATTTGTTAATTGTCTAATAGTTACTTCGATGTATTTATCAGCAATTTCAATACCTTGTAAACGGTATACTTTTTGAACTTCTTCTAAAAAGTATTGTCTCACCGCTTCAATACCTGAAACTCTTAATAGATGTTTAATATCAATTGATCCTTCAGTTAGTTTCATTCCAGGATATACTTCTTGATTTTGTTCTACACGGATCACTGCGTCAAACGGAACGCGGTATTCTTCGTCTTCAAGTTTTGTTTTAACGCGAATGATTCTTGAAGATTCGTCAGAAGTTATTGATTCTACTACACCTTCATTTTCAGCAATAATTGCTAATTCCCATTCTTTAGGAGATACAACATCAAAGATTTGTTTTAATCTTTCAAAACCTTGAGTAATGTTACCTTCATTCGCAGTACCACCGGTATGGAACGTTCTCATTGTTAATTGAGTACCAGGTTCACCGATTGATTGAGCTGCTATTACCCCAATAGCTGTACCTACTTGAACTAAATCATTAGTTGTCAAGTCGTTACCGAAACATTTTTGACATAATCCTTTTATTGATTGACAATAAATAGGAGAACGAATTAATGCTTTTGTAACATTTGCTTTAGCGATTTTTTCAGCAATTTCACTAGTAATTAAACAATCAGCACCTACTAACATTTCGTTAGTTTTTTCATCATAAATAGGGTCGATTGTGTAACGAGTAACTATTCTTTCAGCTAATGTTTCAACAATACCACCATCAAGTGAATTATAGATTGATGATACAGTAATACCTTTATCAGTGTTACAGTCAGAATCATTAATAATAACTTCTTGAGCAGCATCAACTAACTTACGAGTCATATAACCTGATTTAGATGTTTTCATCGCAATATCGGTCATACCTTTTCTCGCACCATATGATGAGTTGAAGTATTCATTAATTGTTAAACCTTCTATAAACGAGTGTTTAATCGGAACTTCAATAGTATCACGAATTACTTGAGATTTAATCTTTTGGTCATAGTTATATGATTTAGACATCAGACCACGCATCCCGAACAATTGGGTGAAGTTTGAGATATTACCACGAGCTCCAGAGTCAGCGATAACTACAATTGAGTTATCTTTATATTCTGGTCTAGTAATAATCTTCTTAATATCATCTGATACATTATCCTTAACTTCAGATCATAGACGAATTACTCTTGTATATCTTTCATCATCGGTTAATAAACCTTTTTGATACATATGTTTTAAACGAGTGATTTCTTGATCAGCTTCTTTAATGTATTTTAGTTTATCGTCATATCTTGGAATATCAAATACTGAAATTGTTGTTGATGATAATGTTGAGTATTTGAAACCAAATTCCTTAATTTTATCAAGAATTTCAGGAACTTTTTCCAATTTGAAATTCTTATAAAGAATTTCAATAATCTTAGATACAGTCTTTTTGCCAAATGGTTTGTAAATCGGACGTTTAGCTAGTTTTTCCTTGAAATTTTCACCTGGTAAAACGATGTTTGATTCATCAATTTTAAGTAGATTATCACCATCATTTAAGAAAGGCATTTCTTCAGGCATGATTGAGTTCATAATTGCCTTACCAACTGTAGTAATTAAAATACCTTGTTTTTCAAATGGTTTTTTAGGCATGCATTTAGTTGACAAACCAATTAATGCATGGATTGAAGCTCTACCAGATTCGTAAGCTAAAACTACCTGATCATAGTTAGAGAAAATTAAACCTTCACCTTTTTGATCACGTTTTTCAGTTGTTAAGTAGTAATTACCTAACACCATATCTTGAGTAGGAGTAGCAACTGGTTTACCATCCTTAGGACCTAAGATATGTCAAGAAGCTAACATAATAGCTCTAGCTTCAGCTACAGCTTCTTTTGAAATTGGTACGTGAACAGCCATCTGGTCACCGTCAAAGTCAGCGTTAAAAGCAGTTGTTACTAATGGGTGTAGTCTAATCGCTTTACCATCAACAATCTTAGGTTCGAATGCTTGAATCCCTAATCTGTGTAATGTTGGAGCACGGTTAAGTAATACAGGTCTTTCTTTAATTACTTTTTCAACAATTTCCCAAATTCTTTCAGATTTTTGAGCAATCATTTGTTCAGCAATCTTAATGTTTGGCGCTATTGGTTTGATTTCTTGTCCGTCATCATTAAAACGGCGAATTAATTCGCGTATAATAAATGGTTTGAATAACTTTAAAATCATTGGAGCCGGAATCCCAACTTCATACATTTTAAGTTCTGGACCAATTACAATAACCGAACGACCTGAGTAGTCTACACGTTTACCTAATAGGTTTTGTCTGAATAAACCTTGTTTACCTTTTAAGCGATCAGTTAATGATTTTAATGGACGCTTATCTTTAGCAGTAATCGGTTTTTTTCTTGAAGAATTGTCGAATAAAGCATCAACAACTTCTTGTAACATTCTCTTTTCGTTATTAAGAATTACAGAAGGAGCTTTTAATTCAATAATCTTCTTTAGACGTTCATTACGAATAATAATTCTTCTATAAAAATTATTGATATCACTCGTAGTGAATCTAGCACCATCTAATTGAATGATCGGTCTTGTATCTGGGGGAGTAACCGGAATTACTTGCAAGATCATATTAGACGCTTTAATTCCAGATTCTTTTAATCATCTGATTGTTTCAAGACGTCTTAATGCTCTTTTTACTTTTTGATCTTCTTTTTCAGTTTTTAGATCTCTAGAATATGTTTTTAATTCATCATTAATAGCATCATATTCTTTTTGAAGATCTACACCTTCTAGTAATTCTAAGATCGCTTCAGCTCCGATTCCTAATCTAATCCCTGCGTGAGTTTCGATGAATTTAGCTACTTCATCAATTGAGAAAGGTAGGTGTGATTCTTTCAGTCTGTTGTAGTATTCAGAAGCTCTCTTGTATTCGAATCACAGTTTGTTGTCTTGGTCGTTTTCTTTTTGAGTTTTACCTTTTTGTAAATTCTCTTTTTCAAGTTCAGCTCTTTGTTTTTGTAATTTATCTTTAATTTCACGTAAAACTTTACGCAATTTAATTCTTGCAGACTTAGAACCTTTACCAGATAGATCGACAACTTCTTTAAATTTGAATACTGGATTTTTTGAGTTACCAGGATTTAAAACGATATAGTTTACAAAATAAACTACCTCTTCAACTTCTTTGTAAGATACATCTAAAACTAATGAAATTTTTGAAGGCGAAGGAAGTTCTTTAGTCATTCAAATGTGAGCAACTGGAACTGTTAGATCGATATGACCCATACGCTCTCTTCTTACAATCGCTTCAGTAATTTCTACTCCACACTTTTCACAAGTACGACCACGGTGTTTAATTTTCTTATACTTACCACAAGCACATTCGAAGTCTTTAACTGGACCAAAAATTGCTTCATCAAATAAACCGTCTGTTTCAGGTTTTAATGATTTATAGTTGATTGTTTCTGGCTTTTTAACTTCACCGTGTGATCAAGATCTCATCTCTTCAGCAGATGCGATTGAGATTTGTAACCCACGAATGCGTTTAGTTTTATTTTTTTTAGTCATTTTATCCATAAAAATTATCTTTGTTGTTTATTAGAAGTTATCGTCGTTGTCGTCATCTAAAGTGAATGATTCAAATTCAACTTCTTGTACTTTTGGTTCTATACTCTCATCAACAACTGAGATATTATTAATGTTTTCGATTGAGTCATCGTCGTATAACACATTCAATGTCATACCTAAACCTTGAAGTTCTTTAGTTAATAGTTTAAACGATTCTGGAACACCTGGTTCTGGAATACTTAAACCTTTAACAATTGCGTTGTATGTTAGGTTTCTACCTCTAACATCATCAGATTTAATTGTTAAAATTTCTCTTAAGTTATGAGCAGCACCATAGGCTTGCAATGCCCATACTTCCATTTCCCCAAATCTTTGACCACCGTTTTGTGATTTACCTCCAAGAGGTTGTTGGGTAATTTTTGAATAAGGACCTACTGCTCTTGCGTGAATCTTATCATCAACCATGTGGTCTAGTTTTAACATGTACATGATTCCGATAGAAATTGGTTTTTCAAACGGTTCACCAGTTCTTCCATCAATCAGTTTAAACTTACCTTCAGTTTTAATTGGATCGATTCCAGCTTCTGACATAATCGCTTTTAAATCGTCCATGTTAACACCTTCGAATACAGGTGTAGCGATCTTAAATGCTAAATCATCATAAGTTAGACCGATTTGTTTCAAAGCAATATCAATATCGATTGTCTTAACACGATCTTGAGCTTGTTTAGCATCACTAACACCAACCGATTCCATATGTTGTTTTAGGATTTTGATCAGTGTATCTGTCTTAGATTTTTCTAACCCAAAAATTTTGTGTAACTCATCAGCTAATTTAGTATCAAAACAAGCTTCAACTAAACGTTTTTTAGCTAATTCTCTAGCAGCATAACCTAAGTGTAATTCGAAAATTTGCCCAATGTTCATACGGCTAGGAACCCCTAATGGGTTTAGCAAGATATCAAGTGGAGTACCATCTTCTAAATGAGGCATGTCTTCTTGAGGAACAATCTTAGAAATAATCCCTTTGTTACCGTGACGACCAGCCACTTTATCACCGATTTGAATTTTACGTTTTTGAACTACATAAACTTTAACTAATTCTAAAACGTCATCATCTAATTCATCACCATTAGCAATACTAAAACGTTTGATACCAGCAACAATACCATCACCACCATTAGGAACTTTTAATGATGATTCGCGTACTTGTTTAACTTTATCACCTAAGATTGCTTGAATTAGTTTTTCTTCAGGGCTTGATTCAACTTGTCCTTTTGGAGAAGTTTTACCTACTAAGATGTCACCTTCTTTAACATCAGCACCAACCATGATGATACCTTCTTCATCTAGGTATCGTTTAGCTGATTCTGAAACGTTTGGAATATCTCTGGTAATTTCTTCATCACCATTCTTAGTTCTTAAACATTGAATCACGTATTCATCAATATTAATTGATGTATATACATCTTCTTTAAATAGACGGTCTGAAATAATTACAGCATCTTCGTAGTTATAACCACTTCATGTAGTAAATCCTACTAAAACGTTTTGACCTAATGCGATTTCACCATTCTTCATTGAAGGTCCATCAGCTAAAGCTTGATGAGCGCTTACTCTATCACCAACACTTACAATAGGTGATTGGTTGTAACAAGTATTCTTATTAGATTTAATAAACTTCAATAAGTTGTAGTTAGCTAACTTACCGTCATCTTCTTTAACAACGATTTTGTGAGCATCAACATAAGTAACAACACCTGGATTTTTAGCAGTAACTAACATTCCAGAGTCTTGAGCTATCTTATATTCTACACCAGTACCTACTAATGGAGAATAAGGTTTTAATAAAGGCGTTGCTTGACGTTGCATGTTCGCACCCATTAAAGCACGAGATGAGTCATCGTTTTCTAAGAATGGAATTAATGAAGCAGCAACTGATACTACTTGTTTAGGTGATACATCAATGTAATCAACTTGTTTAGGACTGTATAAATCTTGAGATGAACGATATCTAGCGATAATTTTATCGTTGTTAATTGATCCATCTTTATCAACATCCATATAAGAAGAAGCTTCAGCAATAATATATTCGTCTTCTCTTAGAGCTGTTAAATGTTCAACTTTGTCAGTAATCTTACCGTCTTCGACTTTTAGATAAGGAGTCATTAAGAACCCATTCTTATCAATAGTTGCATAGAACGCAAGCGACATAATCAACCCGATGTTCATACCTTCAGGCGTTTCAATCGGACAAATTCTACCGTAGTGTGAGTAGTGAACGTCACGGATATCTAGGTTAGGGTCTTCTCTTGAAATCCCACCAGGACCCATTGCTGAAATTCTTCTTTTATTTGTTAATTCTGATAACGGGTTTTGTTGATCTAAAAATTGCGTTAATTGGTGAGTATTAAAGAAATCTTTAATAACAATTTGGAATGGTTTAGGGTTAATTACTGATTTAACTGTTAATTCATTATTCTTTTCAGGAATAATTTCAGATCCATCTAAATCAGTTTCAGTAATCTTGTTATTACCATCAGCGATTTGAAGCTTATCCTTAATGTATTTTTCAATACGCATCATTCCTGTTTGAACTTTAGATTTCAACAATTCGTTGATTAATTTTAAACGTTTATTACCTAAGTGATCAATATCATCATATAAACCGATATTGTGAGGTAGGTTAATTATGTATGAAATGATCGAGATTAAATCAGCTAAAGTTAATGTTTCGATTGAATCATTAGAACCATCGATACCAATAATTTGAGTTGTTTCATCTCTTAAGTCGTTATTGATGTAAATTTCAACTTCTTCATAAGTATTTACATCTGTAAATCTAGTGTTTAATTCAGGATTTACAAAGTCAATTTCACGGATAATATTCAGACGTTTTTCTTTAGATAAGCGTTTGAACAAATCAATTTGTTCTTTAAGCATTAATGTTCCTTGCTTAATTACAACATTACCATCTAAATCACAGATATCCTGAGCAATTGTTCTTTGGTATAAACGTTCTGAAATTCTTAATTTACGAACGAACTTATGTCTACCAGCTGATGATAAATCGTAACGTTTCTTTTGGAAGAAATGTTGTAATAAGATAGATTGGTATGAAATTTCTTCTTTTTGTGAAACGTTATCAAGACTTCTAGTTGAAATTGATAGTTCTTGAATTACGTGTTTAGCAGCTTTTTCGCAAATTAATTTTCTTAAAACCACACCGATGTGAGTATCTAGTGATTCTAGTTTTGCAGGATTAGGATTTTTAGAATTAATTAATTCTTGTTTTTCTTGATTTAATTTGTATCAATCTAAAACTAGATTCTTTCATTTTTGATCGATTGGTAAAGATTTAACTTTTGCAATACGATCAGTTTCTACATCGCGAATTAATTGAGCAATATCTGGTTCATTTAAAATTTGTTTTTCATTATAAAACTCTGATTCTAATGATCTTAAGATATAGTCATTGTTTTTAAAGATTTCTTTAATCTTGATTTCACTTAAACCAAAAGCTTTAAGTAAAGTAGTGATCGAAAATACTTTAGCACTTTCACCACCAACATCTCTAACTACCGCTTGAACAAAGTCCTTGTTTTCAGCAATATAGAATAACATTAAAGTACCTTTAGAAGGGAATACTTCACAAATATAACCTTCTTGGTTACGTTTTCTTGAGTTAGATAACTTAACTTGAGATTTATTTAAAATGTAAGCACCTGGCGATCTAACTATTTGAGCTACAACGAATTTCTCAATCCCGTTGACAATAAAAGCGCCGTTTTCAGTCATTAACGGGATGTTAGAAAAGAAAATCCCTTCAGCATTTGACTTAGATGATTTTTTATTAATTTTTTTAACAGTTCCAGTTTGATGGTTGATTAAAGATAAATTTACATACAAACTAGCTTCGTATGTCTTAGATTCAGCGCTTGCTTCTTCTTTAGTTCTTTCTGGATCTAAAATTTTCATTCCATGGAATTCCACAGAATACTTTCCATTTGGCGATTTAATTGGAAAGTATGATCCAATGATTTCTTCTAATTCTTTTTCAAGGAATTGCTTATAAGCATTTACTTGAATCCCTGGTAAATTTGAAGGGGTATAGTTGTTATGAACTTTTGAATAGTTTCTTCTAACTACTCTAGGCGAATACTCAGTATTATGAAATGGTGAATTTTTTTTCACGAATTTACTCCGGATATAACGTTTAGATTAAAACAAAATAGTATAACTACATAGTATAACCTAAAAGCAATATAAAATAATAACATAAAATAAAATTTTTTGTAAAAATGTTTTTTTTGTGTTATATGTAAATCACAATGGAAAACAAAATTAATTTATCTAATATCGATAGTTTTGAACTAATCAGACCTGATGCTAAACATAAAATTGTTTTTTTGCATGGATTTGGTTCTAATTACAAAATAAAGAAAAAACTATGAGAGTATTATGATAATTGTAGTTTCTACGGCATTAATATGCCAGGTCATGGTAAAAGCAAAATCGAAAATCCATCACAACTAAGCATCGCTTATTTTAGTCAAATTATTAAGCGTTATTTCGAAAAGTATGATCTTAGAGACGTCATTCTGGTAGGTCACTCAATGGGTGGCGGTCTAAGTGCAATTATGAATTACTTGATTCCAGAAAGAATTAAGTTAAGCATTCTTGAAGCTCCAGCCAATGGATCTATTTTATCTAACATCGCAACAATTGCTAAACTATTACCTGAAAGTCCAGAACAGATGAAAGAACTTTATTACGCATTGTATTATGATGCTGATAAAGAATTTGATGGAAAAATCGATAAGGTTGCTGAAACAGAATATTATCAAGAAAGAAGATATTTTAAGACATTAGAACCTTTATTATCTATAGGTGTGTTAGAAGAAATGAGTAAACTTAGCGATATTGGATATCGCTCAGTTACTAAACCAATGATGGTAATCTTTGGTGAAGATGATAAGATCGTGATTCCTGGCGATTCTTACGAACACATTACAGCATTAAACAAAAATATTCAATTTGCTTTTATTAAAAAATCGGGTCATGTTCCATTTTATGAACATACTCAAGAGTTTTTAGATATAATGACTAAATTTATTAAAAGCGTCGATCCAACTTTTAATAAATAATGTTTTTAGATTAAAATATTTTTAATAAATAATAGCGACTAATTTAGCCGCTATTATTTATTTGATCTACAACTTTTCGTTAAAATAACTAAATTTATAAAAATCGATTTTTATTGAATAAATATTGTTATTTGTTCTTTTAAAAAAATAATTTCTTACTTTTGATAAGAAATCATTTTTGCTAAATCATCAGCTTCTTTTTTGCTTGATAATACTTTAATTGCTTCAATAGCAAAATCTATTGCATGACCAGTAGATCTAGCTGTTATAATGTTGCCAGAAAATAATACATTAGATTTATTGTCAAAGTTGCTTCCGATTATTTCTTTATGTTCTTCATTAGCTACAACTTTTTTATCTTCTAAAAGGTCTAGATTTTTAAGAATAACTGGTGATTGGTTAATTGCTAAAATAAATCTTTGTGTAGTTTGATCTTTTTCATTGAACTTACTAAGATAATGAATTAATTTTTGATCATCACCAAAACGTTTTGATCCTAACCCACCAGGTAGATAAATCGCATTATATTGCATTAAGTTTGATTTATCAATTGTTAATCCGCACTTAATCGAAGTTCCTTGAGCTAAAGTAACACTATTCTTTTTTTCAATTGAAATATAATCAACTATAAATTTAGCTCTTCTTCATAAATCAGTTGGAACAATTAGTTCTAAATCATCGACCTCAGTAGCTACAATGGCAGCTATTCTTATTTGTCGTTTAATATTTTTTTTCATTATTTATCGATCACCATACCCAGAAGTTAAGCATCACAATCTAGGTTTATACATAAAAGTAAATCTATTTTAACATTTATAAAAAAGATAATTATTAATTTAAAATGTTTAATATGTATGCTTTTAAAAGATTCCTTGATAAATCCAAGGATGTAATCATTAAACAATTCAAGATTGCTAATACTAAAAAACTTGTCAAAATTAAATACCCTATTTTATTTGGTGTTGGCATTGTAATTTTGCTTATTGTTTTTTTATTAAGAAATTATTTCTTGAATTTAGGTATTGGTTATAAAACTGAAGAAGGTTTTATTAATATAAACGTAATTACTAACAAGGGTGTTGGTTTCTCATTATTTAATAGCAACCCTGCCATCCCTTATCTTTTGCAAATATTGTTAACAACAGTATTTTTAATTACATTTGTTTTTTGCAAAAACATTGCTTTAATCGCATTTTTACCTTTAATTGCATTTGGCGGATTATCAAATGTAATTGATCGTTCAATCCCGATCAAATTATCTAATACAGCAATTGAAAACAACTCTGTTTTGGACTATTTTCAATTCTTTAAATCATCGGCTATTTTTAATTTTGCCGATATTTGTATAGTTATTGGATTTGTTTTAATTTTCTTAAATTTCTTTATTGAGTTATTTGTAGACTTTAAAAATAAGAATAAAAATAATTCAACAAATAAACAGATTCATGGATGAAAAAATATTCCAGAAGATGAAAGAGTAAAATGAAGTACTTGAAATGACAATAAATGTGTTTTTTGCAATCAACAAATGTTGATAAAAGATAAACAAGTAATTTGTTCTAACCAAAATTGTTCATATATTGATTTGATTAATGAAGCAAAACCTTTATCAGTAGAAAATCAAGAAATTTGCATAATTTGCAATAACGAAATGATTAAAAAAAGCAGCGATAAAATATCAAGCTTTTTAGCTTGTTCAAGATTCAATGAAGGGTGTTATTACACCAAGAATAATAAAACATTAGAAAACAATGATTAAGCACAGATTTTTAAATGAAAATACTAGCAAAATTAGGTTAGATGTTTTCTTAACTTATCATTTAAATTTATCTAGAAATAAGACATCATATTTGATCGTTAATGATTTAGTAAAAGTTAACAAAAAACCGGTAAATAAGAATAATTTTATTCTTAAAGAAGGCGATGTAATTGAATTAGAATATGATGAAGCAATATTTAATAAATCTAAAGATGAAATCTTACCTTTTAAAAAGAAATTAGATATTGTTTTTGAGGATGATGATTTACTTATTGTAAACAAACCAACAAACATGTTGTCGCATCCCACAACTCATAACGAACCTGATACTTTACTAAACTGTTTAATGTATCATAACAAGAAACAAAAGGTTTATTTAGCGCACAGATTGGATAAAGATACAACAGGTCTTATTGTTGCTACAAAAAACTTTGAAGCACTTCAAAAGATTCAAGAACAAATTGTCAAAAGAACAATGAAGCGTTATTATTTGGCTATCGTTCATTATCCTTTTAATGAACTTCGTGCTACAATTAACGCACCAATCGGTTATCTAAAAGATCATGATTTAAAATTCGGTGTAGAAAATACCAAAAATCCTAAAGACGCAATTACAAAAATTTATGTAATTAATCAAAACAAAAAATATGCTTTAATAAAATGTGAATTGCTAACAGGTAGAACACACCAAATCCGTGTTCATATGAATTTTATTAAACATAATATTGTTAATGATCCTCTTTATGGCGTTAAAGGAGAACAAAGAACTGATTATAAACAATTCTTACACGCTTACCAATTAGAATTAACTCATCCTTCAAGTGGCGTGCCATTGTTTTTCGAAGTAGCTCCTGATGAAGTATTTATGAAAAAATTGTTCGATGTTCATCTTGATTTAAATCAAGACCTTAAAGATTTATTTAAATAATAATACTAATATTATGAGAAAGCTTTGTTTATTTATTGATACTTGTCTAGATAAAATTAATCTAGCTATTTTTGATAACGAAAAAGAGGAATTATACAATTACACATCAATTGAGATTAACAAGAATTTAGTTGATATTGTTGTAGAAAGAATTGATGATTTTTTAAAACAAAGCAAAGTTAAGAAAAAGGCAATCAAGAAACTTTATATTACTGTAGGCCCTGGTTCTTTTAGTGGTGTTAGGGTTGGAACTAATATTGCTAAGACATGAAAAACAGTTGATCCTTCAGTTGAAGTATATACGATTTCAACACTAAAAATTCAAGTTCCTTATGGTGATGGAATCTCTTGTTTAGATGCTAAATCAAATAAGCAATTTGTTAGTATTTACCGTGGAAATGTCGGAAATATTAAGATTGTTGATCACGAAGAATATGAAAACATGTGCAAAAAAAATACCGACCTTTCGCTGTTTAAAAATTTCGCAAATGTCGATATTTTCGAGAATTTAATTAATAATATTTCTAACTTCGAATTAACAGAAATAGAAGATATTAAACCAATTTATTTAAAAGATCCTCTTTAATTTTCGTTTAAAACTTTATTAATTTCTTCAAGAAGTTTTTCTTTTGTTAAGTTAGTAGGTTCTTTAGTTTTAGAAATTCCACCAATAGCATCTTTTAGGATCTTTAAAATCTTACCAGATTTATCATCAGTAGCAATTGATATAATTGAGTTTTTATCTGGCATTGCATCTCTTTGTTTCTTGAAATCTAAGAAATTACTAAGCGTTGCTAAAGCAGCCTTGTTAAAGTTAAGATCTTTTCATGATCTATTATTGTTAACATCATCAACCGTTGGCCCGTCTTTTAAAACTTTGTCTGCTACTGGTTGTTCTTTATCTAAAATTTCTTTTAATTTAGTTTTAGATTCATCTGAAATAGCTTTTTTAGAAGTAAAAATGTAACCACCTTGACTATTTAAAATTGAGTTAACAGTTTCACCTTTAAAGATAGAATCGTTTTGAGTGATTGTTGAATTGATATTAAATAATCATTCAAGGAATTTTTTAGCTTGCTCATCACGCTTAGTTGAAGTTTTAATTCCAACTAATGATGAACCACCAATTCAGAATGTATTTTTTGTTTTATCATTCTTATCAAATTTTTGAATTTGATTCTTTCATAAAACTTCATTAGGTGCTGCATATTTATTTTTAGCAGTCGTAATATCTTCAGCAGTTAAAGGAGCTTTACGATCTTTTCTAAAACGATCAATTGTGTATGGTGAAAACATTGAAGAATTTCATGCAATGTGCGGAGCTATACCAAATGCTGCATCAAATTTAGCTACATTTCAAGAAACAATACCACCACCAGTATATTGAACTGATCTTAGAAGTTGTTCGTTATTTAAATCAAGAGCTGAATAATGATTTTTTAAGAAATCAAATGCTTCACCAATTTTTGTTTGAGTTTCAGGTTTTTTAGCATTTGCAAAATCTAAATCCAATATATCCCCATCAGCTTTTTGAGTTCACAATCAACTCGTTTGATTGTTACCAAGTTTAGATCATAAGAACTTGTTAAATAGATCATCTTCATAAGTTACCAAGAAAACTTTAAGATCAGCATCCTTGGTATTAACTTCAGCATTATCTTTGATTTTAAGATTTTTAACAATCTTATCAGAGAATTCAAGTATAGACTCAAAGTTATCAAAAGTATTATCATCTACTGTTCAATCTTTAAATACTTCATTACCCTTAACTTCAAGATTTTTTCATTTTTTATTTTGAATCTTAGTGGTGAAGTCTTCAACTTTTAATTCTTTATAGATTTTTGATTCTTTATTAACTGTACCTCCACCTTTTTCAACAAAATCGAATAATAAACTCATTAAAGGTTTATTGAAAACTAATGCATCAGTTTCAGTAATATCAAACGGAATAGCATAAATTTTATTATCGTTTTTATTTGTTCCAACAAGCTTATTAAAGTTGTTGTAAACATCAGTATCAAAATAAGCTTCATTAATTACACTGCTTCCATTAACATCTAGTAAACGATCAAGCGTATTAATCTTGTAAGCAGCATTTAGATCAGCTAAAATAATGTTTGGAACTAATGGAGATTTAGAAGTTATATCACCTACAACTTTATTAGTTAATTCTAATTCTGATTTAGTATTAGTATTTTCAGTTGTTTGCAATTCAACTTTTAAAAAACCTTCAGTATTAGCTTTTTCTTTGTTATAAAGATCTACTAATAATGATAAAGTTTTCATTAAAGGGTAGTAACTATTTTGTGATGTTTGAATAACAACTTTATCATCAAACTCACCTTTAGGTGTTTTAGAAATATCAGCACCATTCGGTTTAAAACAAGATGATAAGCTAAAACTCATCAAACTTAACGCAGCCATTGAACCAATTAAAATTCTAGTTCTGGATTTAGATTTCATTTTCATTTTTTTATTTTTAAACTTTTCTCTTATATGGTTGTATTTTTATAGATAAAAATACAGACCTTGTTTGATTTTTCTACAAAAAAATTTTATTTAACATTTTTTAAATAAGATTTGTTAAATTTTGGTTGTAGTTTTAATAAGACATAAAAATACACTAAATTCCTAGTCTTTTTTACTTAGAATTTAGTGTAATTTTTGTAGAAGAATTTATTTTATTAGTTAGCAGAACCTAACTTATCTTGTATTTGCTTAATTAAATTCTCTTTAGTTAAGTTGGTAGCACTAGCAGTTTTGGTAATTCCTGAGATTGCGCTGTTAATTATACTTAGAATTCCACTAGCTTTTTCATCAGTATTGATGAAAGCAATTGAGTTTTCTTGCGGTTTAGCTGTTAATTCTTTCTTAAATGTTAATCAGTCATTTAATGAAGCTAAAGCACCTTTATTTAGATAGATCTTAGATCAATCAGGAGTTTTTAGAGTTTCTGGAGTTGGTTCCGCTTTAACTTTATCAACTTCAGTTTGCTCAGCATTAATTGTAGTTTCTAAAGCGGTTTTAGCTGTATCTGATAAAGCATTTTTAGAAGTTAAATCATATGCAGAAATACTATTTAATATTTCACTTATTGATTTGTTATTTAAAGGTGAATCAGGAACATTAATTCTTGTGTTGTTGTTAAATAATCATTCTAAAAATTTCTTAGTTTGCGCATCACGTTTATCAGATGTTGAAATTCCGATTAATGATGAACCGCCAATTCAGAAAGTGTTTTTGTTAGGATTTGTTTTATCAAACTTAGTTAATTGAGATTTTCATAAAACTTCACTAGCTGACGCAAAATTAGTTTTTGCGTTATTAATATCTTCTTGAGTTACATCGCCTTTAGTAGCTCTAAATGTTTTAACTGTAAATGGTGAAAATACTGATTGGTTTCAACCTACATGTGGAGCAATAGCGAATGCAGTATCAAAGTTTCTAATATCTCAAGAAGCTCAGTCAGATACACCGCCCGAACCAAAGTAAATTGATTTTAAAGTTTGGTTATTTTTTAGATCAAGAGTTGAGTAACTATTCTTAAAGAAATCATAAGTTGTTCCGATAGTATTTTGATCTTCTGTTTTCTTTAAGTTAGTAAAATCTAAATCAAATGTACCATCTTTTAATTTGAAGTTTCATAATCATTTGTCTTTAGAGTTACCTAATTTAGACCACAAGTATTTTTGATAAATATTTGGTCCGTAGTCTAACATGAAGATTTTAAGATCTCTATCCCTACTCTCAGACGCCATAGCTGAATCTTCTTTAAGTTTAAGTCCATCAACAATTTTCTTAGAAAATTCAAACATTGATTCAAGATTAGAGAATGTGTTGTCATCGATAGTTAAACCTTTGTAGGTCATATTGTCTTTTATTTGAAGATTTTTTCACTTCTTGTTCATGAATCTAGATTCAAAATTTTCCATCTTTAATTCCTGATATATTTTCGAATTTTCTTCAACCGTTCCTCCACCTTCTTTCACTAACTTAAACAACAAGTTCATTAATGGTTTGTTGAAAACAAGACTATCAGTAGTTGTTAAATTGAAGGGAATAGCATATACTTTCTTATCAGTTTCACTAGATCCGCTTATTTTGTTAAAGTTGTTATAAATATCACTATCAAAGTAATTTTCATTAATAATAGTGTTATTACTTAAATCTAGTAAACGGTTATAACCATTAATTTTATAAGCAGCGTTTAAATCAGCTAAAATGATGTTTGGTACTAACGGCGATTTAGAACTAATTTCACCAACAACTTTATTAGTTAATTCTAATTCGGAATTAGCTTTACTAACTTCACTTTGTTGAAGCTCAACAGGAATAAATCCTTCAGTGTCTTTGAATTGCTTATTGTATAGATCAACTATTTCAGCAAAAGCTCACATTAATGGATAGAACTTATTTTGAGCTGTTTGAATAACAATTTTGTTATCAAACTGACCAGGAGGCGTGACAGGTTTATTAGTGCTAGGCGTGCCAGACATTTTACCGCAAGACGATAAAACAAATCCAAGCGAACCTAAAATTGCCATCGAACTGACAAAAATTTTGGTTTTACTTTTCATTTTTATATTTTTAATTTTAACTTTTCTCTTATTGGTTGAATTTTAGGATTAAAATCCTACCATTTTAATTTTCTATAAAAAAATAAAAAAATGGATATTCATAACAAAGAAAATTATAATTTTTTTGTTTAGATTTAATCATAATGCAAAATTATCAAAAATTAAAAAAGTTAGCCACAATTAGACTCGTTGTATCATTACTTGTTTATATTAGTTTTTTTACTGGAATATTAATGACAGTATTTGGCGTTATTTATTTCTTGGAATGAAAAGAAAAACAAGAACAAGCCATAAAAATATTAGCACACAACTTATTGGATCCAGGTGTTATGATCTTGTTTTTGTTTATAGGTTTATTGGTGTATTACATTTATTTAGTTAAATGCAAAATTAAAAAACTAATTGAAGAAGATAATAAATTATCGAATGAACAAAAAAATAACCTGTATTTTACAAGTGGTTTTATTCATTTGCCTTATCTAATTAATGATATTAATTTCTTTAATGTGGTTAGTTCATACAAATAAAATTGATGTAAGTTTTTCTAATTATTTTAGTCAAAAAGAAATTAAATAATTTTTATAAATATTCATAAATATTAAATAAATAGTGTATAATATTTATGTATAGCTCGTTGAAGGGTTGTATTATATAAATTCATTAATAACAAATAAATCAATCTATCTTAAGTCATTAGAACTCATGTCTAATGACTTTTTTATTTTTCTAACTAATTTTTAGTATTTCTATTAAATAATTAATATATTAAGTTATTTAGTATAACTTTTTAAAAATCAAATTTTTATAAATTTATTTGACTTTTTAAAAAGTTGTTGTATAATATTTATGTATAGCTCGTTGAAGGGTTGTATTATATAAATTCATTAATAACAAATAAATCAATCTATCTTAAGTCATTAGAACTCATATCTAATGACTTTTTTATTATCTATTTTAAAAAACAACACATAGGTAAATCTTCCTATGTGTTGTTTTTAGTTAGTTAAAGAATTTAATTCTCTTTAATTGTAATTAAATCCTAAATGTTTTATGATAATAAAAAAACGTAATATTAGATAAAACTAATATTACGTTAAATGAATTTATGTATATAAATTATTGAATACTTTTAATCGAGAAGTATAGTTTAAAACTATTCAATAATGGAGCGGGTGATGGGAATCGAACCCACATTAACAGCTTGGAAGGCTGCAGTTCTACCATTGAACTACACCCGCTTAATGGTGCCCAAAGCCGGACTTGAACCGGCACGGTATCGCTACCCCAGGATTTTAAGTCCTGTACGTCTACCATTCCGTCACTTGGGCAAAACTGGTGACCCACCCGGGGATCGAACCCGGGACCCTTTGATTAAAAGTCAAATGCTCTACCGCTGAGCTAGTGAGTCATAAATTGGCTGGAATGGATGGGATCGAACCATCGCATGATAGAGTCAAAGTCTATTGCCTTTCCGCTTGGCTACATTCCAATTATGGTGGGCAGGGACGGATTCGAACCGCCGAAACCAAAAGGTGTCTGATTTACAGTCAGAAGCGTTTAGCCACTTCGCTACCTACCCATTAATACCCATAAAATTATAACATAATAATATAAAAATTTAAAGTTATATTTTATAGATTTTTATTTTTCTATTTCTTTTTAAGAAACTTAAAGAACTATCTTTTTAATAGTAATTTTATAAGGATGTTCAATACCTCTAACTTCAGCAGATTCACCTTCTTTTTTATCCATGATCGCTTTAGCTACAGGAGATTCATGTGAAATTTTATTGTTAGCAGGATCACTTTCAATAGGTCCTACAATTTCATAAGTATATTCACATTCATCAGAACTATCATAAATCGTAACTTTAGCCCCTACAATTACTTTCTTTTCTTTAGTATCTGATTCCTTAATTATTTCGTGATAATTTAAGATATCTTGAATTTCTTTAATTCTTGTTTCAATCTCGCTTTGACTAGCCTTAGCAGCATCATAGTCAGCATTTTCTGATAAGTCACCTTGTTCGCGAGCTTCTTGAATTAAACGAATAATTTCAGGACGTTTAACATCTACTAGATGTCTTAATTCTGCTTGAATTTTAGCTAAACCTTCTAGAGTTAATAGGTGTTTTGGAGTTTTTGACATAATTTATTTTAAGTTATTAAATTTATTATTTTGTATTAGTTGTTAGTTTAATTAGCCGAAGTTTTTTTCATATGCTCATAGAATTGCTTTTCACGTTCAGCCATATTAGCGCCCGTAGATAAAGCTTTTCAATCTTTAGAGGCGTCATATTTTATTTCTGGTTTTACCGAATCATAAAATTCAGTTGCTGCTTTTTCAATATTACTAGTGTTAGAGTTATTAAAAGGTACTGTTGATTGTGAACTTGCTTGAAAAGTTGTTTTAGCTTCTTCGTTTGTTTTATAACTCTTTTTTTTTAAAGCTTTGTTTTTGTTATCGTTTGATTTAACAATAAGCTTAATAATAATTTTAAGAATTACATAAACAATCGATGTAATAATTAAAGAAGAACCAAAAGCCATTGTAAATGGAATTACATAACCTAATAAAGAAACCTTAAAAGTTTGGTTTGCAATCCCAAATATATCTTTGTTAGTATATAAGAAAGGAATAAAATTGCCAATTTTTCCTAAGATACTATCTGAATCAGGGAGCATAGTCGCATATTGTTTATACGATTCTGCTCCTCATTCGTAGCCTTTATCAACATTAAATCAATTTAAAGCATCTTCTGAAAAAAAATTATTGTAAATAGTTACGGGATTGTATTTGTCTTTAAATCAAAAAAAAGCAAAAAACGCTCATAAAGAAACTAATAGCAGAACCATGAATAGGAAGAAAAAACCTAAAACTGCTAACGCTTTTTTCGTTCCTGATGATTTTTTATAGCTCATAACTTAATATCTCGATAATTAGATTATATAATTATTTATCTAAAGATAAAACCTTTAAGGCTTATTTTTTTGTATTATTATGATCTGAAATAGGCGAATAATCTTAAGATATCAATAAATAATGAGAACAATCTAATAAATAGCATGTACGCATTATAAATGATAAAGTTTTGAATTAATCCTTCATTTCCAGATAACTGAATCATTTCCGCGGTATTCTTAGTAATGAATGATGACACAACCAGACTTATAACTGATATTACTAAGCTAACAATCGAAATTATTAAAAAGATTCAATCAAATTTAAAAGCATTAAATCCAAATATGTATACAATGTTGATACCAAGAATAAATATAATGTTGATAATTAACATTGCAAACAACAATTTAGCTAAACTAAAACCAACTTTATTACTCATATAGTACCCTAAAATAGATGTACTAATATAAACAACGCTAACTATTAATAAAGGAACTATGAATGTACTTAATTTTATATTCTCATCAATCCCTAAACTATTAGCAGCATCTACTGAAGATAATAGACCACCTAATCCATAGCTTAAAAATAATCAAACTAATACAAAAAAGGTAATAATTCTAGTTTTTGAACGATTAATATCAACAAAAAAAGATGAAAAAATTACGATCAAAAATCCAACAGATAAACTAATACTAGAACTTATAAATAATGCATTAGTGCTTTGAATAGATTTAGATCATACATTTTTATAGATAATTGTTATTACTAAAGCAAAGATAAATGATGCTAAAAAAACTATTCCAGCATATATGTGTGATTTTAAAAAAGCTTTTTTCGCTAATTTATTTTGAGTTTGTAAAATTGTTTTTACATAATTTTGAGCAGCGATCATATCAAATATATCAATTTATTCCAATTTATTAAATTTTAATATTTCACTTAACTACTAGTATTCTAAAATGTAGTTAATTGGTTTGGTTTTATCTAGTTTATCGATCCCACCAAGATTTTTTAATCTAATTAAAAAACTATAACCAACCACTTCTGATTGTGATAGTTTAACTAATTTAGAGATTGCTTCAACCGTTCCAGCTGTTGCTAATAAATCATCAACAATCATTACACGAGAATTCGGTTTAATTGCATCTTGATGAATTTCTACAACGTTATTCTTTCCATATTCAAGATCATAAGAAGCGCTAAAACGTTGTCTTGGCAATTTGTTTTCTTTACGAACTAGAACAAAAGGTAGTTTTAATTTATTAGCTAATGGAACACCAAATAAAAATCCTCTAGACTCTGGTGAAGCTATTATATCTGCTTTAGCTTCTTTAACAACTTCAGCCATAGCTTCAATAACTTGATCAAATAAGATTGGATCTAATAAAACTGGAGTTATATCATAAAACAAAACACCTTTTTTAGGAAAGTCTTGAACTGTAAGAATAGTTTTTTTTAGTTGAGTTATTAATTTATCGTTCATAATTAAATTAAAAGATTAGTTTTCTTTATTTTCGTGATAAACAACTTTGTTAGAGCGTTTAAAGAAATTGATATCTTCCACTAGTTGTTCATCTATTTGATCTAGGTTTTTATCTTCCTTCTTAGTTTTTAATGAAATCTTAGATCAGTAAATAGAATTTGTATTTGATTTTTTGATCATCAATAAACCAATTAATGGATTTAGTAAGAATACTGCGTTGATGTTAATCAATAAAATATTAATTAAACTGAATAAACCTAAATTTAAAAGATTATTGTTGTATTTTTCAGTTATACCAGAACCTTCACCGCCGTAATTAAATACATAGAAGATAAAGTAAGCAGCTGTAGCAACGATTGTTGAGTAAATATATAAATCCATTGTTGCTACTGTTGTATTATTAATGATCTTTTTAACTGATTTAGGTTTGTAAATTTCTTTAAGATTGAAATAAGTGTATAAGTTTGTTGTTACAAAAACGAAATTTGATAAAGAATAGATATAACTAAATAAGCTTATCAATAAAAATAAATAACCAAAGTCATTGCTTATTAAACTCTTAGATAAGAATAACATTCCCAGGATTACTGAAAAATTAACAAGACTATTGAAAAGATAACCAATTAAAACAATTCATTGATATCTTAATAAGAAATATACTAAACCAATAAGACTAGTAGCACCTAAGCTTATTAAAATTGTATTTAATGAACCATATAAGTTATCGCTATTAATAAAGAATGTTCTGTTATTAAAGTTGTATAAAGCAACAATTCCAAGAATTATTACATTAATAAATAAGATTAAAGCAAATAATGATTTAACATTCATTATTTGATATTTGTAATCCTTACTAAAGGTTTTATCAATTTGTTCATCAATAGAAACTACAAGATCGTTTAGTTTCATTGCGTCTTTTGATAAGTTACCTGAAATTGAATTTAGGTTTTGATAAGTCTTTTTGTATAAGTAAATCTTAGGATTAAAGTTATTAATCGAGTTAAAGATCTTAACTAATAAAACAGTTAAACCGTAATTAAAGAAAAAGCCAATTAAACTAGAAACAATTAATAAAATTCCGATCGATTGCGATTCATAATTTGATATGAATGTCATAAACAATCCAATCACTAATAAGATTAGATGTAAATCGACCGCTTTTAAGAAGGTTTTGTTGTGAGTGGATTTTCACGATTCAAGCAATGAAAACTTATTACTTACATTGCGTTTAAAATTCAGATTGATAAACGCTTGTAATAAGAAATTAAAGATAATTACTCCAATTAAACCAGTAATACTAAACAGATCTACAAAACCATTGAATTTTGAATAGATAAAGAATGTTAGTATGCTTGATAATGCTAAACCAAAAATTCCAAAGAAACCTTGAACTTTGAAAAGAATAATCATCATTAAACCAATAATTAACAAGATAATTCCAACACCTAAGAATCCTGATTGATATTGACTAAAGTTCTCAAATGTTTTGTTGATTAATGGTTCGTTAATTGTCGAATCATTAGTTACAACGATAAAATCAGTATTTGGTGATGTTTGTTTAATTAAAGTTTCTAAACTATTTGCTTGGTTAAAATCGATATCAGAATAACTACTACCAATATTTAAACGTTGATTTAATCTTAAAACAGCGTCACCATTATTATTTAAAGTAATGTTAGTAGGGAAAAGATCAGTTAATAATTTTGATTGCGAACCATCAACATTAGTAGTTCTTAGTTCGTATAAGATAAATTGAGAAAACAACCCACTAAAATCAGTTGCTGTTGAACTTCTTGGATTTCTTGACCCTTGAGGTGTAGTGATTTCTTCTGGTTTTTTCTCTGCATTTTCAGTTGCAGCTTGATAAGCTTTGGGTTCTGCGTAAATATAATACAGATCATTTAACTTAATATCATTAGCATTTCTAAACGGCGCAACTAAATTCTTTGTACTAGCAGAAGGTTCATAACCACCAGTTGAATGCAAGAAATTTCATAATGCTTGTTCAGAGTCATTTAATGAGAATCATTTATTAGAGTTTTGAACAACATCAAAGATGCTTCTAACATAGTTCAAAGCGCCAACTTTATCATTTCATAAAACTAGGTTACGATTACCTAAAACATCTTTAGTATCATTTGATACGAATAAACGATGTCTTAAGGTTTCAACACTACCTTGACCATTAGATTCAAAATAGTCAGAGTTTTTAGGTATTAAATTATTAAAGTATTCTAAAACTTGTTTATTATCATCAGAATTTGAAGTGAATTTAGTGTTATTTTTTAATTTAACTTCAAAAGTTATACCCGAATTAGCACTAGCTGCGCTTGGGCGAATAACTTTAAGCGAATCCCTGATAAGATCGTCATTATCCAATAATACATAACCATCAGTAGTTTCAAGCGTTAGATTGTATTGATTATCTAATGTGGTTTGAATATTTCTTTTTAATCTTTCATTAAAAATACGATCACGTTCGCTTGGTTTTTTATCAAATATTTTATTAACAGAAACAACTAAAGCTGGTAATGTTTGGTTTGAGTTCAATCAAGAACTATTGATATTAGTTCCTTCTGGCAACTTAATATTATTACTAAAATTAACGTTAATTTCAGAAAAACCCAAGGCATGTAGTCTTTGGCTGTAATCATTAGCCAAATCAATTCAAGATTGATCACTAATTAATTTAGTGTTATCTTGATTGCGATCCTTAGAAAAATCAAAGGTTTCGTTTGCAGAAACGATATTGTTTTGACTCTCACTAACCTTTTTCTCATAAGGAGAAAAGAAAATGGTTGTTTTTATATCACCGTTATAAAAACGACCCTTAGGCGTAATCTTAGAAGCCTCAATACTTCCAAAAGTAATACCAATTACAGATAAAGCTAATAAAATAAAAATTATAAAGCTTTTTAATAGATAGTCAAAACTTAGTTTCATAACTCGTAAATTATAACATTTTCATTTTTTTAACTAGGCAATCAAACAATGCCTCAGCGTGAGTAATTTTAGAAGAAAATTCTGGATGATATTGACAACCAATAAAGAAAGGGTGATCCTTAATTTCAATCGTTTCCACAAGATTTTTCTCTTGATAAACCCCCGAAATAACAAAGTTATTATCATTAAATTTATCTAGATAATCATTGTTAAATTCATATCGATGACGATGCCGTCTTTTCAATTTATCCGATTGATAAATTGATTTAATTAGAGTATTATCTTGAAAACTTACTTCATAATCACCTAATCTTAAGCTACCTCCGATATTATCGTTGTTTTGTTCCATTAATTTAAATATTGGATATTGAGTATTTGAATCAAATTCTCTAGAATTAGCATTTTCAAGACCAAGAACATTTCTTGCGTATTCAACACATGCTAATTGCATGCCTAGACAGATTCCTAAAAAAGGAATTTTATTAATTCTTGCAGCCTGAATAAATTTAATTTTCCCTTCAACACCGCGATTACCAAACCCACCAGCAACAACTACTCCATCATATTGTTTAATCTTAGCTGTAACCTCATCAAGGTTGGAATCATCAAATTTAGAAGATTCAATTCATTCGATATCAAGTTTTACATTATTGTGATAGCCAGCTAAATTAATCGACTCAATTAATGAAGCATAAGCATCTTGAAACTTAGTGTATTTACCAATGATAGCTAACTTCTTAGTAAGATTATTTTTATTATTAATCTTATCAACTAGATCATTTCATGCATCTAGTTGTTGGTTTAAATTGATTTGGATTTGCAATTTGCTGGCAATCTTTTCGTGGATTTTTTGATTATATAAGTAATGAGGTAAGAAATAGACATTATCAAGATCGATTGAACTAAAGATATGATCAACATCTAAATAAGTGGAATTAGCGATCTTATTTTTAATAGTTTGATCAAAAGCAGTTTTAGATCGAACAACTAAAAAATCTGGGTTAATACCAAGATTGTTTAATTCTTTTAGTGAATGTTGTAATGGTTTTGTTTTAGATTCGCTATTAGATAAACTGATAATCGGCACAACATGGATAAAAGCAGTTGTTTGTTTATCATTTTCACGGATAATTTGTTTAATCGCCTCAATAAAAGGTAATGACTCAAGATCACCAACTGTACCACCGATTTCACAGAAAACTAAATCATATTCTCCGTTATTAGAAGCATCATAAATGCGTTTTTTAATTTCATTGGTTACATGTGGAATTAATTGAACTGTTTTGCCTAAATATTCACCTTTACGTTCTTTGTTAATTACGCTAAAATAAACTTTACCAGATGTCACTGAAGATTTTTCACTTAAATTTTGTACTAAAAATCTTTCATAATAACCTAGATCTAAATCTGTTTCAGCTCCATCAGATGTAACAAACACTTCACCATGTTCATATGGAGACATTGTGCCTGAATCAACATTTAAATAAGGGTCAAGTTTTAAAACATTAATCTTGTAATTTTGATGTTTAAAAATACTAGCAATCGATGCTATGATTAATCCTTTACCAACAGAAGAATAAACTCCTCCAGAAACAAATATATATTTAGTTTTTCTCATAATCTAATAGTTTTTATAATAACTTCCAATTGAATGACATATCTTTTAATGTAATTTCATCCATAATGAAATTTAAATGTTTCATATTCTGGACATATATCCCAAGATCAGCAAAGAAAGTATTGTTTTTCTTATCTTTGGTGATACTTAATGAAAAAATCTTAGCGTTGTTATTAATAATTACCATTAAAATATCATTAATAACATTACCACTTCAAGCACCATGAACTTTAACATAACTTCTAAACAACCTTGGTTTGGACTCTAATTTTTCATCATTCCAATTTAGCGCTATGATTTTTTCATTATTAAGCTTTTTAATATTCTTACAATTTGGAGAGTGAACATTAAGAATATTTTTTTGAATCAAACCAGCCGAAGGAATATAAGGTAAGATCGAACAACACTTACTAATTTTAATACTAGCAAAATCAATCCCAGGAATCTCTTTAAAATAAGAGTTTTGGAATAATCATTTAGGTCGGTTGATTTTTAGTTGCTTTAAAGTCTTTTTTCAATTATAGTTTTTAGAAAAAAACTCATACTGTTCGTTGTTCTTGAAATTAATCTTACTTACATATTTAATATATTCACTAAGATCATTAAATCCAAGAATTTGTACTCTCTTAACAATATCAGACGATGAAATTACATTCTTTTTCAAAATTTTTCTTAGTTTAGCCAAGAACTGTGCTTCAGTCTCTTCATAACTATTAATTTGTTCGATAATTGCTATGATTTCTTTTTTAATTGCAGGGTTCTTGATAGATTTTAATCAGCTTTCACTAATCTTAACTTCGCTGCTATATTCAAAACTAACAACATCCCCATCATCAAGTTTCTTATCAAATGAAATAATGTCGTTTGAACAAGTAATTTTATCTAAAAAAATAAATTCTTCAGGATTAACACGATAAGCTAACTCAAGCGCGGTAATTGATGATGGCAACGAATAACTTTTATTATTGTTAGATACCAAAACATCAATTAAAGATCCTTTGGTTAAATCTTTTATTAAACTCAAGTCTTGTGCTTTTTTCTCGTTAAAAATATCGACTTGAAAACGATTTAAAACTTCTGTTTTGTATTCATCAGTTTGACTGATATCTTGATTAAGTTTATAAGCTCAATGTGATGCTAACCCTAAGTGCGAGTTGCGATCCATGCTTTTAGTTCTTATCTGAACTTCGATTTGAGCACCATCAACTAATACAGTTGTATGAATCGATTGGTATAAATTATTTTTAGGAGCACATATGTAGTCCTTAAATAATCCTGGAACATATTTATAGTTAAGATGAACTAACCCTAGTACATGGTAAGCTTCAAATTCATTTTCAACAATAACTCTTAACGCATAAATATCATGAATATTCTTAATATTATGCCGATAATTAAGTTTTTGATAAGTTGAATAAACACTTTTGATTCTTGAAGTAAGCTCATAAGATAGATGGCTACCATCTAATATTTTTCTGATTTGTTGTTCAAAGTTTTTTCATTTAGTTTCATTAATTAATTTATGAACATTGATTAATGATAAAGTGTTATCAAAAGCTGTTGGGTTAATTATCTGAAATGTTAGATCTAGTAATTGGGTTTTAATCCAATACATACCCAATCTTCCAGCAATCTGAGCATAAGTATCAAATGTTTCTTGTGCAATAATTTTTTGACGATCAGGTCGTAAAAAATTAATTGTTGATAAGTTATGAAACCGATCAGCTATCTTAATAATAATTGGGCGGATATCTTTTGAAATTGAACTAAATACACGGATTGTGTAATCTAATTCATTTTTATGAGGATTAAAACTTCCTGCGCTTTCACGGTTTCTTTTAGCTTCAGAGGAAATTTTAGTAACAACCCTAACTAGTTCTAAAACATCATTATTAAACGTTGATGAAATCAACCGTTTATCTACAGGTGTATCTTCTAATAAGTCATGCAGCAAACCAGCGATAATTGTATTATCATCCATTTTTCATTCTGCTAACTTAATGGCAGTTTCAAGCGGATGGATAATATATGGTTCACCACTTTTACGCTTCTGTTCGCCGTGTCAAAATTTCGCGAATTCAAAAGCAGCAATAAATTTTTTAATACTGCTTTCAGAATAGTTATTCTTTACTAAGATTTCTTTAAAATCTTCAAGACGAGCGTTGACTGATTGAAAATCCATTACAATATAATATTTTACTTATTTTTGATTGATAAATAAAGTTCATTTAAGAATTGTTCATTAATCGCTTCTGATGGTGAATTGTTCATCAAATCAAACCCTTGGTTGTTCTTAGGGAAAGCAATAATATCACGAATTGATTTCGACTTAGTTAAGATCATAAGAATACGATCAGAACCTAAACCAATTCCACAGTGTTGGGGAGCGCCATATTGATAAGCATCTAATAAGAAACCAAATTTATCATAAGCTTCATCTTTAGATAATCCTAATGATTCCATGACTTCTTCTTGGAGTTTTGGATTGGTAATACGAATCGCACCACTACCTAGTTCAAAACCATTTAGTACTAAGTCATAAGAAGAAGCTCTTGCATTCTTCTTATCTTCATTGAAAGTATCAATACAAGAAGGATCTGGTGAAGTAAATAAGTTATGAGCTGAAACGTATTTGTTTTCTTTTTCATCTCATTCATATAATGGTCAATCAACAATTCATAAGAACTTGTATTCATCTTCATTTGCTAATTGATAGATCTCATTTAATTGTGTTCTAACAGCACCAAGGGATTTGTTGATCACTTCAAGACTATCATCCCCAACAAAGAAGATCGTTCCTTTTTTGTCGTTTAATCCTAGGTTAGTTAGATCTTGTTGGTCAATAAAGCGTTTAATTGAACCATCGATGATTTCGTTATTTTCATAACTAAATCAACTTAATGCTTTAGCGTGGTTGTCCTTAGCGTATTTTTCTAGAACTTTGTGTTCTTTAGATGATATTAAGATATCATCTAGAACAATTGCTTTTAATAAGTTTTTATTCGCAAAGTTCTTGAAAACTTCAAACTTGTGTTCTTTAAATGCTTTAGATACATCAGTCAATTCACACCCAAATCTTAAGTCTGGTTTATCAGTACCATAAAGATTCATCGCATCATCAAACTTCATGCGTATGAAGTTTGGTTCGATCTTAATATTCATTAACTTATCAAAAACATGAACAAACATCTTTTCAATTAGAGCAAAGAATTCTTCTTTGCTCATAAATGAAACTTCCATATCGATTTGAACATGTTCAGGTTGACGGTCTTTTCTTAAGTCTTCATCTCTAAAACATCTTGAGATTTGGAAATAACGTTCAAACCCACTGATCATTAATAATTGTTTATAGATCTGTGCTGATTGAGGTAGAGCATAGAACATATTAGGGCCACATCTAGAAGGTACAACATAGTCTCTAGCACCTTCAGGAGTTGTTTTAGATAAGATTGGTGTTTCAATCTCAGTAAAGTTCATTGAAGCTAAGAAGTTACGTACGATTAAAAAGAAATCTGAACGTAGTTTCATATTTCTTTGTAACACTGGTCTTCTTAGATCTAGATAACGATATTTTAATCTAACTTCTTCTAAAGCATCAGTTTCATCTTCAATAATAAACGGAGGTGTTTTAGATTTAGAAATAATTGTTAATTTATTAATTAACACTTCACGATCACCTAGTTCTAGATTCTTGTTAGGATCTTTTTTTAGTTGAAGTAGTCCTTCAACTAAAACTAGATCTTCACGTGATAAACTAGCGTACTCATTTTTCTTATCTAATAACTGGATTAATCCTGATTTATCAGCAATTTCAATAAAATTGAAATTCCCTAGCTTACGGATATTTTTAACTCAACCAACAATCATTGTTGGTTGGTTAAGTAAATCATTGTTTTTTAATTCAATAATCGGTTTACGGTTAGTAAAATCTAATGGTTGCATACTACTTAATAAAGTCCTCTAGTTTAATTGTTTGTTGTTCTTGGTTATCTAGGTTTTTAATCGTAACGGTATTTTGTTGCCATTCATTATAACCCAATATAATCAGATGAGAGTACTTAGCTCTTAGGGCGTATTTAATTGCTTTGTCTAACTTTTTTAATCTTGGATTAAAAAAGACATTTAATTGTTTATCTCTTAGTTGTTCGGTTAATTTTATTGTATCTATTAATTTATCCTCTTCAAGGTTGATTACTAAATATATGTCTTTTTTTGCTTGAAGGAATAAATTATTTTTAATTTCTTCATCTAAATAACAGATAAACCGTTCAATACTTAAAGCAAATCCGATTGCTTGATGATCTTTATCGGTTAGTTCTTTAACTAGGGTTTGATAACACCCACCAGCTAATAAAGTACTTTGGGATTTATCTTGGTTATCAAGAATAAATTCAAACACCACTTCAGAATAATAATCCAACCCTCTTACTAATTGTTTATTAACAACATATTTAATATTTAATTGATCTAATTGGTTTAAGAAGTTCTTAAAGTATTGTTGTTCTTCTTGCGAGATGAATTGTTCTATACCTGGTGCGTTCTTAACAAAGTCTTTGGTGGATTCTAGCTTATCATCTAGAATTCTTAACACACCATATGATCCCAATCTTGATTGGGATAATTCTGTTAGTTGATCGTAATATTGTTTAAAGTATTCATTTAAATGATCAACTCATTTTTGTCTTGAATCAAAGTTTCCGATTCAATTAATGTTTAAAACACATTTAAGCTTAAAAGTATTAAGAATTTTATTTGCAAACAGAATTGTTTGCAAATAATCACTAGAATCTAAATCACCTACTAGTTCAATACCAAACTGATGGAATTCGCGCATTCGTCCTTTTTGAGGGCGTTCATAACGAAACATTGGTTCTAGATAAAAAAGCTTTAGTGGTAACGCTTTTTTATCTAGCAACTTATGTTCATTAATTGCTCTCATAACACTTGCAGTACCTTCTGGGCGTAAGGCTAGTAAGCGTTGAGATAAATCATTGAATTGGTAAAGTTCTTTTTTAACGATATCAGAATGTTCTAGGTTGCGATTAAATAACTCCGCATGTTCAAACACAGGAGTTTTAATTCTTTCATAAGCATATTGGTTAGCTATTTCTATGATTTTATTAGTGATAGCACTAAATAAAATCATATCTTCATCAAACCAATCAATAGTACCCCTAACAGCTTTTATTTCCTTAGTGTTCATTTATTAATATTAATACTTATTATCTTATCTAGATATGGTTAGTAAACTAACCAGACCTTGGTTTGTAATATTATAAAAAAAAGAAGTAAATATAAATTTACTTCTCTTATTTTTGTTTGGTTGGGGTAGTTGGTAGAAGAATGATGTGAGTTTGGTTAGGGGTTATGTTTGTTTGGTTTGATTAGTTTATAGATCTAGAAATTGTTTTGGTTTTCTTAGTTAATTTAGGTTAGGTATGGTTAGTAATTAAGGTGTTGTTGTTAGTTAATTTTATGTTGATTATTTTAAGTTATGTTTTTAAGTAATTTTTATTAAAAATAGGTTAAATTTACCGCTTATTTTTGATATTTTGTTAGTTATAGATTGATTAAATTTTATTGCTTTTTTACCACTTAAATCGACTAGTTTATTTTATTTAAAAACAATATTAATTTAGTAATAAAAAAAGAATAACTGAATCATATTTTTAAGATCAATTATCCCTTTAATAAAAGTGTAGTTTTTGTTATATACTAATCTTTTATTGAATCTAAAAAACTATTAACAAAACATTTTATTAAGTAAATTCTCTTTTACAAGATTTAGTTTGCTTTCTTTTTGTTTTAATAAGTTTATTAAATTATCAATCTTCGAGAAAATGTCAGATATTTTTTCTCTTTCTTTTTCCTCTGTTGGTAATTTTACTTCAATCTCAGCCATTACATAATTCGATAATTGCGGACGGGTACCTTGTATTACATGATTAGGTGTAACTTTGTTTAAGACTTCAGAAATCATTCAATCTGGTTTCATAGTTTTCTTTAATAAAACTCCACAAACGTCAGTGCAATAAAATTTCCCTTGTCTGTATCTTACCGTTCCGGCGTAACCAACAGTGGTTCAAGTAATAGCATCTTGATATAAGAATTCTTTATAAAAACCAAATAAACCATTATTTAGAGTTTTTGATGAGTAAACAGGGTAAGGATTCAAACCACTGCAAACTTGAGATACTTGCTTTTCGTTAAGGACATAACCCTGAGTTATCTTGAATATATCGTTAATAGCAAATATTTTTCAATCTTTATCAAACCCATTAAATCTTATATCAGGTTTGTTTTGATTAGTTTTAGGAAACATATTACTTAATAATGCTTCCTTGCAATTCTCTAATTTAGATATTTTAGACTTAGTTGATTCAAGGAGATTTTCAAATGAAAATAAAAGATTACCAATCTTTTTCATTTCATCATCAGATGTTAGTGAAACAGTTACACCCTTAACTATATCTAGATTTATGTACGGCTGAACTCCAACTAAAACAAGTTTGTTTCAATAATTTGATTGATGAATTCATTTAAGTTCTCAAAAAATAAAATCTCTTAATGTATTCGATTTAAATCCTATATTATAAAACGCTTCCGAAGTTGCGCAATCCATGTTCATAATCACCACTTCCCCATACGAAAAAGTTGTGACCAAACTAATAGTTCCTTTAGGGTAAAATTTAGCAACATTACAGTCTAATGCTAGTTGCGTTATTTTCTTTTCAGTTTTATTAATAAAGCAACCATTGTTATTGATATCAGAAATTTTTAAAAACGGAATTCTACCACCGTAATACGATTTATTGCTAATTAATGGCGTTCTACCTAATCCTAAGTAGCTTACCAACTCTTTTAATTGACTACTTTTTCACCCCTCATCAAATCCTTTAAATCTTATCTCTGGAATGTTTTTATTTTTATTCATCTTCATCGATTTAAATAATTACGATAAGTATATTAAAGACAAAAAAATATAGCTAGTCTTGACCATGAAAAAATACCTCCAAAAAGTTTGTTATTCGGGGTACCTTCATACTCTCTTTTTTTAAATACATAATTGTATTTAGATATAAAAACTGACCTCCAAAAACTTTCGTTTTTTAGAGGTCAGACACAATTAACAATACATTTTATTAATTAATGATTCTTTTATAAAACCTAGTTTGGCGTGTTTTTGTTTCAATAATTCGATTAACTTATCTAATTTAAGAAATAATTCACCAATTTTTACTTGTTCTTTTACATCAGGAACTTGTATATCTATTTCTCCATATTCATTAAAATAAATATGTCGAATAACTTCACCTGATATTAATGAACTAAAGTTTAATATAGATAAACGAGCAAATAGGAAACTTACATCAAATTTATTTTTAGGAATTAACCCACCTAATGTACATGTAAAATAAGTATAAGGTTGCATTAATCTAACACGACCACATTCACTACCGTCTTTTACTATTGAAATATAACTATTTTTTATAAAAGAATAATTTGTATAACCTATTTTTTTTAGTAGTATCAAATAATTCATATTTACCAAATGATTTTGCATTCGAAATGAGTAATTTCGATACTCTATAATCAACGAGCTTTTTTATCTTGCTAATGTTCCACCCCTCACTAAATCCCTTAAATCTTATCTGTGGAACGTTTTTGTTTTTATTCATCTTTATTATTCTAAATAATTACGATAAGTATATTAAAGACAAAAAAATATTGCTAGTCCTAACAATAAAAAATAACCCCTATTTTAATAGGGGTTATCGATTAATATCACTAATTTATCTTTCTAGTCTTATCAGCTTGATAAAAAGAAGTATTGTTTACTTGTCTTGTTTGGTTATTAAACCCTTGGTTAGACCTTGGAGGATTGTTTCTAAAACCATGAGCTGTTGTGTGATTCATTCTACTTGCTTGATTAAAAGCTTGTTGGTTGTTAGGTGGATAGTATCCTCTAGTTGGATTTTGTCTTTGGTTAAAGAATTGTGGATTGTTAAAATGATTGTAATTATTAGGTCTTTGGAATGGTTGATTAATAATTCTTTGATTATTATTAATCATTCTTGTTTGGTTATTACCAATATTTAAATGATCGTTAGGTTTATTAAATTTACCTGTCAATCTATTACGATCTGTTTGCGGGTTGTATAACTTGGTTTCAATCTTTTGGTAAATGATATTAACCGAATCATTTAATTTGTCGATCTTGTTGTTTGCATTAGTAAATAATTGTAATGATACCTTCTTGGTTTTCAAGATTTGCATAATAATCAAGAAGATAAATGCTAATAACAAGATCACGCTTACAATTATTGATAAAACAATTGTAGGCACTAAATAAACTGGACTAGCTTTTAAATTATTGTATTCAAAACTAGGGAACTCTAGATTTTTTAAGATCTGATCAGTTTTATAATAATTACCATCAAAATAAGGGAATTCAAAACTGATAACAAATTTATTATCGTTAATTACATTAGTTACAACTCTTGGTGCCCAATTAATTTTTCCTGGTTGGTAATCGTACAATTTGTTAATAATAAAATCATTATTAACAATATCATAAGCATTCATCGTGTTTAGTTTTTGTTCAACTAAATATGATGCGGGTTTAAAATTAACTGTCCCTCATAGACTAGAACCTTTAGAATCAGGCTTATTGTCAAATACCGGAACCCCATTGTTAAAGAAGTCTGCCTTAATGTATTTTTGATTAGCTTGATCTAGATAAATTAAATCTGATTCAATTAAATTATCAAGATCTCTAAAAAGATAAAAAGCATTATCGTTTAATACAAAAATCAAGAAAGCTAAACCACTTTTAGTGGTTCTGTAAATCTCAGAATAGTTAATTAACAATACTTCATCGTTGGTTATACTTATATTCGTATTAATTTGATTAACTCAGGTTGTAGATGTGGTTGGATTATAAAAACTAATTCATCATATAGCTTTGTATAATATGATATTAGTAATGTAATCAAATCCTGACATAGACGTTTCATCGTCTAATAGGTTATATATGCTATCTGTATGTAAAGTATATGTATCTCCAGAAAAGATAAAACCAATAATTTGCGATCTTAAGATTAAGATCCCAATAAGATTAGGATAACCATTAATTTTATTATCAGATTGATCTTCTTGAACCGAATAGTGATAAGCGTATTGACTTAATGTGTTAGCTTGATCAGGTTTATTTAATACATTAGTATATAGTTTGATGCTATAACTAGCTGAAAAAAATTCGTTAACTGTACTAAAGTTGTTGGTTATTTCAACTACTTTAGATTGCGAAATAGCACCACTAATAAAGATATTAGAGTAATTGGTATTAGTACTACTATAGTATGTAGAACTAATAATGTGACTAAACTTATGGTTAGTCTCATTGATCTTAATAATTGGAGCAGGGATTAAACCTAAATGTAAAGAATAGATTGAAGTTTGGTTTTGATTTTCTGGATTATTCTGATCAATTAATTTTTGTTTAATAACATTGATTCCCGTAATAAAATAAGCAGGAGTATATAACTTAATATTGTTAACTACAAACTGAGTAGTTTTGGTGTGCTCAGAATTATTATAATTACCTAAACTTCAGTTTAGATTGGTAGTAGCAAATAATCGTGGATATATATTAATTAAGTTTTTATTATTATCTAGAACATTATCATCTGTTTTATTTACATCAAATAAATAGAACCACAAACTAACAATATCATTGCTACCAAATACTGCTAAACGATTATTGATAAATGCTAATCTACTAATTGAGTTGTAGTAATAATAAGAGATATTATTAAGAATTGAACTATTCGTAGGTCTATCTAATAAACCTAACGCATAGTTTTTATTGTTAATAATTTCATCATTGGTCGGATTTTTAGATAATTTTGGTTCAAAACCTACTTTAATAAATAAACTAGCTAAATCCCTTGAAAAACGATAAGGATTTAGTTGAAACTTCTTGATGATCTTTAAAGAGTTATTTTCATCTTTTAGTTCTAAAACATAAGCAGGAGAACTAATGCTTATTGTCGATAAGTTATTACCTGTGATATTAACTATTGGATTTTTAATTAACAAATAGTAATAATCTGATTTGAGATTATTAGCTACAAAATCCACTGTTTGATAATTAATAAAATCTTTTCCGTAGTTATAGCTATAATAAACATTCCCAAAAACATCCAGTTTTTTAACACCTGTTTGAGTTAATGCAAAATAATCATTCTTACTATTTTGCACATAAGTATTATTAGTTGTTTTTAGATCGTCATATGAATTATTCTGTTCAACTAAAGCAGTTTTGTTATTTAAATTAGTTGCTTGTATTTGATTATTATTTTGGTTATTACTAATAAAGATTTTAGTTAAACCTAAGCTAATGAAGATAACAAAAAAGATACTAACTAAAATCTTAATTAGGTTACTTTTATTTAGTTTAGTAAATCTTTTTGATAACTGCTTCATTAATAATTTATATTATTCATTTATGACCATTTTAGTCTTTTGTTTATATTCACGCATTTTAGCAAAATTAACACGTGAATTAGTGCTATTATCTTGCTTTATTTTATCTTTTTGCTTATTAATTATATTATTGTCTATTTTTTTAGTTTTACCATTTAACATTTTAAATTGTTGCTTATGTTCATCATCAGCTTTTTCTTTAGCGGATAAGCGTTTAAAATGTCTAGAAGAATGAATCAACGACTTAAATACAGAACCAATCGATAAAACTAAACCATCCATTTTTAAAGTATTAGTTTTAAATGATTTTAGCAATGATCTACGTTCTTTAATTAAAGATAAACCAACTATAGTCATTGAAACCATTCCAATAATCAATATTAATAGTGGAATAAATATTCCCATATATAAATAAACCTGATCAATTCCCAAGAATCCGTTAAAATTACCAAAGCTATTATCACTATTTAAGTAATCTGATTTATTAGGAATAATTTCGTATTGTTTAGTTATATCACTATAAACATAAGGAACTAATTTAAATTTAGATTGTTCATAATCTAAATCCACCACCTTTAATTTAAGTTTGTATTCTTTATCTTTATTTGACGGAAAGTATTCATAAACATTTTTAATTAAATCATTTTTTAAGATTACTTCATCATTTTTTATATCAAACAAATCTGCTAGATTTGTTTGACTTAAATTAATACTTCTAGTCGAAATAAACTCACCACTACCTAAGAATTTAACTCTTTGAGCTATTGGATTAATTATTCCGTTATTTTGAATATTGTTAGCACTTAAAGAGTAGATATTATAAGAATAATCTTCGTTTTGTAAATATAATGCATCTGAACTATTAAATTGCAATAAGCCATTAGATTTTTTTATTGATCTTGAATTGAAGTTAACGTTCTTATTTTTTTGATCACTAAAACTAGAATAATAAAATTTCGGATTAGTAGCAGTTGTTGAATCAGGAGCAAATAAGCTAAATAAATAATTTTCGTTAGAATTAACTACTTTAATTCCTCTAAAATCCTTGAAGTTAAAGATAGGTGTAAAATTTAACGGTCCATTTATGTCGTAATCAATAAAATCTTGATTTGATAAACGATATAAAAAATTAAATTTACTTGGTTTAATTGATATTGCAGAAGGTCCATCAATTTCTAAAATATATGGACCAACTTGAACTGCATAACTATTATCATCAAGGATAATTAATCCTCCAACATCATTTTCATTAAACCCATGACGAACAGTTAAATTATGCAATGTTCCTTCAACTGATTTATTATCTGATGCAATATTTAAAGCGTCTATATTAGGTTGAGCTGTTTCAGTTGTTCAAGGAGCTATTAATCTAAAACCATATGAGTTTTGATTAAGATAATAAGTTCTATCAACATTCGATTCATCAATCTTATTATCAAGTTTAGCTAGATCAGATAAATTAAAAAAGAATCCAGCTAATACTTTAGGTCCAACAGAATTTTTTTGAGCATTATTAGCACTTAACGGAATAGAACTTAATGAATTTAATGTTGCTAATTTATTAGGTTCATAGTTTTGTTTGTTTAAAACTACTTCATTAGAATTATCATCAGCACTTAATCCTGTGGTAACACTTCCGAATAAGAAGATATAATTCTTATTATTGTTTAAACCAGGTTTCACTCCTGCTACTGCTATTCTAGGCACTAATGTATAGTTTTTATTTTGACCTAATAAAACTCTTTGCGTATCTGGATTAACAGCAGTTAATGAACTTAGTAAATAAGCATAAGGATAACCTGTAACAGTAGGTCTTTCAGAGTAATTATTATAAAATCTTGCTCTAAAAACTCCTATTGATAAATATTTAGAAGCCTCTTTACGATCTTTTTGATCATCATTAATTCAGTTACCATTCCCTCCAAATATGAATACATCATTTTTGTATTCATATAAGTTAGCTAAATTGGTAATATATTGTAATCAAGGTAATGATATAAAGTTAGAATTAGCACTAAATCAAGAAGGATGATCTTCTTTTTTGAATGATCCATTAATTCCATAGATGGTTGGTGTATTAGATTTTCAACTAGATGGATAATTATCGATTAAAGCGCTAGGTGGAATATTCACATAATCAATAATACCGATTGGATTACTAATATGATTTAAATCTTCTTTTATTTTTAAAATTGTTCCTTGAAGTGTTACATCTGTTGATAATTCTTGAAAGCTAAATAACTGACTTTTAACATCATTATTTAGTATTTGTTCGCTTACAAGCAAAACATAATAAATTGATTGATCTTCTTTAGATTGAATAGCTTCTGCCACAATCTTTCTATAAATACTATTAATAAAAAGATCATCTTGACGTCTTAGTACTAATTTATCACCACTATATACTAAATTGTTTTTGCTATCTGTTAGTGCTATTCTATTAAAATCATTTAAATTGAATTTTCATTTTAAGTAACCAAAACTATCAATACGTTCTAATCCACCATCAAAACTAAGTGCTAATAAACCACCATCACTAGTAGGTGATGATGAAAAATTAGCATTAGCATTTCATCTAATTTTACTTAAAGAGTTGTTTTTAATTATTTGATTAGTTTGGTTATCTTCTACTAGACTAGCTGATTGTTTTACTAGGTTAGTGTTTCTTGAATTGTAATTAAACAACCCAAGAAACACTAAACTAATAGCAGTTATTAGTAAGATAATAAAAAGGATAAAATATTTTTTAAATCGTTTTTTAAACATTATCTTTAAATTACTAATAATCTATTATTATTGTTTAGTTTTAAGCTTTATTAATATTTAATAAAGCTTATATGCGGTTTTATATCAAAATAATAGGTATTCTTATTTTATCAATTTAAATGTTGTTTTGATATTGAACTATCTATATTTTAATAAAACAACCCCTCTTATAATAGGTAAGATTACCTTATTTGGAGGGGGTTTTATTTAATAAATAATTAACTTATTTATTTTTTAGGAGCGGCAGGTTTAGGAGCAGAAGGTTTAGCTGGTCCTGATGGTTTAGCTGGTCCTGCAGGCTTAGCTGGAGCAGCGCCCGCTGGTTTTGGAGCAGCAGGTTTTTCACCTGGTTTAGCTGGAGTTTTAGCAGCACCTAAAGCAGCAGGTTTTTTCTTAACATTAGCAGTTTGTGAAATAATCTTTTTGTAAACTGAACCAACAGCTGAAGTCAATGTATCAACTTTTTTGAATGTTGTTTTGAACCCTTTGTCTTGTAATTTTCTTTGAGCTCTCATCGGAATACCGATTGATAAACCTAAGATAATCATAATAGCAAGGATACCTAATGTACTACCAATAGCAGTAGGTAATACTCAAGAAGGTAATGATGCGAAGTTGTTATAAGAGAAAGATACGTAACCCTTGTTTTTTAATTTAGCATCGTAATATTTACCATCCAGGTATTGAATTTGAACTTTGATGGGTAATTTTTGGTTAGTTAAATCACCATCTGGATCAACTATTACTCTGTAGTTGGTACCAGCATTAGCTGGAGTAAAGTTCACTAAACTGTTTAAGAAACTTTCGTTAGTAACAAAGTCTTTAGCAACACTATTCGTAAATCCGTTTTCAATTAGATATTGAGCAGGTTTAAATTCAATCGTCCCTCAGAAATCAGAAGTATATGTAGAACCAGATCCAGAGAAAGCAATTTCTTCTAGGTTAGAGTTGAAGCTTTGACTCTTAACAAAGTCACTCGGAGAACCTTGACTACTTGAATATAAAGAAACATTACCTGAGCTATCAATTGTATATAATGAATCTTTTAATAAAGGTAAAACTAAATTAATTTGTTTTTCAGCAACTAAACTTGTAGGACTAAATGAACTTGATAAATCAGGATTGCTAGATTCGGGAAGTTTTAATGTATAGATACTAGATTTATTAGCGTCGTCAGTGAATAGGAAGTATCATAATTCTTCACCGGGAATAATACTTTTAATATTCTTTATAGAAGAGAACGTATCAATTGGGTTTGTAGATATAATTTGGTGATTGTTTCCGAAAGGAGTAATTGCACTAGAAGACTTAGCTAATCCAATTTGAGCTCTTAAATATGTAACAGCAGCAACAGATTCTAAGCCATTAGCATCCGGTCTATTTAAACTCACAAAACTTGTAGCTTTAAGACCTACATCTAAATTATTTCTAATACCATCATATCCTAAAATTGATTGGTCATACTCATAGTTGTTGTCTGAATAACCACTTTTGAAAATCGTTCTATCACCAGAAGAATCATCTTTTATATAAGGAATCTTAGAAAGACTTCTTGCATCATCCTCATTTAAAAAACCTCCTAACATTCTAAACTTAAGAGTTTTATCTTTTAAACCATCAGTTTCTGTTCCGACTCTAGCAGCATTTATAAAATCGTAATCACCAACATTTACTAATTTATAAGTTCCATTTCAGTGTCTCATGTCACTTCTTGTCTGCTGGAAGTTTTGATAACCGAAAACATATAGGTATGGTTGAAAGTTACCATCTGGTTTTTTCTCGTTATTATATGAAGCTCTTAAAATAACACTAGAACCAGTTGACGTGAATGATACACCACCGATTGATCCGTTTATAAATGCATTAGCATTATTTTTATTAATTTCATCGCTAATACCTAATCTATAATCAGAATATATTCTTCCTTCTATAACATTAGGATTAGATCAATTAGTTTCATCAATTTTATTATTAGAACTTGGTTTTTGATCTATACCAAAACTCCTATATGTTTTTAGAGTATTAGTATTTTCAAGCATTCCATTGTCTGTAGATGACGCTTCAGAATCATTAGTTTTTACAAGATTTAAATCATTTAAATCTGTAAGCTTCGTAGGGAATGAATAATATCAAAGTGAAGGTAGTTTACTTGAACCAAAAATGTAAATACTATCACCTATAAAAGATAATGAATTAACAGAATTTAAATAAAGTCTTGAAAATACATTAACAGAATCTTCTTTTAACGCAACATTGGGAGCATCAGGAAAATTAAAATTTCAATAAGTATCAGAATTAAAATTACTAGCTCTAGTAATTTGTTTATTTTCTTCATTACCAGTTCATTGAGGATAGATAAATTTTTCATCTAATTGAAATGAAGTTTTGATTTTCTTTTTAATACTATCATCAAAATCTTTTTTTCCGCTCTGAGAAGTAGGGGGATTAGGTTTTGTTTGAGTAACAACACCATTACCGAAATCAAACATTCCGTCAGATTCATTAGAACCACTAACTCTACCGACAGGAGTAGGTAGTGTAACTACATTTACATCATTAGGAAGAATATCTCTTTGGATGTATAAGTTGTATCAGTCAGAAGATAGGTTTTTAGGTAATAATGGAGCGTCTAAAATGAAATCATTAACAATTTCACCTTCTGTATCTTTTTTGAAAGTAAATTTAGTTCCATCATCAACAATTCTTATTACATGAGCAGGATTATCAACACCACCAATTGCTAATTTCGTGTTATCATTTTTAGAACCTAATCTAGTGGTACTTCTTGTTTCTAATCCGCTCCCAACTCTTTTTACATGAATATTAACATTTTCATTCACTAAAAGAGCATAATAAACTCTATTTTGTTTTCCGTCAAATCTATTTTTACTAGTTGTATAATCAGCTACAATTTGTTTTATTTCATATCCAGAAAAATCATCAGATAAATCTAAACCATACATAGGCTTAGTAAAACTATCCAATTTAATAATAGATGTTTTAGATGATGTTATAAAATTATCATTATCATCTTTTAGAACAGAATTAAATAAAGAGTTGCTATTACCTATTTGATTAAGATTAATGCTGTTAGCATTAACAGTTCTAGCTTGATTAAATAGTTGAGTATTATTTTTGTTACTAACTTCTTTATTAATTGCAAAGCTAACTGATCCAAGAATACCAATTCCAACCAATCCGCTTATTAAAGAATAACTTTTAAGTTTTTTCGATATATTCATATTTTTTATTTCACCTACTTTATATTATTTAGCTGGAGCTTTTGGTTTTGGAGCAGCAGGTTTAGCCGGACCAGTTGGTTTAGCAGGACCCGCAGGTTTAGCAGCAGGAGCAGCTGGTTTAGCGCCTGAAGCAGCAGGTTTAGCAGCTGGTTTTTTAGCAGATTGTAACATTTGAGGTGATTTCTTAATGTTACTAACTGAAGTTCTATTAATAATTTGTTTGAATACACTACCAACAGCAGTTGTAAGGATATCAACTTTCTTATTAGAAATAGCAAACCCTTGTTTAAGCATTTTACGGTTTTGTGACATCGGAATACCAATACCTAAACCTAAAGCTAATGCTAAAGCAATGATTATGATAGGAATTGAAATGGCAACAGGTAAGATGTAACCAGGTAAAGCATCGAATCCTGTAAATTCTCTATCAGAAACAAACACTGAGTTAGCTTGAGGCACAGGAACATATTCACCATCAACTAAAACTTGAGGTAATAATTTAATGAAATCGTTAGTAGCTTTTGATCTATCAATAACTAATAATCTTAATTTGATATCTTTATTATCAGCAGGAGGAGTATAAGAGTAAATTGAATTGATATATTTACTATTAAGTACTTCACTTCCATCAGAATCTTTTACGATAATATCGTTAATTTTATTTTCAAAGAATGATGAAGGAATACTGTCTTTAGAAATAAAATTACCCTGACCAATTACTTCGTTTCTATTGTTTAAAGGATTTTTTATAGTATCAGCACTTAGAGACAAAGCATTAGTAGTAGAACTCTTACGAGATACAGAGTTTAATGATTTACTTCCATCCAATTGAACATAATAACTATCTAAGGCACTAACTTCAACAGCAGCTTTAATACTTCTATCAAAAGGAATTTTAGAAACATTAAAACTTGTATCACCTTCAGGTCTTATACTATACCCAGCTTTAGTTCAATTTGAAATAACAGCTTTAGAAGAAGTTGTTGTTAAACCTTTAAAGTCTTTTCAAGTATATCCTTGACTGCTAGGAGTGAATTTAGATTTTTTAACATAAATCGATCCATTATATCAAGTATCTGCAGCAGATGTATTATAAGCGCTATTTAATTTTGATTGATCTCCACTTTGATCATTCGTTGTACTACCAAAGTCAGATTTATTTAGATGATAGAAATTGATATTAGCATTATTTTTGTAATTAGCTTTAATTTCTGGTCATGTTGTAATTGTTGCACCAACTTGGTAATAATAAGTTAAACTTTGATTAGTGCTAGAATATGTATAAACCACATTACCAATATCTCTGCGATCAAAACCTCTAGCGGTTGTTAATGCATTTAATATATTTCTTGGGTTTCTATTTTCTCCTCCGCCAGCTAATTGGTTTTGAGTGTTGTAATTGAAGTTATTAATGTTGTCAGAAACAAATCATGTACTATCTTTTCATGAACCTAAACTTCATTGACGACCATCAAGCATAGCATAAGTAAATACGACTTTATTTTGTTCGTCAAATTGATCAGGTAATGCGTTTAATGCATCTAATTTTAAAGCTGTAGAAAATAATGATTCAACTTGTTTTGTATTACCGCCAGCAGGTTTACTTAATAAAGATGCTGAACTTGTTGAATTGTAATCGTAAAGATTTGATCATCTTTTAGGAATAGTTTTAGACCCACTACTAGCAATAGTTTTTGTTTTATCTGTTTTTGTTGAATCTTCAATAACTGAAGGAGTATGTCATTTAGTATCTAATATTGTTCCGCCATTAGTACCTCAAGTAATAGTAGAACCTATAAATATATTTCCGCCAGCAGATTTAGGAGAACTTACACCTCCAACTGCCAATCTAGGAACATAGTGGTAACCTAAATCTTGACCTAATCCAGCAACACCTGGAACGAATTGAGTTAAATTAGCTTTTTGAATTGAAATCGAAGAAAGTAAAATCGCGTAAGGATAACCTACAGTTTTCGATGTACCTGGAGCTTCAGTAGAACTTGATCCGAATTTAGTTCTAAAAACACCGATACTTAATGCAGTTTCATTATTTACTCAAGTACCATTACCACCAAATAAATAAACAGTGTTATTTTTAGCGTAAAGACCACCTAAATTTGTTATGTATTGCATCCATGGCATAACAAAGTTTTTTTGTTCATCGAATCATTCTGGATGTTCATTTGGAGAGAATGAACTATCAACTAATGGTGTATTTTTTCTAGTTTCAAGACGTCTAGGGAAGTATTTAGCGTTAAAATATCCTCTATTTGGAATATATTCTGGATTATTAGCATCATAAAACTCAAGAACATTAGTATATTTACTGTTTTCTGTAGGTTTTTTCCAATTGGAAGGATAGTTATCAACCATGTCTTTAGGTTTAATGAAAGACATGTTTTCTACTAAAAATGGAGTATTTTTATTAAATAAATTTTCGTTAACTTTTACGATTACACCTTGAAGGTTTTTTTGATTATTTATATTAGCATAACTGTTATTTCCATTTATTGAGGAATAACTTTCGTTTTCGTTAACTAAAGCTTTAGGTTTAGCTATTTTGTTTTGTTCGCTATTATATTCTATAACCATCCCAGCATTTTCACTTGAATCGCTAGATGATTCGTCATCATCAACCAATTTAACTGATGATCTAACAGCTGCAGCCATAGCTCCTCCACCAGTTGCTGTTGTTTCTTCTGTAACAGGATTACTAACAGGTTCGTCTGCTTGATAGTAATTCTCAAAAGTGTGATCTTTAGTTTCTTGTTGTTGAGCAACTGCTACATCTGGAATTAATAATAAATAGAAAGCATTAGGATCTTGTTGATCTTGAATAGCTTCTACTACAGTTTTAGAACTTAAATCAGATACTTGGAAAGGTACAGTTCCTGTAAACTGTTTAAATTCGTTATTAGCATCGTAATAACCAACTTTTTCACCTAAATCGCTGCTTGCTGGATCAAATGTTCAAACAACGTTACCGTATAAATCGATACGGCTAATAGATTTTTTGCCAGTTAAAACTAAAGCACCAGGGTTGGTACCTTCAATAGAAGCAGATGTAAAGTTAGAGTTTCTTCATCTGCGAGCTGTGTCTAAAAGATTAGACTGGTTTTCTTGAGCCGATTCACCTTCGTGCTTAACTAGTTTAGCATCACTTGGTTTAGCGCCATTAATAGCCGCTAAACCAAAGCTACCTAAACCAATTAAAGCAAAGGGAGTAAGTGTGGCCGATAATTTTAAAATAGATTTTTTCACGATTTCAATTTCTATTATTTATTAACAAATAGTTTTTTTAATATTGACTATTCTTATACTATTTTATAAGAAAATAAAAATATTAATAAATTTTTTAACTGTTTCTTATTTAAATTAAATCTAAATAAGAAACTAAAAGATTAAATATTTAAACTTTATCTTGGTCCGTTTTGAGGATTAAAACCTGGTCTTGGACCCATTTGGTTAGGCATTTGTCCAGGGAAACCAGGTCTTGGACCCATTTGGTTTGGCATTTGACCAGGGAAACCAGGTCTTGGACCCATTTGGTTTGGCATTTGACCAGGGAAACCAGGTCTTGGACTCATTTGATTTGGCATTTGTCCTGGTTGAACAGGGAAACCAGGTCTTGGACCCATTTGGTTAGGCATTTGTCCTGGTTGTCCAGGGAAGCCAGGTCTTGGACCCATTTGGTTTGGCATTTGTCCTGGTTGTCCAGGGAAGCCAGGTCTTGGACCCATTTGATTATTAGCAAAGCTCATATTTGAATTATTACCTTGAGCTTGCATATTAGGATTCATCATACCTGGATTAGGTTGACCCATTCCCATATTAGGTTGATTAATCACTCCAGGTTGAGCACTTGCTTGTAAAGCTAAATTCTCTTGATTTGGTTGAGCTTGATCAATTTCTTGAACTTCTTCAGTAGTCTGCGCTTGATTTTCTTGTTCAATCATACCTAGTGATTCCACCATTTTTTGGTGTTCTTCACGTTCTTGAAGCATCATTCTTTCTTTTTTCTTAGCAATCGGAATTCCAATTCCAAGACCTAAGATTAAAGAAACTGCAATCAACCCAGCCCCTGAACCAACTACTGGGTAAAATCAAGCTTCTGAAGTAATATTTTTAGGACCAACAGAATTATCTTCACCATCGTGAAGCACTAATTTATGTGAATGCTGTTGTTTGTTTTGATTACTTGCACCAAAACCACTACCAAGAGCAATTGCTCCTGGTAATACAAAGCTAAGTCCGATTAATTTGGATTTTAACTTTTTAAGTTTAAACATAATAGTTAATTTATGATTTCTAAATTTCTTTTATATTAAATAAATTTATTAATTTTTTATATATTATAACGCTTTTTTATAATCACAAGCTTCTATAATTTAGATATTACCTATAAATAGCTTTAGATAAAGATCTAAACGCTTTTGAACTTCTTTGCGATAAGCAATAATCTTATCAGTTTGAGCCATATTATAAGTTCATATCAAAGCAAAGATACAAGTGATAATTAAAAAATCATTAAAGATTGTTTTATCTAATCCTTGATAACTTTCAACAAGATAATAAGCTTGTTGTAAGTTTAAGGATTCTCTTGCCATATTAGCTAGATCAAAATAAGGGGTGTTAATCCTTGACCATTCAAAGTCAATCAAATGAATTTGATTATTTTGATCTACCAACATGTTGTGAGCATTCAGATCTGAATGCGTTAGTGTTTGAGGCAAGTTCTTGTATTTATTGATTAAGTGATAATATAGTTTCTTGTGTCTTGTTGATAATTTAGCGTTATCTATTCCTGCCAAGTAGTTAATCTTTAATACTGAACTATTGGAGATATCTACTTGGTGGATCTGTTTAATAGCTTTAGCTAAATTATCAAGTCTTAGTTTATCAAAGTAATCAACTTCTTTACCAGGGATTCATTTTTTAATACAATCTCCTGTTTGTTTATCAAAGAAGATAAACAAATCAGTTTTTAATAGTTTGATTACTTCGTATTCATTAATTCGCGAGACTAATTCGTTATTCTGAGCAAACCTGACTTGGTATTGTTTCTTATCTTTTGTTTTTAAAAGATAAGAGATATTAGTAAAGCCATTATGAATCTCTTGGATACTGACTACATCATTAATTAAGTAATCAGTATGTGTTATAAAGAATTCTAATGCGACATCTTGATTTGGTTTCATTATCAGTATCCTCTAGTTAATGGTGATCTTCTCATTGAAGGTTGTTGATTGTATGATCTAACAACTCTAGGAGGTGACATTCTGCCTGAATAGCTTACTCTTCTTACTGAAGGAGGTAAAGGAACCATTCTTCTAGATGCAGGCATTCTACGATAAGGAGCTAGCACTGGTTGGTACATACTTACAGGTCTAGGCACTAATGCGTTAATAGGAGTTGATTGAGCACTTGGTCTTCTAACTTCTTTTACATAAGTATCATAATTAGATCTATAGTATTGAGTTGATGGACGATCATAATCATATCCATAACCTTCTTTGTATCTTAAGTAGTTAGTATCTCTTATTGATAAATGTCTGTTGTTAGAAGGAACTGTTAATTGTCTAGATTCAACACTATTATTTGGTCTAATAGGTAATTGTTGGTATCTTCTAGAAGGTTTATCTAGATAATAAGCAACCGGTTTTCTAATTTCATAACTACTTCTTCTAGGTTCGTATGGTTGATACGGTTCTCTATTGTTGTAGTAATTCGGTTCGTATGATGACTCACTAGATGAAGTAATGATTCTTCTTGGATCTTCTTGATATCTAACTTCTTCAACAAGTCTTGGTTCTTCTTGATATATAGGTTGTTGAACAAATCTTGGATCTTCTTGATATCTAGGTTCTTGAGTAAATCTTGGATCTTGAGGATATCTTTGTTCTTGACTAAATCTATTATCTCGAGGATATCTAGATTCAGATTGTTGATATCTAGTTTGAGCTTGTTGATATTTAGTTGGTTGTTCTTGATATCTTAAATCTTGATATTCATTAGCTTGATTAATTCTATCAACCGGTTTTTCATAAAACTCTTCAACTTGTTGTTGTTCTGGTTGATCGTATTGAACTTGTTCGTATCCTTGTGGTTCTGATTCTTGAGGATATCTAGAATCATATTCATTGTATCGATCATCAAATTCTTTAGTTGAATGATATGCAACTTTAGAATCTGGTTGACTAGGAGCATCAAATCTAACCGTAGGTTGAACTCTAGATTCAGAATAAACTGGTTGTTGGTTAATAGTTGGTTCTGGCTTAGGATCTCTAGAAGCTGTGTATAAAGCCTGTGGTTGAACTTGAATTTCAGGTTCTAAGAATAGTTTTTGTTCAAATATATCTTGTTGAGGAGTTATAGGAGTTTGAACAACTTGACTAGGTTGAGGTTGATTAAATGTATTAGGTTGAACTTGAGCCTGAATTGGAACAATTGGTTCTACAATTTGTTGTGTTGGATTAATTTGTCCTGCAACAGAGTTCATTGTTTGATTTTGCATTACTGATCTATTTAAGATCTGTTGCTGATTTAACATCGGTTGCATCATAGGTTGTTGATATTGCAACGCTTGTTGAACCGGAACATTGTTAATACCAGGCATAACTTGAAGTTGCATTGCAGGTTGCGCTTGTTCTTGAGTAATTACAGGAACTTGAACAACTGGTTGTGTTTGTTCTTCAGATAGCTCTTGTAGTTTTTGTTGAATTGTTTTTTCTGTTCTCTTAGTTGCTATTGGAGTAATTGGTGCGTCATCTTCTTCTGCATCAACTACTTGTTGAACTAAAAAGTCTAATTGTTCAGCTGTTGGTTGTTTGTGTTTAGTAGCAACAACACGGTTAAGCAGATCGTCAGATTCTTCCACGTATTGTTTTAATACTCTTACAGGTTCACCTTGTTCTAATTCTCTTCTTGAAGTATCATGAAGCGATTTTTGTCTAGTAGGTTCTATGTAAGTTGGTTCTTGTCTAACAATTTCTTTAACAACTTCAGTTTTTACAACCGGAGTTGGTACTTCTTTAATCTTGTTAGTTAAGTATTCAACTAATTCTTTGGCTACTTCTTCGAAATCAGGTTTAGTATCAACTTTTTTGTTTTGTTCATTAAGTTGTTTAACTTGATCAACTAACTTACGGTTTTCTTCAACTAAACTTTCAAGCTTTCTAATTGATTCTTGATCTTGTCTGATTTCAACTAATTCTTCTAATCTAGTGATCTCAGGTTGAACTTTAGGTTGAGTCGGTTGTTGAATTAACTCTTGAACTGGTTCAGATTTAATTGATTCAACTTTAACCTCTTCTGGTTTAGAAGGTTTTTCTTCAATTGGTTCAAAGTCTCTTAACTTCGTAGGTTGTTTTTTAATTGAGAAGTCAGATAATTTGATTTCGTTGATATCAATTGGTTCTTGTTTTGGTTTAGTCTTAGTACTAACAAGGTTGAATTTATCATCTAATTTAGATAATAAATTGCTGTTATCATGTTGAGTTTGAGTCTTAATTATTTGTGGAATTGGTGTTATGTTTTGACTAACATAAGCAACTCTTTCAATTAACGGACTAGGTTTTTCAATAACAAATGGTTGTTTTTGAATATTGTTAGAATGAATTGATGGTTTATTAGCAACTTGCGCAACTTCAGGTTTGAACTGAATGAATTCTTTCTTGTTTAGATCAACCTTGTTATTGTTTGGTACAACTTGAACTTTTGGAGTTTCAAATTTAGGTAAGTTAATAACTACAGGAATTTGTTCTAAGTCAGCTAAACTTACTTTCTTCTTAGCTTTTTGTTCAGCAGGTTGTTCTATTTGTTGGATAGTAATTGAATCATCTTTAGATTCAATTGGTTTAGCTTCTTGGATAACTTCATCATCTTCTTCTAGATAAAGAATGTTATCAAAATCAGAATTATCTTCATCTGATTCTTCTTTTGTTTGTTCGTTAGCTAATTCAATTAAATCTTCTTTAACTTTAGTTTCAGGTTGTTCTTCAACTTGTTCAATTTCATCTGATTCAATTTCTGCTTCAGATTTTTCTTTAGCTTGAGTTTCAACAACTTGTTCTTGTTGTTCTTCTTGAATTTCTTCTTCTATTTCAGAATCAGTTTCAGATACTTCTTCAGGTTGATCTTGTTCTTTTTGGATTTGAGCTTGAACTTGAACTTCTTCAATTACTTCTTCAGATTGATCTTGATCAATTTGAGCGTCTGGTTGAGTTTGAACTTGTTCTTGTTGTTCTTCTTCTGGTTGATCTTGTTCAACTTCAGTTTTAACTTGAGCTTCAACTTCTTCTTGAACTGGTTGAGCAACTATAGCTTCTTCAACCTTAGTTTCAACTACAGATTGTTCTTGTTCTGGTTGTTTAATAACTACATCTTCTACAACTGGTTGTTCAGATACAGCTTGTTCAGCTTGAACTACTTCTGGTTGATTATCACTTACTGGTTGAGCAACAACTTGTTCATTAATTGAAGGATTTTGTGTTTCTAAAACTTCTGGTTGTGTTGAAACAATGTCTTCAACAACTTCTTCTTGCAACTTAGCTTCAGGTTTAGGTAACGGCTTCTTAATAGCATATCTAATCTTCTTAGCCGGTTGTTTCTTAGGAGTTGGTTTAGCAACAGTTTGTTTTTGAACACTAACAGGTTCATGAATTTCTTCTTCTGGTTCTTGTGGTTGAACTACTGGTTGTTCAACTACTGGCTCATTAACAGTTTGTTGATCTTGAACTTCTTCAACTGGTTGCTGTTCTAAAGGTTGTTGTTCATATTGATCTTGTTGTTGATCAATTACTTGCTGTTGATCAAATTGCGCTTGATCATAAGTTTGTGCTTGTTGGTTGTAACCATTATCAACATTAACATCAGCATAAGCTTGGTCAAATTGAGGTTGTTGGTTATATTGCGCTTGTTGATCGAATTGAGGTTGATTGTATTGTTGATCGAATCCTTGTGTTTGATCGAATTGTGCTTGTTGGTCAAACCCTTGTGTTTGATCAAATTGAGGCTGATTATATTGTTGTTGATCGAATCCTTGTGTTTGATCAAATTGTGCTTGTTGATCAAATCCTTGGGCTTGTTGTTCGAATTGTGCTTGTTGGTTGTATTGTGTTTGTTGATCAAATCCTTGGACTTGATCAAATGCTTGGGTTTGTTGATCAAAGTTTTGTGCTTGAGTTGGATCGATATAACCTGCTGCTTTATCATATTGAGCATTAATATCACCATAACCTTGAGTTGCTTGGTTATATTGTGCTTGATCATAAGCTTGGGTTTGATCATAAGCTTGGGTGTTCATATCCCCATAAGCTTGAGTTGGATCGTATTGTGCTTGGTTATATTCTTGTTGATCATATCCAACTTGAGCGTTTGAATCTTGGTAAGCATTTACTTGTTGAGCGTTTGGATCAACATATTCTAATGAAGCTTGGTCTTGTTGAGCTTGATCATAAGCTTGAGTAGGTTCTACTGCTTGAGTTGGATCATAAGCTTCTGTAGTTTCTGCTGCTTCAGTAAGTTCTTGAGATTCTTCGCCTTCTTCTTGTTGGATATTATCATAACTACCATCATCTAAAGTTACTTCATCTTCAGTTGGCATTTCTGCTAGATCAATAGCAGAACCATAATAACTAGAAAAATCTAGTTCATATCCATCAAGATCTGTATAAAAAGCAGGATCTACAACGTCATTAGTATCAGTATTAATCAATGATTGATCAATAACGTTGTATCTTAATAATGCTTGTTCACCAGTTTCACTGCTGATAGCATCTATATAATAATGGTTATTTACAAAGCTAAACGGTTGGTGATCAAGACCAAATAATTCACTAGGTAAAGCTTTTTTAGGCTTCATTAAGTTAAAAGTTTCACCAGTTTCATTATTAATACCAACTAAATAAAACTTAGCTTTGATATCATAAGCAAAATTAAAATCATAAGCACCATATTTCTTAAATGCTTTCTTTTTTAATTTTGTTAAATTCTTAATTAATTTCTTATAAAACTTCGGGTTCATTGTTATTTATCGCCCATTCAATTTGATGGTTTAGCACAATTTTTAAATTCTATATATCTTTATATTAACTTATTATAAGCTCTAGTTGTTAAAGAGTTTTACTTATTATTAAATAATAAAAAAGTTTTCTAAATTATCGATTGGAGATTTTTTAATAAGGAATCTAAGTCATTTGGTTCGTAAATGAAATGAGCATTATTTTTATATTCTTCATTCATATTAGTCGGGATTACACAATAATCAAAACGCTCATATAAACTTACATCAATTTTATTGTTTAAGGATAGGTAGATTAAAAACCGATCTTCGAAATGTTTTTTAATCGTTTTGTATTTATTAATATTTTTATTAATAAACAATCCGTCATCATCATTTAGTTTAATGAAATCAAACCGTTCGTTATCTAATATAGTTTGATTAAAATCTTCTGAGTTAATTCATTCTTTAATGTTGTATAAATAAATCTGACTTACCAACATTTTATTAAGAGCTTCATTAAAAGTTGCATAATCATTATTCCAATCCATTCGGTATTTTCATCTTAAACTAGCTTTTTTAATTGCATTGTAATTCAAGAAGTAGGTTGTCATCAGATTGTCATAACTATCTACACTAGAAGCTCCTTCGATTACGATTCCTGATTGTTTGATTAAAGCAAAATGGTTAATCAAATCATAATCATTTTTCTTAAAAAATCCTTCGTAATAAAATTTCTTATCGGATTTTTTTCATAAGCAAGCTCCATCTGAAGCTACTAAATTGACATCATTTACATCTAGATTAACTAAGTTGATAAAGTTAATGATGTTTTTGTGCCAACTTGTTGAACTAACAAGGATTTCAAAACGATTTTGTAATTCTTTAATAAATTCTGTTAATTTTTGAATATCATAACCTGAATCATAAATCGTCCTGAGATCCACATCGATAATTAATAACTTATTTTTATTCATCTATCAGTTTTATTAATAAGGTTTCTTAAATAAATCGATAAACTTATCTATACCTAATTGGTTTGAATCTTCTTGACCGTATAAACGATAAGTTATTTTGTTAAGATCTTTTAATTCATTATCCCCAACAATGATCTGTACAGGAATCTTGTTGATTTGCGCATCACGGATCTTCTTATTTAATCTTTCATCACGACTATCAACACTTATTCTTAAATCATAACCTTCTAGGATTTTAGCTAGTTTGTTACAACCTTCTAAATGAACAGAATTATTAACTGGAATAATTGTTGCTTGTTTAGGCGCTAATCAAAGATCAAGCGCTCCTTTAGTTTGTTCTAATAAAGTGGCTACAAATCGTTCATAAGTACCAATTATCCCTAAATGAATAATTACCCCTTGCTCATATTCATTATTCTTGTTTTTATATTTGATATCAAACTTCTCAGGACTAGGTAAAGAGAAGTCTAATTGAATAGTTGATACTGTAATAATCTTATTAAGAGCTGTTTTTACTTGGAAATCAATCTTAGGACCATAAAAAGCTGCTTCACCTACTTGCTTAGTATATTCTAGACCTAGATCAATTAAAGCGTCTTCTAATTGTTTTTCAGAACGTTTTCACATTTCTGGGTTATCAATAAACCCTTCTTTATCATTAGGATCATGTAAAGATAAATCTATTCTATGGAATTTTAGATTAAAGGTATTGATAACTTCTTTAATCACATTGTATGAGTTTAAGATCTCTGATTTAATTTGATCTAAACGACAAAAAATGTGATTATCTAATAACATCATTGCTCTAACGCGTTCAAGCCCTGTAAGCCCACCAGAAGCTTCGTAGCGGTGTAATAAAGCATCTTCTGATAAACGCATAGGTAGTTCATCATAATGTCTAGGTTTATTTAGATATACCAAACAGTGATGAGGACAAGTCATAGGTCTTAACATCATGCTATCACCATCTAATAACTTCATTTCTGGAAACATATCTTTAGAATAGTGAGCATAGTGACCTGATTTCTTATAAAGATCAACACTACCTAAAACTGGGGTGTTTACGAATGAGAAACCGAATTTTTTCTGAACGCTGTGTACGTAATCACCAATTAGTTGTCTTACAATCTGACCATTAGGTAGTCATATCGGCATCCCTGGACCAGCTAATGGGTTAAAGGTAAATAGTTCAAGAATCTTGTTAATTCTTCTATGATCTCTTTGGCGTTGTTCTTCGATTACAGCTAAATAGTCTTGCATCACTTTGTCATTTTCAAAACCAAAACCATTTAGTCTTACCATCACAACATTATCTTTATCACCTTTAAAATAAGCACCACCCACTGATTGGAAATTAAATGCTTTTACTAGTTTGGTGTTATCTAATAACCCTTTGATTGGTAAATAATAATATTCTTCATCAACGATTGCTAAATTAACTAATTCTTCGTTAGATTCATTAATTAGTTCTAATAAGTGTGGTTGATTAATTAATAGTTCATTAGCTTTTTGTTTATCAACTTCTAATGTTTTAATCGTTTTAGCTGATGAGGTTAGTTTAGTTAATGACTTAATTAATTTGTTAAAGTCTTCTGGGTTAATCTTAATTGTTTCAGATAAATAATCTAGATAAAATCCTTGATCATTTACTTGAAGTTGCCCAAACTTGATTGCTTCGTCTTGTTTTTTTAGAACGATTTGAAGTATTAATAAAGCTGTATTAAAGTAGTTAAGCATATAAAATTCTATTCTTTTAATTAAGTAAGATTTTTTCGGCTAAAATCTGAGTTTTTCAGATTTTAGTCTTCTTATCTTGATAGGTGGTCAGTGATCCTTTGATTGCTAAATATTCGTGGTTTAATACGTATTTTTCTAATTCCTTACCCAATTGATCATTAGCATATATCACATAGTAATCCGTAAAGGTGTTGTTGCCAAATCTTCGTTTTTGAGTAATTGTTACATAAAACCCTGTTTTATTCTTGGATCATTTGTAGCTTTCAATTAAACCTTGTAATAAAACAGTGTTTAACATTAATTAACGCTCTTGTCAGAATCACTTGATTCTTCTTGGTAATTAGGGTTTTGTAAATTGAATCTAAGAGCAAATTTGCTAATTGTTTTCATCACCATTTTTTCTTCAAGGATTGAAACTCTTACAGATTCAAATTTGTTTTTGTCATTCAAAACATCGTGGATTGATTGATTAGTTTTTTCGTAATAAGCATCCAGCATGTTTTTAACTTCTTCATCAGTTACTTTGACATTTCATTCTTTAGCAAAATGATCGAACATTAAGCCTTTTTTGATAATCTTATCTGCCATATTCTTCAGAATATTTTCATCAGCATTAACACCTGATAATTTTAGTTGTTCGATAACTGATTTCATTTGTTCTTCTGACATTTCGAATTCGAAATGATCCGCTAAATAGTTCATGATTGCTGAGAACAGATTATCTTTAATTGTTAATTGTAACAATTCATATTGCATGATTGATTCATCGCTCATTTCTTTAGGTAATGCTGCTTTAATTCTTTCTCTTTGTTGTTGCAACATCGCAGGATCAATAAAGAATTGCGAAACTGTAATCTCAGTTGAGTAATCGATATCTTTTTTTAATTTTAATTTTGATGACATATTATTTACCTTTTGTTTATCTTTAATTTTAATATTTTTTAAATTCTTTATTTGTTTTCTAGCTTAAGTAACTTAGCTTTCAATTCATTATCTATAATTGATTGATAAAGCTCAATTCTTTGTTTTGATAATTGGTTTAACAATAAAAGTTTTTCATATTCTTTTAATTGTTCAATTCCTTTTTGAATCTGATCATATACAGCATACTTGGAAACATTGTATGTTGTCGCAATTTCATTGTATGAAAGATTGTTGACTAAAAACTCTTCTAAGTATATTGTGATCTTTTCAGATAAAAGTTTTTGATAACAACTAAATAACTCATTTAATAAGTTTCATTCTTCAAAATTAATTGGCTGTTTTTTCATAATCTAACTTAAGATTAGCAGTTAATGAAATTAAATATTTTTGTAAATCAAAACTTACTAAATCATCGAGTTTTTCGCCTAATCCAATTAATTTAACAGGTATATTAAATAGATCTTTTATCCCTAAAATGATTCCACCCTTAGAAGATGAATCCATCTTGGTAAGAATGATCCCTGTAATGTTACTTACTTCATGAAAAACTTTAGCTTGCATCAAGCCTGATTGACCAGTTGTCGCATCTAATACTAGCAATGATTCATCAACTTTGCGTTGGATGAATTTTTCAATCACACCATTAATCTTTTTCAATTCATTCATAAGATTAACTTTATTTTGTAATCTACCAGAGGTATCACAAATTACTAAATCATAGTTTTTATCTTTAGCATAGCTTAAACCTTCATAGATAACAGCTGCTGGATCTTTCTTAGTTTCATCTTTATAGATATCAACTCCTAATCGATTAGCTCAGATATTAAGTTGTTCTACAGCACCTGCTCTGAATGTATCAGCAGCGATCAATAAAACATTCTTATTTAACTTCTTATAATAGTTAGCAAGCTTAGCAATTGAAGTGGTTTTACCAACACCATTTACACCTACTACTAAAAAGACATTTTGCCGGTTATTTTGATAATTTAGGTCGATATTTACTTCACTATCTTGAATGTAGTATACAAACAATTTATCAACGATAATTTGTTTTATTAATGTTGGATCAATTACCTTTTGGTATTTAATCTCTTCAGTGATTGCATCCACAATCTTTTTAGTAGCATTATAACCAATATCTAATTGCACAAATGAATCAAATAGATCTTCGTAAAACTCTTCATTAAGAGTTACGTATTTGGTTGATAGTTGGTTGATGATCTCTGAAAATGAACTAGAACTTTTCTTTAAGCCATCATCAAACTTTTCTTGATTAGATTCAAATAATGAATTTTCTTGATTCTTTTTGGTTAGTTCTTCAACCGTGTCTGGTTTTTTCTTGAATTTGCTAAATAATTTTTTAATAAAACTCATTAATCACCCTCAACTTCTTCAGCAAGATCTTTAGCTTGATGTAAAGATACTGATAACATTTTGGTAACACCTTTAGTTTGCATCGTAGCACCAATTAATTTATCACATTTAACCATCGTCCCTTCACGGTGAGTAATGATTAAGAATTGTGTTTGATCAGATGAATTCTTAATGATGTTAGCAAAACGTTCAACGTTAGCTAAATCTAACGCACTTTCAGCTTCATCTAGAACTACTAATGGGAAAGAAGAAACTTTAAGAATACTAAATAGAACTGATAACGCAACTAATGCTTTTTCACCACCAGATAGTAAATTTAGATTACCAATATTTTTTCCAGGAGGCGAAGCAAATACTTCAATACCACTAGTTAATTTATCTTCAATATTTGAATAACGAATTTCACAGTTACCACCACCAAATAAGTAATAGAAAGTCTTAGGTAATTCTTTATTCAAATCATTAATTAATTGATCAAATTCTTGAATTGCTTTTTCATCAAGTTTGATGATCGCTTCATTAATTCTTTCTCGAGCATTAATTAATTCTTGTTGTTGGCTATAAAGTTTTTCATATCGTTCTTTCTTGATATCTAATTCTTCAATAGCTTCCATATTAATAGCACCTAGATTATTTAAGGTGCTTTGAAGCTTAACTACTTCGTTTTTTGCTTGAGACAATGAAATAGGTAATGGTTTGTTATAGTTTTCAATTGCAAACTCAATTGCCATTCCATATGATTCATTAATCTTTGATTTAGATAAATAAATGATATTTTCGTGTTTAGTTAATAATTCACGGTGTTTTAGTTTATCATTCTTATCATCATCAATTTCTCTATGGAATGAATTAACTTCTTTTTCAAGTTGAGCAACTTGTTTTTGATACATTTCTTTAGCTTCTTGATTAACTTTTAAATCTTGAACTAAAGTTGTTTTCTTAGTTTCTAAACTAAATAACTCGGTCTTGATTTTTTTATCATCCCATTTAACTTCTTCACCGTCAAAAGTTTTATCAGTTAATTGTTCGTATTGAATCTTGTAATCATCGATCTTTTTTTGTTCAATAACAACAAGGTCTTGATAACGTTGAATTCCGTTCTTTTTCTCGGTAAATTCGTTTTCTTTCTTTTGGTAATCAGCAGTTAAAAACTCAATCTTTTTACCTAATTCATTAATGTTTTTTTCAGATACAGAAACTTCGTTTTTAAAGAAGTCAATTTTCTCATCAACATTAAATAATGTATGAGCTTGTTTAGACTCAGCACCACCAGTAATCGCGCCACCTGCGTTAACGATATCACCACCTAATGAGATAACACGATAAAGTTGGTAAGTATATTTAGAAATTTTAGTAGCCGTTTCTAAATCTGATGCAATAATTATTTGCCCTAATAATGCTCTGATTGCTGGGTCGTATTTGTCGTGATAACTAACTAGATCACAAGCAACACCTAAATAACCACTAACTTGATTTAATACTTCAAGGTGTTCTTGCTTAACTTCGCGATCTTTTAAGTTAGCTAATGGTAAGAATGTAGCTTTACCAGCTCTGTTCGCTTTTAAGAAATTAACAGCATTAATAGCATCTTGGTTACTATCAACAATAATATTTTTAGCCGCTCTATTAAGCGCGGTAGCTATCGCCACTTCGTATTGTTCATCAACTTTAATAAAATCTTGAACAATCCCATGCACACCACCAATAGCGTCTTTGTTGTTTAATACTGTACTTACCCCGATGTCTTGAGCAAATTGTTGTTGTTTTTGGTTTTGCAAAAACTGTAATTGTAAATTCGCTTGGTAACGTTTAACTTGATGAGCAGATAATTCTTTTTTAAGTTCTTCTAATTGAATTGATAAATCGTTTTTCTCGATTTGTTGCGTTTTTAATTCTTCTTCTCAGGTAGTTATTAAATTAAAGTATTTCTTTAATTGTTCTTCTGCTGATTTTAATAGTTGTTCTAACGCCTTAATTTTCTTATTTTTATCGTTAGAATCTAGATCTGATCTTAGTTGTAAATCATTAAATACATTACGTTTTTCTAATGATGCGATTTCATCATAGATCTTTTGTAATTCATCTTGAATCTTTTGAACATTGTTATCAGCAGTAGCATAACGCTTTTTAAACGTTTCTAACTTTTCTTGATTGATTTGTAATTGTGGATCGTTTTTAGCTAAACGCTCGTCAATCTTAGAAATTTCTTCAGATAATGTTTCAATTTCTTTTTGAGATATTAAATATTCATTAACTGATAAGGTTACTTCTAATTCTTTAAGCTTTTCTTTGGTTTCGCTATAAAGTTTAGCTTTTTCAGCTTGTTGACCTAATTTTTTAAGATCTCTATTAAGTTCATTAACAATAGTCGTTATTTCTTTTAGGTTATCGTTAGTTCTAGCAATCTGTTTAATTGCATCTTGTTTCTTCTTAGCATATCTACCAATACCAGCAGCATCTTCAAAGATCTGTCTACGGTCTTCTGGCTTAGCTTCAATAAAGTTTGATACCGTGTTTTGCGAAATAATACATAATGAACCTTTAGTAAGTCCTGAATCCAAGAATATATCATTAATTTCTTTTAATGAAGATGGTTCATCATTAATTAGGTATTCAGATACACCGCTACCACGATAAACACGTCTAGTAACAGTTATCTCTTTTCTTTTATCATGTAAATAACCTTGAGAGTTATCAAATGTTAAACTTACTTCTGCAAACTTAGATGCTGGTTTTTCTTGAGAACCAAAGAAAATAACGTCATCACTAGTTTTCCCTCTTAAGTTTTTCATAGAACGTTCCCCTAAAACTCATTTTAAGGCGTCTACAACGTTCGATTTACCTGAACCATTAGGTCCTACTATACCTGTTACGTGTTCGTCGAACGAGAAGTTTATATTATCCGCATAGGACTTGAATCCTTGGGCATGGAATTTTTTTAGAAATAACATATGGAAATAACCTTGATCTTACTTATTAGCAAGATTAAATAAAATTATATAGAAAAATAAACACCCATGCCAGGACTATCTTTTTATTAGTATTATTACTAATATATTAATTAAAAATATCGATGATTGACACATTCAATAAATCGATGTTGTCAGCTTTAAGATAATTGTTTTTTATTGAAACATACTTAAGTTTATCTTTGTATTTTTCATAAGCAGTTTTAAATGGTTCTTTAGTTATATCTATGCCATCCTTGAGTCTTAAACCCATCATTAAAACCCTTTGATAAAATTGATCATCAGTTAATAAATTTGATTTAATTTCTCAGTTATCAATCTTGCCATCATAATAGTAAGTTGTGCGGTTTTCAAATCCATGAGCACCTCATCCAATAGCGGCGTAATCTTTAGTTAATCAATAAGCTAAATTATGTACAGATCTATATTTTTTTAGACGTGATCAATTAGCCACTTCATAACGTTTGTATTTCAGTTTATTAAGCTCTGCTTTCATTAATCTTAATTGCATTGCTTCTTCATCTAAATCTATTTCATATGGAGTCTTAGTTAGATATGCACCTGGTTTTAAATCTAATCCATAAAACGAAACATGATTAGGTTTAGTTTTTTTTATGAATTCAATATTTTCTAAAACATCTTCTTTTTTCATGTGCGGTAAAGCATACATTAAATCGATATTAATATTATCAATGCCTACATCATATAAATTTTTGATAGCGTCATAACATTGATTAATATCATGTGTTCTGTTTAAGTATTTAAGGATTTTGTTGTTAATTATTTGCACACCAACAGACACTCGATTTACTAAATTATTTTTGAATATTTTTGCTTGCGATTTTGTAATTAAATCTGGATTACATTCTATAGTAAATTCACACGTTTTTGCCGCATATTTTGAAATTTTTGATAAAAAATAATCTAAAAGTTCATCGTTAAATATATTAGGAGTTCCTCCACCTAAATATATACTTAAAAACTGTTCTTTATTAAACTGTTTTCTTTCTATCTCATCAATTAAATCTTGAACTACTTTTTGTGGGTTATAACGATCAATTAATTCTCTTTTAAAGTCACAAAAAGTACATATTTTTTGACATAATGGGAGATGAATATATAAGTGTCTAGTCATTATTTTTTATATACGAAATTATCTCATTACAAAGCTTATCAGGATCATCCTTAAAGAAATTGAAACTAAATTCTTTTAAACCTTCATTAAATTTATTTCTTGTTCAGGTTAATTGATGCTTAACTAACTTTTTAAGTTTCTTATTTATTTCTTCTTTGTTTATGGGTAAATTATTTTTTCAAGAATGATAGATTTCTGGATAGCCTAGAGCCTTCATGGCTATTGGTTGTTTATCTAGTTTTTTAGCTTCAATTATTTCATCTAAATATTCAATTTCTTTAATTCAATTTAGATCATTTATCATTTCATCTAATCGATCGCTTAGATAAGCAAAAAGTTGATCTTTATCTGACATACATTTAACAACTATATAATCAAATTTTTTAGTGTCATTTTTCGACTTTTTACCGTGTTTTTTAAATAAATATAAAGCGCGTAATAATCGTTTTCTGTTGTTAATTCCAATCTTATTAGCTTCTTCTTTATCGTAATTAATTAACTGATTAAATAGCTCGGTATTTTCTAGTTTTTCTAGATTGTTAAATAGTTCGATATCAAGTTCTTCATTATCTAACTGGTAATCGTTAATTAAACTATTTATATAGAGATGACTTCCTCCACATACAATAGTTCAATCAGGTGATTGTTCTAAAATCGCTTTAGCTTTTTTATTGAAATGAGCTATTGATCAGTCATCAAAAATTGAGATTTCAGAAACAAGGTGATAGTTAATTTCTGATAATATTTTTTCTGATGGTTTATTAACACCAGCATTTAGCTCTTTATACACTTGAAAAGCGTCTGCTGAGATGATCGGTAGGTTTAATTTAATAGCTAATTTATTCGCTAAATATGATTTCTTAGTTCCAGTTGGACCAATGACTAAAATTAATCTTTTTGAATGAATCATATGCCAACTATTATTATTATCTTTTTATATAATATTATCTGTTAATAAATAAAAATATATGAATAAAAACAAAATTGTTTCAAAACTTACAGGGCTAGCTTCTCTAGCTTTTGGTTTGAGTTTTGCTTTAACAAGTTGTACAGTAGCTACTAGTCCAGGGTTTTTTAAAGTTGTTTCAGCTGAAGATGTTAATAATAAAGTATCTTTACAAAGTATAACTAACGAATTAAAATCTCCAGTTCAAACAGCTGTTTATGGTACTAACCTAATTAATAACGGTGATTACGTATTAACAATTTTAACTAACACCGATCCAGCTCAAAACTACTTCATTGATGGTGGTGATTTAAGTAGTGGTTTAAAATGAGAAGGTCCTTATGCTAGAGCTATTAAAAAATGACAACCACCTCAAGATAACCCTAGTTACAAAGATGGGATTCTTTTCTTATTATATAGAGATGAACTTTCTGATCAAAGAGCTCCATCTAACCAATTAAATCCGTTTTCTAAATACCCTGATAAGAAAAACGATGATAAAGCTACTAAAGAAGAAAAAGATCGTTCTAATCAATATGTAAGAAACGATCAATCAGCTAAAACATATAGAGAAATTGTTGAGTTCTTAGTTAAAACATATCCAGAACAAACAAGCGGCTGATTAAATCGTGTTGATGGAACAACAAAAATAATGAACATCGCATTCACTAATGATGGTAGCGGTAAAATTACACCTCACTTTTATATGGGTTCATCAGCTCCAGCTAACAAATCATTTGTTTTACAATCATCAACTATTCAAAACCATAAATTAGTTAATCAAGATTTAACTATTGATGATAGCTTCTCAAGCTTCCTAGCTGGTGTTTATACAAGATCTTAATTAAGATATAATTGTTTTATTTAATTATTCATAAACATTACCTTGATATAAGGTAATGTTTTTTTATGCTTATAATAAATAAAAACTAACCAATAAATCTTTATTTAATACATGAAAAAAACCTCATAACAGGTATATTGTTGTTATGAGGTTATGTAATATGAAATCTATTATTAATGGCGTCGACAACAGGACTTGAACCTGTAACCTTCAGTTCCGCAAACTGATGCTCTATCCGGTTGAGCTATGCCGACATTTTCCTTATAGGATTATAATATATCGTAATAAAAATTACGCATTTTCATGCGTAATTTAAACTATTTATATGAAGGAGATAACTATTAATGCATGTAATTAATAGTTATTAATTATGAATAACGATAATAATGGTGGTCTCGGGCAGAATCGAACTGCCGACACATGGTTCTTCAGACCATTGCTCTACCGACTGAGCTACAAGACCATGGCGGTTCCTACGGGAATCAAACCCGCAACCCCTCCGTGACAGGGAGGTATGTTATCACTACACCAAGGAACCATAATGGTTGCGGGAGCTGGATTTGAACCAACGACCTTCAGATTATGAGCCTGACGAGCTACCGGCTGCTCTATCCCGCGATATATACACATTATTATAACATATAATAATGTGTAAAAATATTAATTATTTCTATTAATGGCGGATGCTGAGGGATTCGAACCCCCGCTGACCGTTAAGCCACTCTCGGTTTTCAAGACCGAACCCTTCAGCCACTTGGGTAAGCATCCATATAAGATAGTACTTATTTAGCAATAATACCTGCTATTTATTTTATAAGAAAATTAAAAAACTAAGTACTATACTAAATTTTTTTAATATTACTGGTGGATCTAACAGGACTTGAACCTGTAACCAACCGATTATGAGTCGGGGGCTCTAACCATTGAGCTATAGATCCAACATGGTGGCTGGAGTGAGATTCGAACTCACGACAACTCGGGTATGAACCGAGCCCTCTAACCAACTGAGGTATCCAGCCATAAACTGGTCGGGAAGACAGGATTTGAACCTGCGACCCCTTGGTCCCAAACCAAGTGCTCTACCAAGCTAAGCTACTTCCCGTTGATAATTATTTGGCGTATGTTTTTGGAGTCGAACCAAAATATAATTCCGCCCCGGACATACATGGAGGTGCCTGTCAGAATCGAACTGACGATGTGGAGGTTGCAGCTCCAAGCCTTACCACTTGACTAAGGCACCATTATTTAACCTAATAGATTATAACAAAATATTAAATATTTGATGAATAAATTTAATAATAACTAATATTTAACCTTAATTTAATTAATAACAACATAAGAAAAATAACTAATCATAAGTTAATTTATATAAATTAACTATGAATAACTAATAATTACAAGAACTAAAACAATTTATTGTACTTTATAAAATATCTACTAAATATAGTCTATATCGTTAGATTATCTATTTATCGAAACATCATATAATCAATAAATAAAATAAAGACGCATAAGCATCTTTATTCATAATAAACATCATATAAGTATAACCCACTAGCTGGAGCTTTAGTAATTGCTTTACCTTTTTTAGGATTATCTAATAACCACTTAAGGTGGTTAAGATCATATTTTTTAATTCCAATATTATATAAAGCTCCCACAATCATTCTCACCATAGATCTTAAGAATCCATTGCCTGTTACATAAATATAGATCTTATCGTTTTCAATCTTTAGATCAATCTTGTGAACTGTTCGATTACCTTTATCTTTATCAGCTGTTGAAAACGATCAATAGTTATGCGTTCCTTCCAGGATCGGTATTGCTTTTTTAATCAGATCAAAATCCAATTTAAAATTAACAATCCAAGCATGGTCATAAAATAAGGGATTGTTAGAACAATAATCAATTAAATAAAGATAGGTCTTAGATTTAGCGCTAAATCTAGCATGAAACTTACTATCAACATCTTTGATCCATCTGATGTATCATTGGTTAAGACCATAACGATTTAAAATTTCGCGAAGTTTTTCTAAACTAATCCGATCATCGATATAAAAACTAATATATTGATTGATCGCATGTACTCCTTTATCTGTTCTTCCGCTTGCATTAACATTAATCTTTTGTTCATAGATTCATTCTAATGCGTCTTGTAGTTTGGATTGAACACTCACATAATCTTTTTGAATTGCATAACCATGAAACTTAGTTCCGTGGTATGTAATATTCATTAGTACATTACGATTTAAATTGCCCAACGTTTGCTCCCAAACCAATTACCATTCATTCAGGTGATCCAAATACTCCAAAGAAGATTCTAGAAGAAGCTACAAAAATAAAGAATCCCAAGATAATCATTAAGATCGTATAAACAAATAGATCTAGAGCATGAACTTTAAAGATTCGGTATCTTGTTCTAGCAAATCTAGGGTTGTAGCTTCTTGCGTCCATAGCGTTAGCTAACTCACCTGCGTTTCTAAACGCGATCGATACCATCGGGATAATTAATGATATTAAAGAACGCAATCGTTCAATAAAATTACCATTCTTGAAATCAATTCCTCTAGATGCTTGTGCATTTAGAATTCTTTGAGATTCTAATAACAATGAAGGCACGAATCTAATCGAGATACTAATCGTCATTGCTAAAGAATTCACTGGCACTTTTAATAACTTTAAAGGTGACAGTAATTGTTCAATCCCGAATGTTAATTCAATTGATGTACTTGATGATGTTAATATTGTAGCCAATAAAACCATCATAAAGATCTTTAATACGATCGATAAAGTAATAAATAAAGTTTTAAAACTTAAAGCGTATCAATTAAAGAAATATTCTGGTTTTAATACCAAACTATCGGGATTAAAACTGAATTGCACTAAGTCTGCACCCGCTACTTTAGGTACTGATATTTTAAAAAATTGTTGTACTTGTTCAAATGTTAAATCTGATCTTTTTTGTTGAACGATATTCAATACATCCCCAAAACTAATCATCATCTTAGTTTTGGAGTTAAAAATTGGGAATTGATTCTTGCTAAAGAAATCATAATCATAAAGATTAGCCACAATCTTATCTTCATAATTACCTATTAATAGGTAATTATGTTGATTTGAAACACTTGAGATATTTAAAAACCCTGGGTTACGATAAGTAAACCAGTTGATTAAAAACAAGAATAAAAACATTATTATTATTGTTTTTAATGTTGATCAGTAAATTTTAAAAGGTAATTTCGAAATCATAAAGATTGTCGAAATTATTGAAATTGTGATCAGTTGGAAAACTAATCCCGTTGGTAAGAAAACGATTATCACAAAAGCAATAAAAATCATCAATTTAATTGATGGGTTAGTTTTATGGACAATCGAGTTACTTAAGATATAACCGTTAATTGCGTTCTTCATGTTTTTTTATTACTTCGTTTATTGCTTGAGCTAATTGCTTTATATTCCTTGGTTGGTAATCATACAGTTTTTTAAACAAAGGATTTTTTAATGACAAATCGTTAATTACCTGGATTACATTTGGTAGGGTTATTGAAGTTTTTAAGACTACTTCTGGGTCGGTAAAGATCTCATAAGGTTTACCTGATGTTAAGATCTTACCTTCATTTAATAAGATGATTTCGTCTGCTATCTCAAGAACTTTTTCCATTTGGTGGGTAATCACGATCACGGTTTTGTTTTCTCTTTTGGATTCAAGAATCAAATCAACCATCTCGCTTTCACCCTTTGGATCTAGTCCTGCAGTTGGTTCGTCAAAGATAATGATCTCAGATTGAATAGCAAGAATTCCAGCAATTGCCACCCGTCTTTTTTGTCCTCCGGATAGTTCAAACGGACTAACATCTAAATAAGAAGAATCCAATCCCATTCGGTTAAGATAAAACTTAGCAAGTTTAGCAGCTTCTTCTTTATTAACCCCTAATGCGATCGGACCAAACATAATATCTTTTTGGATCGTATCTTTAAATAATTGGTATTCTGGAAACTGGAATACCATTGAGATAATCTTTCTTAAGCGTTTAAAATTTTTAATCTTTTTAGTAGCTGGGGAAATAACAATGTCATTGTTATTCTTAAAATCACGAATTGATAAAGATCCGTATTTAGATACCAACAACCCATTAAAGTGCGTCACTAAAGTTGATTTACCACTTCCAGAGTTACCAATAATACAGTAAATTTTGTTTTTTTCAAAAGTAAAATCAATCCCGTTTAACGCTCAGAATTCTTCGGGAGTACCTTCATCAAAAACACACTTTAGTCCTTGAGCTTTTAAAACTTCATTATCTACTAAAGGAGCAATTTCTTGTCTTAATCTTTTTGATCTACTCTTGAACATATATTGTCGATTAACTCGTTATATTTTAATGTAGTTTGTATTTTATTATCAAGTTCGTTTAATTGTATCGCTAAATCTAAACTAAAGGGAATATCTAGATTGATCTCTTTTAAGAATTGTTTATCCTTAAAGATTTCATGCGGATTACCTTGTTTGATCAGGTTACCATGATCCATAACCAAAACACGATCACAATTAACCACTTCTTCCATATCATGAGTAATTGAAATAACGGTCTTTCCTTGGTTACGTAGTTGTAACATGAAATTCTTAATATCTTTCTTACCTTTAGGATCTAACATTGATGTCGATTCATCAAATAAGATAATACTAGGATTAATTGCTAATACTGAAGCGATTGCTACTCTTTGTTTTTGTCCGCCAGATAATTTATGCGGTTCAAACTTTAATATTTCTTTAATACCTACTTGATAAGCTACAGAATCAATAATTCTTTTAATCTCACTTCTAGGAATCTTACGATTTTCAAGACCAAAAGCAATATCATCTTCTGCTGTAATCCCGATAAATTGGTTATCGGGATTTTGAAATATAATCCCAACATTATCACGTAAGAACTTAATGTTGTCTCGTGAAATTGCATAACCAAATAAATAGATAGTTCCTGATTGTGGTTTTAAGATCCCAGTAAGTAGTTTTGACATTGTCGATTTACCAGAACCATTATGACCAACTATGCAAACGTATTCTTTTTCATAGATCTCATAAGATACGTTTTTTAGAACTTGTTTTTTGGTGTTGTATGAAAACGATACGTTTTCAAATTTAATTACGCAATTTTTCTTATCCATTTATCTATATTATATAAGTTAATCTAAATTAATGGTTCTTGATCCATTTCTTTAGGAATCTCTACACCGATATATTTAAGGATTGTTGGAGCAACATTAGCTAAAATCCCTGGTTTGATAAACTTAACTGATTTATCAGTAACACTAAACGGAACAACGTTAGTTGTGTGTTTAGTAACTTTTTGATTGTTTTCATCAATCATCTCTTCAGCATTACCATGATCAGCAGTAAAGAATATGGTTACATTATTCTTTTTAGCATCTTCTAGTAATCTACCGATCTGTTCATCTAATGCTTCTAGACCCTTAATTGTTGCTTCGTAATTACCAGTGTGACCAACCATATCAGGGTTAGCAAAATTAAGGATTGTTACATCGTAATTTAGATAAACTTTAAGCAGTTCATCAACAATAGCTTTAGCTGACATCTCAGGTGCTAAATCATAAGTTTTAACATCTTTTCTAGATGGCACTAAAACTTTATCTTCGTTTTTATAATCAATTTCAACACCACCATCAAAAAAGAAGGTAACGTGAGCATATTTTTCAGTTTCAGCAATTCTTAATTGCTTCTTATTAGCATTAGCTAATACTTCACCTAAGGTGTTCTTTTCGATCTTTGGAGGATAACAGATAGCTGAAGGATTAATACCTTCGTATTGCATCATTGTTACAAAGTAAAGATTTTTTCTTCTTAGTTTTGGATTTTGATCATAATAATCAGAACCATAAATATAGTGACTTAATTGTCTAGCACGATCAGGTCTGAAGTTTGCAAAACAAACTGCATCATTATCTTGAATCGTAATATCTTCTTTTTTGTAGTTTTGATTATATCCAGGAACAATGAATTCATCAGTGATATTCTCATCGTATGATTGTTTAACATACTCACGAATACAATCATAAGCTTTACCAGAATTAGATAATAAGTTATCGTATGCTAATTCAATACGATCCCATCTTTGATCACGATCCATTGCATAGAATCTACCAGCAACTGTCCCGATCTTAGTGTTAGTAGCGCGAGTTTTTTGAATCAATTCATCTAAGTAAGATTCTAAACTTGTAGGTGGAACATCTCTTCCGTCACCAAATACATGTAAAACAGCTGGCACATTATTCTTGTGAGCTAATTCCATAATTGCATAGATGTGATTAATATGAGCATGTACTCCACCTGGAGATACTAATCCTAGGATATGTAGTTTAGAATTATTTTTCTTAGCGTGATCAATCGCGTTTAATAACGCAGAGTTTTCATAAAACTTCTTAGTTTTAATCTCGTTGTTAATTAAAGATAAACCGGTGTAGATAATTCTTCCAGCACCAATATTTAAATGACCAACTTCTGAGTTACCAATCTGATTAGCAGGTAATCCAACATCTTCACCACTAGCTCCTAGCATAACTGTGGGATTATCATTAATTAAACTATCTAAATGTGGGGTTTTAGCGTTTTTAACAGCATTACCATGGGTATTTGAACTAATTCCATACCCATCTAGAATCATTAACAGAGCTTTTTTCATAGTAATTATTTTGCCTCGATTAATTTAAGGAATTTATTAGGATCTAATGAAGCTCCACCCACTAGCGCTCCATTGATATCTTTTTGAGATAAAAGTTCTGAAATATTATCAGGATTTACTGATCCACCATAAAGAATTGGTACTCTTGATGCTATTTCAGTTGATGAGATTTCTGCTAAAACTTTTCTTACGTATAAGATTGCTTCTTGGGCAGTTTGACTTGAAGCAGTCTTACCAGTTCCAATCGCTCATACTGGTTCGTAAGCAATAATTAAATTATCAAAAAGTTCATTTGGAATATCTTTAAGATCTTTTTGTAATTGTTCTTTTAAAACATCATTAGTTTTATTAGCTTCGTATTGTTCTAATGTTTCGCCAATACATAGGATTGGTGTCATTTTGTTTTCTAATAAAACCTTAACTTTTTGGTTAATTAATTCGTCTGTTTCACCAAATAAAGTTCTTCTTTCAGAATGACCAATGATTACATGAGTGATTTGCATGTCTTTTAGTTGATCATAGCTAACAGTTCCTGTATTAGCTTTATCTTTAATGTAATTAGCATCTTGAGCTAAGATTAAACATTCAGGCTTTTTAATGCGATTAGCTAAATCTAAATGAACAAAAACAGGAGCCACACCAAAAGTTGTGTTGCTATATTTTGTTAAATCATTCACATTTAAAACTTCAAAGAATTCATTAACTTCTTTTGTGTTTTTAAATGTCTTTCAGTTACCAAATATGTATTTTTTCATCTCGTTTTATTTCTATTATTAAATTCCTAATTATTGATCTTTTTATAAAAGACCTATGAAGCGTTTAAGTGTTTTAGTAATTGCTTCAGCTTCTAACTTAAGATTCTTAAGCGAACTTCCATAAAAATTATAATAAAATTTAAATTTTGGTTCAGTGCCAGAAAGTCTGAATCTGATTCAAGAATCATTTTCCAAGATTCAATCTAAACAATCACCATTTTCATTTCATTTGATTTCAATAATCTTTCTGTTGTTAATTGTTTGATCTTTGTAATTACCAAGCAGTTTCATATAGTTGACTGCTTTTTGTTTTCAATCCAAACCTGAAATTTTATTGGTTATTGTTTCATTATGAATAAATCCAAATTGTGGATAGATTTCTCTCTCTAAGAAATCAACCATAGTAATCTTACGTTTTAGACATTCATTATGAATTTCAAGCGCTAAAGCAGCCGCTTGAAAACTATCTTTATCTAAGGTGATCGTTGATGTTAATGAACCGATTGCTTCTTCAAAACCAACGATGAAATCTTCTTGATCTTTATGGTCGTTAATTTTATTACCGATTCATTTAAAACCAGTTCCAACACGATAAACAACGCCGTTATATTTCTTAATAATACGATCAATTAAGTTAGTTGATACATATGATGATACAACATAAGGAGTTTTATTAAGTTTTTTATGTTTTAAGATGTAGTAACAGAAGATGATTCCCATCTCATTACCATTAAGATATCTAAACTCGTTGTTATGTCTAACAGCCACTGCTAAGCGATCAGCATCAGGGTCAGTAGCCAGCATAATATCAGCATTATAATGATCTGCGTATTGTAATGCTAGATCTCAAGATTCTCTAGCTTCAGGGTTAGGCGATTTAGTAAAGCTAAAGTTTTCATCATACTTACATTGTTCTTTAACAGGAATAACATTGTAATTAAATCTTCTTAACATCTCAGGCAATCAATAAGAAGATGCCCCGTGTTGTGCGCTAAAGATTACTTTAAAGTCCTTAACTTCTTTTTGATCTGTCTTGTATAAATTTTGATAAACATCAGCAAAGTAAGCATCATAAACTTCATCAGATATAAACTTAACTAAGCGGTCATTAGGCTCATATTCCAAGTTTAGGATTTCGTAGCTTTGTGGCATGAAATCAATAACTTTTTGCCCATCTTCTTTTAATAACTGAGCACCTTTTTCATTATATGCTTTAAACCCATTATCAGTCTTAGGGTTATGTGATGCTGTAACATTAACCCCACCATCAGCATTACATCTAGGAATTGCGTAAGACAATAATGGTGTTGAAGTAATTTTATTGTTATCAAATAAATATACTTGAATCCCCATTGATGTTAATACATCTGTAATTATCTTAGTAAAATGTACGCCGTTTTTACGGTTATCATGTGCAATCACACATCTTGGTGAGTAACCGAATTTATCAATTAAAAAACGACCATAACCAAACGCCATTTGTGCGTAAGTAAAGTCGTTTAAATATTGGAATCCTGGACCCATTTTTTGTCTTATTCCAGCAGTTCCAAATGCTAGTGGTTTATCATCAAAAGCGTATGCTAATTCTTCATTAGACATCGCTTTAATTTGTTCTTTTAATTCATCGCTCACTTTTGGATGATGTAATCAATATTTAACACTGTTCATAATATTTATCTTATCTTTAATCTTATTATTAATTATTTAGCATTTAGTGCTTTGTAATTAAATCCTAATGGAATTAATTGTTTGAATTGGTATGTCTTACTGGTTTGATCTTTGAAATAAATTGTTACTAAAGTATCGTCATCACTGAATTCTCATAATGCCTGGCGACACATTCCACAAGGTGAAGAATTCTTATCCATCGAATCTGTCATCAAATGAATATGTTTAATTAATGGAATATTATTTGAATTAGTCACCATGCAACCGATTGCATTTCTTTCTGCGCATAAACTTACTGGGTAAGAAGCTGACTCAACATTAACGCCTTTGTATTCTTGATCATTACTATCAACCAATATACAAGCTACGCGAAAATTAGAATAAACACAATAAGCTTTTTCTAATAGCTCTAATAGTTCTTTATGTTTCATATTTTATTGTACTTAACGCTTTATCAATAATCACTTGATCGATTGGTTTAGACGAATACAATGTCATGATTGTTTCATCTTTTTTAAGATGATCATTAGATTTTTTATGTAAATAAATACCTGCTTGAAAATCAATTGGTTGATTTTTAAGTTTTCTTCCTGCTCCTAGTTCTAATGAAACTAATGCTAGATCAACTGGTGATGTATAAACTATTTTAGCTTCTTGTTTGGCTTTAATCTCGTATTGGTATTTCGGATTAAAATAACGATCTTCACTAACAGCTAACCAATCCCCTTTTTGAGATTTGATTCAAGCAATAAATTTATCAAATGGTTTAGTAGTATTTAATAATTCATTAAGCGCTTGTAGTGCTTGATTTTTGTTATCAAACTTTTTGGTTTCAACAAGGATTTCAGATAACAAATTATCCATTAAGATCTTAAAAGAATTCTTGTTATCTAATTCATTCTTAAGATAAGCAACTGCTTCTTTGATCTCGATCGCATTACCAATACTATTACCTAAAACTTCATTCATATCATTCAATTCACAAACTAAATGACGGTTAAAGCGTTTAGCTAATACAAGCATTCTTCGCTTAAGTTCATTAGCCTGTTCAATTGTTTGACAAAACGCACCAGCACCATATTTGATGTCAATGAAGATGTAATCTGAATTGATAGCAAATTTCTTAGAAATAATTGATGAAGCAATAAGATCCAAACAATCAGTTGTTGAAGTAACATCCCTAATTGCATATAAGATCTTATCTGCTAAAACTAAATCATCAGTTTGGGAAATGATAAACATATCATTTTCATCAAGGATCTTTTTAGCTTCATCAATGCTAATCGAACAATCAACACCAATTGATTCTAGTTTATCAATCGTGCCACCAGTATGAGCTAAACCACGACCTGACATCTTAGAGATCTTAAAACCAAATGAAGCTAATACAGGCGCTAGAGCAATTGATACTTTATCTCCAACACCACCTGTCGAGTGTTTATCAATTGATTTTTTATCTTTGGTATCAAAACTTAATGTTTTACCTGATTTGATCATGAAATCAGTTAAATAATAAAGTTCATCCTCATTTAGGCCATTAAATCAGATTGCCATTAACAATGCGCTAATCTGATAATCAGGAATTGTTTTATCAACAGTTTTGTTGATAAAAAAACCTATTTCTTCTTTGGTTAAAATTTTTTTATTTTTTTTCTTATCAATTATTTCAACAATATTCATAGCTTTATTTATTAGATAAATCAAGCGTTTCTAATTCTTGCATTAATTTAACTGAACGTGAAGTACCAATTCGATCAGCACCTTCTTTCACGAATTCAATAAGATCCTTAGCACTTGAAATCCCACCACTTGCTTTAATCAAGATTTTATCTTGACCTGTTTGTTTCATGATTTTAATGTCATTTAAACTAGCTCCACGAGTTGAAAACCCTGTAGATGTTTTAATAAAATCAGCACCGGCATCAATACAAGCTAAAGTAGCTTTTTTAATCTGATCTTCAGTTAGCAACGCGGTTTCGACAATCACTTTTAAGATCTTATCACCACAAGCTTTCTTAACTTTTCTGATCTCATCAATAACACAAGCACAGTTATTAATCAATTCTGGGATATTAATCACCATATCAATCTCATCAGCACCCGCTTTAATTGATGTTTTAGTTTCATAAACTTTTTGTTCAGTAAAAGTTTGACCTAATGGAAAACCAACAACTGTACATACTTTTACAGAAGATTTTTCTAGGATTTTTTTAGCAGTTTTAATATAAGCTGGATTAACACAAACACTAAAAAAATTATATTGCATAGCCTCATGACAAAGATTTTGAATCTCTTCATAATTAGCGTTAGCTTTTAATAATGTATGGTCAATTAACTGATTAAATTTAAATATACTCATAGTTTTTTATTTTATAGATCTAACCGATCTTAAGTTGATAATAATATGATTAAGTATTGATATAACCTTATAGTTTAATAGCCACATTTAGCGCTAATTCAATCATGTCATTGAATGATGTTTGACGTTTTTCTGGACTCATTTCTTCATGTGTTATTAATGAATCTGAAACTGTTAATATTGTCATTGAATGTTTCTTTGCTTTAATTGCGTTCGCATTTAAAGCAAATCCTTCCATTTCAACAGCTATTGCATTTCATTGTTCATTTGCTTGTTTAGGAGTGTAGATTGATTGATAAAAAGCATCTTCGCAGATCACTAAACCTTCGTGGTATTTAATATTTAATTCTTTAGCAGTTTGTCTTGATACATCTAATAATTTTTGTGAAGGGTAATTAGTTTTATTCTTAACATCAACACCAATAAGCATAGAATAAGGCGATTCACTAAATGCTTCAGATTCAAGAATCACATCACCTAAATTGATGTTATCAACTAAAGCACCGCAAGAACCAACCCGAATAATGTTCTCAACATCATAAACATTATAAAGTTCATGCGAATAAATCCCAATTGAAGGATTACCCATTCCGTGACCCATTACAGTAATTTCTTTGCCTTTGTATTTACCAGTAAAAGCAAACATGTTTCTTACTTCATTAACTAATTTAGGGTTTTCTAGAAATGTTTCAGCAATCCATTTAGCACGCAACGGATCTCCTGGCATTAAAACTGTTTTAGCAATTTCTTCTTTTTTTGCTTTGATGTGTGGAGTCATTTTATTCTTACCTTTCTTGAAATATCTATATCTTTATATCTTAAAACTAATAAAACTTAATAACTAAAATTTTTTTATTATCGTAATCCTTTATCGAAATGATTACCCACGTTTTTAGGTCCTATTGAGAACTTACCAAATACCAACATAGTAGCCAACGTTAAAGCATAAGGAATAATTCTTAATAAATATTTATTTGCATCATTTACATCACTTGTTGATGTTGAATAAATTAATAAAGCGCTAAATATTAAACCAATTGCTGTAATCGGGAAAAGTTTTCAACCACTAACAATCAGGATTGCTAAAGCAATAAATCCTACACCATCAACATCACCAGCAAACGCTCTACCAGATTGGTAATAACCATATAAAGCACCACCAGAACCAGCAACAATACTAGCAAAAATAATTCCCATTCATTGGTATCTAGTAACATTGATTCCTTGTGAATCAACTGCGTTAGGATTCTCGCCCACAGCTCGATATCTTAAACCAATTTTAGAAAAATTCATTACCACATATAAGATAATGAAAAACGCAATAAATAGAACAAAAACGATAATTGCTTGATCACTAACGCTATTAGCTCTTAATGTTCTACTATAAGCATTATCTAGACTTGGTTTAGCAAATAATGCTGATGATCGGTCTGATAAGATCTGACCGATCCCTGTAGCTAATAAGTTAATTCCTGTACCCGCTATTACATGGTCTGCTTTAAGTTTTATTGTGGCAAAACCAAATAAGATTCCCACAGGAATTGATAATAGTGCTGATAATAATATTGACGCTATAAATGTTCAGTTATATCCATCACTAGTTATAGAATTATTAGCTTTTAAAAAGATGTTTGAAAAAATAACAAAGAACGTTGCACCAAATGTCATCGTACCGTTAATAGCAATATTAACAATACCAACGCGTTCAGATAAATACCCACCAAAAACACCAAGGATTAAAGCAGGAGCTAGAATTAGTCATTGATCTAATTGTGTTGTTGAAAACATTATCTAACCTCCTTATTCGTATTTATCGTACTGATTTTTTCATTAATCAATTTAACATGTTTATCAACTTGTGATTTTAATCCGTCATCTAATCCGATAACTAGTTTTTGAATTCGTTTTTCATAACTTTTCCAACTGTCAATCTTTTTCAAAAACTTATCGTTTTTAGATTCTTCGTAATCTTTAATCGCTCTTTCTGTATCTAGAATCGTATTAAAAACACAAGCGTGATAAAACTCATTAATATTACCAATACGATCATTAATATATTTTTCTTTGTATTTAATGATCTCGTCTTTGTATTGCTTTAAGAATAAGATCTTAATACCAACAATTGAAGACATTAAGAAAATCTGTAACTTGTTCTTATATTTCTTGTTAAGTTCATTTCTTAATTCTTTTTTTAATTTCTTGACTTTAAAACGATAGTTCTCAGATAAAGCCGCCATATTATTCTCAAGATTTTGGTAATAGGTGATATTATCTCCGCCATAAATCTTCATAATAATCCATCTTCATGGTTTTAAGTAATTAATCAACCCGAAGATTGATATCATATACATTAAAACTCCAAGTGATAATGGCAGCGTTTGAGGGTCTGGTAGGTTAGATGGACCTTGACCTACTGAGATTAATGAAAATAGAGCTGAAACAATAACAATTCCCCAAGGGTTGTTAAGTGCGATTAGTGAGATCGCAATCCCGTTGAATCCTTCTGGAGGAACTGAAGTTAAACCAAATTTACCAACTGAACTAAAATCAATAGCTTGAGAAGCTTGGCCAGTATATACAGCTACTCCTAGTATTCCTGCAATTGCTCCAGATATAGCAAATGAAGATAGTTGTAATAAGTTTTTATTATAACCAAAATACTCAGCCGAAGTACTTGATAAACCCGTAGTTTTAATCTTGTGACCGAATACAGTAAATCTTAATAAGATTCAAATAACAACAACAGCTACAGCAGTTACTGAAATCGTTCAAATTCATCCAGTGTTACTTGTAAATGGACTAGATCCATTAACAACATAGAATGAATATTCATCTGGGAATTTTATTGAAGTAAAACTACCATTTATTTTTTGGCTATTATCAATAAAATGGTTGTTAATAATCGAACCAACTATTAATAAGATAATTCAATTAAGTAGGATTGCAGATACTACTTCATTGATCTTTAGGTATATTTTAAATATACCTGTAAGAACAGAAACAAATGCTGCCACAAACATTGATAAAACAATCGTAATTAATTGTCCACCATATGCTGGAGCAAACCCTGCTTTGTTTAGGTAATGAGTAATTATAAAAGCAAAAGAAGCGCCTGCTAACATCTGCCCTGAAATCCCAATGTTAAAGATCTTTACTTGCATAGCAAATCCAAAAGATAGTCCAGCTAATGTAAAGATCCCGATATTAGTTATAAAATCCTGTTGCTCTTTTTGTCCTCTTAGTCCGTTGTTAAACAACGCTCAAAAAGCATTAGAATTAACCCCTGTTGATACCAAGATTACAAAGATTAACATTAAAGCGGTAATAATTAAAATAATAACGCTTAATATTCTTCTTCTAGTTAGTTTGTTTTCTTTTCGATAAAAAAGACGATCAAAACCAATCAAAAATCCCGGGTATTTTTTAAATAGATTCATTGATAGCTTCTCCTGCTAATAATTGACCGATTTTAGATCTAGTCATTTCTTCTTTCGATCCAACACCTATAAAGCTATTACGGTTGATAACTGCAATCGTATCAGCTAACGCCATGATTTCATCAAGTTCGTATGATACTAATAAGATTGCTTTACCTCGTTTTTTAGCTTCAATAATTTGCCCATGAATATATTCAATAGCACCAACATCAAGACCTCTTGTAGGTTGAGCTAGAATTAACAATTCATGCTTCTTAGTCATTTCACGACCAATAATTAATTTTTGTTGGTTACCACCAGATAATGCTCTTGTGTTAGCTGTACCATTAGCAGTACCTCTTACATCGAATTTATCAATAATATCTTGCGCGTAAGTGGCGATTTCAAATGGAACAATTAGACCATTAGCTGAAAACGGTTTTTTATCAATTAAGTTGTTTACTGAATTGATTCGAACACTTTGATCTAAGGTTAATCCGTGTTTATGTCGATCTTCAGGAACAAATGAGATTCCTAAATTAACCCTTTTTTTAAGCGACATTTTAGAGATATCTACTAATTTATCATTGTCTCTAAAAAAGATCTTTTTAGCTTCAGTTTTCTTAAGTCCTGATATGATTTCAATCAACTTAGATTGACCATTACCCTCAACACCAGCAATCGCAAAGATTTCACCTTTTTTAATCTCGAAGCTAATATTACTTTTTAGATTTGATGACTGAGATAATTTCTTAACAACTTCTTTAGCTTTAGTTAATCCTTTGGTAACAGTTGTCTTAACAAAGTTAGAAGACTTATTAAGTAATTCATCATATTTTTCTTCAGCTGTTTTACTATTAAGATTTAGATCTTTAACACTTAAAACAACTTCATCATTAGTTACTGGTAAATTGTTAATTGAAGGAGTAATTGTTCTACCTACCATCAATTCAGCCATCTCTTCAATTGATGTTGTTTTAACATCTACTGAACCGATATACTGACCTTTTCTTATTACAGTAGCTGAATCAGCTACCGCTTTAATTTCATGTAGTTTATGAGTAATAATAAGGATTGTTTTATTTTTAGATTTAAATTCCCTTAAGATATCTAGAAAACTTTCAATCTCATTATCTGATAATACAGCAGTAGGTTCGTCAAAAATTAAAAGATCTGCATCCCGATAAAGAACTTTTAGGATTTCAACTTTTTGTTGTTCACCAACAGTTAAAGAAGAAACCTTTGCATTTAAGTCGATCTTAAAGTTATATTCTTTAATTAGGCTTTCTAATTTTTTAACGCATTGTTTGTAACGAATGATTCCAAATTTAGTTGTTTCAGTTCCTAGAATAATATTATCGATAACTTTAAAGTTATCGATCAACTTAAAGTGTTGATGAACCATTCCGATTCTTGATTTAGAAGCATCTTTTGAGGATTTAAAATTAACCTCTTGATCTCATATAAATATCTGTCCTTTATCTTGTTTGTATAAACCAAACAAGATTGACATCAATGTTGATTTACCTGCTCCGTTTTCGCCTATGATAGCGTGTATCTCATTCTTCTTAACGTTTAGATTAATACCAACATTAGCTTTAATCTGCCCGTTATTGAAGGATTTATGGATATCGACCATTCTTAGAGCGTATCCTTGTGTATCCAAACAATTATCCTCCTTTTCTGTGCTTATTTTACTAATAAAAAGAAAAAATAACTATGTAGATAGCTATCTAGGTTGAAATATTGAAAAGAAAAAATAGTTATTTTTTATAATCATTCATTCTTATTGAGAAATATAATGAAGTCTTTCTTAAGAAATAACTAATTATTTAATCAAAGAATCCTTATTTCTTTTCTTTTATTAGTTTTTTATTCTCAAAAGCACTCTTTAAGCTAAATGTATCTGCATAATCAATAGACGAATTATAAGGTAATCCCATTCCTAAACGATAAATTGATAGATCATAGTTAGCTAACAATAATTGAATATAGTTAGCTGTTGTTTGTCCGTCTTGAGTAAAGTTAGTAGCAATTACCACTTTTTTAATATTTTCTTTTTCAATTCTTTCTAGTAATAAGTCAAAGTTAATTTCTTGAATTATCTTTTTGTTCTTACTAGATATTTCATGATTAAGAATAAAGTACTTACCGTTATATGCTTGCGCTTCTTCGATAATGTTCAAATCATCAAAAAAACTTATGATACATAATTCATCTTGATTTCTCGAATCATCAGAACAAATGCTACATATAGAATCATTTGATCAAGCTTGACATAATCGACATATTTTTATTGACAATTTAGCACGCTTCATCGCATCGATTAAATCATATACATAACGATCTGATTTCATCATTAGGTGTTGAACAATTTTTTTTGCGTGCTTGGAACTAATCTTAGGTAAATCGCTGATTTGTTCTATTAGATTATTAAACTCATTCAGATTTAAATCTGACGCCATATTATTTATTAGTATTTAAATTATTAAATTATCTAAAACCAGGGAAGTTGATTGGAGGAGTAATTGTATTAGTTAATTCGTCTTTTTTCTTTTCCAAATCAGTTATCGCTTCATTTATTGCTTCAGCAACCATTTCTTGTAAAGTGGCTGGATCTTCTGGATCAATTAAGTCTTTATTAATTTCAATCTTAACGATTTTAAGATTTCCTTTGATTACTGACTTTATTAATTTTTTGTATTCGTATTCGTATTCTTTTTCCTCAAATTCTGCAATCTTCTTTTCCATTTCGCGTTGCATTTTTTTTATTTGGTTAGCTAAATTTTGAAAATTCATAATTTTTACCTTTTAATTAATATTTAATTGAAATTATTCTGGTTTTCTCAGTTTGTCATAGATGTTTTCTACGATATTTCTTTGTTTCTTGATTCTTCTTAAAATATCAACATCTAATGATTCATACAAATTATTATAATAATTTATTTTATCGGAATCTTTTATTGTTTGTATTTCAGCGAAAATTTTATTTAATTTTTCCTTCGTAATAGCAAAGATATAAATCTCTTTTTTGAAGATGTGATTAATTGTTAAAACTCTGTTATTATCATAATCTTGTGAGTTCAATATTTCAGCAACATTATCATCTTCAATAAGTAAGATGGCAGCTTTATCAGTAACCATAAATAAAGCGCTTTGATCAAGATATAGATCGATATTATCGTATAAATCGTTTTCTGAATTATCGCCTTTTTTAAATTTATTTTGAGTTTCAATGAAATTGGTTTTTAATTCGCTATTTGACAGTTTTTTATTTTTAAATACTGACATCGCAACAGCTCGTAAATATTCATTAATTCGATTTTCATTAAACGCTTTAACTACTTCATCTTTTTGAGCATCTTTGTTAAATTCAACTTCATCAGGATTAGTTTTTTTAGTTTTTATTAAAGTTGTTTTATCTAGATTTTCTTTAAGTAAATTATCATCAAATTTTTTCTCTTCAATTAAATTATTTGAATCATTATTTTCTTGTTTATTTTTAGTTTGTTTTTGTTCTACTTTTCTTACTTGTTTTTCTTCAAATTTGCCGCTTTTTTCTTCTGTTTTTATAGTTTCATTACTATCATTTTTATCAAATAATTTAACATCTATTTTATTGTTATTCTTTTTGGTTATATTTTGAGTTTCATAACCGTATTTTTCAAAATAACTCAAAGCCATTAACAATAAACTTTCTTTGATATTATTATGAGTTATTCTTGATGATAATAATTGGTTAATAGACTCAGATAACGATAAAACATTTAAATTACTTAAATTTAATTTATTAACTTGTTTTTCGTCTAAAGTTTTTAATAAAATTGGATTACTAGTTTTTTCATATACTAAAACATCAATTAGAATAGCTAATATATCTTGGATAAATAAAACAAAATTGATCCCTTTTGTTTCAGCATCATTTAATAAATCGATAATTCCTTGAACATTTTTTTCATTAAATAACTCTAAGAAAATTAACTTCATTTCAAGGTTAATCAATCCAAAAGTTTCATCAACTTTATCAATAGTTATTTTATTGTTTTTATCAAACGATAATTGTTGCAAAATACTAAGCGAATCTCTAGCAGAACCTGAAGCTAAATCAGCAATTTTATTAATTGCTGAATCATCTATCTTAATATCTTCGTTTTTTACAACATTTTTTAATACATCAACAATATCTTTTTTATCAAGTTTTTTGAAATTGAAGCTCTGACAACGAGAAACTACTGTTAATGGTATTTTATGAAATTCAGTAGTAGCGAATATGAATGCTACATGCTTTGGAGGTTCTTCTAAAGTTTTTAACAAAGCGTTTCATGCACCATTACTTAGCATATGCGCTTCATCTAAAATGTATACTTTCTTAGCAAGATTCATTGGCGCATAATTAATCGCATCAATAATTCTTCTAATCTCATCTACACCATTATTAGTAGCAGCATCTAATTCATAAACATCCTGAGCTTTATTTTCATTGATCAATGTACAAGCAGTACATTGATTACAAACATCACCATTTTTCTTATTTAAACAATTATAAGCTTTAGCTAATATCTTAGATATCGATGTTTTACCTATACCTCTTGTACCTTGAAAGATATAAGCAGTAGCTAATTGATCATTAGCACTAGCTTTTAATAATATATTTGTGACATGTGATTGCCCTATAATATTAGATAAATTATTTGGTCGATATTTTTGATAAAAATTAATCATATTAGTCTTGTTTTTCCTTCAGGTGTTTTTGAACTAATCAATAAGCGTTAAATAAACTAGATAAGTATGCTTCTTTTTTATTAAATAAGATTTCTTCAATTTCTTTTTGGGTTAATCATTTGTTTTTTGCTACTGCTTCAAAAATTGAACCATCAGTTAAAGGCTCTTCTTGTTTTAATCCAGTTACATCAAAAACGAAACAGTGAACAATTTCATTCATTTGTGTTGAGGCTACAAATTCAATGTGATCATAGAAATTATTAGGATTTATATCAATACCACCCTCTTCTTTAGTTTCTCTAATAGCTGCTTCTAATGGCGTTTCGCCATGATCTATAGCTCCCGTTATTGGGCAAGGGTATAAATCATCTCATTTTGTTTTTACTTCAATTTCTGGCATAGGTTGATAATGAACTAAATACATTACTTCATTATCAACATATTTAAAACAAAGTGAAGCTATACTATTTATTGATTGTCTTTGTGCGTATACAAAACCCTTTTCAGTTTCATATAAACTTAAATATGTAGTGTGATAAAGTAATTTACTTTTCATTGTTTAACCCTAAAAGCTTATTAAATAAAAATTCTAGATAGCTATTAATTTACTTGATTTATGTTTTTTATAAAAATCATAATCAATAAATCATTAAGTGAATCTATTCTAATAATAAGATAATCTTATTATTAATAATTATATTACAGTACATAATCCCATTAAATCTTTATTTAAGTTCTAGCGTTTTTATATATCAAGGGAATGTATATTTTTAAATATACATAATGATAAGACATATCAATTTATCTAGTTTATTTAGATGTTTAACAAACGCTAAATAATGCGTAACAATTTAATAATATAATAACGACATATGACTTATAATTTCAACGAAATAAACAAGTTTTTTATTGAGTGTTACTTTAGGATGTTAGAGGTATTTTTAAAGAAACATAATCAAGAAGATTTTAAGCCTTATAAAGAACTAAAACCAATATTAAAATCATTAAAAAACTTTAAACCTAAGAAATATAAAAATAGTTGATTTTATCAACGACATCATGTCGATGAAATATATTGTTCTGGAGCGATATTAAAAGAAGATCAAAATTTATATGATAATGGTTTGTCTTTAACAGTAAATATTGAAGAACATGCATTCTTACATTATTTAATTGTTATGAGTCAGACTACTATACCTAATTATGGAATGTTGCTTCAGATATCGCTTCAACAATGAGATTCCATAAATAAAGAATATTGTGAAAAATATAATATTCCTTATATTAAAAATTGACCTGAATATTTAAGGGGTCTTGAGTTTGAAGAATAGCAATTTGTTATAAACGATAATTTAAAACGACAATTAAACACTTTATATGATTATTGATTTACTCAATATGATTTTCCTGATTTAACTAATAAACCCTATAGATATTCCGATGGAAAAATGAAATGAAATAATTCATTAAAGAAACACATCCCTATTGGATGAGAAGTAAAAAAATTATCTGAGTTATGCAATATTTTATTAGGTGGTACTCCAAGCACTAAAAATAGTGAATATTGAAATGGAGATATAAATTGACTTAATTCAGGAGAAATAGCACAATTTCCTGTTGTAACTTCAGCAAAGAAAATTACTCAAAAAGGAATAGATAATTCAGCAACGAAACTTATTCCGAAGGGAGCTACTGTTATTTCGATAACAGGTAACATTAGGGTAAGCTGTTTAGCTATTGAAGCTTGCGCAAACCAATCAGTTGTAGCTGTTCTTGAAAACAAAAAGTTTAAACATCCTTTTATACATCAGTATTTATCGCGATTAATTTCGAATTATACAGCGATTTCAACAGGAAATTGTCAAAAACATATAAATAAAGAAACTGTAGAAAATTCATTAATAGTAGTACCTGAAGAACAAGTTTTATTGAAGTATTATCTCTTATCAGCTCCAATGTATGAAATTCTTATTAAGAATTCTTTAGAAAATGAAAATTAATGCAAATAAGAGATTTCCTATTACCACTATTAATGAACGGTCAAGTAAGAATTGATTAAGAAATTAATAAATAAATTATTTTTAACAAAGATAAATTTTGAAAAAAAACGGTAAATTGATGTTTTTTATAAAAAAAATATTGCGTTAAATATCGCAATATAATGAATATTATTTTAATGAATTATTGGTTTAAGATAAGTTTTATTTATATAAATTTTATTTAAAATAAATTATCGTTTATCTTCTTATTAGTCTCAATTTTTTGATCAATTTTAAACAATAAATTTGAAACCAAATTTTGTTTTTTCAATTCCGGCAATAGCAACGGAAAGCTTAAAATTTCTTTTATGCTTAAACTTGCAACCGTTGAACCGCTAGCTTTTTTATTTAACTTAGAATTATTAGCTAAAATGTAGTAATAAAGGTATTTGGGATCAATATTCCTAAATTTGTATAATGCATGACATTTTTGATGTAAATCGAATTTTCCTTTATAGTATTTCGGAATAAATTCTTTACCATCACTCGGAATTATAATAGCCTCTTCATCAAATAAATATCGATCACTATATTTAATATTTTTTGATCTATCAAAAAAAGGATATTTACCATTAATTACGCTATTGCAAACGTAATTTTTCCCATTCCTGATACTTGCATAATCAGCAATTTTTGATCACTTATTTTTTATCGCCATTAAATTTAACTTTCTTCATTTCAGTTAATATTTCTTTTTGCAACTTTTCACTTTCTTTGAATAGTTTTGTTAATTCTTTCTCGTAATCTAACATCTTATTCTCGAATTCTTCTTGAGAAATTTCTACGTATTCAATCTTGATGTCAAAATATTGACCTGCTGATAATGAATAATTCTTTTCTTTAATTTCATCATAAGAAACTAAAACAGAAAAATCATCAACTGCTTTTCTTTTTCTAAATGTTGTAACAATTTTGTCAATTTCATCAGGTCTTAATCGTTTCTTTTGAAGATTATCTTCTTTATAATCTTCACCAAGATTAGATGCATCGATTAAAATAACATCATTGTGTTTTTTTGATTTGTCAAAAAAGATTACAGAAACATTAGTACCTGTGTTGGCAAAAACGTTTGAAGGCATGCTAATAACACCAGATACATATTTGTTATCAACTATATAACGTAATACATTACCTTCAATACCTGATTTAGAAGTAATAAATCCTGTCGGAACAACAATCGCTCCTTTACCATTGTCTTTTATCGAATTGATAACATGCTGTATGAATAAAGTGTATATAGCCATGCTTTCCTTCTTTTTAGCGGGAACTTTAGGAACACCAGCTCAGAATCTTTCTTGCATACTAGCAATTTTATCTCTAGTATCAGAGAAATCCATTTTAAATGGAGGGTTTGATACTACATAATCAAATTGTCTTAACGACTGGTTATTATCACTTTTATGATAAGGACTTGTTAAAGTATCACCTTGTATTGCATGTTCAAGAGAAGAAACTAAACCATTTAAGATTAAGTTTAGTTTAAGCATCTTATTACTTCTTTGCGATATATCTTGAGCAAATATAGTACATTTGTCTTGACCAATTCTATGACTTAGTGCCATTAATAATGTACCTGTACCTGAGCTAGGGTCATAGATTTCAATATTACGTAAATCTTCATTATCATCTACTAATAATTTAGCCATTATCGTAGCAATTCCGTGAGGAGTGTAATATTCAGCATATTTACCACCACCTGCAGTGTTGTAATCTTTAAGCAAATATTCGAATATTGTTGCAAAAAAATCGTAATGTTCTTGGAATGTTTCTTCAAATGAAAAGTTAACTAATTTATCTACTAAAGCTCTTGCAAAAGAATCTCTTTTAGCTTCATCAGTTACATAAACAGTTAATTTTTCAAATATAGGTATTCTTGTTTTTTCTGTAGTTTCTGTTGAGAAAATATCGATATTTTCATTTGCAATCTTAATCATCGTTTCATCAAAAAGATTAGCAAAATTTCCTTTTGTTTGATTGTTTCATAAAAAGGTAATTAAATGTTCAGGTCTTAATCTTGGAATGTCAGGAGATAATTCGTCAAATATATCCAAGACTTCGTCTTCACTTAATTTAGCGTATGAATCTTCTCATTTTTCTAATTCCTTAAAATCATTTCTAATTTTCTTGATTTCAGAACTGAATTTGTCATTTAAAAACTTATACAAGAAAACTTGGGTAATAATTTTGTATTCATTACCGTCATTTCCAAGTCCATATGTTTGACAAGTGCTTTTTAATTCATCAATTAAATTTATTGTTTTTTGTCTAATATTCTCGTTCATAATATTTTCCTAATTAAACATATCGTTATACTGTGATAAATATTCTCTACTAATTATTGATAGTATAAAGTCTTTGTCTTTTCTTTCATTTCTTACATTTAATTCTTTAAGCACAGTTGTAATATCATTCATAATAGCTTTATTAAAGTAAGATTCTTTTTTTAGAATATCGTTTCTATCATAAACTCTATTATCTACATTTGTTTTTATTACGTTTAATGTATTTACAATTTCGTCATCTTGATTAGAAATAATTGGATTAGATTTTTCCTTTTCTTTATTAATATTTTTTTCTTTTATTCTCTTATGAATTCTCACAAATTTTTCATCGCCATTATATTTCTTTAATAGAACATCATCTTTTCGTTTAAGTTCCTTAAGAGAGTTTATTATTTCATCTATAAATTCTTTTTTATCATTGAATTCATCAAAAGAACTAATAGTAAAACCATCATCCTTCATTTTTTGAAAAAACATATTTTTTAATTTTAAGTATTCAGGATCTTCTGGATCGATATACTCACCAAACTTCTTAATCACTTCTTCTCATTTAGTTTTTAAATCATTATCATCAGAAATTAAAGATAATTCTTCATCACCAATCTTTTCAAAACTAAATTCTATTTCTGCCATAGCAGCATTAATAGTTTGTTGATTATAATCATCTGATAACATCATTTCTTTTTGATTGATTATATTAATGCGTTTTTGAGTGACAGAGAGCATTTGTGGTAACTTATCAATTTGTAAATTTTGAAGACGATTTTTTAATTCATCATCACCAAATGTTGTAATTATATTAAATGAATCCTTAGCAGATTCTAAAGCGCATTTAAGTCTTAAAAGATTTTTCTTATCTTTTATTTCAGAAATTTCTTTATTAAAAACTTCAAGATTTTCAATTGTAAATTCAAATAATGCTTGCTTAGCTTCTTTTAAGTTTTCAATCAGAGCTTCGGGATCTTCTATTATCTTAGATAAGGTGTTATTGGCATCTATACCTATTTGATTACCATCATTAAATCGGTTTAACTCTTTAAGATATGCCTCATTTGTTTGCTTAAAATTCTTTTTAATATCAGCAAAGTCAATTAAATATCCATATCTATTATTTTTATATGGTCTATTTACTCTAGTTATAGCTTGCAATAAATTATGATCTTCTAACTTTCGACCAAAATATAACCGTTTTAATCTAGGAGCATCAAATCCTGTTAATAACATATTGAAAACAACAAGAATATCAATAGACATATTTTTCTTATAGTCTAGTATCATTCTTTTTCTTGTTTCTTTATCATCAACATCATGAAGAATTAATCCTATCTTAAAATGAGTTTTATCTTTTTCGTTTGATAATGAATTATTAACTTCATTTTGAACTTCATTGAACAAGCTAGCAAATTTTTTAGCTTGTTCGCTTGAACGACATATAACCATACCACCTAAGGTATTGTCATTTCTAATAGTTCTAAATTCTTTAAGATCAGATATTATGTATTTAATTAATTCTTTTACATAATTCTCATGTTCTACTATCCTATTTTTACCTAATTTGTTCTTTTGAAGAATATAGTTTAATTCATCGTATATCTTATTAAGTTTTTCCTTATATGAAGTTTTTATATCTTCTCTTATTATTTTAACAGTGTATCCATCTTGAATCGATTTATCATAATAATAAGTATGTATGTAGTTACCAAATATTTTCCAAGAAGTACGTTCTTCAGCTAGTAATGGCGTACCTGTTAAAGCAATTTTAATCGAGTTTTTATCAGAATTAAAAAGATTTGCTAAGAAACAACCTTTAGGGTTATACCCTCTGTGTGCTTCATCAATTATAAAAATTCTTTGAAGATTAGTTCCATAATCATTTAATTCAATTTTATCTTTATCTTGTGCAAATTTTTGTATGTTTACTACACTTATTTCATTTTGACCAGAACTACCTTCAAGGGATTGGTTATTTCTAAAATGTTTCATTAACTCATCTTTTGAGTTAATCTTTTTCACATAACAACCTCTCGCCTCGAATTCTTGAGTCGCTTGTTCTAGTAAATCTATTCGATCTACTATGAAATAAAATTTGGCAACTATATTTTTCTTAGCATAATAATCTTTTAGTATTGAATTTAAATAATAAGAAAGAGCTGTTTTTCCGCTTCCTTGAGTATGTCAAATAATGCCCGATCTTGTCCCTTCATTTAGTTTCTCAATTATTGATAACGCAGCAAATAGTTGTTGATATCGTATTATTTGTTTTTGCTCGATAGAATTTATTTTTCCATCAATTTCTTTTTGATCATTTACATAAGCTATTCCATACCTAATAATAAATAATAAACGTTCTTTAGAACACATAGAAGTTAACGTTCTATTAGTTGGTGTGTTTATATTTATATTAGTTTGATACTCAGGGGTTGTATGTATAACTTGATAGTTAAAATCTGATAATATTTTTCTTTCTATATCTTTATCTAAAGCTTTGTATTGATAGTTTTTTATATAAGGAGCTATATCTTCATTTTTAGGATTTTCTTCCCTGAAGCAGTTAAACAAAGCTTCTTTTTTAGAAGCTGTACAATAAAACACACCTTCAATAGGAATAATTCCACCTTTTTTGTCATATTCCATGTTGTTAGAAAATATCATCAATTGAGTTATGTTTATGAATCTTCTAAATTTATTTTTAGGGAATCTACTTTCAGTTAACCTCTTACTTTCTTCTAACATACCACCATTGTTATTAGGTTGTTTAACCTCTATAAAAACTAATGGCAATCCATTTATAAAAAGTGTGATGTCTGGCCTGAATTCATCATCACCATTTTTGCAGGAAAATTCCCCCGTAACATGAAAGGTGTTGTTATTTATATTTTCAAAATCTATAAATTTGTAAGGTGATACCGAAATAAGTTTTTTATAAAAACTTTTACCTAAATCATCATTATTTAAATCAACTTTTATATCTCTTATAATTTCTTCAAATTTATCGACATGATCTGGATTTAGTTTAGCAAATTGTTCTTTAAAAATCTTTATTAATATATTAGTTTCAGGATCATAAAAATCACCCTTCATTTCTTCGGTAATTTTTCCAATATATTGATAGCCTAACCTAGTTAAATGTACAATCGCAGGCAATTGCACTCTAGTCATTTCGTTAAATAAACTTTTCTTATTAGCCATCATTTACTCCCTAATATTTAATTAAGATTTTTTTGTATTATTATTGACTACCTTACATAAAAATTTCATAGATAAATTCATATTAATTTTTGTTTAATTCAAAACGATCATACGCAGAAATATAAGATAGTTTAAATTGAAATTTTATTTAACAGGAATTTACACTACTTTCCTCGGTAATTTTTTATATTTTTATTTTTAATTAAAAATAAGTATCATACTAATTTTAATAAATTTAACTATATCTAGTTATTCAAAATTGAAGATATTTTGGTAACAAAAAATTTTTAGCAAACTTTCAATTTGTCAAATACGCATTTACAATTATCGGCTTCTAAAAATAATTTTTATTATTAAGCGATTCTCACCTAGTTTTGAATTTATTCAATCTTATAAGATAAATTTCAATCTATATTGAATTATTTATTATTTGATAATAGCAACTTTTCAATGAATAAGCTTTCAATTTCTATTTAAAATTATCTTTAGATTTATCAAAAATATTTCTAAAATTTCATGTTTTTTAATTAAAAATTTCTACGAAAATAAAAATTTTTTGTTTTTTTGAAAAAATGTGTTATTTTTTAAAAATATATATAGATAATAATATTATATTGCATATATTTTTAATTAAAATTTTTCAAATTTTCACCTCCTTTTTCACTATTAAAATTCGAATAAAATAGCTATAATCAACTAACAGATAGATTGAATTTGTTGGCTGAATTAATAAATGGCCATTAAATGATTAAAGCGTAAAAGAACGGTAAATTTATGAAAAATTACCCATTAATAATATTTGATAAACATATTTTGTTTTCAAACAATAATTATCAAATTGAAATAAACAAACGCGACTTAAAATCGTTTGAAACGATCAAAAATCATTTACTTCCAACACTAAATAAAAAACTAACAAAAACACAAACAACAAAAATATTAAATCAAGAAAACAAAGATCCAAAAACTTACATTACTAACAATAATCCAACTTTAAACAAAACAAATTGCACAGACACTAACAACCAACAAATAGAAAATAAAACATCAAACAATTTAGACCAAACAGATACACACTTACAAAATCATGAACAAGATCTTTACTTGCTAGTATTTGCTTCAAAAAACTGCAATGATTCTTCCCAAAAAGAACAAGCAAGCAATAATGATATTTATGACGTCGGAACACTATGCAGTGTTAAAGATATTAAAGAAAATATTATTGATAATAATATTGAAAGTTACACCATAAGTCTTGAAGCTATCGACACAGTTAAATTATTAGATAAGAATCAAATACTCGACAAATCTAAAGATTATTCTTCTGTAGATTGCCAAAAATTTAAATTTGATTATACACCCAGATTTGTTTATTCGCTTTTAACAAAACAATTTGAAGAATCCAAAGATCTTAATTTTTGTGAATTATTTTCAAAAAAGGAAATATTAGATTTTAAAAAATGTGATTACAAAACTAACACTCTACGTAAAATGATTTACAAAAAATTTTCAGATCTTATTTTATCTTGTTTATCTACAGATTCATTTGTAATCAGCAAAGACGATCAAATAAAAGTCTTGTTCGCAAATAATAATTACGACTTGCTTAATCAGTTTGTTTTCATATGAAAAAAATGGAAATATAAATCTCTTTTTCTTGACAAGGTAAAAGATGATAAAGAACTGAATAATTTGTTATCAAAACAAAAATATCGAAAAAACACAAAAGAAAAAATTATTGATTTGTTAGTTACAAAATGTGATGTGTTCAAAAACATGAAACCAGAAAAATTTGAAACAAAAAGGAAATATATATGCTTAAAGAAAAACAAGAAATGAATTTAGAAAATAAAGTAATTGAATTTCCGATATATTTAAGAAAATGAAAAACCAAAATATCGGAATTAAAATATTTAATTCAAAGCAACCCTTATCCTGAAAATATTAAAAATACAATTTTAGAGAATTTGAATTCTTCTGGCTTATTTTCATATAATGATTCAGAAAAAGCTGAAATTTATCTTGAATGATTAATAAATCTACCTTGATGACAAAAAACTGATGAAACAATCGATATTAATAGTGTGAAAAAACATTTAAACAATAGTCACTATGGGTTAGAAAAAATTAAAGAAGAAATTCTTGAATATTTAGTCGTTGCTCAAAATTCAAAAATAAATAATAACCCTATCATTTGTTTAGTAGGACCTCCAGGTGTTGGTAAAACTACAATAGCTAAATCAATAGCCAAAGCACTTAACAGAAAATTCGCAAAATTTTCTTTAGGCGGTTTATCTGATGAAGTAAAAATTCGAGGTTTGGATAGAAACTATAATGAAGCACGCCCTGGTAGAATCATTAAAATAATGAAGGAAGTAGGAGTTATTAATCCTGTAATTTTATTAGATGAAATCGATAAAATGACTAGCAGCTATAACGGTGATCCGAACGCAGTTATGTTAGAAGTTCTTGATACAACTCTTAATAAATCATTTAATGATCATTATTTAGATGTAGACTACGATCTTTCTAATGTAATGTTTATAGCTACAGCTAATTATTTTAATGATATTCCTGAACCATTAAGAGATAGAATGCTTGTTATCAATTTAGATCCATATACTGAAAAAGAAAAATTTTATATTTGTAAGAATCATATAATTAAACAAAAGATTGAAGGGTACGATCTTGATAGTAAGGAAATTTTATTTGATGATAAAGCAATAGAGTATATCATCAATCATTACACTAGAGAAGCTGGTGTAAGAGAACTAACTAGATGTATTGATAAAATAATTCGTAGTTACATCGTAGATAAGGCTTGTGATAAAAATATTAAATTATCTAAAGTAAATATTGATGTTGTAAAACGTATTTTTAATAAAGAACGTTATAACACCAAAAAGAGAATTAAAAGAGAACCTAGTCCTGGAGTAGTTAATGGATTGTATTATTCGAAATATGGAGGTGGAGTTTTATCAATTGAAGTAGGTCTATCGGATGGTGATGGAAGCATTCAAATTACAGGTAATGTCAAAGATGTGATGTTTGAATCAGTTAACGTTGCTATAAGTTTTATAAAAATTCATGCTAAAAAACTTGGCATTGATATCGATATATTTAAGAAGAAAAATATTTACATTCATATTCCAAATGGGGCAATACCTAAAGAAGGGCCAAGTGCTGGTATAGCGATAACAACCGCTATTTTATCGGCATTAAAGAACAAAACTATTGATAGTTCTATAGCAATGACTGGTGAAATAACATTAACAGGAAAAGTATTAGAAGTAGGCGGGCTTAAGGCGAAACTGTTAGGTTGTGTAAATTCTGATATAAATACTTTTTATATACCCGAAGAAAACAGCTCTGATTTAAATGAACTAATTGATGATGATAAACATTTCAATTCGATTAAATTTATCAAAGTTAATAATTATTTAGACATTTATAATGATTTATTTAATGAAACAAAGAAAAAGAAAACTACTAGTAAACATAGAAGTCGTTCATCAAATTTAGAACAAACATTATAATTAGTATTTAATAACTTAAATTATTTAAATAACTAAAAAACAGCGCAAAAACGCTGTTTTTTTATTACCTTGATTGCTATTCAACTAAGTTAGGTAAATAAGGTTTAATAAATATTCAACATCTTAATAATGATTGTAAACAGAATTAGATACAAAACCTAGTTGTTTATTATTAAGTGATCTTATAAAAGTAATAGTGATTTTTGGTTATTTATTAATATTGGTATTTAGATAAGAATTCTTTTAAAGCTAGAGTTAATTCACCATTACGTAATATTTCATTTGTATCTAAGTTATATATAGTTGATCCTTGTTCTGATTCAGTTTTACCCTTAATCAAAATTAAATCATTAATTTGATTAAAGTATTTATCGTTTAAATAATCTTCTCAATTTTGATAAGGATTTAAATTACTAATATTAGCGCTAGATGAGTAAAATTTACCGGTCTTTTTTAAAATTTTCAAGATTTTTGAACAATTTGGTATCCGATAACTTTCTTTATTAAAAACAATTGTTAATTTACCAGGTCAAAATTGTTTTGCTAAGTCAACAAACATTTTGTTTTTAATATCTATTTGTTCTATATCTGAACAAAAATAAATTAATTTCTTATTTAGGTCACGTTGTTTTAAATGGTAAATTTTTTCTTTAGATTTACAAACAACACCAAATACTGTATCAGTAGGTAGAATTACCAATTTATTATTATTTATACTCTGAACTATTTCGTCAAAGTCTTTATCAAATTCTAAGACTTTCATTGAATAATAAATCCTCTCAATTTGTTGTTATCATCCCTGAAAAAAGAAGTTTTTTCATATAAATTATATTTTTTTAATAAATCTGATGTTTTATCAAAAATTAATTCGGAAAATTCCATACATAATACTTTAATATTGTTTTTGTTGGTTGTGATATATTTAAATATTTCTTCGTAAAAAAATGTTCCGTTATTTTTAGCAAATAATGCATTAAAAGGTTCATAACTTATTTCTTTTATGTAGTTAGTTTTTAATTCTTCATCTAAGTAAGGAGGGTTAATAATTATTGCATCTATTTCCTCTGGTAATTTATTTAAAATTTCAAGATAATCCGCTACATAAAATTTCACGTTTAATAAGTTTTTTACAGCATTAAAATTAGCTATTTTTACCGCTGATTTTGAAATATCTGATCCATAAACTTCATATTTATCGTTTCGATTTTTTATCGTTAATGCAATTAATCCAGAACCTGCACAAATATCCAATACATTTTTTATGTCATTTCGAGAATTGATGACTTCTAAAAAATTATTTATCACTGTGTTGGTGTCATGTCTAGGAATTAAAACATTTTCATCAACAAACAAATTAAGATCATTAATTTCTATTTCTTGAGTTATATATTCTACTGGATATTTATCTTTATATACCTTATTACAATCATTAATAAAAAGATCAAAATCAAAATCTATTAATTGATCTCTGTTAGTTATTAGATCTGTCTTATCTTTTATTTTTTTTGAGTGATGTTTTATAAGTAAAAAAAATAATCAAGAATAGTTTTCTTGATATTTTTCATAGTGGTTAGATAAATAGTTAATCAATTCATGGAATGTCATATTCTATTCATTCATAATTAATTTCATTTTTTCTTCTTGTTCTTTAGAACGTAAAGCATCGATCATTTCATCGATATCGCCCATCATAAATCGATCAAGGCTATTTATAGACATATTAATTCTATGATCAGTTACACGGTTTTGTGGGTAGTTATAAGTTCTAATTTTTTCAGCACGATCTCCAGAACCTACTTGATTCTTTCTTAATTCAGATAAAGCGTCGTTCTTTTCTTTTTCAGCAGCTTCTCATAATTTAGAACGAAGCATTTTCATAGCTGTTTCACGGTTAGCTATTTGTGATTTACCTTCTTGACAAGCAGCAACAATTCCAGTTGGTATATGCGTAATTCTTACGGCACTTTCTGTTCTGTTTACGTGTTGACCACCGGCACCTGAAGCGCGATAAGTGTCAATTCTTAAATCAGATGGGTTAATTTCAATTTCAACATCATCTTGTTGAGGTAAAACTGCTACAGTTATCGTTGACGTATGTACTCTACCTTTAGCTTCAGTAGCAGGAACTCTTTGCACGCGGTGAACACCTGATTCAAATTTCATCTTTGAATAAACATCTTCACCATTAATTTCAAATGAAATAAAGCTATAACCTACTGAAGTAGGTAACATTTCAATTACATTAATCTTTCAATTTTGTTTAGAACAATATTCTTTGTATAAATCAAACATATTACCTACAAAGATTGAAGATTCATCACCACCAGCTGCAGGACGCATTTCTACGATAACTTCTTTATCGTCATTAGGGTCTGCTGGCAATAATAAAATTTTTAGTTTTTCTTCTAAACTAGGGATTTCTTTTTTAGCATCATCTAAATCAATAATCGCTAATTCATGAAATTCCTTCATTGTATTATCATTAATGATCTTTTCAGCTTCTAAACCACTTATTACAAACTTATCGTATATTTCAAAAGTTTCTAACAATTGTTTCTTCTGTTTTAATTCTTTATTAATCGCATGAATTCGCTTAAAATCATTAGTTAAATTTTCTAGTTCTTTATTTAATTTTTCAGCGTTAGCTCTAATTGATAATAAGGTTTCATACATCTGTTTGTTGTATTCCATTTTCTAACCTCTTTTTTATTTTCTGCGTGTATAAATAAAAAAACAAACAATCCAAATCTGTTAAATTTGGCATTGTTTGTTGTCTAAATTATTAAGGTTCTATAAATCTTTAAGAGATTTAGATTTGTCGTTAGATTTTTTAGAAGCTTTGCTTTCTTTAGTTTTAGCTTCAGATTTTTTATTAATGTTCGCTTTACCTTGGCTGAACTTGCTAGATAATTTTTCAGCACGTCCTTTAACTGCTTGTTGAGTAGTTTCACCAATGTAGAAGCTGTGGCAGCCACTGCATACATCCATAGGAACTTCTTTAGCTTTAATTACTGATAATAATTCATACTTATTATTACAAGAAGAACATATGAAAGCCACTTTATTTAAAGTTGGATGAATATCTTTTTTCATTATTAATTATTTTTATTGACCTTAATATTAACTTAGCTTTATAAAAAGCTTCTTTATTAATTATATATTAATTTTAACGATTATAAACAAAACCTTTATAACGAGTTACTGATAGTATCGTATCTTTAATTCCTTGAACACCAACACCAGAATCCTTAACCCCTAAAAAAGGAAAAAAATCAGGTCCCCTAGATGACGAACGATTTCAATTGATTGTACCAGCTTCTAGTTGGTTAGCTATAGTATCAAACTTATCTTGAGAAGAAGTAAATATACTAGCTTGCAAACCATATTCTGAGTCATTATGAAGTTTGATCATTTCAGCTTCATTCTTAACTCTTATGATTGGTAAGATTGGTCCAAAAGGTTCTTCTCAAGCTATACGCATATCTTTAGTTACATGATCCAATAAGATTGCATCAATTCAGTTTTTTTCAAAATCTCCACCGTTTAATACAATAGCATTCTTGCTTATTGCATCATCGTATAGTTCTTTAATATAATCAGCCGAAGGTTTATCAATTACTGGTACTAATGATGGATTATCGAAAGGATTACCTAGATGCAATTCCTTAACTTGTTCTTTTAATAAATTAACGAATTCATCAGCATCTTCATCTTTAATTAAAACTCTTTTAATTGCAGTACATCTTTGCCCTGAGTAACCATAAGCTCCTTTTATGATTTCTTTGATTGTTAATTCTTTGTCATAATCACTTAAAATTAGAGCTGCATCTTTTCCACCTAGTTCTAATGAAATATTACCAACTGCTGCTTGTTTTAAGAGTTTTAAACCAACCGGTGTGCTACCTGTAAATGAGATGCTTTTAATATGTTTATTAGTATTTAATTTATCACCTATTTCTCGACCAAGACCTACAACACATTGAACAACCCCGGGATCAAATCCTGCTTGTTTAAATAAATGCGCTAATTTAATTCCGATGATAGCAGCCTGAGTAGCAACTTTATAAACAACTGTATTACCAGCTATCAAAGTTGGTATCATCTTTGATAGTGGTGTGTTTAAAGGATAGTTTCATGGCGAGATATTTAAAACTACACCTAGTGGTTCGCGAATAAATTTACCTGTTTTATTCTTAACTTTATGAATTGTTTCATCAATAACTAATGGATTATTGATCATCTCTTCATAAACAGATATTGTGTCATAAATATATTTAACTGAACGAGTAATTTCAGTTAAGGATTCATTATAAGCTTTGGCAATATTATCTGTTAATAAGTTAGCTAACTCTTCTTTTTGTTGATCTAATAATTCTGCAAACTTAATAATCTTATCCTTACGATAAGTATAAGTTTGCTTAGATCAGATCTTAAATGCTTCATTAGCTTTTTCATATGCATCATCAATTTCATCTGATGTCATTCCATAAAATGAACCACTTACTTCATTATCGATTGGCGATTTAATTTCAATTAATGAACTAGAACCTACTTCCTGATTATTAATCAAACCTTTTAACTTATGATATTTATCTTTAAAATCATAAGAACTAGCATTGCACGCTTTATTTTTTAAACAGCTATTGTTACTCATAATTTGTGAAAATTTGAATTATTATTATTAAAAAATAAAAAAAATAAAGTGCAATTAAAAGCACTTTATTTTATATAGAATTTGGTTTATTTATTCTTTTTAATTAATTTGAATAATACATCACCAACATTTACTTGATCACCTGACTTAGCAACTAGTTTTAGATCATATTCTTCTAAAGTAGCTTTTAAAGCTAAGATTGGTGTAACTGTTGATAATTCTTGTTTTTTAATAATTTCAAGGTTAGCTTTAACTACTGGAGTGTTTTTGTATAAAACATTATCACCTGATTTAGAGAACAATGTAAAGCCGATTAAATTTTCAGTGTCAGTATTATTTGAGTTTAATGATACTGTATCAATACCAACGTGAATTAAGATCTTAGCGCCTTTAGCATCAAAGAAGTAGGCATGACCTGTGTTGAATGCTAATTCTAATTTACCATCAACTGGTGAATAGAACATTTCATCAGTTGGTTCAACTGCTAAACCATCACCAGTAATCTTAGCAGCAAATGAAGGGTCTGGAACTTCAGTTAGATCTTTAACAATACCTTTAACTGGGCTGTATACTTCAATGATATCTGATTCTTTGATATCAGCCTCAGGAGTAGCTTTAGGCATTGATGGATCAATTTCTTTAGTCTTATCATCAACTATTGGAGTTGGTTGTTTAATTTCTTCATTAGCTGGTTTAGTTTCAGCTTTTGGTTGTTCAGTTGGTTTATCTTCTAAAACGCCAGCAACTTTTTTAATTTCAGTAGCATCATAATTCTTATCTAACATCTTTTGCATATTAGATTTGATTACGTCAGCATCACCACCATAAACAGCGTGCACTAATGTATCACTTATAGCATAAGTACCTAGTGAACCTAATGAATTAACTTCATCAAAATTAACATTTGATTTAGCTTTAACTGATACTCTTAATTTAGTAGCGCAAGCATTTACAGCTGTAATGTTTTCAACACCACCAAACGCATTGATTAGTTTATAAGAAGTAATTTCAATTGGTTTGAAATTAGTTACACTAGATTGAGTTGATTCAGATTGGCTAGTTTTAGCTTTGTAATCAGCTTTAGTGTAAAGTTTTGTAGCACCACGACCTGGTGTTTTTAAATCACGTTTTGTAATGATGAAGTAGAACACGAAGTAGTATAAAGGAATATAGAATAAACCTAATACTAATGGGATTCAGCTACCAGTTTGAGCGCCTAACGCATCAGGAATAAATCCGTAGATTGTTAAATCGATAATACCACCAGAGAATGTTTGACTTATGTTAGCTCCAATTAAAGTTGTTAATCAGAATGAAATCGCACAAGCAATAGCGTGGAATCCTCAGAATAAGTAAGGAGCTAAGAATAAGAACGTAAATTCAATTGGTTCAGTAATACCAGTTAAGAATGAAGTGAATGATGCAGAGATTACAATTGAAGATGCATATTTTCTTTGATCTTTAGGAGCTGCCATAATCATCGCAGCACCAGCAGCTGGTAAACCAAAGATCATAAACGCAAATTTACCTTGAGAATATTGACCAGGGTTTACGCCAGGGAATGCATAGAAAACAGAATCATTAGCACCTAATTTAACACTACCAGTAGAACTGCTAGCTATTTGTTTAAGAAGCTCAGAACCTATTACTGTTTTCCCATCAATTACAGCTGAAGCAATTAAACTTGGATGGTTTAGAGTTGAGTCAGCAAATGATTTGAATGTAAATGTATAAGGGGCAGATTGACCAGATAAATAAACTGATTTACCTACAAAGATAGAGTTAATAGCAAATCAGATTTTTTGGTCACCTTGTAATTCTTCAGTACTAGGAAGTTTATTGTTATTTAACGCTAATACTACTTGCTTTCAGTTTGCTCAGTCTTGAGGTGTGAAGCCAACTGGCTTATCAACTGCTTGAGTTGCTACACCTACAATTTTACGAATAACTTGTGATCCGTCAGCATCAGTAGTTAAAATTAACGGAGCAATCGCATGTTCATTATCAGAAATAATATTTACAATGCTACCACCAGCACTTGAATATCATAAAGGAGTATAGAACGCGTGGTGTAAACCAAACGGAACTAATGCTCTTTCAATATATCCGAAGAATAATGAGTTAGTATTACCATTTCTAGCTAAATTACCTAAGTTTTCACCTATGTAATTAAGCGCGATACTAACACCCGGTCAAATCATAAGCATGATTAGAGCAGTTGGTAACATAGCTAAGAAAGTAATAATCGGAACAAAGCGGTTACCATTAAAGAATCCAATAAATTTAGGTAATTGGATTGTGTGGAATTTATTAAATAAGTAAGCTGTAATAGACCCTACGATAATCCCACCGAATACTGATGTACTTAAAGATTTTATACCAACATTTTCACTTAACGCGCTTTTAGGTACATTTTCTCAGAATAAAATTGTGAATGTGTCATCTTTAACAGCATCTGGGAAAATTAAAGCGTTTTGAGTAGCATTGAATACAATTCAACCTACTAAAGCAGCAAACGCAGCTATCCCTGATTGGTTGGTAAATGCGACAGCTATCGCAACTGCAAACAGCGCTGGTAAGTTTCCGAAAATTTTATCAGCACCATTTTTGAAAAAAGAAGCTATTGAATAAAGAACTTTATAATTCGTTGGATCTATATTATTTTGAACAGCAGCAAAAATCCCTAGCAATAATCCCGCAATTGGTAATACTGCGATCGGAATCATTAAACCACTTGATAACTTACCAACAACTTCTTTAAATTTACCAGAGAATCTCTTCCAACCACTTGGATGATTCTGCTGAACATTAATTTGATTTGTAGTTGAAGCCATTATTAATTATTTCAGTTTGTCCATTTATAAAATCATTTTAAACACTAAAATTAACGACATAATAAGTAAATCCAGCAATCGCAAACATTAAAGCAAAAAAACCTAAAACGAATAATAAATATCCCCCGTTTTTTTGTCATCAGGTGAGTTTTATCTGTTCATCCTTAATAGTTCTACCGAATGCGCTATCACTAGCTACTTTTCTTTTTTTATATCGATTTCAATATAAATAAAATGATATACCTCAAAAAACTAAACAAATGATAAGCATTAGAGAGCTTAAAATAATGTAAACATTTTTTAATATTTCTAAAGTCATTTCTTTTTGTTTTCTTCAGCCATTCTTATTTATTATAAATTACTTTTTAATCCTATTTATTTAGCTAAGTTTAAATTAAATGGTTTTAAAGCAACCATTTTTTGATCCGTCAAGCTAAATAACTATTTAAATTTATAAAATATGTGATATAAGCAAAAAAGACTTTGAATATAATTCAAAGTCTTTATATTTAAATAGAATTTTATTAGTTGCTTAAGCAGCTTTTTATAAAGTTTAATAAATCTCGCCAAGATAATTTATTAAACAAAATACTATTTGAGATAAATGTATTTTAATGGTGCACCCGAAGGGACTTGAACCCCCACATCGTAATGATACTAGATCCTAAGTCTAGCGCGTCTGCCAGTTCCGCCACGAGTGCAACATGGTGCTCCTTGAGGGGATCGAACCCACGACCCAGTGATTAAGAGTCACTTGCTCTACCGTCTGAGCTAAAGAAGCATTATGGTGCCGACTATAGGAATTGAACCTACAACCTACTGATTACAAGTCAGTTGCTCTGCCGATTGAGCTAAGTCGGCATGGTGGAGTGTGAGGGGATCGAACCCCCGACCCTATGCTTGTAAGGCATATGCTCTCCCGCCTGAGCTAACACTCCATTTACTAAGGTTTTATCCTTAGTAAAAAAATTTTATGTTATCGGAGGAGTTAGACTCCGACAACAGAGGAAATTTTGAACCTCGTTAGTTTTTGTTAGTTAGTTAGTTTATTTTTAATGGTGACGCGTACGGGATTCAAACCCGTGAATGCACGCGTGAAAGGCGTGTGTGTTAAGTCACTTCACCAACGCGCCAATAATGGCGGCCACAACAGGATTTGAACCTGTGACCAACCGGTTAACAGCCGGTTGCTCTACCGCTGAGCTATGTGGCCTTTTTATTATTGCCTTTAAAATTATATCACAAATTATTCGTTATTAGCAACCATTCATTGAATATCGTCATCATTTTCACAAGAAGCGACAAATCTTTCGAATAATTCTGTCTGTTCTGGATTAAGTGAGACGTATGAAAGAGGTACTAATTTTAATTCAGAATGGTGGATATTAAATTTAGCAGATTCTAACTTCTCCTTAACTTGATAATAAGAATTAGGGGTAGTTATAATCTCATATCCTTCATCATCTGAATTTATATCAATTAATTCATAATCAATTAAAAGACCTAATAATGTTTCCTCATGGAAATTATTTAAGTCGGTTAAGATAATTCCTTGTTGTTGAAAATTAATCTTGACACTATTAGGCTTAGCTAATGATCCTTTTAATTTAGATATATAACCATTCAAAGAAGAAATAACACGGTTAGGATTATCAGATAATGTTCTAACAATGATTCCTAAACCATTAGGTCCATAGATTTCGTATTCTGCTTCAATCAAATTATCTTCATCTTTATTAGAACCACCAAAGATGTTTCTATTAATAGATTCTTTTGATAAGTTATAAGATAAAGCTTTATCAATAGCCGCTTTAAGACGATAGTTAGTCTCAGGGTCAGTTCCCCCAACTTTAACAGCAGCTTTAATTTCTTTAGCTAATTTTTGTCATAACTTAGCATTAGATTGTTGTTTTTTATTAATTTGATTAGCAATTAAGTGTTTTCTAGGCATTGTTATCTTCTTTTTCTTTTCATTTAGCTATATACTTTGATCAGCGTTTTTTAGCTTGATTAAGCCTTTTATAATTATAAATGATAAAAATCATTGTAGAAATAACCAGAGCAATTAATACCGTTGCTATAACAATTAACGAAATAGAAACAGTGGTTTCTTTTTTACCTCCATCATTTAACTCATTGATTATTAAATTGTATCTTACAATTGGATCGTATTCATTAAAGCCATTTTTATCAAAAAATCTTTTTGATCCTAATAAATTAGAAGCTATTTTTAAACCTTCATTATCATTAATCAAACCTTGAGATAAAGTTATATAAGATTTATTTAAGACAAAATACTCTGAAGGTTCGTTTCTTTTTGTTAGATCAAAATCATTAATCAAAAATGTTAATGGGATAGGAAAATTATCAATATTTCTAATCACATTTTTGATATCTTCATCGTTTCAAGTTGTGTTGTTTTTCAAATAATTAAGAATGTCTAAGACATTGTCATCATTAAAATCAATTCCGCCAACTATAATCGAACTAGCTATATTGCTAGTTACACTTTTTTGGTATTGATTTAGCAATTCATAGAATAATAAAAATGCTGAACTTGGCTTGGTATAGATAATATCTAAATCATTTATATTTAATAGTTCTTGAAAAGCATTAAAACGACTTTTAAAACCATCAAACATAGGATTGGTTATGTATAAAAAATTGTACTTGTTGCTTGGATAAATTTTTCTAAATGTTTTTAGAATTGATTTATATTCATCAAATTTTCAACGATTTATAGAACTACTTAGATTAATATCATTTAAACCTAATTTAGTAGGAGCAGCTGGTTCTAAAAAAATGAATGTTTTTTTATTAATATTAAAAAGGTTTTGATTTTTATAAAAGAAATTTGCTACATTAAATTGATCAGTTAATAAAAATATATTTAAATATTGATGAATCAATAAATTAATTTTCGATTTATCAATCATTAACTGATTCGATTTAAAGAAAAGATCATAAATCTTCTCATAAAAATAAATCTTAAGTTTTAATTTATCATTAATTTTATCGTTATTAATCGTATATGATAAACCATCATAAAAAACGAATTTTGATTCATCAAATATTAATTCATATAATGAGGTCTCTTTGAAAACATCTAAGTTTTCATCATTTCTTGAATCGTCACTAAAAACATTTAAAAAATTTTTAGAGCTTTCTAACTTTGTTGCATTAACAAAAATCTTATCGAATTTTTCTTGATAAATATTTAAAACTTCATCAGAACTTTTATTAATGAGTTTATCATTTAAGCGGTCAACATAATTTTTAAGAAAAATAGTTTTTAGGTAGTTATCATTCGAAATCAAATGAAAACGATTAACATATGCTAAAAAATTATATAAAGCTATTGAATGGTTATCTCAGATATTCGCCAGTAATTTTGGCGTTAGAAAAATATCAAATAATAATGGCTTGTATTCTAATTCTGGATTACTTGTGTATTTATCGTGGAAATACACTCTAATATAATCTAGAAAAGTTAAAACATTAGCAGCAGTATAACTTAGGTTGGATTTATCGTTAAAAATAGAGCTATTATTCGTTTGAATAATTGCTTTATTTTTCGGATAATTATTGTCAAATCAATTTGGAATATTACTAGTGATATTAATACTAAAATCTTGATCGTTAACTAGTTGTTGTTGGTATAAAAATACGATAGGGCTGTAACCATCATCAACAACCTTATCGTTTAAAAAATATTGCGATAACATCAATGATGTTACAACTGATTGATAATTATCACTTGTCAAAAAAAGTTTAATTGTTTTTTGTTCGGCTACATTTTTTAAATCGCTATAAAATGGTTCAAGATTTTCTTTAGTTTCTGTAGCTTGCAAACTTTGTTCATAACTGTTAATTTTATAGCTATTAGATATAGTAATATTTAGGCTTAATAAGCCTAAAAAAGCAATAAAAAACAGCGATAAAAATTTAATTATTTTTTTTATGAACATCTAAATTTAAAAATATATTTAATGATATTATTTGAAGGATTTTCAGATACTCTAGGTGCGTGTAAATCTCCTGGTAAGAATACTACAAAAGAATTTTTAGAAGGCACTAAACGATTATTAGAAACTTTGTCATTTGTCGTATCTGAGACATAAAAAGTTACATCTTTTTGTTCGTTATAAGGAATTTCTACTTGCATATCTTTTGCATCTTCTGCGTGTTGGCTAAAGTAAATTTCACCTGGTTCAAAAACTATATGAACATCACCATAGTGTTTATGAAGTTCATATCTGGCTTCTGTTTTTTGATAAACAACAGAGTCTAATACATTTAAGTATAAATCCTTACCATCAATTTCATGAATACCAACTGATAATTTAGATAAATCATAGTTATGATCTTCTAAAAACTGTTTGATCTTAGGAAAATATTTATTAATTGTTAAATATTTACTAAAATTTTCTAATTTGTCGTAAATCATTTTGTATCATCCTTAAGTTTAATATTATTATTCTACAAATAAATTATGAATGGTTAATTAGTTATTATGATTCTATAGATTTATTCTATCTTTTTAATAAATCTCTTATGAAGTACTCAACAGCGATCATTGATCTAACATCGTTTTCGCAATATGTAGCTAAATCAGTTGCTATTTCTTCTCATTCCTTATCATCAACTAATCCTAAGAAACGTTTAGCTGTTAGTTTTTGCGCAATATCACCTCTTTTCACATTAAGTGTCGCGTAATCAACGGCTTTAGCTTCTTTTCGTTGTTCTTGAGATGTTAATAATAAAACTTTTTTAATTGAGTAATATCCATTTAATGAATTAATGACTATTAAGTCTTTATTCAAGTTAAAGAAATCAGCTAAATCAAATAGGTTAGCATCAATTTCTTTAACTTTTTGCAAGAAATCAATTTCTAAATCAGATGGATCGCTAAATTTCTCTGGATATAGTTTTTTACATCTTTCAATATAAGCGCCCATTTCATACAATCTAGATCGTTCAAAGGTAGCATTGTATACAACATAACTATAATCTGGACCTTGATGTAGATCTTTAATTATCTTTATAAATCAATTAATATCCAATTTCAATGGATCAATTACATCATTAACACATACAAGTTCTGAGCCGTCATTATGATCAATAATGAAAGAATTTTGCGTTATTATTTGCATATTTGGCAAAATATCATCCATTGGCGCAAATAAATGACAAATTGACTCAAAGTCAAAATAAACCTTTTTATTTTTTAATTTAGCAAATGCTTGGTGAGTATTTGGGTTGACATAACTTTCAACAATACTAGGGGTGTATGCTTTACTAAAAACAGATAAATATTTTATTGGCTTAGGAGGCGGGTTAGCATTTATGTATTTGATGAAATCGCTTATTTTAAATTTTTCGCCATCTTTATTTACTAATGGAAATACTAAATTTCCATTTTTATCGAAAAATTTATTAATTGAATAAACGTTTCCACTTAGTAAAAAAGGTTCAAACACTTTTTTACCTAATGTGTATCTGATCATAGAGTCGTTCGGATTTTTATAAAAATCTCCAAAATAAGCATTTGATAACTCAATTTTGCCTACATTAGTATCTTTGATATCAATCATTTCATCAAAAATGTTATCAAATGCATTTCTTACTTCTAAGAAATAATTTGTCTGAAATTTATATGCTTCTTTTTCTTCTGATTCTAAAATTTGAAATGACATCATTTTTAAAGCATTACAAAAAGAACCTGTCTTTAAATTATGTTGCGGGTAATCAGCGATTAATTCTTGATTACCACTTATTCTTATGTCTTGTTTAGCTTTAATAAAACTTGGATGGAAAAATTGTTCTTTACTAAATTCTTTTTTTATTTTATCAGGTAAATTAGATCCACCTTTATTGCAATTAACTATTTCTGTTGAAACAAAATCAACTTCATTCTTTTTGTTTAAACAGTATTTAACTAAAACAACATTTCATTTCAAAACATCATAACCAAGCTCAGTTAAAATTCGGTAATCATAATAAAAATTAACTAGATCTTTTCTTTTTGTGCTTGTAGAGTTTTTTGATGTATATACATCTAGTTTTATTCGATCATCATTATGTTTGTAAAATAAACATCCAGACACAGATGATTGTAGATAGTATCTTTGTTTTTCATTAAAGTAAATTCCATCTAAAACTAGTAATTTTAATGATGAAAAATCATGTTTTTTAATAATTTCATGAAGGCTTTCTGCTGTTGTAATAGGTAATTTTTGATAATCTGATAAATCGATTATTCTAACTAATTTTTCTTTTTCTTTGTTATCAATAACATCGATATAATCTATATCATATTCTTGGTATACACCTTTAGAAAATTCTAGTTCAGCATTTTTCCATTCATCATCATATAAATCAGATAGAACTTCGTGTTTAATAAATTCTTTAGATTTTTCTTTTAATTTAATTATTTCTGCTAAATAAGCGTCATTTATTTGTTGGGATTCAATGTCGTCATTAACAAAATCGATTTCATCAAAATCTAAAATAGCGGACTCTTCCCCATTTAATTCTTCATTTATATCTTCATAAGAATCTTTTGATAGTCCCAACTCATTTTGAATGATAGCGGTTATTTCTTTATCAGTAAATTTTCATAAAGATTTAGGTTCTACTAAATGTATTTAAAAAATCATTTCTTTTAAATATCTTTTTATTTTCCATATTTATTCAAATTTTGTATTTATTTTAAATGGAATGTTTCCATTAATTGATTGCTTTATATCTGCAACTTTTTTAGAAGGTAATAGGTATTTAGTAATGGCAATTGACCCTCTTTTTAGATATACATAAATACCTGTTTTATCAATTTTGTATATTGATCCTATCAGATCTATTTGGTTGTCTTGTTCATTCTCAACAACTTTTGCTTGAGCTATTTTAACTCTATATCCATCATAAATCAAATAACCACCAGGGGTTGATCATAATCCTTTTTGTCAATTAACAAAACTGTTGGCATCTAAATTTAAATTCAAATGTTCTTGTTCTTTTTTGATATTTAAGCCAAGTGTATATTGATCATGATCTTGTTCTTTAGCTGTTAGGTTTTTCTCATAAATATTTTTTATAGTTTTTATTAAAAACCCTGGTGATTTAGCAATAATTTCAGAATTTAAATCATCATGATTTCATTCTTCTTTAATAGCTACTTCTAATTGATCATACACAGGACCATGATCCATTTTTTCATCTAACTTCATGATTGAAATAGCTGTAGATTTAAATCCATTTATAATCGCATAATGAATAGGAGCACCTCCTCTTAATAACGGTAATTTAGAAGGATGAACATTGATTATTCCATCTTTAAATAGATTCAAAACCTTTTTAGGAATAAATTGTCCGTAAGCTATACATACACCCAAATCTAAATTCATATTTATTAATTCTTCATAGAAATCCGATAATTTTTCAGGTTGATAAATTTGTAGATTATTATCTATGCAAAATTGTTTAACTGAATTTAATTTATTCTTTTTATTTCGTAAATCTACTCTGTCGGGAGGAGATATAATTGCTACTACATCAAAAGAATTATCATTTAGCATAGCCTTAAGGCATACTAAAGATAATTCTGTTGTACCAAAAAAAGCAACTCTTTTTTTAATCATTTTTATTAAATCTTCTTTTTAGTTTTAGCTTCTTTTTTAGCCAACTTAGCTAATCTGCGTTGTTCTTTTCTTTCAAGCTTTCTAATTCTTTCGTCTTCAGCTTTCTTTAATCGAGCATCTTCTTTATTTTTTAAAGGTTCAATTCAAGCAAACTCTTTTTTAAAATCTTGTAATCCGTTAATTTGAATTTTTCTTTCAGGAGCATCACCTCTTTTTTTAGGAGGTAATGTTAATACTTCAGCCTCAATAATTTCTGGATCAAAAACAGATTGAGTCTTAGCATCCTTTGTTTGAAAATAGATGCAATATCTTTCACGAGCCATTTCCTTAGACCGACTTTTTAGATAAGCTTTCTTATCTTTTTTAGATAATTTATGCTCTAATAAATATTTTTTTGTTTCTTCTTTAAACTGTTTGTGAAGCTTCTTATCATCATTAGCTGACGGTCTTTTTGCGACAAAAGTATACATGATCTCACGACCATACATGTCGTTATCTTGCAGATATTTTTTAACAGTTTTTCAAACTTCGTTTCTGCGTTCATCCTTAGTTCTTCCAACAAATTCACCTGAACCTGTAGTTTTTTTTCTTTTATAAATAAAATAACTTATGAATCCAATTGGAACAACTACTAATAAGACGATTAAAATAAAATTACTATTCATTAAACTATATTGTATATAATATTATACGTGTAGTATTTACTTATATATTATAATTAATAAGTTATATAATTAAAAACGTACGTAAACGATATGGCCAATATTAAAGCAAACGAAAAGAGCTATCGTCAGAATTTAAAGGCTAATCAATTAACTAAAGGTTTTAAAACAGCATTAAAAAATCAAATTAAGAAAACTAAAGTTTCTAAAGATAAAAAAGATGCTGATAAAGTTTATTCTTTAGCAGATAGATTAGCTAAAAATAATAGAATTTCTAAAAACAAAGCTCGTCGTCTTAAATCAAGAGCAGCTAGATGAACAAATGCACAAGCTGCAACTAACTAAAAACCTTGGAATTATTAATCCAAGGTTTTTTTAATGTGTCCAATACTATTTTTCATTAGTTGATAATTTTTATCAAATTTCAAGTAATATATTCCCATCGGGTCGTTTGCAACATCGACTTCTTTCTTTTCTTTATTTAATAAAGATACGATTTTGATCTCATCAAATTTAAAGTTTGGGCCATAAATCATATATTCTTGAGCTTTTTTAAAGTTATTTTTACATGTTACTTTTACATAACCATCATCTTGAATTTCATCAACAATAAAAGCGAATGTTTGAGCTATTTTGCGTTCTTCTTCATGGTATAACATAGCATCAATACCAGGTTGACCGTGAGCAAAACCCTTTTTGGTTAAACGATTTTCAGCTGATTTTAATTCTGCTCTAGCTTTAGTTAGCATTTCTTGTTCGCTATCCTTATTAACATTAAATCCATTGGTTAGATAGTAGTTCATAGCATAGCGATATGATTTGATTACCGTAGCCACATAATTAATCGACTTCATACGACCTTCTACTTTAAATGAAGCAACACCTAATTCCATCAGTTTCTTAATCTCATCGATTAAAGCCATATCTTTCGGTGACATTGTAAAAGAATCTGAATAATGATTCATCTCTTCATCTTTTAAATCATATCTTCAACGACAAGATTGCGCGCAACCACCAACGTTAGCATCACGAAGAGATCAGTTATTAGACATCATACATCGTCCACTAAACGAAATACATACAGCACCGTGAATGAAGTATTCGATTTCTACTTTATCCTTAACATTAGGCATTAATAGCTCTAATTCTTCTATTGTTACTTCACGAGCTAATACCACTCTTGATAATCCATTACTTTTTCAAAATAAGGCTGACTTAGAATTTGTAACACTTTGTTGAGTTGATAAATGTAATTCTAGTTCTGGATGATTATTTTTTGTGTGATGAATTATAAACGGATCAGCAACAATTAATCCATCAACACCTGTTAGAGCTAACTCATCAATAAATTTAGCATAACCTTTAACTAAGGGGTTGTGACACACAACATTAACCGTAATATAAATTTTCTTATTACGTTCATGAGCGTAATCTACAATTTCTTTTATATCTTTAAAAAAGAAATTGCTAGCACTAGATCTCAATGAATAAGCTTTGGCACCGATAAAAACTGCGTCTGCACCATAGTCAATAGCAAACATCGCTTTTTGAACATCTCCAGCAGGAGCTAATAATTCGTACTTCATTATTGTTTCGTTTCTACCTTTTCTTCTTTAATTAAATGTTTGATTTCTTTTATACCGCCAAAGAATCCTGAAGCAATTTCAATTGGCAAGCATAATTGTTCAATTTTGCCGTAGTTTTTGTTAATTTTGTCTTCAGAAACCGTTTTATTTTCTCTCAGATCATTGATGATATTTTGATATATTAAAGTAATAGATTCATGAGCTTTTTCATCAATCATAATTGAATCTATTCGAACATAATCTAAACCATATTCATAAAGTTCTTTTATATGTTTAATGGCACATAATATGTAACCTGTAAACATATGAGTACCAAATTCGTCTTCATAAATAGCATTAGGGTATTTTCTTAATGCTTCACGAATTCATAATTGTTTTTTAGAAGATAATTTATCTGAAATTCTAGCATACGCTTCAAAGTTAGAAATCATCTTTCATCTAGAATGCATAAAAAAAGCATATCCTTGTATTTGCATTTCTAATGATAAAGATTTCTTATTATCATGCATTTGTTTAATTTCATTCATAAAAAGTTCTCTTGCAAGAACTAAATGGTTAATCTTATTTTCGATGAAAAAATCAAATTGACCATAAGATGTAACCATCGTTTCTGAATGATATGCAACTTCTAAATTTAGTTGTTTTTCCCGTATAATTTGCACAATTGCATAGTCTTGGAAATAAACTTTATCAACTTTTAATTCGTTTAATTCGCATAGTTTATTTTCTAAATCTGATATCTGATTTTCAAAAATAAAACTGTTCATTAAGACAAATATTTTTGTATTTGACTTTTTATCGTTTCTATATTGAATTAAATCTTTTAGTTCAGAATTATTTAATGTTTTAGTACAACGTAAAGCAAAATTTTCATACCCTACTAAGATACAATCTACTTTATTGTCAATAAATTTTTTAGCTTGATTAAGCGATTGGACTTGGCTTACTAAAAACATAAACGACTCCGTCTCCTGATTCATCTATTTCAACATTAAATTTATTCTTATCTAAATTACGAACAAAATTTTGTCATTCTAGGTTTTTATTATAAAGCTTATTATTAGGTTTTATGTTTTTTAGATAGAAATTATCAATAATCATAACCCCATTAGGCAATAAATAATTAATATATTTATTAAATAGATCGATTTGCTTACCTTTTGGTCCGTCTAGTATGATTGCTTCATATTTTTTATTAGGAATAAATTCATAACAATCACCATTGATACAATTAACATTTTCGAAATCAACTAATCATTCTTTAGCAATTGAATATCTTTCTAGATTTTTTTCTAATGTATCAATTTTTAGTTCTTTTAAATGATAACTAAGATACATTGAACTAAATCCAATACCTGTACCTATTTCAAGTAATTCCTTAACTTTAATATTAGTTAACTTATTAACTAAGTTAACTAAATTATCATCCCTCATAATCGGGATTTTCATTTCTATATTTAATTGTTTAAATTTATTTAGGATATCGATCATCATCAAAAAAAGATTGCAATAAAACATAAGCTGCAATCTTATCTATTTTTTCTTTTCTTTTTTTAGCTTTTATTTCGTTATCCATCATAATTTGATCTGCAATTATTGAAGTATAACGTTCATCATATAAAATGATTTCATTTTTGTAATTCGCTTTAAGCAATTCAATAAAATTTTCAACCATAATTGTTGTTGAAGATTTTGTATTATTGATATTTAAAGGTATACCGATAACAAACTTAAAATCATAGAAAAAACTGTTAGTTTTTTCTTTAAGTTTATTCAAACATTGATTAAAATCACCTTCATTGTAGGTAATAACACAGTATGGTGAAGCAATCTTAAAATCACCGTCACCTGTAGCTATTCCCAGTTTTTTAGAACCGACATCTAAAGCAACGTAGTACATAAATTAATGAAATCCGTTTTTAGTTTATCGATATCTTTATCAGTGCTAAATCCACCTTGAGCGAAGTTAGGTTTTCCGCCACCTTTAGCTTCAAATGTTTTGTTAATTTTTTCGATTAGAATTTTGGCATTAAGTTTATCTGTCGGATTCTTAATACCAATTAGATAACTAATCTTGTTATCAATCTTGTTAATAAAGAAGAATAAATGATCTTGTTTTTCATTTACTAATTCTGTATGAGCGATTGATAAAGCTTTGGATTCTTCTTTGTCAAAGAATAATAAAACAATTTTGTGTTCTAAATTATTTAAAGCTATTTGTTTGATCTTGTTAGCTTGATCTTTAGTTTTTTTCTTATCTAACTCTAATTTGTTTTTCTTGAATTCTTCTTTTAATTCTTCGAATTCTCTTAATGATTTTCTTAAATCCTTGATTGAATTGGGTAACGAGAAGTTATTTATCTTACTTCCAATCTCTTTTATTGAAGCAAATTCATTAGATGAAAAACTAGGATAATTACCTAATTCATCGATCATTTTAGCTTTTTCTTTAATAATTTCTTCTTGTTTGCTAATTAAGTAATCTTGAATTGTTTCGTGAGAACTAATAATCTCGATTCTTCATCTACCAGCACCTAGTGAATAAAGATCGGTGATGAAACAATCCTCGATTTCTTTAGTGTTATTTACGTGTGTTCCACCACATAATTCAACACTGTAATCTTCCATTTTAATTACACGAAGTAATTCATGCTTCTTATATTCTTCTTCAAAGTAAGCAATCGCGTTCATCTTTTGACTAGTTTCATAATCAACATAATGAACACCAACAGGTAAAGCATCAGCTATTACTTTTCTTATTTTACTTTCAACGTTTTCAATTTCTTCATCAGTTAATTTAGAAGGATAGTTGAAATCAAGTGTAGCTTTAGCTGCTGATTTAAACGCGCCTGATTGCTTAATGGTTTCACTAATAGTATTTTTAAGAGTAGCGTGTAAAATATGTTCTAATGAGTGATTTTTTCTTACTAATCTTCTTCAATTTTCGTCATGTATTAATTCAACTTTTTCATCAAGTCAAAAACTAGCTTTATTGAAGTGATGTAAGTGTTGTTTGTTCGGTGCTTTAATTACATTATCAAAATGAACAACTAAATCACCTTTTTTAATACAATAACCTTCGTCATATCTTTGACCACCAGAAGTTGCGTAAATAGGTGTATCTTTAAACACAACATAACCTGAACCAACTTCAATTTTATCTACAGGATTAAAGTTATCATCAAAAATTGCGATAACATTGGTTTTAATGTTGTTTTTATCGTAATGAAACTTAGATTCTTTATCAAACTTAAGAAGATTTTCATTTTGTTTTTTCATTCCAGTTTCATTGCTATTAGCTTTAGAAACTTCTTGATGTTTTTTAAATAGTTTTTCAAAACCTTCGATATCGATTTTAATATTAGATTCTTGCGATAATTCTTTAATTAAATCTAAAGGAAATCCGTATGTTTCAACTAATTTAAAAATTATTTCAGCTGTTAAACCATTAGTTGTTTTAGCTTGATTAAAAATATCAAAACCATAATCTAATGTTTTACTAAAGTTATTAGATTCATTAGTTATAGCTTCTAGAATAATCTTCTTGTTGTCTAATAAATGTTTAAAGAAATCGCCGTATATTTCAATAATTTTGTTAATTGCACCTTGTAGGTATTCAGGTTTAGCATCTAATTTTCTTGCATAAACAAACGCTCTACGAAGTAACTTTCTAATAATATAATCACGATCTTTAGGTCCTGGTAATACACCATCTGCGATTGCAAAAACTCCACATTTTAAGTGATCAGCTATTACCCTAAATGCTTTAAGAGTTTCTTGTCTTTTTTTATCGTTACTAAAGTAATCTTCGACAACATATTTGCTATCAGTGTATTTTTCAATCTCTCGAATAATCGGCAAGAATAAATCAGTGTCGTAATTAGTCGGAACATCTTGTAATACTGAAGCAAATCTTTCTAAACTAGCACCGGTATCAATATTCTTTCTTAATAATTCAGAATAGTTATTTTTCCCATCATTATTGAATTGCGAAAACACAATGTTTCATACTTCGATATAACGATCGTTTTCAATATCTTCAAAGAATAATTTTTCACCTAATTTTTTAGGATCATATTTTTCTCCACGATCATAATAAATCTCTGTACAAGGTCCACAAGGACCAGAACCTAAATCTCAAAAATTTCTTTCCTTGTTACATTTAATAATATGCTTAGGATCTATTCCTTGTTGTACTCAATTATCATAAGCATCATTATCATCATGATAAACAGTAATATATAGTTTATCTTTATCTAAACCATATTCTTTTGTTAATAGTTCAAAACCAAATTGGATAGCTTCTTTTTTGAAGTAGTCACCAATTGAGAAATTACCTAACATTTCAAAAATCGTATGGTGTCTTGAAGTTACACCAACGTTTTCGATATCATTAGCTCTAATACATCTTTGTGAGTTAGCTAATCTAGGATTTATCGGGTTCTCTTCTCCCGAAAAGAATTTTTTGAGTGTTGCTACTCCAGCATTAATTCATAATAAACTTGGATCATTAATCGGAACTAAAGATTTAGATTCAACAATCTCATGTTTTTTACTTTTAAAAAAGTCTAATCAAATTTGTCTTATTTGCGAACCACTTAAGCGTTTATTCATATGTTTAAATATTTAGTTTTTATAAAACTAGTCGGATTAATTTTATATTATTCAAATATTGATAATAACAACAACGATATAAATACGATTAATATTAAAATTTTTCCTTGAAAATAAAAGTTCATCAATTTTGATAGATTAATTTTGCGATAAATCGAAATACATCTAATATTTAAATGATTTATGTGCTTTATAAGCTAAAGGATGATTAATAATGTTTTAAGGTTGTTTTATAGATAAATTATTTTATTAATTCCATAAATAGATCTATAACAAAGAATTAGTTAATTTAAATTTATTTTTAATTTAATTGAATGTTTTTATGGATATTTTGTATATTTAATATAAATAAACTTATAGTTTATTACTTAATAAAATAGATAGAACTAATATTTTATAGGTTGGGTAGTTATAAAAATATGAATAACGAAAAAACTAAACTTTTAAGAGCGTGATTTTGTAATGAAATTATGAGTTTACCATGTTTTGATAAAAATGATAAACAAACAATACCTTTCGAACTTAAAAATGGTTATTCCACAATAAAAAAATATCAAAATGAATTATTCATTTTCTTTGGTGAATTAAATTATAAAACCGATGTTTTAAGTAAATTTGATTTAAAGAAAAAATGCGAGTGCGAGCTTGATAAACCAGATAACGAAGAAAACGAATATTGCGAAATATGTAAAATTTCAAAATTATTCGATAATAATAGCGATTCGAAACATTATTATTTAGGATACATTTTCTTAAATAAGTATAAGGAAGGCGATAAAATTAAGGACCCTTTTTTAAAAATAAAAATTAATGAAAAGGATAACTCAGATAATTCTATATATGTTTTAAATTTTTCTACTTATAAAAATGATTTTTTTATTTCTTTCGCATCTTATATAGCCACTAAAATTAAAGAAGATAGAGAAAATATTGATATATTAGAAGAATACGATAAATATAAGAAAGAATTAAAAGAGATTCAATCCGAATTACTCGATAAATACGAAAATAAAGAACCTGTTTTATTAAACGAATTATTAGAACACTTATTAAATAATAAATTTCATTTAGAATCCAATATTGATAAGAAAAAATATTGATATATTGAACCTAAAGAGGGTGAAGAATTTCCTTATTTTAGATATAGACAGCAAAGTTATTATTTAGATATTATTTTAGATGCAATCAATTTAATTAACAATAAAGAAAATAGATGAAATATACCGAAAAACCTAGAAAGATATCTAGGTATTAATGAATCAGATAAAGAGGAAAAATATAACTTTTTTGAAGATGAAAATAACGATAAATCTAATGAAGAGTTTCAAAAAAATTTAGAAAAATTTATTAATCCTGAATTTTATCCTAAAGCTAAATTTATCGGTAATCCTAAATATAATTTAACTTTGATGCAACAAGTAGCAATCAATATTAGCGTTCAACAAAAATCGGAAAATATCGTTAATGATATTTGAAGTGTTAATGGACCTCCAGGAACAGGAAAGACTACCCTGCTTAAGGATATTTTTGCTGAAATAATTTGCGAACAAGCCAAATTATTAAGTAAAGAGAGCCTTAATTTAGAAAATATAAAAGATAAAGAAAATAAGATTAGAGAATTGATTAGAAACAATAATAATCAAATTCTAGTATTAAGCTCTAATAATGGCGCTGTTCAAAATATTGTTAATGAATTACCTTTAATCCCTGATGATTTACCAGATTTTTTAAAAGATGAACTTGATTATTTTAAGGATGTTAATAAAAATCAAACAAGTCATGGTTCTTGCAATAAATCTAATAAAATAACCTTTGGTCAAATTTCGTTAGAAGGAGGAAGTGGTAAAAAGGAAAAAAGGCTTGAAGAATTATATAACTCAATCATTCAATGGTGCAAGAAAAATGAAAATGAGAAAAGATTTGAAAATAGTAGAACAGCGTTTAATGAGTTGCTATCATCCGTAAAAGAAATTAATGAATTGCATCGCGAAGTGATAGGTTCATTTAAGATTGTAAAAAATGGTTTTTCTAAAAAAGAAACTTATAACGATTTTATAAAATACGAATATCTAAAATATCAAAAAAACAAGCAAATAAACGATTTTTTTACGGAAATAACTGAAAATATAACTGAAGAATTAAATAATTTATCTAGATTAAAAAAAGTAAAAGATGGTTATCAATTCAAACCAAAAATTGAGCATTTAAATCAAGATTATTCAAGTAGTTTTTTCTCAAGATTATTTAAAACAAAGAAATATAAGATTCTTTCTATCAAGAAAGAAAATGCTGATCGTTTATTTAATTTTTTAGAAAAATTAAATAAGAAAATAAATAATTTATTCCAGTTGTATAAAAACGCATTCAATAAATATTTAAATAATGATTCCATTAAACTGATTGATATTAACAATTTAGAACTTTTAATAACTGAATATAACTATAATGATAAAAGTATAAACAGAGAAGAAAAACAAAAAGACAATCCTTATTCAAACGAAATTATAAATTCTTTGAGAATGCTTTTATTTGTTAGAGCGCTAAAATTCAAAAAAGAATTTATTTGTAAATATGTAGATTATTTCGACGCTAAAAATTGCAGAAAAGATGGATTTTATCATTTATCTCGTTTCATTTTCCCGATAACGAGCTCTACTTTTGCTAGTTTTAAAAATATTTACGCAAAAATAAACCATAATAACATTACTAATAATAAAGAAGGTGGCATTAACGATGATCTTAAGACTAAGATTAGGTACGCATTCGTTGACGAGGCTGGTCAAGCAGTTCCTTGATCTTTAGTAGGAGCGTTAATGTGCGCTAACAAAGTGATAGTTGTTGGTGACCCTGATCAGATAAAGCCTGTTCTAACAACAGATAGCTATATTCAAAAATGAATTAAACAAAACGAATCTTTAGATGATGAATATTTTAACCCTGATTTATCAGTACAAACATTTGTTGATAGAATATCTAATTACTACAATAAAAACGAAAATAGAAAAAACTCTATAAAAGGTCTACCTCTATGAGTTCATAGAAGATGTGACAATCCCATGTTTTCTATATCAAATGAAATATCTTACAACGGAAAGATGGTTAAAGTTACAAAGGATTCAACTTTCAACCCTAGTTGTATTATAAATATACCTGGTGAAGATATTAAGGGTCATAATGTTGAAAGACAAATAAATAATTTACCTAAAATTATCGATAAAATTAAAGAAATTTGCTCTTTAGCAGATAGCAAAAATTTCCCTGATAATAAAGATTCAACGATAAGCAACAAAGATATTTTCATAATATCACCATTTAAAGAAGTCAGCTCTAAAATAAAATATAACAAATACTTAAAAGATATTAGCTGTGGTACTGTTCATACTTTTCAAGGTAAAGAAGCTAAAGTCGTAATTTTAATGTTGGGTGTTAATAAAAAAAGTTCTGGCGCTGCTAAATGAGTAGTAAAAGAACCTAACCTAATAAATGTGGCCGTAACAAGAGCAAAACAATATTTCTTTGTTGTTTGTGATTTTAATGTCTATAAAAGTATTCATAATGACACATTTAATACTTTATGTAAATTGATTAGCAAAAAGAATTCGGCTAACGACGATACAGAAAAAATTTATAGTCTGGATGAATTTTTAGACATTAAGATTTAGTTGTATTTATAAAAACAAATGAGCAGTAAATGAAATACATTAAGCAATATAATGAAAAATTGATGAACGCAAATGAAGCAGTATCTTTAATAAAAGATAAATCAACAATTTGATTTGATTACATTCAACCTAGAAATATATTAGAAGCTATAAAACAATCATTAGAAAACAACAAATATTCTCATCTAGATTTTTATTATTATGCATCTAGTTGTTATTGCGAAGATACGATTTTTCTCGATAAATTTAGTAATTTCATAACGAGACATTGTTTTTTCTTTAGAGCTCCTGAAAGAGATTTATCAAGCAGATATCAACAAGGTTTAATAAAGAATAATATTGAATATTATCCATTTCATTTTTCTAAATCTACAGAGCTATTAAGCGATTTCAAAATTGATACTGTTATTTTATTAACGACTGATATAGATGAAGAAGGCTATTTTAATCTAGGTTTATCAACTTGCTATGATATCAATCTAATTAAAAAAGCAAAAAATATCATTATTGAAGTTAATAAAAATATGCCTTATGTTATAGGTGATAATCATAAGCTACATATAGATGAAATCAACGCAATAGTTAGGTCTGATTATCTATTAGCAGAAGCATTATCAATAGAACCTACCCAAGAACAATTAACTATCGCTAAATATGTTGCTTCATTAATTGACGATCGTTCAACCATTCAATTAGGAATAGGCACTATTCCTAATATGGTATGTAAGGAATTAATTAATAAAAAAGATCTAGGAATTCATACAGAAATCCTAGGTACTGGAATGGTTGAACTAATTAAAAAAGGTGTTGTTACTAACAAATATAAAAATATTGATTCCGGATTTTCTACTTTTGTTTTTGGTATCGGTAACAATGAGATGTATTCTTATTTAAATCGCAATGAAAAATTTAAAATTGCTAGATTTGATTATGTAAATAATCCGGTAAATATCGCAAAAATTGATAATTTTATTTCAGTCAATTCAGCTATTGAAATCGATTTATTTGGAAGCATTAACGCCGAACAAATTGATCATAAACAATATTCAGCTTCAGGAGGTCAGGCTGATTTTATTAGAGGGGCTAGCTATTCTAAAAATGGTAAGAGCATTATCGCAATTAGATCAACAACAAGTGACTATAAAAAATCTAAAATTGTTGTTGATCTAAAAGGTATCACAACAACTTTAAGAAATGATATCGATTATGTGATAACAGAATATGGTATAGCTAAACTTAAGGCTAAATCATTAAAAGAAAGAGCTAAACTATTAATTAGTTTAGCTCACCCTAAATTTAGAGAAGAATTAACAAAGCAAGCTAAGGCAAGATTTATTATTGATTAATTTTGCTTTGTTTTGAATTAATTAATTTTGGTAATCTTACCACCACCTACAACTCATAGGTTTTGATCATATATAACACCGTATTGCCCTAAGGTTACAGCAATTTGTTTTTCATATTTAACGACAACTTTATCGTTATCATACGAAACAATTTCGCATTCTTGAAGTTTTTGACGATGTCTAAAACGAATATAAAGTTTTTTATTTAATAAACCTTCTTTATCATTAATTAATCAATTAAAGTTTGATATCTCACAAGATTCAGAAGCTAAATACCGATCCTTAGTTGATTCATAACAAACATATAAAGTGTTTGTGGATAAATCTTTGTTACAAACAAAGATTTTTTCTTTAGTTCCACCAACATTTAAACGTTTAGATTGACCGATTGTATAAAAATACAATCCGTCATGTTCTCCCACTATTTTGTTTTCATTAATTAAAACAACAGGACCTTTGTTGATCTTTAAATAATTAGACAAGAAGTTCTTAAAATTACGCTCACCAATGAAGCAGATACCAGTAGAATCTTTTTTAGTAGCTACATAAAGGTTAGCTTCTTGAGCAATCTTTCTTACAGTCGGTTTATCTAAATCACTTAAAGGAAATATAATATTTCTTAATTGTTCTTTATTAAGCATTGTTAAGAAATATGTTTGATCTTTATTATGATCGTTAGTATGAACTAAAAACGGTTCTCCGTTTTTAGTTTCTAGTTTTGCATAATGCCCAAAGGCAATTTTGATATCATTACCAAATTTGTTTCTAAGCGCATTAATAAATCAACCAAATTTACCAAATTGATTACATAAAACATCTGGATTAGGAGTAAGCCCCTTTTTGTAATCTTCTAGCATTTTTAAGAAGACGTCATTTCAATATTGTTCGACAAAATTGAAATAATGAAGTTCAATGTTTAGTTGCTCACAGATTTTTTTAGCATCTTCATAATCTTGTTTAGCATCACATCCTTGGATCTTATCATCTTGGTTATTGCGCAACAATTCAAGGTTTATATCGCTATCCCAGTTTTGCATAAAAGCTGCTGAGACATCATAACCTTGTTGTTTTAATAAATAAGCACAAACAGCTGAATCAACCCCGCCTGATAATGCGATGATAACTTTTTCTTTTGGTTGGCTATTAAAATAATTTAATGCATTTTTTTTATCTTGTTCGATTGCTTGTTTTAATTCATCTAATGAATTAAATTTAGTAGTAGGACGAATAAATTTAAGGATCTCAACTTTGATGTTTTTACCATAAATATCTTGGTTAAAATTAAAGATATGCGCTTCGCATTGTCTTGATTCTTCGTTGAAAGTTTTAGGTTTTCCAATAAAAGCTACCCCTTGATATTTTTGTTCGTCAAGAATAATATTACAAATATATGAACCTTCAATCAAATCAATTAGATGTTCATCAATTTTAATATTAGCAGTTCTAAACCCAATTGTTCTACCGCGTTTGTTATTCTGAATTACTTCACCTTTTAGATAGAAAGGTAAAACTAATAATTGATTAGCATTTTGAATCTTTTGATTCAAAATCAATTGTTTAATCTTGGTAGTACTACAATCGTTTTTTGGGATAACTACTAATTCAAAACCATTTTTAATTAATAAATTGTAATCAGCTTGATCACTACCTAATTTAAAATCAGAACCTACAATAATCCGTTTAGGATTAATTATCTTTAAATAAGTATCAATAAACTCTTGGGCGGTTAAATTGTTTTTTAATACATCATAAACTAATAATTGCTTAACATTAGTTAAGTTAGCAATTTGTTCTATGCTATCTTTTCGACAATATAATAGTTTTTGTTTTTTAGGAACATTATCAAACGTTAAAACATTAAAGTTATCTGATGAATTAAATAACTTTAAATGTCCCTTATGTATTCCATCAAAATAACCAATTACCAAATCAACATTTTTGTTAATTTGATTTAGGTTCTTATCTATTAAATCGACAATCGATCACATCTTTTAAAGTATATTTACCTGATTTGGTTCGGATTAATTCAACCATCATTGCTGTAGTATCAAAATAAGTAGCTAAATCAACAACAAATGATCGAACATAAAAGCCTTTTTTAACATCTAATAAGATCTCTGCATAATCATCATAATAAGATATTAATCGCGCTTTATATAAAGTTGTTAACCGTTCTTTAACTTCGAATTCAATATCACTTCTAGCTAGTTTATACGCTCTTACACCGTTTATTTTTAACGCCGAAAACTTCGGTGGTGTTTGGTAAAATGTCTTATTAGTAAACAACTCAAGATAACTGTTAATTTTATCTTGAGTTGGTACATAATTAGAAGTTCTGATTACTTTGCCTAGTGAATCATAACTATCGGTATGAGTATTAAACTTTAATTTTACCAAATATTGTTTATCGTCTTTATTAAGATCATTTAGCACTTTAGTTTTATTGCCAGTCCCGACAACTAGAACTCCTGAAGCTAATGGATCTAAAGTTCCATTATGACCTGCTTTTTTGATCTTGAATTTTTTCTTGAAGATATTTAAACAAAAAGCACTAGAGATATTTTTAGGTTTATCAATAATAACTATTTGGTTATTAAAATCCATTTTTATTGAAAGTTTCTGATCAAGTTATATGTATCTAAATAAGAATAACCAACAGCTAACATTATTGAAGTGATAACCGCTAAAATTATTCCAATAAATATCGTAGCTCAGATCACCATGTGTAAACTAAACGAACGATATACTTGGTTAATTCCAGAAAAGAATGCCGCAATAAAATATAGGTATGGCAAGAAAAAGATTGCAAAATAGACAATCGCCATAATTCGCATCGCTTCATTTAATGTTTTAGCATTATGAACAGCTGGATATTGCGTTGATGGTAAACTAATGAATCTTTGCATAATACCTAAAACAATCGCAAAGAAAATTACCAAGACAACAGTTATAGAAGTGATCAATACTCACTTCTTCTTCATTAACTTATCGTTGTTAAGAGCAATTTTATACTGTTTGAATATATTTTGTTTTTGCATAATAGTTAGATATATTTTAAAAAAAATTATTTAAATAAGATAAATCTTTAAACGATCTTTTAAATTTAACCAAAATTAAGTTTTTAATTAATATCAGATTAGTTTTATAAAGTTATTCAGTAACGCTGAATAACTTTATTATCATGTACTATTTCATTTTCTAGAATACCATGATTATTCTTGATTGTTTTTACTGATCCAATATTATTCTTATCACACACTAAAAGAATTTTATCTAAGTTTAATTCTTTGCATTTTATTAAGCCTAGTTGCAAAATTTTAGTGGCATATCCTTTTTGTCGTTCTGATGGTCTGATTCCATAACCAATATGACCACCATAGTTTAATAAGTAATCATTAAGATAATGGCGAATGTTGATAGCTCCTAGAGCTTTGTTATTTATTTCGTCATATAAGAAGAATGTTGAATCAGCAACCATCTCATTTGAGTCATCTTTATTATCTAGATGATCTAGATAATAATCAAAATCTTCGTAAGAATTTTTAAAGATCGCATAAGGCGAATTATTAACATCGTTTTGTTTATTAAACTCAATTCATTCTTCAAGCATATCAACAATAACTTGTTTATGAGTTTTATCTGGTTTGATTAATTGTAAATTCATTGATTGATAAATATAATTATGAAATAATCAGCTTTATGTAATAAAGCTGATTATTTTTATTTTTGTTCTTCTTCTTTAATTTCAGCAAGAATACGATCTATTTTCATACCATTTGTAATACTTTCATCTTGGTAGAAAACTAATTGCGGAACTTTTCTTATAGTTAATTTTTTACTTAAGATAAATTTAAAAACACCAGCAACGTCTTTGTATGCTTGCAATGTTTTGGCAATGTTTTTTTGGATGAAACAATCGATGTAAATTTTAGCTATACTTTTGTCTGGTGATAGTTTAACTGAGGTAATTGAACTTTCTCTTACCAAGCGATTTTCAATCTCTGAACTAATTGCGTTATTAAGAATTCGATGAATTGTTGATTCTAATCTTAAAGTTTTAATATTACTCATTATTGCACTCGTTTTTTAACAATTTCATAAATTTCAATAATATCGTTTTCTTTAATATCATTGTAGTTTTCAACAACAATTCCACACTCTTTATTGTTTTCAACTTTATCAGCAAAATTTTCTTTAACTTTTAGTGAACCGATCTTAGATTTATAGATAATAACACCATCACGAATAATTCGACATAATCCATTTTTAACTACTTTACCAGATTGAACATAACTTCCGGCTATCGTACCAATTTTTGAGTGTTTTCAAATTGCTCTAACGATTGCTTGACCTAAGTCTTGTTCTTCAAACACTGGGTCTAATTCACCCTTCATGATCTTTTCAAGATCTTCAACCATCTTATAAATGATTTCATAAGATAAGATTTCGATGTTTGATGAACTAGCTAAATCTTTAATTTGTTTAGAAACTGCTAAATTAAATGAAATAACAGTTGAATTTGAAGCTTGAGCTAATTTAATATCAGTTTCAGATATCGCTCCAGTTGAAGCCCGAATAATATTCGTAGTAACACCTTCAATGTTGATGTTAGAAATCGCGTATTTAATTGCTTCTAAACTTCCTTGAACATCTGACTTAATAATTAAATCAATACATTTAAGACCATCAGTGTTAACACGCGTTCTTTTTTCGTGGCTTTCTTGTAAACTTAGGTGTTTTTGTTTTTGTTGTTTAATTTTATATGATTCTGATAATTCTTTAGCTTCTTTTTCAGTAGCTAAACCTAAGAATTTTTCACCAGCAACTGGCACATTATCTAAACCTGAAATTTTAACAGGTGTTGATGGGGTGGCTTCAGTTATATTATTACCTTTTTCATCTTGCATTAATCTAACTTTACCAAAAGCAGCACCTATACAGATATAGTCACCAACTTTTAAAGTTCCACGCTTGATAATAACAGTAGCTTGTGGACCTAGCCCTGAAACTAATTTAGATTCAACAACAATACCATATGGATCTGCGTTAGGATTAGCTTTATATTCATTAATTTCTGCTAATGTAAGGATTGAATCTAATAACTCGTTAATACCTTCATTTTTTAATGCTGAACCTTGTACAAAGATTGTATCTCCACCATAATCTTCTGGTGATAAATCATATTTAGAGATCTGTTGAACAACACGTTCATAATTAGCAGATGGTTTATCCATTTTGTTAACAAAAACGATTATTGGAACACCTGCGTTTTTAGCATGGTCAATAGCTTCTTCTGTTTGAGGTTTAATACCGTCATCACCAGCTACAACCAAAACAACGATATCAGTAATATTAGCACCACGAGCACGCATTTCGGTAAATGCTTCGTGACCAGGAGTGTCAATAAATGTAATTAATTCATTATTTTTCTTAACTTGGTATGCACCAATATGTTGAGTGATACCACCAGCTTCACCAGATGTTACATTAGTAGATCTAATGGCATCTAATAAAGAGGTTTTACCGTGGTCTACGTGACCCATTACAGTAACAATTGCAGGGCGTTTAACTAGATCTTCTTTTTTATCTTTGAATTCGATATTATCTAAGATATTTTCATTTGTTACTTCTTTTTCGATCTTAAAATCAAGACCAAACTCTAAACACAATTCACCAATTTGTTCTAAAGAAAGAATCGTATTTAAGTTAATTGTATTGATCCCTTTAGCAAAAAAGTATTTAATAATTTTAGCAACAGGTTGGTTAATTTTTTTAGCAAACTGATCGATACTTAAAGGGTCTGTATAAATAAAAACTCCATCTTGAACACCAACCTTAACTTCTTTTAAGTAAGATTTGATATTGATCTTAGATCTCTTATCAAATGGTTTTTTATTTTTTGCCGGTTTCTTATTCATATTGACCTCGTTTCTCTAATGCGTTACTAAGATTTTCAAATTGTTCTTCTGATATCTTAGTTTTAAAGCTTCTTTGTATTAAAGCTTTGATCTTTTTATCGATTTTGAATTCATTGTCTTTTTTAAAATACACGCCACGAGCTTTAATTTTGTTTTCTTGATCAATGATTAATTGATTGTTATAAAAAACGATTCGAAACAATTGATTTTTTGGAAATTGTTTTTTACTTATCAAATCAAGTCGTAGGCTAATGTTTTTCATTTCGTGCTAAATATTATAGATCATCGAAGCTGTCCAAGCTTTGACGTTGGCTCTTCTTCTTTTTCTTATCCTTGTCTTTTTCTTTTTTATCATCTACAAGGAGAACTTTTTTGATTTCTTTTTTTGGTGTTGCTGTTACATCGATTTCGCGAATTAATTCGGTAATTGATGTATTGTCATTTTTCACGTTATCATATGCTGATTCATCAACAGCAACAAACTCAACAGATTCTTGAATCTCTTCTTTTTGTTTTTTAGACTTCTTAGAAGCTTTAGTTTCTTTTTGTTCTTGTTGAGTATTATTAGGTTCTTCTAATAATTGATCTAAATCTATATTTGCAAGTTGTTCTGAAATATCATCAGATTGTTTTTTAATAGGTTGTTCTTGAACAACATCAACTTGATTCTCTTCTTCGTTGATTAATTCTTCGTTATTTTCTTGTTCAATAACTGAAGGATCAAATTCTTCGAATTGTTTAATTTCATCGAAGCTTTCAATAGGCAAGTTCTCATCTAATACTTCGTCTGAAATTGGTTTTGGTTGATATTTACTAACGTCAATCATTTCATAACGTTGTTCTTGTGGTTCAGTGTAAATACTATCAATATCAACTTTAATATCGGCATCTGATTCAACTGCTGTTGAGTAAGCAACCAATGGAGTTTGAATTTTTTCAACTTTCTTGAATGGTTGTTTTGATGCAATTCTTGATCTTCTGTTGTTGAATTTAAATTGGTCAGCTAATACTGAATTATTAATTGGCGAATAGTTTAATGGAACGATGTTAATACCATCTTCGATAGCAACTGAGTGAGCTTTAAAATCAATTGATCAACCAGTTATGTAAGATAATAATCTAACATTGATACCAGCTCTACCAATTAAGTAAGGTAAATATTGATCTTCTACAATAATATCAACACTTTTATCTCTTTCAGAATCTTCTAAAACATCGATCCCGATGATATCAACTGGATAACAAGCATTAGCAATTAATTTAAATACATCATCATTTCAGTGGAAGATATCAATAACTTCATTACTAAACTTAACTCCAGCTGAGTGTTCAATTAGGTTTGCTGCAATTGTTTTAATTCGCATCCCGCCATCACCTAAAATTAATGTAACAGGATCAATATCAGGATTATTTGATGAAACTGCAACTTTAGTTTTTTGTCCAGCTACTCTTTGAATCGCTTTAATTTCAACAATTCCTTCTTTAATCTCAGGAATGTTTTCAGTTAGTATATGTTGTACATATTTAGCGTCTGAACGCGATACTACAAGTGGTCAACTCTTAGATTGTTCTTTGATTTGAGTTAATACAAAATCATATTCAACATCTGGTTTTAACTCTTCGTTAGGAACTCAATCTTTTTTGTAATAATAAGCATAAATACCGCCTAAATTAACTAATAAAATGTTTTGGTTGTTTTCATCTCTTTCAACAGTTCCACGAACAATTTTATTAAGTTTAGGAGTTCATTCAGATACAGCTTGTTTGTTAACTAATTCTGATAACTTTTGACGGAAATATTGCGAAATATTAGTAGCTACTACTCTTGATAAATCACTAATGCTAAGCGATCTTAAAAAATCATCGCCAACCTGAATTGTTGGGTTAGTTTTTAAAGCGTCACTTAAATGAATTTCGTTAATTTCATCAAATTCTTCTTCGCTAATAGAATTTTCAACTACTTTATATAGTTTAAAAATCTTTAATAAACCAGAATCAAAATCAATCATTACATCAATTCTTTGATCTGGATCTTCTTTAGCGCAAGCTCTAATAATTGCATCTTTTAAAATTGAACTTATTTCTTGTTTAGAAATATTTTTAGATAGAGCAACCGTCTCGATTGCTTCTAAGAAACTTTTATTATCAACACTCATGAATTAATTTAAAAAAGAAGCGACAACCTCGGGTTGTCGCTATTCATAATTCTTATCTTAATTATACAAGAAAATATTTTTATCTTAAAAGATAATTATTAATTTTCATTTTCTTTTCGAATTGATCTAGTTCCTTTATCGAGAATATCTTTAATCTCTAATAAGATTTTTTTCATATTAAGTTTTCATTCGGTAGATCAGATTGTGTAGTGTTCTCATCCACGATTTTTTAAGAAGATTTTGCGATAAACAAAGTTTTCGCTAAAATCAGCCATTCCTTTGAATTCTTTGATATCTAAATCAATTACTAGTATCGGAATATCGTCATAATAAATAACGAAATCAAAGTTGTATGATCCGTTATCAACATTTCTCTTAACTGTGAAATATTGACCAAACATTTTTTCAAGAGTTTGTTTAACTTCTTCAAAAATATCAGGCTTTTGTTTTAGTTTATCTTCAATCTCGATTGTTTGTCGATCAAATGTTGGCAAGTTATCGTTTTTAGCGGTCTTTTCGCAATAATCTAAATATTCTACGAATAATCTAGAACCTGGTGAAGACGAACCTCAACCATTATATTCGCTAGCTTTAGATGACTTGAATATTTCAATGCGATCTTTGGCTCTGGTGATTGCTACATTTAATCGATTAATTCCATTTGTGGTGCTACTAATCGGTCCATAACTAACTACTGATTTGTCATAAGCAATTGAGAAGATGATAATATCACGTTCATCCCCTTGAACGTTTTCAACCGACTTAACAAATAATCCGGTGTATTCACCATTATCATTCGTACGTTCTCTTCATTCATTGATTAATGGATCATTCAATTTATCAAGCATTAACTCAATAAGGGTTGCTTGATTTTTATTAAAAGCAACGATACCTAAAGTTTTTTTGTAATCTTCAGTTTTAGTTAAACGTTGAACGCGTGATACGATTTCTTGAGCCTCAGCAACGTTCTTACGATCTTTTCATTTACCATTAATAACATCATGAACGATAAAAGAATTCTTTTGTTTGATCGCTTTGTTCATAAAGATCAATTCACTATCATAGATATGATCATTAGTAAAAGCGATTAAATCACCAAAATTCGAACGGTAGTGATACTTTAACATCACATTAATTCTGCTTCTTTCTTTCAAGAAATGAATTAAACTGATTGCATTAACTGATTCTTCAACTTCAATTAACTCTTCATCAGGAATATGATCAAGTGCTACTTCATCATATTCTGAACGAGATGAGAAGAAACTACTTGGTTGTAATTGCTTGGTATCACCTGCAATAATATAATTCTTAGCACGATAAAGCGATGGTAATGCTCTTTCTAAAAACACTTGGCTAGCTTCATCAACTATTACATAATCATACAAGTCCTTGCGGTTTTCAAGTAAAATTGATGCTGTTTCAAATGACATTATGTGAATTTTAAACATCCGCATAATGTTTTCACGGTTAAGATTGAATCATCAATTTATATTCTTAAAAATCTTATTACGTCCTTGACGACAAATTTCTAACAATGTCTTCTTATCTTCTTTGTAAAGATCATAAAAGTTTTTAATAATCTTAGCTTTAAGATTACGTTTACACGATTGAATATAAACATCAACATCAGAGGTATAGTTTTCTTGAAGACCATCTAAAGCATTTTGTGCTCAATTTAATTTACTTAAAAAAACGCCTGAATGATTTTGCACATATCAAGAATTAAAATATTCTTTTTGACGTTTCTTAATATTAATTTCAATATTCTTTAGAATAGTTCTTTTAGTTGTTTCAGATTTATATGGTTCTAATTCAATAAACCTATTAATCTGTTGAGTTACCAACTTGCAAGATTCAATCAGTTTTTCATATGGTTTGAATAAAAAAGGAACACGGTAATGTTCTTTAACAATTCCTTTTTTAGCATATAGATGAATAGCATACATCAGTGTTCTGATGTCATCTGGATCATTTTGATAAATCTTAAGAAATGTAGAAAAAGTACTAGCTTTTCATTTGGTATCAATTTCGTTATATAAAGCAATATACTCGCGATGTTTTTCCATTCACTCTTCGCTTGTATAAGTTCTCACTCAATCATTAAATCGAACAAAATCATCGATTTTAATATGTTCAACATCCAATGGTTCAAAACCTAAAATCAAACTCAAGAAAGAATAACTATAATCACCTGAGCTGATTTCGTAGTTATATATTTTTTGGATTATGTTCGACATTTCATAATACTGTTTTAAGTAGTTTTTATCGAACTTTGCAGGTGGTGTGTTTAAAACATTATCATAATAGTTTTCCACAAAGTATTTTTCGTAATTAGAAAACTGACTATAAAATTTACCTGCTTCTTTGTTTAAATTTGGGATGTATAATGCCAGGTTTTTAAACTTTCCTAAACGGTTATATACAACTTCCATTGCTGTCGCTTTTTCTGTAACAAACAATGCAGTTTTATTTCTAAGAGCAATATTAATTAAAATATTCAGGATCGTCTCAGACTTCCCTGTGCCAGGAGGACCTTCGATAACAACATCACCTTCAAGAGCATGTTTAACAGCTAATTGTTGATAAAAATCTAAATGCGATACTAAATAAATATCACTTAATGAATATTCATTAGCAAACTTTTCGTGGTTGAATAAAAGGTCTTTTTTATTATTAAAAGTTTCATCAATAGCACCTGGATCATTAACCAATATTTCTGTAAAATCTTTTAATAATTTATCGCCTTTTACGTCAAAAACACCTAAAACAACATTATTTAAAATATTGTTTACAGCGCCATTTTCACTTCATTTTTGAACGAACTCTTTTTTAGTTATATTTTGAAAACGATAAAGTTCGTTCGTTGGCATTTTTTTAAATCCAATATCTAAGGATCTAAAGATCTCAATTGCTTGATCAACATCTAATTTCGATTGATCATAATTGTTTTCAAACAAGATTCCTCGCTTATTTGTTTCAACAGCAAGTATTGTTGTGTTAATTAAGAATTCTGACCTATTGATTGATAAAATAATTTTTTGATACTGATTAACTTGTTTTAATTCAACTTCTGCGTATAATAACGGCGCTTTATAGCTATCACCTCATTGGTTACAACCTTCAATAATTGGCAAACCAATAAATAATGAAGCATCACCTGTTTCTCTTTGTTGTTTCTTAATTTTTTTATGCAACTTACTAAATTCATTTGTATAGTACTTATACAATTCTCTAGAATTATCAAATTCAAAAAGTCGCATCGCATCTTCATCAGATAATTCTTTTAGTTTTTTTAAATCTAATTCTAAATGATCGTTGCTATTAAGATATGTAATGATCCCTTTTATTGAGAGATCAAAGATATTAGAAGTAGCCTTTAGTAATTCTGCAATATCCATTATAGAACTACTAGTAGAACCAATTCAAAAGCTCTTTGATTTAGTTTTATCGTTAATAAGTCGATTCTTTAATCAAGTTCAATCAGAAGCCATAAATTTTTATTATTATATATTTTAGTATAACCGAATTTTTTCATCCGGCTTCAAGTCGCCAAATACTTTGTACTCAGTGAAATAATCCCAGATTTTTTTTGATAATTTACATCTTGTTTTTAAATCTGCTTGAGATTTAAAAGCGCTTTCGTTACGACTTTTAACAATCAGTTTAGCAATTTCTTCACCTAGTCCTGGTATTACATTAAATGGTGGATAAATTTTGTTATTTTTAACGACAAAATTTAATGCATCTGAATGTTCTAAACTTACTTGTTCTAATTTAATATTACGTTGCAACATTTCAATATACACTTCATAAGTTGATAAAAGATCTTTTTCTTTTTCGGTAACTTTGAAAGCGGCATTAGTATTATTTCGTCGTGATTTTTCAATTCGTGTTGATATATCTTTATACAAGCGCATAACTTCATTAATGCCACCAGTAACACAAGGAAGAATATCATGTTCTTTGATTTTAAATGAAAAGATTGCGGCATAAAAAGCTGAGGGATGATGCACTTTAAATCACGCAATTTTTCACGCCATTAAAACATAAGCTGTTGCATGGGCTTTAGGGAACATATACTTAATTTTGTTACAAGAATCAATGTAGTCTTCAGATACCTTAAATTCTCGCATGATTTCTTCGTATTGAGGTTTTAACTTCTTACCCTTACGCACATCTTCCATAATGCTAAATGCGATTTTTTTATCGATACCAATCGAACTTAAATAAGTCATAATATCATCACGACAAGCAATAACTTCATTAAGCTTATAGTTCTTTTCAAGAATTAGATCAGCAGCATTGCCAGCTCAAACATCTGTTCCGTGACTTAAACCAGAAACTCTAATTAAATCAGCAAAAGAAGCTGGTTTAGCTATCTTTAAAATGTCTCTTGTAATTTTAGTACCAAACTCCGGAATACCTAAAGCACCTGTCGCATTCGCTAAAATGTCGTTACCACTAAAATCTAAACAATGTTCTAAATTAAATAATGATAAAACATCTTTATCATTATTAGGAATATCTTCTGCTTTAACATTAGTTACATCATATAAAAACTTAAGAATTGTCGGGTCTTCTTGAGATAAAATATCTAGTTTTAATAAAGTATCATGAAGGTATTCATATTTAAAGTGAGAAGTTTTTCAATTAGAACTTTTATCATCTGCAGGATAGTTAATTGGACAAAAATCTTCAATTTCCATATCCTTAGGAAAAACTAAAATACCTCCAGGGTGTTGTCCTGTTGTTCTTTTGATTTCAGTTATTTCGCTAGCATACCAATCAGTTAAACGATCGATATCTTCAGGTCGATTTAGTTTTTCGAAATAATCGTACACGAATTTGCGTGCAGTTTTTTCTTGCATGGTTGAAATCGTACCACTTCTAGCTGTGTGCGATTCACCAAACATTTCCTTAACATAATCATGAGCTTTTAATTGGTAAAGACTTGAAAAGTTTAAATCAATATCAGGAATCTTTTCTCCATTGAACCCCATAAACGAGGCAAACGGAATATTGTGCCCTTCACCTTTCATTTCCCCATCGCAAGAAGGATTAATACAAGGTTTATTAACAAGATCGTATCCGTCATCAATATCATTAATAAACTCGGTTTTTTTACACTTTTTGCAATAATAATATGGTTCTAATGGATTAACTTCTGAGATACCAGCTAATAACGCTACAATTGATGATCCTACTGAACCTCTCGAACCAACAATATAACCATCATCGTTAGATTTTTTAACTAGTAAATGTGCTAATCAATAAACAATTCCATAACCATTACCAATAATTGCATTTAATTCATATTCAATTCTCGATTTAATGATTGGATCAATTTGTTGACCAAATAATTCATCAGCTTTATCCCATACTAATTTTTGTAGTTTTTCATCAGATCCTTCAATCTTTGGTGGATGTAATTTTTGAGGGTATGGCAATAATTTATCGTCATCAAATAATTGCGAGATTTTCGCTCCATTTTGATGAATTAGTTTAGCTAAAATATTTGGTTCCTTGATGAAGTTAAAATCATTATAAACTTCCATTTTCTTACGTATATGTAAGTATGGTGTAATTAGTTCTCTTCTATTTTTATCTTCTAGTTCACGATCATAGAAATGGTGCAATCTTTTACCGGCCATCTCTGTGGTAATTAAGCAGTCATAAAATTTCTTCTGTTCTTTTCTTAAATAATGCGCTAAAGAACTAAATGTATATAAGATGTTTTCTTGTTCGCAGATCTTAATAATTCTATTAATAAGATCATAAACATGTTCTTGTTCAATATTACCTTTTGAAATTTCTTTTCTAAATAAAGAAGGTAAGGGAATCTGAACAAAATTATGATTTTTAATGATTTTTACAAGATTTTCTTCTGTGTCATATTTAGCAGCATGCACAATGTGACCATTAAGCGGATGAGATGAAACCAAAATATCGTCTTCGTATTTTTTAATATCAGATCAAAATAATTTAGGGGTTCCATAAAATTGATCTGTTGATGCTAAACTAACAAGTTTATATAATGCTTTCAAACCTTTTTGGTTCTTTGCGTATAATAATGCCTTTCTAGCCCGAATACGGTTAAATAAATTTTCATTTAATAAAGAATTAGATTCTTCTTGATCGTTTGAATCTGTTTTTTTGTTAACTTTTAAATTAGCAATATCATTAACTAATTTTTGTTTATCGTTTAAATCTAATAATGATCTTCAATTCTTAGCATAAACATTACTAAGCATAGCTATCAAACATTTAGATAAAACTTCGGTATCGTAATTAGCTCTGTGAGCTGCTTCCTTGTCATATTCGACATCTAGTTTTTTTGATAAGTTTTCTAGACTATATCTTTGATAACGGTATAGTTGATATGCTAATCTTAGGGTATCAAGCATTGGGTTATCAAGCTTGCCTAAATTGTATTTATCAAGTTTAGTATTAACTCAAATAAAGTCGAAATCAATACCGTTGTGAGCAACTAAAACATCGTTTTTTTGGATGAAATTCATGAACTGGTTAAGAACAGTTTTTTCATCTTCAGCATCAGCTAGATCGCTATCTTTTATCTTAGTCAAGTTTGTAGTTAATTCTGATAACGGTTTTTCATTTTTAATGAATTTTTCAAACTTATCTAGGACAGTAAATTCTAGTTGATTATTTGTTTTGTTAAGCGATGTTTTAATTCTTGTTGCACCGATTTCAATAATTTGCTCATAATAAGCATTTAAACCAGTTGTTTCAATATCATAAACAACAAAAGTAAGATCTTCAAGATTAAGATCTTTGTTGTTTTTTACAATAAATTCCGTATCATCAAAGACATCAATTTCCAATCCATAATGAACTTTGATTTCAGGGCTTAATTTAGTTTTTCATGACACTAAATCAGGGAAGGATTGTACTACACCAGTATCAGTAATTGCGATGTCTTTAATTTGATTTTCTTCGCAGAATTTTTTCAAATCATTAACATCGTTAAGTCCGTCATGAGCACTCATTTTAGTGTGAAAGAAAAATTCATGACGGTCAGTATAATCTTCTGGCGTTGGTTTTAATCATTCAGGTACATCAGCTTTTTCTAAACGTTCAATATATGTATATAATTTTTGATCGCGAGAACTTCGAACTCTTACTTGAATTTTTACTCAATCACCAACTTTAAATTGATTAATATAATCGCTAGATAAATAATTAGCATTTCATAAAGAATCAAAAATTAAAATCGCACTATCTCTATCAGCTAGTCCGATTTTAATTCTTCTAAAATTTGGATTTTCGACATAATTAATCTGATAAATTTTAGCTCATAATGTTGTTAATGAAGTTGGTTCATTTTGATCAAATTCTATTATTGGCGTAATCTCAGAACTGTCAGGAATTTTATTGTATTCAATACATTCTTCTAGACTTGGGTATTTTGGTTTTTCTTTGCTAGTAATTTTTCTTGCTTGCGTCATCACTAATTCTTTTTGTTTTTCTTTTAGTTGTTTTTTATTAGCTAATTCAAGATCAAAACGAGATGTTAGTTTAATATCATGAAAACCTAATTTATCAAGGTAATCTACTATGTCATTATTTGATTCATCAAACATTGCTTTCATGTTTTGATTAGCAAAGACAATTTCATGCGTCCTATCATCAATACATTCGATTTTTTCCAAGAAAAAAGCAGGCTTGTTTTTATAACGACATATATCCTGAATACAGTTTTGTATTAATTCAGGAGTTCATAATGATTGTTTAATAGCAAAGTTAATGAATAGATAATATTCATTATTGGTATTTGTGTATAAGTTTGTTAAGCGAACTGCTTCTTCGTATAATTCTGGTGTTAATGGTTTTTTTAAAAAAAAGACCAATTCTATGGTCCTTTTAGACTTAGAAAGAGTGTGAATTGATTCTTCTGCGTTTAGTCTTAAATAATTAAGTAGTTGCTCAGATACAGAAAAGAATTTATTAAGTCAATTGATAGTGGAATGAATATCATGAACTTTGCTTTCGGTTTTATTCATTTTATTTATCCCCTTCTCTATCCGACTATTATTAAATTAATTATACTTCCCAGCGAAACTCAGATAACTAAAACAACACCAATCATTGTTGTTCAAGTTCATACTTTTTCATTCATTTCTTTTTTAGCAATTCTTTGATAAGTATATTGAAGAATCTTTGATCCATCTAATGGCGCGATTGGTATAAAGTTGAATACAGCAGTAGCTCCATTGATCGAAATCAATGTTGTTAATAATTCTTGGTATGATGCTGTTCTTGATGAGAATTTAATAACATCACCAGCGCCACCCATAGATCCGCCTCCTGTGTTTAATCTAGGTTTTCATGCTTCATATAAAACAAATCCTTTACCAATATTAATAAAAATATCTTTAAAGAATTTTGCTATCGCTAAACTCTGACCTTTAAATATTGTTTCAAATATCGCTAAGAAAAAACCAAAGGCAAAAAAATTAAAGATAATTCCACCAACCATTATTAATATTTGTTTTCAATAAGCAACTTTTTCTAATGAATAAGTACCTTTAGGTCTAGGCATTAAATAAAAGTTGTAATTCCTAGCATTCGGATCATCAATATAGGCTTGTTTAAGTTTATCGCTTTCAAGCATGACAAAAGCTCCAGCTAAAATCATTCGAAAACTAAAAATCATCTTCTTTTTACGAAGATAAAAAGAAAATAATACAGGACCTATGCCGATTGAGAATTCTTTAATATGCACTTTAAATATTTTAGCAAAAACATAGTGCCCTAGTTCGTGAATTGTTAAAGTCACTATGATCGAAAATATTAGTATAAGAATTAGCAGAGCTAAATTTGCGTAATATGAAATCATCTTTTATTTGCTTAAATGGGAGTATTTAGTTGATATCTCTTCTTTAATTTTAAATATTAAATCGTTTATTTGCCAAATATCATCAATTTTTTTATGTTTGTAGTTTCAATAAAAATCGATAATCAATTCAGATATTTGTAAAAAATTGATTTTGTTGTTTCTAAATAAGTTTAAAGCGAATTCATTGATACAAACTAAAACAGCACCTCTTGTAGTGCTTGGATTTTTTAATATATCATAAGCAATTTTAAATACAGGATATTGTTCAAAATCAATTTTTTCAAATTTAATCTGTTTTTGATAAATATCTAACTCTCTTACAATATTATTTTTATTGTTAAATTGAGTTAGTGCTGATTGAATTGATCAACGCATATCATTTGTACTAGCGTGTAAATGAATCGAATTATCTTGATAAATAACTCCCGCATGGATTGTCGATGTTTTTTCTACTACTGGAGTAATTTTAGCGATTTGAAACAAATGATACGCTTCAACAATTTCATAAACTTTATTGATAAAAGTAGCTGAATTTATCGAAATTTCTTCACCCATATTTCAATTTGGATGATTGATTGCATCTTGATATGTAATCTTTTTTAACTCAGATTTAGGTAAATTAAAATACCTTGAACCAGATGCAGTAATAATCAATTCTTTGATCTGTTTTTTATTTGTATTTTTAATTAAATCGTACAACGAAGTATGTTCAGAATCAATTGGAAAAATATTAGTTTTAGCGTTCTTTTTGATTAAGTTTAATTGTTTACCAGCGATTATTAAAGATTCTTTATTTGCTAGTAATAAATCTTTTTTCTTGCTAAGAGTAATTAATGAAGCTTCAATTCCCGCCGAACCATTAATTGCGTTAATAACAACTTTTGGTTTAGATTTATCAATTAATTCAATTAAGTCACTTTTTATGTTTTTGTTATGTTTATTATCACTATGACATAAAACATAGCCTGGATTTAATTGATTAATAATATTTTTTGCTTCAGAATGGTTTTTATAATAAGAAAAACCAACAAGCTCATAATTCAATCGACAAATAACATCAATTGCTTGTTTTCCAATTGAACCTGTAGCTCCAAGTACTAATACTTTCATATGATTATATTTATATTAATTAACTTACAAATATTCTAAAAATCATGAAAGCAATAAACACAAAACAAACACTATCAAAACGATCTAAGATGCCACCATGACCTTTTAGTATTGTTGAATAATCCTTTATTTGGTATTGTCTTTTCACATAAGAAAAATATAAATCACCAAGAATTGAAACAATTGATAAAAAGAAAATCATTAAAGCTACAAAGAATCATCAGAATCAAACAAATCTTTGGCTTTGTCAGTAAGTTGTTAAATAATAAATGTTAGCTATTAAATTATTTGGATCAACTTTATCAAGTGTAGTTTGTGATTCAGCTGCATTTTTTATAAATATAGGAATATTATATAGCGCTGTAACAAACAACATTATTAATAATGTTGTAATTAATCCATAAATTGCTCCACCTCAAGTTTTATTAGGACTTATGTTGGGAACCATTTTGGTTTTACCAAATCTTTTACCAAATGCATAAGCAAAAGAGTCGTTCATACTTACTAATAATAGTAAGTATAAGAATGTAGTTCAACCATTATTTAATACTGTATAGGTAATTCCATAAATTCCGCAAGAGAAAAAGATTCATAATCCAAATGCGTTTATTATGTCTTTTTTGTTGAAGCGATTAACTTTTTTTAACAAGTATAAGATTAATACAAAGTGGGTTATTACCATCAACCCCATTAATCCTAAAAAACTAAAATCAACCGATCCACGGTAATTATTAAGTCATTCTAAAGATACATGAATCTTACTTGGTATATTATCAAGATCTTGATAGATATTATGAAATTGTGTAATCGCAATGTTTGTAAATGTAATAACTAAATAAAATACTGAATTTACACCGATAAACCAATAAATAATTTTCTTATTAGTCCTGTAAAAAACATCGCCAATTTCTTTAATTCCCAAAAAGAAAGCAAGGAAAATAATTAAAGTACTAAAAACACTAAATGTTGTTCTTATCAATGCATTTTTAAGACTATCAACCAGGACGCCATTTTGTATAACAGGATAAAATGGAGATCAATCGTTATTATAATCAGCTAAAGCGCTAAAAAGCATCAATAAAATATAAAAACAAACAATAACAATAGCAATCATTATTCTACTGTTCTTGTTTGTTGTTCGGTTTTTAGTTTCTTGAATTCCTACATTCATTATAGGCTTAGTAAATCTTTTTCTTTTTTAGTTAAAATTGCACCAATTTGATCAATATATTTCTTGGTAATCTTTTCGATTTCACCCTCGAAAAACTTGTTCAAATCTTTATCAGCTATCTTGTCTGATTTAAGTTTATTAAGCGTATCTCTACGAACAAATCTAACTTCTTGTTTCGCTTTTTCACCAATCGCTTTAGCTTTTTTAACGTTTTCTTTTCTATTCTCTTCAGTTAGTTGAGGTAATTTAATGCGAATCTTATCACCATCAACAACCGGAGTTAAGTTTAAATTAGCTTTTAATAAAGCAGATTGAATTGGATTTACTTGAGATTTTTCGTATGGTTTAATTAAAATTTCTCTTGGTTCAGGAATTGATAAGTTAGCCATTTCAATTAATGGTGTTAATTCGCCATAATATTCAGCTTTAACATCATCAAGAATTTTAAGGTTAGCTCTTCCTGAACGAATTTTTGATAATTCACTTTCTAGTCAAGAAATTTTAGCATCAGCTTCTTTTTCAAAAAAATCAGAATAAATTTTAAATTCCATGTTTAAAAGTTAGTTTGTAATTGTTGTGTGTTTGTTTTTATTATCAATTGTTTTAATAATCGATTGATCAGCTTCGATATTAAAGATTAATAATTTTAAATTATGATCCATAGCCAAACTAAAAGCAGTTAGGTCCATGATTCTTAATTCTTTAGCTAACGCATCTTTATAAGATATTTTCTCAATAAATGTTGCGTTCTTGTCAATCTTAGGATCAGCAGTATAAACCCCATCAACACCATCCTTGCCAATCAGCACCATATCTGCATTAATTTGAATTGCTCTTAATACAGTTGCGGTATCAGTTGTGAAATGCGAGTTACCTGTTCCACCTGAGAAGAAGGCGATTTCACAATCGTTAAATATCTCAGATAAGCTTTTTGGGTTTATTTCTTTAGTTAAACCTTTAACTTCTAAAGCTGATAAAACTTTTGTTTTTAAACCTAATGATTGTAATTTAGATTCTAAAAGCGATGAATTAATAACAGTAGCCAACATACCGATATAATCAGCCTTGTTTATTTCAACACCAAAATCCTTCGCTAATTTTCCACGAAAGATATTACCACCACCTACAATCAATCCAATATTGTATTTTGATGATAAAGTTTTTAATTGGTTAGCCAAACTATTAATCTTGTCATAAGAGTAACAATCACTGCTGTTTTTATCTTGAAGCGAAGCTCCACTAATTTTAATAATTATGTTTGGCTTTTTCATCGTCTCTTTAAACCTCAATCTTATTTCATTTGAGCTTTAACTTCGTCCGCGAAGTTGCTAGCAGCTTTTTCGATACCTTCACCAACTTCAAATCTAACAAAGCTTAATAATTGAATATTTTTAGCTTTTGCAGCTTCTAAAACAGTTTGTTCTTGGTTTATTAAGAATTTTTGGTTTACTAAACAAACTTCTTCAAGGATTTTTTGAATTCTACCTTCAACAATTTTTTCTATGAAGTTAGCTGGTTTACCTTCTGCTAAAGCTTGTGATTTAGCGATTTCTTTTTCTTTTTCGATGAAATCAGCAGCTACATCATCTTTAGAAAGGAATTTTGGATTAGATGCGGCAATATGCATAGCTACATGTTTTAAGAATTCTTTATCATCAGTTTTAGAAGTTTCAATAATTACACCAATGCGATTGTTTGAGTGTAAGTAGATACCCAATGAACTGTTAGATTGTTCTTTGATGATTTGAACTCTTCTTAAAGAAATCTTTTCACCAATAATAGCTGTTAAATGAATTTGAGTTTCAGCAACAGTTGAACCACTTGCTAATTTTAATTTTTCAATTTCAGCAACATCTGTTATTCCTGTTTCGTGAATTAAATCAATTAATTCATTAGAAAATGCGATAAATTGATCATTTTTAGTAACGAAGTCAGTTTGCGAATTGATTTCTAAAACAGTTGCTTTTTGATCAGCTAATTTTAATTTAATTACACCTTCAGATGCAACATTATCAACCTTTTTAGCTGCTTTAGCAATTCCGTTTTCTCTTAATCATTTGATTGCTTGATCGATATCATTATTAGTAGCTTCTAGAGCTTTTTTGCAATCCATAAAACCAGCTTGAGTGCTAGCTCTTAATTGTTTAATTAATTCTGTAATTGATGCCATAATTTCACTAGTACATATTATAACATTTTAATAAAAATGAACTATCTGTTAATTTTTCATAATTTTAGCTAAATATTTAGCTGTATAAGATGAATCAGTATATTTATCCACTAACTCTTGCGGCGTACCTGTACATACAACATAACCACCTTCATCCCCGCCATTAGGCCCTAGATCAATCACATGATCAGCTACCTTAATTAAATCTAAGTTATGTTCAATAACAATCACTGAATCACCATTTTCAACCAAACGATTTAAAACGATTAATAATTTTTTAATGTCGTGAGAATGAAGACCGGTTGTCGGTTCATCTAATACATAAATTGTTTTGCCAGTTGCTTTTCTTTGGAGATGTTTAGCTAATTTAATTCTTTGCGCTTCGCCACCTGATAATTCTGTGGCATTTGTTGATAATTTTAAATATCCAAGACCAACATCACACATCAATTGCAGCTTACGATAAATTGATGGAGTCGATTTAAAGAATTCCAAAGCTTCTTCACAAGACATTTCTAAAACATCGTAAATTGATTTGTTTTTATATTTAATTTCAAGAGTTGCTTCATTGTATTTCTTACCATTACAACTAGTACATTTAACATAAACATTTGGTAAAAAATGCATTTCAATACATTTAACACCATCACCTTGACAATCATCGCATCGTCCACCAGAAACATTAAATGAAAATCTTGATTTTGTATAACCTCGAGTTTTAGCTTCAATAACATTAGCAAACACTTCTCTAATGTCATCAAACACACTGACATAAGTAGCCGGATTTGAACGAGGAGTTCTACCAATTGGATCTTGAGATACTTTTACAATCTTATCAATTGAATTAATACCAATTAATGATTTATATTTGCCTACTTCAACATGCTTATTAAATAAAGCTTTTTCAATTCCGTTAACTAAAGTTTGATTAACTAAAGTTGATTTACCACTACCAGAAACCCCAGTAACCACAACAAACTTATTTAAAGGGAATTCAACATTAATATTTTTTAGATTATTAGCACTAGCACCTTTTATAATAATTTTTTGACCGTTGCCTGAATGAAGTTTTTTAGGTATTTCTATAGTTTGTTTTTTAGATAAATATTGACCAGTTAATGAATCAGGATTTTGTTTAACTTCATCAACTGTTCCAGCTGCCACAATCTTACCACCATAAATACCAGCACCAGGACCGATATCAATAAGATAATCAGCAGCTAGCATTGTATCTTCATCATGTTCAACAATAATCAAACTGTTACCTAAATTCTTCATAGAAATTAAAGTATCAATTAGTTTATCATTATCTTTTTGGTGTAAACCGATTGATGGTTCATCTAATACATACAAAACTCCAGATAGTCTAGAACCTATTTGAGTTGCCAATCTAATTCTTTGAGATTCACCACCTGAAAGCGTTGCAGCATTTCTTGATAATGTTAGATATTCTAAACCAACATTAATCAAGAAATGTAGTCGATCTAAAATTTCTTTTAGAACGAATTTGGCAATCTTAGCTCTTTCTTCATTGAATTCTAAACCTAAGATAAAATCTAATTCCTTTTTAATGTTTAGATCTGTAAATTCAACAATATCTAAACCACCTATTTTTACGCTTAATGCTGCTGGCGATAATTTTTTACCATCACAAGTTTTGCACTTTTGTTGTGATGTATATTTTGAATAATAATCACGAGCCATTGAGCTATTAGTTTCTAGATGTCTTCTCTGAATTAATTTAGCAATTCCTTCAACATAATCAAGTTTTGAACTAACACCATTTTTAGATTCAATTATGATTTCGATCGGTTCGTCTGAACCCTCTAATAAATAATTAATCTCTTTTTTGGTTAGATTTTTAATTGGTGTATCTGGATCGATATCGTAGTGTTTTATTATCGAAGAAAAACGTTGTCAATCTTGCGATGAAGTATTAACTGTATTCTTGAAATAATCAATACCACCTTCGTTAATTGATAAATTTTTATCAGGGATAATTTTATCAACATCAGGTTCAAAAGTGAAACCTAACCCCTTACAGTAATCACAAGCACCAACAGGGCTATTAAAAGAAAATAATCTAGGTTCAAACTCAGGAATATTAAACCCGCATTGATCGCAAGAATGGTTTAAAGAAAATTCATATTTGCTGTCATCTGTAATGATATGAATTAAACCATTACTTACATTTAGAGCGGTTTCAATAGCATCAGTTATTCTTAATTTTGTTTGGTTATCTTTATTTAAAACAATCCGATCGATAATAATACTAATATTATGTTTTTGGTTTTTGTCTAATTCAATTTTGTCATCAAGACTATAAACTTGACCATCAACCAAAACACGCATAAAACCTTGCTTGTGATATTTTTCGAATTCGTTTTTAAAAGTACCTTTTTGCAGTTTAACAACAGGCGCTAAAATTTGAAGTCTAGTATTTTCTTCTAAATCTAGAACTTGGTCAATAATTTGTTTAATTGTTGTGGTTTTAATTTTACCGTGACCATTGACACAATAAGCATCACCAACTCTTGATCATAATAATCTTAAAAAATCATATATTTCAGTAACCGTACCAACTGTTGATCTTGGGTTATGAGAGGTTGATTTTTGATCAATAGATATTGATGGTGATAATCCTTCAATTGAATCAACATCTGGTTTATCATTGTTACCTAAAAATTGTCTTGCATAAGGTGATAATGATTCTAGATATCTTCTTTGACCTTCAGCATAAATTGTTTTGAATGCTAAAGAAGATTTACCACTACCTGATAAACCAGTAACTACAACTAATTGATTTTTGGGGATATCAATGTTGATATTTTTTAGATTGTTTTCTCTAGCACCAACGATGCTTATATAGTTAGATGTATTTTTCTTAGTTTTTTGCATTAGAACTCTTTAGTCCCTAAGTCATTCATTAATTGGATATCAGAATCATTTAGAATAATTGCTGTTTGCGATTGATTTTGATATTTAAGTAATAATCCTTTAAACACATTGTACTCATGTTTGGTATTCAATTTAAAATTATGAACAAATAGAAGCCTTGGTAATTTTACAAATTTTGATAATAAATAAACTGTGATTGCGTCTGAACTAGATAAAAAAGAAAGGTAACTATAGTTAATTTCTTCGCTAATTCCAACATCTTTATAAGAACGGTAAAGATATAATTCAGTTAGAATTTTACGCAATTTTTTTGAATGATATTTTGTCGGTTTTCAATCAATAAATATATTGTAAATGTATTGTCATCGATTAATAATAGCTAAGTAATAATTCAACTTTGAACTAATCGTTTTAATATCAATTGCATTCTTAGTTTTTAAAAGTTTCTTTTTATATAAAACACGGTTTACTAATCGAACATTTTTATACAAGGTTTTAATCGTATTTCTTAACTTATTAAAACGATCAAAGTTCTCTCTTTTTTCATTAATTAAATTATTCGATAAATACTCTTTTTTATATTCCTCTTTTCGAACTTTATTAACTTTAATTAATTCTTTAATTGAATTGATTTTTTCTTCGATTTCTTTTTTATATTCATCTAAATTTAGTTTGATATGAGTGTTTGACTCTAAATCAGATTTAATATCTAAAAAATTTTGAACAATGTAGTTTTCATATCTGTTAGCAATAGCTGAATTAATCTTATTATTACTATCCAAATAATCTTTATATTCTTGTTTGAATTTTTCTTTTAACGTTTGACTATAACTCTTAACATCGAAATTAATCTTAGGGAAATTAGTTAAGCTATCTGTTTCAATTTCAATCTCGTCAATGAACTTTTTAATTTGACTTCAAATTAATCTTGTAGCCCAACGAATATTAATTAAATTACTATAAGAACTTACCAACGGACTCATTTGGTAAGACTTCATAAAATCTAATGTTAATTTAAAACCAAAAGCGTTAATGTAAAAAATTGTAGCTTGAATATCGTCGCGCGAAGTATTAGATAAATTTAAATAATAGCGATAAAGTTTTTTATAGCTATCAATCGAAATTTTGTAGATTGGATTTAAAACATTTTTCTTAAATTTAGAACTTCAATTACTTGAATAAACTGCTGATTGAAATTTATTGTTAAATAGGTTAAAGAAATCATTGCAATCAGGTTGTAATTTATAAAGTTTAATCGATTCTTTTAAGTTAAGTTTTAATCTTCAAAGATATAGATTTTTATGAAAAAAATCATCAAGGTATCTACCAAAATTTAAGTTGTTTTCTTCAACCAATTCAACAATTAAATTATTAATATCTTGATCACTTTTATGAAGTGATATTTTAGCAATTTTTTTAAGTCGATATCTTAAGTCTGAATATAAAAAAGCAATTTGTTTTTTAGGAACTAAATCAATTAATTTATTTGAGTCTTCAATACTATCTGCCTTTTTATTAATAATTTTTTTGGCATTATTGATAAAGTTGTTGATAATATTGATATCAAGGTGCTTAATTCATTTAATTTTTTTAATTACTTTAGATAATTCATGAGCTTTAAACCATTCAATTAAGTAGTAAATTTTATCTGTATAACTAGATTCAATAAACATTTTTGACTGGTTAAATGAACATTGTTTTTTTAAACCTTTGACGTAATTATTTAAGATATTTTTAATATCGTTTTGTTGTTTTCTTTTATTGCTTTTTAAAGTTTTTATTTCCAACTTAACGCGTTTAATTTCATTAAGTTGCTCAACTGAATATGGACCATATTTTTTATTAATTTTCAAATTAATAATGCGTTGCTTTAAATTTTTAATTTGATCATCTAAAAAATATATTTGTGAAATCTTTTCAGATGTTTTTTTAGAATTTAGCAATTGATGGTTTTTTTCATTAATCGCTTTGAAATCCTCATCATAGTTCCTTAATGAATCAACTAATTCGGTATAATTTCTTTTCAATAAATTAAAGTGACTTAAATTAATATCTCTAGCATTGTAAAACTGATCATTATATAACTTTATACTTTTTTCTAAATCAAGAAATTTATTATTATTTTCATCAAAAGTATTGAGCAATCTTTGAGCAATTACTTTTTTATGAAAACCAAATTTCGATCTTCAATAATTTAAAAACTTTTCTTTAATGTCTTTAATTAATAAACCGTTGTAAAAATTAGAAAACAAAGTAGTAATAATATTTTTATTACTAGTTAGTATTTCTTCATAATCTTTTTGATTAACATTAAGTACTAAAAGTTTAGCTTTTTTCTTAGAAAAAACTGATCGGTTAGATAAATATTTTTGGTTATCTAAATAAACTTCACCAACTAGCGGTTTGTTTGTTTTATTGAGAATTAAAAAGAGTTGATATCACGAATTGGCATGGGATGGTTTAATTTGAATTTTGTCATAATTACAAAATTTTATTTGATTAATTTCTTCTAATTTTTTTAAACCATCTTTGGTTCATGTGTAATAAAAAAGATAATGGATTTCAAAGAAAACCGGCTCGTGTTCTAAACTAAAAAATCCATTCATTAAGTCCATTTAATTACCTATATATGCTTATCTAATTCACTATTTAGTTTATCTTCAGCAATAAAATTTACGTGTTCGAATTTTTTCTCGCCGTTTTTAAATACCATATAAACTGGCACTACTTTAATTGCTCATTTATTGTCAGGATCATCTTCTGCTCAAATTTGTTCTTTATCAACATCAATTTCATAGCAATCGTATTGATCTTGTCTTTGTTCACATACTTTGTTAATGATTGGTGCGTTCATCTTACAAACACCACAATCTTCCCATGTAAATTTGACAAAAATTGGCTTTTTATTTGTTGAAATTATGTTTTCTAATTCTTTTAAACTAATGCTTTTCATAATTTGATGAGTAATGTCTCTTAATATCTTCTAATAAATAATCTTCTACAAAACAAGACAACCCTCTAGTTATCATCTCTTTAGATTTAGGATCAATAATGTAAAGATCGCCATTTTTATGTAATTTATATAAATCTTTTTTGTTGATTAATAGTTCTGATTCTTCATGCGTATCAAGTTTTAGACTGATAATTTTTCCATAACATTTGATCAGCTCTTCATCAACTAAATTAGCACCAACCTTATTAGTTACTAAAATTAAGAAAATATTGATCTTATTAGCTACTTTATAAATATACGAAATGATTTTAAAAATGTATGAAAAATCATGGTTTAAGAAATCATTAATATCGTTTATACAAATCACCATGTCTTTAATTTTTTTATCGGGATTTGTTTTGTTGTATTCATCAATTGATTCAACTTGGTTAGCTTCCAAAATCTTATTACGAAATTTAACTTCAGTCATAATTTTTTCAAAAAACTGACTGCTACCTTCAACTGAGTTAATTGTTGAATTTATTAAGTGTGGTAAATTGTTTAGTTTAGATAATTTTGAATTCGGAGAATCAACTATACATAGTTGTAAATCGTTTGGTGATTTATTAACTAATAAAGATGTGATGACCGAAAAAGTACATGCTAATTTACCTGAACCTAATCCTCCGACAATCAATAAATTTTTTTCTTTTTTAAGATCAAAATTAATTGGGTTGTAGTTATCATCAATACCGATCGCACAGTTTAATTCCGAATTATCAAAATCCCGCTTTAACATAACATCAGTTATTGATATTTTACTTTCATTAAATGCTCTAGTACTAAAGCAAACGCTGTTTCCTTTTTGATTAATGCTAACCACATTAGTTTCAAAAATATCAACTAATTCTTTATCTAAGTTTTTAATCTGTTTAATTTGTTTTCGATCAGCAAAATCAAAAGTTAAACTAACTTCAGTTGGACCACATTTTTTAACTGCTAATTCAGCTTTAATATTTTTTTCTTTAAATAACTTCTCTAGCTTGGTTACAATAATATCTAAAAAAGCTTGGTTAGCTTTTCTTTCATTGATTGATTCTTGTTTAATTTCTAAAGGTTTAATTTCTTTATAAACAGTATTATTGGCTTCTGAAAAAGAAAGTTCTTTAACATTTAGATTAGAATTTTCATAATACAGATCGTCGATCTGCTTTTCTTTAACAAAAGTTTCTTTAACAGGAGTTTCTACATTAATCGAATTAGATGTTTTTCATTTTTCATACATCGGTATGAAGTCATTGTTAATTACTCCACCTAAACTTCTAATTAATTTATTTTTTATTTTGACAAAGCCTTTTAGGTTGTAATAGAATCCAATGAAGAAAATAATGATAACAAGAAAAGTTATAGCAAGCCCAATGAAAATAATAATTGGGTATCTAACATTAATTACAACAAACAATGTATTGATTAATCCACCAGATATTAATAAAGGATTTTTAGTATTTCTGTTTCATAATCACTCACCATTTAATCCTAATGTTTTAGATCATTCAGCAAAATAAAAATCAGAAAAATACTTATCCAATCCGTTAATTTCGGCAATTTTTTTTGAATATAAAACTGCATGAATCAAACCAAGAATTATTAACACAAAGATATCAACAAATAGAATAAACAATCAAAGTCTTTTAGATCTATATGTTATTGGTGTTATTCTGGTTTTGCGAAACATTAAAGCAATAAAAGTACCAAAAAATACTAAATAAACGATGTATTTTCCTGTTCCGAAAAACAATAGATCAAAGATTGCGCCATCAATAAACTCACCAAAATATGGCGCTCTTAAGAAAACTAAAAACAGAACAATCATTAGAAACGATGCAACCGTTATTCTAACAATATGACTTTTTTTAGAATCTGATCAGGTTTTAAGTTTAGTTAGCTTTTCTGTTACTTTAGCTTTCATATCGCTAATAATTATCCTTATTGTTCTAATTCAACAACACTAGTTATTACAGCTGCGTTTTTATATAAATTTTTCTCAAAAATCTTACCAACAACCTTGCGAATTGTTTTTTTGAAATCGTTATAATCACTTACTGAAATACGCTTTTTAGGAGTTTTTTTCATTTTATCTTTCATTTCCGAAATAAATGTTGTTTGAATTGTTCGGATCTGAGTTTTGCATTTATCAATCACTTCAGTTAGCTTTTGAGCTTCCTCGCTAACTCCATAAGTTTCAATATCAATAGGATCTAAGAATTCCATCTTCTTAGGTGACATGTACATTGATAAGGTTACAACTCCGTTACAACCCATTTGAAAACGTTCAGATAAAATTGTTGATTTAACATCTTGAACACCTGCGGTATCAATACATTTAGAATTTAAATGTAATTCTTCATGTTTATTACTTAACTTACCGTTGTTAAAACTTAATATTTCACCATTATATAAGAGAATTGGTCTTTGGTATTCTTTGAAATTTCCTGTTTGATTGACAACTTCTAAATATTTAACGAATTCTTTATATAATCCTTGAATCGGAATAGCAAATTGAGGTCTTAGCAAGTTTACTAAGAACTTATGATCTTCATTAGAAGCTTTAATAGGTAATACTTCTGAACTTAAACGTTTGTAAGTTACATCACATCTAGCAATTTCATCTAAAATTTTAGCTTCGTAACTTTCAAACCCTGCAATCTTAGGAGTTAATAAGATAAATCGATCTTCTTTTTCTAAAGTAAGACGTTTATCTTCACCAGTAGCAATTTTAGCTAATTGGTTATATAAGTTATGAGGAGTACCACTAACTACAATAATTGCTTCTTTCTCGTTATTCATTTCGCTGATTGGCATCGTTTGCAAATCACGAGAACTAAACATATTTTTCTTAATGATCGTGTTAAATAAGTTTATTGAAGCTTGGCTATATACTATGAAAGGTTTTTGTTGTTTTCTTGCAATTGTTGCAGCCGTAAAAATAGCATAAACATTATCATCATAACAAGCAATAATGCTACGCCCTTTAGAATCGTTAATGAATTTCTCAATTGCTTGCTTAGAGCGATGGTTTGGACTGGTATTACTAATATTTTTACCAACCTGACCAGCCCCAACGATTAATAAAAGCACTTTTTTATTAATCATCATCTTCAGATCCATTAAATCTGAACTGAAAGTCTTATTCTTATCATTAACAAGAATGAAATCATCGATATAAACGATTAAACCATCTTGAGTATTGATGCAAAAACCATAACTATATGGAATAGAAGAAAATACTCTGAAAGGTGTAACCTTTACATTTTCATTAATTTCGAATTCTTTTAAAGGATTTAATACAACGATATTAACTGATTTTTTAAATGGTTCAAAATCTCGTTGTTTTTCCATAATACTTTCAATAATTGTTTTACCAACTAAAGAGGTATAAATGTTAAGGGTTACAGGTTTTATTGATTTTAGTAAATATAATAATGATCCTAAGTTAGATTGAGAAGGGTAACCAATAAATAACCCCTTAACTTTCTTTTTGTTAATAGCTATATATGAATAATCAGGTATTAATTGCTCTACACCTAGTAAACTATTGATCGGTACTAAGCTACCTGTATTAAATAAATAGATATCATCATTAACTTCAAGTACTGAACAGTTCTTTCCTTGTTCGTCTTGTCCGCCTAGGGTGAAAAAATTAATTTTAGCCATATCTTTGAATTAATATGAATATATCAATAAAAATAAAAAAGGCACACAATTTTGTGTGCTCCATTTACTTTTTTACGAATTAAGAATGTCTTAATTCTAGTTCTGAAATCAAGTTTCTGTAAGCATTCAAATCGTTTTCTTTTAAGTAATTTAATAAAGTCTTACGTTTTGAAACTTTTGTATAAAGACCGCGTTTAGAAATGAAGTCTTTTTTGTTTTTTAACAAGTGTTCTGTTAATAACTTAATTTCTTCTGTTAAAACAGCTACTTGTACAAAAACACTGCCAACATCTGCGTCATTTTTTTGGAATTTCTTGATGATTTCAGTCTTTTTATCTTTTGATAATGCCATTTAATACTCCGAAAAAATTAGTGTGATATTGAGAACATCATTAAAATTATATCATATTTATTACTTTTTCTAATTAACATTAATGCATTTAGAAAAGAAAAATAAGAGCAACAAGCTCTTATTTTTGAATTAGTTGTTTTTAAATAATCCTGTTTGATTAAAGACCCCGGATTCTATGATCACTCAAGATAACCCACATACTCACTACCAACATTAATTCTTGCATGCTAATGAGCTTTTATTGTTTATAGATTAGCCTTATAATTAACTATTAGCTAATTAGCAATTACGCAAAAACTGTTTTTAGTAAATTTGAGTGCTTACTAAAAAACATAATAATAACTATTGATTAATAAATAATTTTATTACTCATTAGTTCGCAAAAAACTCAATGTTTTCGTTTTCAATAGATCTTATTTATTTTAATCTAGTTTTTTAATAATTTAAGCTACTCTTTATTAAATCATTATTAATGATTTCATTTTTAAATTTGTTAATAGCATAACTTACGCGGTGTTTATCGAGTTTATGTTCTTTAACAATATCACAAATCCTGCTACCTTGTAAAAACTCAACAATAATCTTGCGTTGATTAGGTTTGAATTTCTTAAGTATAATCCTTATTTCTTGTCTAACTTCATCTAACCTTAAATAATATTCAGGGCTTTTATGACAAACAGGCGGAACGTCTTCTTTATCTGATATGTAGTTAAGTATCTTTCTTTTGTTGGTCGTTTCTTTTTTAAAAATACTAATGATATATAAAGAAACATACTTACGTATATAAGCATCAAAATTATCATTTTTTGATGGATCAAAACGTTTAGATCCATCAATTATCGCAAGCGCTGATATCTGATGTAAATCTGATGATTCAAACGGTAAAGATGAGTAGTAGTTATAAAAAATTTTACTAGCTACTTTAAATGCGTATCAATAATATTTATCGATCGCTTTATTAATGTCTATTATGTTATTCATAATTAATCCATTTTTTTGTTTAATGAATTAATTATGATTGATATTAGAATTTTAGATTATCTATTTTTTCCCTATTTTTTACTAAGAAATTTCTAAATTATTTTTTGCTAAAAATTCCTTAACTTTATCAGAAACTTCTTGTTGATTTTTCAGATTTATTACTTGATCAACTAGTTCTTTGCAATCAGAATACTTTAAATTATTAATTAATTCTTTAGCTTTTAACATTGATGAAGCAGACATTGAAAACTCTTTTAATCCCATACCTAAAAGGATCGGAATTGCTAGTGGTTCTCCAGCCATTTCGCCACACATACCAGTTCAAACATTAGATTTTAAACCACCATCAATAGTCATCTTAACGATTCTTAATAATGCAGGGTTAAGTGGTTGATATAAATAGTTAACATTCTTAGACATACGATCTACTGCAAATGAGTATTGAATCATATCATTTGTACCAATAGAGAAGAAATCAACATATTGAGCTAATATATCACTCATAATAGCGGCTGATGGAATCTCAATCATGATACCAACTAACGGTTTACCGTATTCTATTTTTCTTTCATCTAATTCTTTTTTAGCTTCTTCAAGAATTTCTTTAGCTTTTAATAATTCTTCAAGGTTAGCAATCATCGGGAACATAATTCCTAGACTACCAAATTTTGATGCTCTTAATAACGCTCTTAATTGAGTTTTAAAAATTTCAGGATTGTCATTAGTAAAACGAATTGCACGGTAACCTAAGAAAGGATTCATTTCTTCAGCAAACTTGTAATAACTTAAGTTTTTATCACCACCAATATCTAATGTTCTAATAATTACTGTTTCATTATTAGAATAATCAAGAGATTGTTTGTAAGATTTAAATTGTGTTTCTTCATCAGGTCAATTAGCTGAATCCATGTATAAGAATTCTGTACGGAATAACCCAACACCTTTAGCTCCGTATTCATTACCTTTTAGAACATCGCTTGGTTTTCCAATATTAGCAGCTACGATAACTTCATGACCATCTAAAGTAATTGCTTTAGGTGGTAAGTATTTTTTTAATTTTTCTTTGTTTTCTTCGTATTTTTCTTTTTCTTTACGAAGATTGCTAATATCAGCATCGCTTAGTTCGTTATAAACAATCCCTTTAACACCATCAATTGAAATCATATCACCATGATTAATTGTTTCAGTGATTGTTTTAAGACCTAATACAGCAGGAATTTCTAATGTTCTAGCCATGATAGCAGAATGAGATGTTCTACCACCGATGTTAGTAGCAAAACCTTTGATATATTCTTTATTTAATAAAGATGTTTCAGAAGGAGTTAAATCATCAGCTATCAAAATGACTTCGTGGTTAATTGATAATAAATCTGGTAAATCAACACCTAATAAATTAGATAAAATTCTTTTTTTAACATCACCGATATCAGATGCTCTTTCTTTTAAATAAGCATCATCAATAGCTTCAAACATCGCTTTAGTTTGATCATAAATTTTAGATAATGCTGTTGGAGCATTAGCTAAATTTTCTTTAATTTCATTTTGAATTTGATCAAACAACATTGGGTCATTAACAATATTTATGTGACCATCAAAAACGATAGCGATTTCTTCCCCTAACTTTTTAAGAGCAATTTCTTTAATTTCTTTTAATTGTTGCGAACTTTTTTCAAAAGCATTTTTAATAGATTGGATTGTTTCATCTATTTCAGATGCTGATATTTTTTTATCACTAAAGTTAAAAACCGGATTTTTAAGCACGTACGCTTGCGCTATTGCTATCCCGTTTGAAGCGCCTATACCATCGTATTTCTTCATATCAAAAATTTAATTAACAAATTAATTATATTTATTATTATATTTTTAAGCTAAAATATCAGAAATAATAAGCTCATAAATGAAGCTATCATTTGTTTTATATTTACGTAATTGTGCAAACAATTTGCAACAAACATTAGATTTATTAAAAAATGAAGAAACCATCATTTTACTCGATGAATCTGTTGATTTAACTGACCAAATACTTGAAAATAATAATATCGATAAAACGATTATTCACAAAGAAAAATTCAGAAATATTAATAACGCACTAAATTATTTATTTGAAAAATCATTAATTAAAACAGATTTTTATTATATTGTGGATGTTCGTAATATGATTAATGTTCATCTAGTTAAATCAATAAAAGACAGTTTAGTAGATAAATGTGTGTATTTCTGAAATTTAAAACGTTATCAAAACACTTATAAGCCGGTTATATTTAAGAAATTGTTTTGTGAAAATTTAGATTTTATTAATACCGTATTTTATAAAAAAGATATTCAAAAATTAGCCACAACTTCTAGTAATGAAATGACTTATTTTGAATTGTTATTTCAACACCTAGATGAAGAATTCAATTACAAATATTTAGAGCATTTTTGTTCAACAAACGAACCTGAATTATTCGATATGAAATTGCGTAAATATAATGCGGGTATTGAAGATCAATTAATAGCATTTTTAAACAAAATGATCGAGAAAAATCAACAAGAATATCTTTTACATTTTTTCGAAAATAATATAGATTTCCTTAAAAATATAACAAAGAGACATCTACGTTTTGAAATCAATCGTAAGATGTCTCTTTGGAAAATTGCTAATTGAAACTTGTGGAATTCTTATCAACTAATAACTAAGTATAAACCGTTGTTTAAGCTTGTTAAAAAGTAACGGATCACTTAACACTGCTTTCGTTTGATTAGATAGATATGAACTTGTTGTTTCATGAGTGTGTTCATGGAAAGATAAGATCAAGATTGCGATAACTAAACCTAAAGCAAACGAAATTAAAACTTTGTATCAATCGGCTGTTTTCATTGATTTGTTATGAATAAATTCTGGAACTAATTCAATGATTGCCATAAAGGTGATAATTACACCTCCACTAGCATTAACAATCGGTAATATCCAACCAACTTGTCTTAGTAATGGATTAACATAAGCCCCTATTAACATAATAGGAATGATCAATATTGTTGTGTAGAAGTTATGCAATGCAGCTCTAAATTTCTTTTCACCAAATTGAATTTGTCGATAATGAATAATGATAACTTCAATTAAAATGTGAATATTAAAAGAAACAATAAATCCAATGTTGATTTGACTAGGATCTAGAGTTAATAAAGAAACTGTACCACCTAAAACAAAGCCATCGATTGTTCTGTGTGATAACAACAGAATAATTACCAACCATGCAGCTTTGATATTCGGCTTATGTTCTTTCATCTTATGTTGGTAATCTTCATGTTCATTGGTAATATGTAATGAGTGGTTGTGTGAATGATTACAATGATCTTGCTTAGTAAAATGAATGTATAAAAATCTAAACGAGATAACTACTGTAAGACCAATAACAGCTCCACCAACAAGCATTCCTATCTTTATGAGGTTTTTATAAACCGTCTCGTAATGAATCAATGATTGCTCTACATAAACATTAGCACTTTCTGTAGCCTCAAACAATAATCCTAGCATTCCAATACTTATTAATAAAGCAGATGAAAATGCATAAAGATTTAGTTGTTGGTTTTGAGATAATTTTGGCTTTAGAAAAGTTAAACCAAAAATTAAGATTGTAGGAACGGTTAATAAAAAAGCGACATAAATAAGAAGGTTTACAAATGTAGCTAAATATTGATTACCATCAAAATAACTTGGTGTTAAGAAAATACTGTTATTCATTTAATTAATATTGATTAATCTTATCAGGTAAATTATACAAATTTTTTAAAGTTATTTATAAAAATTTTAAATAATTTTCTTAACTATTTTTAATTAACCTAAGGAAGGTTATTTTTTCATTATATGATCTTCTTCCATCTTAATTGGTATAAGCTTATGATTAACTACATCATAAGCCTTACCGAATCCAAATTTAGCTCTTCCTGTTTTTAAAATAATTTTAAACAATACAAATCCTTCGAATTTTTTAAGCATTTTTGCAACTTTTTCTTCAACAGGATTTTTCTCTAATTCATCAAGTAGTTCTTGAGCTAGATTAGGATTATTTACTTCTTCTAAATCCGCAACATATTGAACTGAATTTCTTAAAAACTCAGTTTTATCATCTTGTGAATTTTCTATTAATAAAACACCTAGGTTTTTGTTGTTATATTTTATGTTTTGATAATGTTGTGCAACCTTAGCTAAATATACATAAAAATCATCGTTTTTTCTAAACAAAACAGTCGAGCTGCAAAGCAATTCCTTTTCTTTATTTTGTGTTGCCAAATAAACACTTCTATGATTTTGTTTTAAAAAATCATTATATTCTTTTTGTACTGGTTCTAGATCGATTAAATATTGAGCATTCTGATGCATGCCAATAAGAATATACTTAATCTCACTCAAATTATTAGCTTTCTTATCATATGGAATTGTAAATTCCTTATTATTAACTTCAATTTTAAGCGATTCTAAGTCTAAATCGAGCAATTTAATTGATTGAATTTCTTCGTTTTTTACGTAGTGTTTGTAAATAATTTTTATCGTATCTAAATGATCAACATTCACGTGATCAATAATATCTTGTTTATTCATAATCTTCATAATTAGTTAGTTAAACCAATTTTAGTAATCACAACTATAATAATGATTATTAAAATAGAAGCAATAAAGGTACCTGCTATTACCGAACTTAAAATTGGGTGTTTGTTTCTAAATCTAGTCAAGAAACTCTCTTTCTTAACTTGAACAGTTTGATGATGTGAACTGTTATTTTTATTTTCTTCTTTTTTTGTTAAAGTTTTACGGAAGAAATCAACATCTTGATCTGAATGAACTACATTAGTAATGTATTGATCTAAATTAATATCAAATTCTTGCGGTCGTTGTTCATATTGTTTAGGGAATTCTTGTGTCGATCTGTTGATTGTTCGAGGTGTTTTTTGGTTATGAAAAACAGTTCTGTGTATGTGTTCTTTTTTATGATGAATCTTACGTGTTGTTGAAGCGGTAGTTGTCGTGCTGGCTTTAGCTTTCTTAGTTTGATTTTGTAGCCCTTTTAAATGGACTTCGCGCGAAAATACGCCTCCAAGATGGATAACACCTTCAAAGACAAAAACACTTGTATTATCATATTTCTTTTTATCAACATGGCTTGATAAAACTGTGTAAGCACATTTAATTTCTTTTGCTGTTCAAGCAATTGTTTCTATAGGAGAATTCTCAGGATATTTTTGTTTTAAAAGATTGTATTTTTTAGTTATTTCTTCTTCAGAAGTTTTCTTGGTTACATCCAGTATCTCATATAAAGTTTTTGGAGTATATGGATCTTTTTTAGATGCTTTAGTAGTTGTCTGTCCAGCTGCTTTTTCTTGGTTATTGGAGGAAGTATATTGTTTTTTTTGTTGATTTTGTGAAGCGGATTTATCAGTTTTCTTATTATTTTTGTTACCAAAAATAATACTAATAGTATCTGAATAGTCTTTAGTATCTTCTAAATCATTTTCATCCTCATCATCATAATCATAACCGTTTAAATCATAATCATAATTGCTTCGTGCTTCTTCATCACTTAAAACTTCATATGCTTGATTTATTTTTTGAAAACGTTCAACTGATTTTGGATCAGGATTTACATCGGGGTGATATTTTTTAGCGAGTTTTCTAAACGCTTTCTTTATTTCGGATGTGGTAGCGTTTTCACTTACTCCTAATATCTCATAATAATTTTGTTCTTCCACTCAAAACCTCAGTGTTTTGATTTATTGGCTAATAAATTATAAATAACAAAATTAAATATTTTAAATAATATAAATATATTTAATTATTCTTCTCTTAAATGCGGGAATATCAAGATATCTCTTATTGATGCAGTGCCTGTTAGCATCATTACTAAACGGTCAATGCCGATACCTAATCCTCCTGTAGGAGGTAGCCCATTTTCAAGAGCTTCTAAGAAGTCTTCGTCCATTTCAGAAGCTTCGTCATTGCCTTTTTGTTTTTCCTCTAATTGTTTTTCAAATCTTTGTCTTTGATCAATCGGATCATTTAACTCACTAAACGCATTAGCTATCTCTCGACCAAAAATAAATAGTTCGAAACGTTCTGTATATCTTACATCTGAATAATCTAATTTAGATAAAGGCGAAATTTCTACTGGATGATGAGTAACAAAAGTTGGTTCAATTAACTTCTTTTCACAGAATTCTTCAAAGAATAAACTAGTGATATGACCAATTGTTTTTTCATGTTCTTTAACATGAATTTTATGTTTATTAGCCAGTTCTAAAGCTTCTTCTAATGATTTAACATGCGTAAAATCAATGCCAGTTTCTTGTTTGATCAAATCAGTCATTTTAATGCGTTTGAATGCTTTAGTTCAATCAACAGTTTGATCATTAAATGTAGTTTGTTTAACATCAACTGCGTTTGCTACATATTTAATAATAGACTCAGTCAACTCCATCATATAAACATAGTCAGCATAAGCAACATATGTTTCCATACTTGTAAATTCCGGATTATGCGTTGAGTCCATCCCTTCATTTCTAAAGCATTTACCGATTTCAAAAATCTTATCGAAACCACCAACGATAATCTTTTTAAGAGGCAGTTCAGGAGCAATTCTTAAATAATAATCACGATCTAAAGCATTATAGTGAGTAATAAATGGTCTGGCAGCAGCACCACCGATTTGCGAATGCAAGAAAGGTGTTTCTACTTCAAGAAAACCTTTTTCATTAAAGAATTGTCTCATCGCAGTGATAATTTTAGAACGATAGATAAAACGTTTTCTAGATTCTTCATTGTGAATTAAATCTAAATAGCGTTTTCTTGATCTAATTTCTTCATCTGCAATTCCGTGAAATTTTTCTGGAGGAATTCTTAATGATTTAGAGATAATCTTTAATGAATCGATGTCCAATGAAAGTTCATTAGTATTAGTTTTCATTGGTTTACCGGTAGCTGTAACGATATCTCCTAAATCTAAATATTCTTCAAAATACTTAAATACATCAGGTTGTTTGTTTTTGTTAATATAAAGTTGAAATTCAGAGTAAAAGTCTTGAATCAAGATAAATGTTCTTCTTATTCCCATTACTCTTCCGCTAACAGTAATTGGCTTATCCAAATTTATTTCAGCCAATTCTTCTTTAGTATATTTATCAAATTGTTCTTTTAAAGTTTTACTGTTGTGAGTGTTATCAACTTTCGTTACTTCGTATGGATTTTGTTTTGATTCGATTAATCGATTTAATTTACCTAAACGGACTAATTCCTGATCGTTAAGTTTTCTAGACATAATTCTTTATTATAATGCTTTATTTTTATTATATATAAATTATTTATCATATTTTTTAGCTTTTTACATTTTTTTCTACATATATTGATTAGAGATGAAAAAAGCTTATAAATTATTAAATATCTTAACTATGCTATCTACAGTTTTTCTTGGTAGTTTTAGTTTTATAGATAATAACAAGATTAGTATTAGCGATCTTGATGAACGGATATCAGCTGATCATGGTGCAAAAATTATCCTAAGAGCAAATAATGGAGATAATGCTAGCATTGTTTTGGATCGTGATCGGACAAAAAATACCGTTGAAAGTGTAAAGAAAAAATTGTTAGATGCAGTTGATTACCAATTCCAAAAATACTACAAAAAAGTGGAGGGTTGGGTTCAAGAATTTGATGATTTTTTTAAAGATCTATATCGCATAGAAGAGGTTCAATATGTAAGAACTAGAAATTCTCCTTATTACGATAAAAATCTTACGTTGCAGGAATATATTGATAAAAGCTCGCTTGATTGAGCAAGTGAAAGTAAAAGCTCTTACGAGAAATTAGGCTTACTTAAGCCTATTACAGATTTTGGTTATTACAATAGGCCTTATAATGTTGATTTGAATTTTGAAGCCAAATATATACCTAAAATAGGATACACTTACGAGTTTACTAATAATTACAGTAGAGTAAAAACGCCATATGAAGTGCCTAAATATGAACAAACCACAATTCCTCTAGAAAATAAAATTTTAGAACATGGATTTGTTCCATATAAAAAAGACACTTCTTTAAATGGGGTCTTTAGCAAGATTTCTGGCACTGAAAACGAATATTACGCTTTAACTAATTTAAATTATAGTAGTGACGAAATAACTATTAGAGAGCATTATTATAGAAAATGACAACCCACTTTTGCTGACTTAGATAAAAATAATTTTGATAAGAAAAATATTAAAGAATTAAGATTCTTTAGATGAAAAATTCGACCAATTAAGGCATATACGCATAAAAAGTTTACTAATATCGAAACAGACGATTTTTTTCCTAAAAATAGCAATGGAAGTTTTAGTAGAAAAAGACTTTTATTTTTTTGAAAAGATCCAACTATAGATAAATGAAGAATTATAAATAATAGCGAATTAAAAGCAATCTCAACTAGATGATCTGAAACAAAGTCTAATTACAAAAACATATTAGAAAGAGAAAACTTTTTTGATTATTTTTACGGGCAAAAATATGAACCCAAAACTATAAGTGTAGATATAAATCATTCAAGGAAAAATGTAAGTCCAAAATATAACATTTTTGCCGACTATTTTACATTTCCTTATTATATTTATTACAAAGGAATACATTATCAATTCTATAAACAAAAAGTATATAATGGTTGAGAAAATTTAGTCAATTTATTTGTCAATAATTTAAAAATAAATACTAATAATCTTAAGTTAAAAGATAATTATGTTTTCTCTAGAATTGATCAAAATTTAAAATTTGGTTTTTCGTATAATGACAGGTTTTTAAAACTCATTGATCATCTTAGAAAAATAGGAAAGTATAAAGTAAGTTCATGAAAAAATAAATTTAAAAATCTAGCAATTGATTATGCTGATTTAAATTCTATAAAAGCTAATCCAAATACGAATTATTTCGATACTTTAATCGAAACAAAAGGATTAAATTATGTAAGTCAATTTCAAAAAGAATTATTTAGTTTTTTAGGTATTACCGTAAGTGAAATTGATGATACTCAATACGATTTTTTAATGAAGTTACCTGAACTATTTGACTTCTTCAATAATAGTGCGAAATTGATAGGAGATGTTTATGTAGGATCTAATAAGATATCAGATAGAGTTCTAATGTCAGATGGAAATACTATTGATATAAACCTTAATAGTTCAGAAATTACTAACATTATTCCACCATCTGATTTAAATAGAAATTTTGTTCAAATCAAGATTAATAATTTACGTATTCAAAGCTCAAAAATTAGCGAATTTAACGGTAAATCTGTAGATTTTTCAACTATTGAAAATGATAATAGGTATTTCAAAATCGATGATGTTTCACTCAGGTTTTCATTGAATTATCGCTATGATTTTTTGAATATAAATTTCAAAAATTCCATTAAAGAATTAAATGATTTTAATGTTAGAACTTATGAATCATTATATGCTGAAGATTTCGATAAAAAAGTTGCTGTTGAACGATCTATCGATACTAATGATATTTTAATTGATGTTTATAAGTCGGCATATCAGAATTCAAATAGTATTTATATTAATCAAGACGGTGTTTATTCCCCTAGACAGAATATTTGAACTAAGGATGAATTGAATTTAATAACAAAACTTGCTAACAAATACAATTTCAATTTATTACCTAACAACATCACAGGAGAATTCTGATTAATAATAAGAGTTTTAAATGGTAATGATTTTACAATCCATGGAAGCGAGAAATATCCTGAACTTATACCTAATAAGCTTTACTTTTTAAAAAATGATGAAAATATCAAATCAAAGTTTTATTTGGTTAAATTTAAAGCTCATAATAAATTAATTGATATAAATAAATCACAAGTTAGTTTTGAAAATGATGATATTTCTAAAATCAAATTGAGTTATTTAAATAATGACTTTGTTATCAATCTTCAAACAGATTATGAAAATAATCTTGTTTCAGATCAGACAATTAACTTAAAAATAAATGATGAGTTTTCAATTAAAGTAGATGATAGTATTAAGTTGATCAGATTAATTGAACCGCTTCTTGCTTCTAAAGGATTAAAGATATTAAATAATTCAATTCAAACAAGCGAAAATAATAGAAATATAAGTTTTACGCTATACTTACTAGATAAAATTCAAAAAACAGCTTTTAATCCGATAACTAACTTCGATATTGTATTTGAAAAAGAAAATAACAATATTTTTAAAATTAAAGGTAAGTATGACAATAACACTATTTTTAATGTAGATTATAAAGTTAGTATTAATCCCGAAAAGGTATCATTATATTTAGTAGATCCTAAAGTCTTTGAATCAACTCCGGTGTCTGTTTCTAAAGATAAAATTACTGAATTGATTAAAACAGAGATAAATAAATTTGATTTCATTATTAAGTCATGAGATGGTTTTGATGCATCAAAAAATTACAATGAATTATTGTTAATTAATCCCTCAAGCGATTCAAATGGAGAAACTGAAGATGAATCAGGAGATATATCAAGGGATGAAATTTTTAGAAACGATCGTAATATCAGTAATGAAAACCAAACTGATAATCAAACCAGATCTCAAACAAATTCTAATAATCAATCTAATAACGAAATCAAAACATTAAATAAATCTAATAAAAATAACAGTAATGAAAATTTTTTAACTAATAACAATGGCAATCATGATATAGACAAAAAAGCAGGTTCTATAATCTTTGATTTAAGCGATAAAAAAACTTTAATTATCTTTATTGTCAGTATTTCATTAATATCATTAAGTTTTGTTAGCGGTCTAGTTTATGGGATTATTAAATTAAAAAGAAAAAACAAATTAAAAAGAAATAAAACTAATAAAAATTAATAAAAAAACACCACTTATAGTGGCGTTTTAATTTTTGGTTTGCGTGATATTTTCCTATTCTCACCTAAGCTACCTTCGGCTCCATGATGCTTAACTTCTGGGTTCGGAATGGGACCAGGTGTTTCCATCACGATATCGATATCACACACATCGCTCTTTGAAAAACTAAATACAACAAATCATAATGATTAAAACAACTAATGTTTTATGATCAAATCTAAGTCCTCGAATTATTAGTACTAATCAGCTAAATACCTCACGGCACTTACACATTTAGCCTATCAACGTCGTAGTCTACAACGATTCTTACTCCATTGCTGGAAGGGAAGATTAATCTTAAAGTCGGTTTCACACTTAGATGCTTTCAGCGTTTATCCGTTCGACACGTTGCTACCCAGCGGTGCAGTTGGCACTACAACTGGAGCACAAGAGGTGTCTTCACTCCGGTCCTCTCGTACTAAGAGTAAATCTTTTCAATCTTCCTGCGGGCACAATAGATAGGGACCAACCTGTCTCGCGACGGTTTGAACCCAACTCACGTATCTCTTTAATCGGCGAACAGCCGAACCCTTCGAACCTGCTTCAGCTCGAGGATGAGATGAGTCGACATCGAGGTGCCAAACACTGCCGTCGATGTGAACTCTTGGGCAGTATCAGCCTGTTATCCCCAGAGTAGCTTTTATCCGTTGAGCGATGGCCATTCCATACTGAACCACCGGATCACTATGACCTAATTTCTTACCTGTTCGACTTGTAAGTCTCACAGTCAAGCACCCTTATACCATTACACTCTTAACACGATTTCCAACCGTGCTGAGGGTACCTTTGCACGCCTCCGTTACCTTTTAGGAGGCGACCGCCCCAGTCAAACTGCCCGCCTAACACTGTCCTATTGCTGGATAACAGCAACTAGTTAGAGAAGAATTTAAACAAAGGTGGTATTCCACTGGTGACTCCACAACTCCTAGCGAAGTTGCTTCAAAGTCTCCCACCTATACTCTATATGTCTAAACTCTGCCCAATATTAAGTTACAGTAAAGCTTCATGGGGTCTTTCCGTCCCGTTGCGCCTAACGGGTGTCTTCACCCGTACCTGGATTTCACCGAGTCTATAGCCGAGACAGTCAAGAGATGGTTACACCATTCAAGCGGGACGGAATTTACCCGACAAGGAATTTCGCTACCTTAGGACCGTTATAGTTACGGCCGCCGTTCACTGGGGCTTCAGTCGCGAGCTTTGATTGCTCTAACACGCTTCTTTAACCTTCCAGCACTGGGCAGGTGTCACCCCATATACATCATCTTGCGATTTAGCATAGAGCTGTGTTTTAGTTAAACAGTCCCCCCTCGTTCTTCACTGCGGCTCAACTTTTACATTGAGCATCCCTTCTTGCGAACTTACGGGATGAATTTGCAGAGTTCCTTAGCTATAGTTCACTCGCTAACCTTAGGATCTTCTCCTTGACCACGTGTGTTCGTTCTCGGTACTGGAAACAAATAGTTAACTCAGAAGCTTTTCTTGGAAGCGTGATGTATGCATCTTCGCTACTTGCAGAGCGTTCACTCGTATTCATAAGTTGTCCTTAGAAAGAGCGGATTTGCCAACTCTTAAGACTTCTTATTTAACCCCAAATCCAATAATGGGGATGCATTAACCTTCTCCGTCACTCCATCAGCTATTTGTTTGTACAGGAATATTAACCTGTTCTTCCATCGACTACGCATTTCTGCCTCGCCTTAGGTCCAGACTAACCCTGGAAGGACGACCCTCGTCCAGGAAACCTTAGTCAATCGGTTTGAGAGATTCTCACTCTCAAGCGTTACTTACACCGGCATTCTCACTTGTATACAGTCCACCAATCCTCACGGTTTGACTTCACCCCATATACAACGCTCGTCTACCACTATCTAAATAAATAGATAATCCATAAATTCGGTAATATGCTTAGCCCCGTTACATCTTCGGCGCAAAAACACTCGACAAGTGAGCTGTTACGCACTCTTTAAACGATGGCTGCTTCTAAGCCAACATCCTTGCTGTTTAAGTATTTTAACAACCTTTTCCACTTAGCATATTTTAGGGACCTTATTTAATGATCTGGGCTCTTCCCCTTGTGACAATGAAGCTTATCCCCCACTGTCTGACTGCAAGAGTAAATTAATTGGCATTCGGAGTTTAATTGTATTCAGTACACCAAGGCGGCGCCATCATACATTCAGTAGCTCTACCTCCAACTAATCATTATCTTACGCTAGTCTTAAAACTATTTCGACGAGAACCAGCTATCACGGATTTCGATTGGAATTTCACCCCTAGTCACAGGTCATCCGCTGTCGTTTCAACGAAAGTCGGTTCGGTCCTCCATTAGATGTTACTCTAACTTCAACCTGCCCATGACTAGCTCAACCCGTTTCGGGTCTATAATAACAAACATATGTGTCGCTCTATTCAAACTCGCTTTCGCTTTGGCTTCCCTTCTAAAGGTTAACCTGCTTGCTATCATAACTCGCCGGCTCATACTTCAAAACGCACGCCATCACACATTAATGTGCTCTGACACGTTGTAGGCATATGGTTTCAGAATCTATTTCACTCCCATCCCTGGGTTCTTTTCACCTTTCCCTCACGGTACTATACGCTATCGGTCACTAGTTAGTATTTAGGCTTGCCCAATGGTCTGGGCGAATTCCATCAAGATAACGTTTCTCGATGTACTCAGGATACTGTTAGGTATTGAACCAATTTAAGATACGGGGCTATAACCCTATATTGCGTAGCTTTTCAACTACTTCTCCTATCAATTCAAAGTCCATGTCACAGTCCTATAACCCCAAGATAAATCTTGGTTTGGCCTCTTCCGCTTTCGCTCGCCACTACACACGGAATCTCTTTCGATTTCTTTTCCTGTTGCTACTGAGATGTTTCACTTCACAACGTATCGCTTTTAGACCCTATGAATTCAGATCTAAATAATTAATATCTCTATTAATCAGGTTCCCCCATTCGGACATCTACGGATTATCGCTTCCAACCAGCTCCCCGTAGCTTTTCGCAGATTTGCACGTCCTTCATCGCCTTCTAGTGCCAAGGCATCCACCATAAGCCCTTAGTAACTTATGTATTTGATCCATTAGCTATTTTTTGAATCTATATTATTGAAATTTGATTTGATACTCTAATCAAATTTCGGACTAGAAAGATTTGTCGTATTCAGTTTTCAAAGAACAATGTAGCCGTTTAGCACGACTTAATAATTTTATCAAACTTTTTAAGAATTGTCTATATTATTTTTATTTTATTTCTGTTTTTTCTCTATTTCTTATCAAAAATGTCAGATTTTAAAATATAATTATATTTTAATTAGCTAATACCGATAAATGAAACAATATAAAAACACGCGAAGTTCTCGCGTGTTTTATTAACGTGTTTTATTAAAAGAAGTATAAAATGTATAGAGTTTTTGTCGAAATTAACTGTTAATTTGGTTAAAAATTAACTAACTGAAAGGCTTTGTTATTATTTACCAATAATTTCAAGAGCGTCTTTAGTAACTTTTTCAATATTCAATGCACTCTTATCAAACGCTTCTTGTTCTTCTTTAGATAATTTAACTTTAGAATGAAGTTTTCATCCATGAGCTCCAATAATAGCTGGAACTGTGAAGTAAATACCAGGAGCTACATATTCATTATCCAATTGAACACCAACACCTAAAATTGTATTCATATCATAGATGTAAGCTCTTGTAATTAATGACATTGATTGAGCAATGCCGTAGTAAGTAGCTTTTTTGTACTTAATAATTTCGAAAGCTTCTTTAACTACTCTAGGGAAGATCTCTTTAACGTATTCTTCAGTAAGTTTTCCTTCAGCTATTAATTGACTTACAGGAACATTACCAACTCGCATAACTGATCAAGGAACAATAGCACCAGAACCATGTTCACCTACTACATAACCTTCAACTGAATCAGTATTAACACCTAAAGCTTCAGAAAGCATTTTTCTTGTTCTCATTGTTTCTAATAAACAACCAGTTGAAATAACTTTATGTGGATCGAAACCAGTAATTTTTTGATAGACACCAGTCATAACATCACAAGGGTTAGTAGGAATAATACTTAATCCTTTGAAATTAACTTTTTTAAGTTCCATACCGATATCGTTAAGAATTTTAACGTTTGAAGTCATTAATTGTAAACGGTCAGTAAATACTTCACCTTTCTCATTTGGAACAGTTGGAATTGATGCTGTAATAGCTACTACATCCGCATCTTTTAAATCTTCGTATGTACCAACTTTGAAAGTGCTTCCATTTTGACTTTTTAATGCTTTAGCATCACGTAAGTCTCGAACATGCCCTTCAGCTAATTTTTCATTTTTATCAACAAGAATGTATTCAGCTTGAACGCCTTGTTCTAATAAATCAGAAATATATGTAGATCCAACAAATCCACATCCGATTACACCAATTTTTTTCATATATTATGCATCTCCTGTATTTAGGTACTATGACTTAATTCTATGAAAATATTTTTTTCAAAATGATATTTAATGAAAAATTATTAAAATAATTTAATGTAAATATTTAAAAAATAATCTTAGAAAATAAATAAATTTATTTTTTTTAGTTTATAAGAAGGAACATTAAAGAGTAATAATTTCTGCTTTATCTTCAGTAATTAAAACCATATGTTCTCAATGACAAACGAACTGATTTTTTTTGACAGGTTTAACTGATCATTGATCAATTGGATCAATATAATACTTGTTATCCCTTTCAAAAAACATCGGTTCAATACATATCACCATTCCAGGCGAAAGTTTTGTACCTTTGTTTAAAGATCCATAATTTAAAATCATTGGATCTTCATGAATCTTAATCCCACAACCATGACCTCCGAAATCACGAATAACGCTATATCCGTGTTTTTTGGCATATTGTTCAGTTCAATAACCTAAATCACCTGTAGTAGTTTGGTTGGGAATAATTTTTTTAACTACTTCTAAAATACAATTATATGTAACTTCAGAAAGTAATTTTTGTCTTGGATTTACATCAGGACCTAGCACTGTAAAAGCTGAATCGCAATAATAATTATTTAATTCAATCCCGATATCAATTGTAAGTTTATCTTTGCTAGTAAAAATCTGATCATTAGCTACCCCATGAATAATTGTTTCATTTAAGGATAGGCAATGATAACCCTTAAAACCTAAATAACCATGATAGCAATTGTTTGCGTTTTTGCTAACCACAAAATCTTTTAACATTAAATCGATTTCTTTTAAAGATTTATTTTTTAGTTCTTCATAATCGAACTTCTTAACAATTTGTTTATAAATATCAGCGGTTTTTTTAATATTTTCGATTTCAATCTGGTTCTTTAGGTAAATCATTTAACTATTTTTTATTAACAATATTTAAAACAAGTTCGTACAATTCTTTTAAATCGGCATTAGCATCAATTGTGTACAATAAATTCTTGTTTTTATAGTACTCAATAACCGGTTTAGTTTGTTCGTTATAAACTTCGATTCGTTTTTTAACAACAGAAGCATCATCATCTTTTCGATGCAATAATTCAATTTTACAAACATCGCATTGGTTATCGACTTTTGGTTTAAACTCTTCTGAACTAATGTTGTAAATTCTCTTACATTCAGGACAAGATCTGCGCGAACTTAATCGATTAATAATGTATTCTCAATCAGTTGGTTCAAGTAATATTGCATGCGTGATTTGAACTACATCATTTAAATAATCACATTGATTTAATGTTCTTGGATAACCATCAAAAATAATTTTCTCTTGATCCTTATTTTTATTGTAAAAATCTTTAACAGTTTTGTTAGTTAGATCATCTGGAACATAAATTCCGTTGTTAATACAGTTTTTAATTTCCTTACCTAATTCACTGCTTTCATCTTTAGCATAAAGGCGAAATAAATCGCCGCTTGATATGTGAAAGAAATTGTGATTTTCTTTTAAGTAAGATGAGATGGTTCCTTTACCAGTGCCAGGGGCACCTAGAAATAATAGTCTTATCATAGTTGGCTAACCTCTAATGGATCATTAGAATCTTTCTTAACTTCAGCTTGTTTAGTTTGATCATTTAATCCATATTGATCATGATGTAAGTTGGGTTTGTTTGCGTAATCGTTTAATGATAATTCATTTTCAATTTTATTAGCAATATCTTTACGCAATCTTTGATACGAAGTCGTTGTAGCAGCTGAACGTAATGAACGATAAAGTTCCATGCTAGCAGAAACCATAATAATAATTCCAGTACCACCAAGCGACAATGTTGTAGGAACATGTAGCACTAATGAAATTATATAAGGAATTACTGCAACAACTGCTAAAAATGGCGCACCAATAAAATTGATTCTCATTAAAACTTTAGTGATGTGTTTTTCAGTATCAAGACCAGGTCTAACCCCAGGAATGAACTTATGTGACTTGTTAAAGTTTTGCGCTATTTGTTCTGGGTTGATTTGAATATAGCTATAGAAGAATGTAAATATAATAATTAAGAACACATATAAACTAATTCCAACTGGAGTTCTTAGTGATAAATAGTCTTCTACAAATCATCGACCTTCAGATTGTGGTTGGAACTCAGCAATCGTAATCGGAATCGACATAATTGATGATGCAAAAATTACAGGAATAACCCCAGCAGCATTTAGTTTAATTGGTAAGAACGGTAATTTTTCAGTCCCTAAAATCATACCTTCTCCCGTTTGTTGAATCGGAATTTTTCTGGTTGATGAATTTACAAATGTTACTGCTAATAACAATACTAAGAAGGCAATAAAATATAAACTGAAATTGATAGCTGCTGTTAACATCGGAGTAGTTGTAATAATTACACCACCTAATACGCGGTACATTACGATGAATCCGTCTGGTAATCTAGCAAGAATACCTGAAAGAATTAATAATGTAATCCCATTACCTACACCTTTTTTAGAAATAATATCTCCAATAAAGATTGAGATGTAAGTACCAGCAGTCATCGTGATAATATAAAATGCTTGGTGAGCTATATCATCATTATCGAATTTAATTTGACCGTTCTGTTGATTTTTAATTAATGCGATAATCGCAAAAGCTTGAACCACAGCAAAAGGTAAAGTTACAAAACGAGTAATTAATTCAATTCTTCGTCTTCCTAATTCACCTGATTTCGCTAATTTACTAAGTGGCGGAATTAAATCAGTCGATAACAACTGCATAATTATTTGGGCTGAAATATATGGAGATATTCCTACTGCAAATAATGACAATTGACTTAAACCACCTCCACCTAATAAGTTGAATAGATCAAAGAAGTCACTAACACCTGAATTGTTGTTATTTTTATCCTGCGAAATTGTAATTCCAGGAAGCGGAATTACACTGATAACTCTAAATAACAAAATCAAGAATAATGTGACAAAAACAGAGATTACAAAATCTCTGTTTTTGCACAATTTAATGATTTTTTGACCTAAAAGATTTTTTGAGTTACTTTTTACCATCTTTTAATAGCCTAGATTAGTTCAAAACTACCGCCAGCAGCTTGAATTGCTTTTTTAGCACCTTCAGAAATTTTATTGATTTTTAAATCAATTTTTTTCGAAATTTTGTTACCGATTACCTTAACAGGTTCATTAGTTTTAGAACTAATGATACCGTGTTTAACTAATACTTCACGGTTGATAGTTGTTTCTTCAAGTTTAGCTAACACATCAAGAGAAATTGCTAAAGTTTGCTTTCTGAATCCAACTGTTTTAAACCCGAATTTAGGTAAACGTCTATATAAAGGAGTTTGACCTCCTTCAAATCCTGGACGAGTGTGACCTGATTTACGAGCCTTTTGACCTTTTTGACCACGACCAGAAGTTTTACCTAAACCAGAACCGTGACCACGCCCAACAACTTTCGCTTTATGATTTCTTGATTTGGGAGTACTTTTTAACTCATGTAATTTCATTAATTTAACTCCTTATTATAATTCTTTAATTGATTTGTTTCTTAATTTAGCGATTTGTTTAGGTGTAAATTGAGATTTAATACCAGCAATTGTCGCTCTCACCATGTTGATTGGTGTGTTTTTACCTAAGTTTTTAGTATAAACATCAGTATATCCAGCAAGTTCTAATACAGCACGGATAGCACCACCAGCAATAATTCCAGTACCTGGAGGCGCAGGTTTAATTAAAACTTTAGAAGCACCTGCTTTACCAATTACTTCATGGAATAGAGTTCCGTGTTTGTTGATTGGAACTTTTTGAAGATTGTTTTGAGCTAGTTTTAACGCTTTTTTAATAGCATTTGGAACTTCTAATGCTTTAGCTGTTGCAAAACCGATACTACCCTTACGGTCAGCAACTAAAGCTAAAGCGCTGAAACGCATTGTTCTACCACCCTTAGTAGTTTTAGAAATTCTAGAGATTTTTACGATTTTTTCTTCGTATTCGCTCTTAGTTCTCTTTTCGTTTTTTCTCTTATTTCTTTCGTCAGAGTGTCTTGAAGAAGCTTTCTTGTTGCCTTGGTTGTTAGATCTATTGCTATTAGCTTTGTTAGCTTGTTGGTTAGCATTAGGTTTTTTAGCTTCACCGCTATTGTTTTTATTTGGTTTTTTAGTTTGTTTAATATCTTCCATAATTTTAATTATCCTAGAATTTTAAACCAGCTTTTCTTGCAGCGTCAGCAAGTGAAGCGATTCTTCCGTGGTATTTAGAACCACCGTGGTCGAAAGCAATCTTTTCAATTTTTAGCTTGAGAAGTTTATTCGCAATGTCAGTACCAACAATAGCTGCATTTTCTTTATTTCCGTTCGCTAAGTCTAAGCTAACAGAAGAACTTGAAGCAATAATTTTGTTTGTAGTGAAATCTCATACTTGAGCTGAAATGTGAGCATTAGATTTCACAACGATCATAACCGGACGATCGTTATCAATTTCGCGAACCTTTTTAATCACTCGTTTATGACGCATTTGACGTCTTTGGCTTCGGTTCATATTAACTTGTTTCATAAGTTATTATTTTTTCCCTTCTGCGGTTTTACCAGCTTTACGAATAATTTGTTCGTCAAGGTATAGAACACCTTTACCTTTATAAGGTTCTGGTTCTCTTCATTTACGAACTTGGATCGCAAATTCACCTACTTTTTCTTTATCAACTCCAGAGATAGTAATTTCAGTGTTTTTTTGAACATCGACTTTTAAATCTTTAGGAATTTCGATATCAATTGGGTGAGAGTAACCTAATTGTAAATTTAATACATTACCTTTTAAAGTTGCCTTATAACCTACACCGATTAAACGCAATTCTTTTTTGAAACCAACTGTTACACCGGTTATAGCATTAGTAATTAATGCGTTGTATGTACCGTGTAACATCTTAGTTTGTTTAATTTCGTTAGCACGAGTTAATTTAATGTTACCGTCTTTAATTTCAATATTAATACCACTATTTTGTGCTAACTTAAGATCTAATTGACCTAATGGACCTTTAAATGTTAATAGTTCTTTAGTTTGGTTAATATTAACATTAGCTGGAACTGTAATTATTCTGTTACCAATTCTTGACATAATTTATATTAACCCTTTCTATCAAACGTAAGCAAGAACTTCTCCACCAATTTTTTTCATTCTTGCTGTTTTGTCAGTCATTAAACCTTCGTTAGTAGAAACGATAGCAATACCTAAACCATTTAATACTCTAGGTAGTTTGTCAGCTGATACATAAATTCTTAAACCAGGTTTAGAAATTTGTTTAATACCGTTTAATGAGCTAACTCTGTGTTCGTCAAATTTTAATTTGATTTTTAAAATTGACTTTGTTTTTTCTTTGTTATCATAGATTTCATAACCACGAATGTAACCTTCGTTAAGCAAGATGTTTAAGATTGCAACTTTCAGTTTTGAAGCTTCAGTTTGTAACTCAACAATCTTAGCGCGGTTAGCATTGTTTATTTTAGTTATGATATCTGCTACTGGATCAAAATGCATATTTTTACTTAACCCCTGTTCCTATCATGATGCTTTTTTTACACCTGGTAAGCTTCCATTGTAAGCAAGGTGTCTAAAGCATAAACGACAAATACCAAATTTTCTATAAACAGCGTGAGGACGGCCGCAGCGTTTGCATCTACTGTATGCTCTTACTTTAAATTTAGCAGGACGTGATTGTTTAACTTTTAGTGATGTTTTAGCCATTTGCTTGTTCCTTATTCTTAATTAAAGGCATTCCTAATTCTAATAATAATCTGTAGTTTTGTTTACTATCATTAGTTGAAATTACCAAGGTTACATCGAATCCACGAATTTTTTTAACATTATCATAGATAATTTCTGGAAAGATAATTTGTTCTTTAATTCCTAAAGTGTAATTACCTTGACTATCAAAAGCTTTATTCGATAAACCTCTGAAGTCCCTTACACGAGGAAGAGCGATGTTGATTAATTTTTCTAAGAAGTTTCACATTCTTTCACCTCTTAGTGTAACTTTACAACCGATCGCTTGACCTTGTCTAATTTTGAATGAAGCGTTAGAAGAATGAGCCTTAGTAACTATTGGTTTTTGTCCGCTGATTGCTTGTAATTCAGATTGAGCTAATTCTAATAATTTAGCATCCTTAGTAGCATCACCAACACCCATGTTAATTACAATCTTTTCAATCTTTGGAACTTGCATTACTGATGAAAGTCCAAATTCTTTTTGTAATAATGGAACGATTTCTTTCTTATATTTAGTTTTTAAATTCATTATTGACCACCTACAAGATTATTTGTTTTGCGAGATAAACGCACTTTTTGGTTAGTTTTTGGATCAGTTCCATATTTAACTTTGGTAGGTTTTACCTCTTTAGCTTTAAGATCTAATAAAGCTAAATTAGATAAATGGATTGGAGCTTCTTTTTCAATCACACCACCTTTTTGATTTTGGGCGTTTTCTTTTGTGTGACGTTTAATCATATTCACGCCTTCAACTATAGCTCGTTGTTCTTTAGTAAAAACTTGTAACACAATACCTGTTTTTTGTTTATGTTTACCAGAAATTACAACAACTTTATCACCTTTTTTAATACGTTGCATCTTTAACTCCTATAACACTTCACTCGCTAAAGAAACGATACGGTTGAATCCTTTTTCCCGTAACTCACGAGCTACCGGTCCAAAGATACGTGTTCCTCTCGGAGTAAAATCTTCACGGTTTTTAATGATGACACAAGCATTATCATCAAATGAAAGATGAGTTCCGTCTCTTCTTTGAGCACCTTTTTTAGTTCTAACAACAACAGCAAATAAAACTTGTCCTTTTTTTACTGTGCCAGATGGAATCGCGTCTTTTACTGATACAACAACGATATCACCAACAGAAGCATATCTTCTTTTAGAACCGTTTAATACTTTAATTACTCCAACTTCACGTGCGCCGGTGTTATCAGCCACGTTCATTCTCGTCATAAACTGAATCATTAGTTCAAATTCTCCTGTTAATAATATTATTTAGCGCGTTCTAGAATTTTAGAAATTCTTCAACGTTTAGTTGCTGATAAAGGACGCGTTTCCATAATTAAAACTTTATCTCCAACTCCAGCTGCATTTTCACCTTCTTCGTTATGAACGTGATATTTCTTATGAGAAATTACCAGCTTGTGATAAAAAGGGTGTCGGTTTTTTGATTCAACCTTAACTGTAACAGTTTTTTGCATTTTATCACTGACAACAACACCCATTAAAACTTTTCTTGAATTACGCATTTAAATTATCCTTTTTTACTTGTTTTAGCTTTAACAATTTTTTTATTAGAACTTTTAACTGTTTCTGATTTTTTAGGTGTTGTTTTAACTTTTTTAGCTTTAGGTTCTGGTTTTGGTGCTGCTTTAACTTTTTCAGCATTAGCTAAACGCTTTTCTTTATTCTTCTTATCTCTTGCTGCTTTAAGTTCTTTAACTTTTTTAACTGCTTCTTGGATTTCTTTTTGCTTAGCTTGTTCTTTTGCAAAACTTGAAACCATTTGATTGACATTAATTTTAACGTTTCTTTCAGTTAGAATAGTTAGCACTCTTGCTAAAGTTAATCTAGTTTCTTTAATAATGTGAGTTTTGTCTAATTCACCTTGAGCTAATTTAAAACGATATTCTAATAAACGACCTTTTAATTGAGTAACTAATTGAGTTAGTTCTTCAGTGGTCTTTGCTCTTAATTCTTTATTCATTCTTAGCACCTTCTCTAGGAACAATTTTTCATGTAACACCAAGCTTGTGACCAGCTCTTGTTAAAGCTTCTTTCATTTGCGCTTCTGGAATGTTAGCAACTTCAAACATAACAGTTCCTTTTTTTACAACAGCCACTCAGAATTCAGGGTTACCTTTACCTGAACCCATTCTCACTTCTAGTGGTTTTTTAGTTTTTGACATATGTGGAAAAATTCTAATTCACATTTTTCCAGTTTTACCAAGGTGTTTTGAAATCGCAATACGCGCACTTTCAATTTGTCGTGAATCAATTCAAGCACCGCTAGTAGCCATAATGCCGTATTCACCAAAAGCAACATAAGAATTACCTTTAGCTTTTCCCTCATAACTTACATTATGAGGCTTTCTATATTTAGTTCTTTTAGGTTGTAACATGTTACTTTACTCCTTAGCAGGTTGATTTTGTTGTGTTTTTGGTTGTCTATTTCTTTGGTCTTTAGACTTGTTGAAGTTTCTTCTTCCGTGATTGTATTCACTACCTTTTGGTTTAATGATGTGAATTTGTTTTTTATAGAAATCTTTACCAAAGATTTCACCACGATTAATTCAAACTTTAACACCGATAACACCATAAGACATTTGAGCTTCTTCTAGCGCATAGTCAATATCAGCTCTTAAAGTAGAAAGTGTAACATTACCTTCGATATACATTTTGTCACGAGCAATTTCTACTCCGTTTAAACGACCAGATACTAATACTTTGATACCTTTTGCTCCAGCTTTAAGAACTCTTTTAAGCGCTTGACGCATTGCAGTTCTTAATGGTGTTCTGTTTTGAATTGCATCAGCTAATTCACGTGCTACAATCTTAGCACTTAAAGAAGGATTACCAACTTCAAGAACATCAACATCAACTTTAACATTTCTACCAACAATTTTATTAATTGCTAATACGATAGTTTTGATGTTAGCAGCTTCTTTCCCTAAAACGATACCAGGTTGAGAAGCATAGATGAACACACGGATATTAGCTTGAGTTCTTTCGATTTCGATATTAGAAATGAAAGCGCTGTGGAATTTTTTTAATAAATAGTTTCTGATTTTTTCATCTTGAACAATTCAGTCACCTGTTTGTTCATTAGTTCTAGCTATTCAGCGAGATTGTCAGTTTTTATTAATTCCAAATCTTAAACCGTTCGAGTTAACTTTTTGACCCATATTTATTTTTTATCTCCACTTAGTGATTGCTTTCTCTTAATTTGACCAGCAACACGTTTTTTAAGTCTATTTTTAATTGCTTCTACTTCTAATTTTCTTTCGTTAATGTCGTCTGATAATTTGATTACAAAGTTTGTTGATCGTTTTCTAATCATATCAGCCGAACCTTTAGCTCTCGGTAAGTTTCTCTTAAGAGTTGGACCTTGATTTGCTACTATTTCATAAACATATAGTTTATCAGCTAACATAGCATGGTTGTTAGTGGCATTAGCGATTACTGAATTAAGTAATTTTAAGATAATACGAGCACCTTTTTTATCAGTATTAACTAGGATATTTTGAGCTTCAATAATTGATTTATTTTTAATCAATTGACAAACTAATCTAGCTTTTTGAGGTGATATTCTTACTCTGTTTTGTCTTGCAATTGCAATCATATTCTATCTCCTATCTATTAGAGCTGTGTCCTTTAAATGTTCTTGTAGGAGAAAATTCACCTAACTTATGACCGATCATATCTTCAGTTACATAAACATTAATGAATTTTTTACCATTATGAACAGCAAAAGTGTGACCAACAAAATCCGGAAAAATAGTACTTCTTCTAGATCAAGTCTTGATTATTTTCTTTTGTTTTTGAGCATTCAAATCTTGAACTTTCTTTAATAAACTAGGTTCAATGAATGCACCTTTCTTAGAACTTCTTGACATTAATTAATGACCTTTCATTTTCCTATTTTGAGTTACGTCTACGAATTATTAAGTTAGTAGACGATTTCTTATTATTTCTTGTTTTAACACCCATGTGTCTTTTACCTCAAGGTGTTCTTGGAGCGTCGCGACCAACTGGACTACGACCTTCACCCCCACCGTGTGGGTGATCGTTAGGGTTCATAGCAGAACCACGAACAGTAGGGCGAATACCTTTATGTCTAGATGTACCCGCTTTTCCTAAAAGCACTAAGTTGTGATCAACATTTGATGCGATACCAACCACTGCTCTACAGTTCTTAAGGAATTTTCTAACTTCTTTAGAACCTAATTTAAGGTTAATATATTTACCTGTATCATCTTTACCTAAGATTTGAGCATAAGCACCAGCACTTCTAGCTATTTGACCACCTTTACCAGGAGTCATTTCAATGTTATGAACCATTGTACCTTCTGGAATATATTCTAAAGGCATACAGTTACCAAGCTTAATGTCGATTTGTTGTGAAGATGAAACGATTTTATCACCTACTTTAATTCCTTCAGGAGCTAAGATATATGATCTATAACCATTTTCATAAGCCACTAAAGAAATGAATGCACTTCTATTTGGATCGTATTCAATTGATTTAACTACAGCAACTTTGTCATCGTGTAGATTTCTCTTAAAGTCAATGATTCTGTATTTTCTTTTAGAACCACCACCTTTGTGTCTTACAGTAATTTTACCTTGGTTGTTTCTACCTGAGTTTTTCTTTTTATTACTTACTAAAGATTTTAATGGGCTTTGACTTGTTAAAACCTTTTTGTAATCGATCGAGATCTTATGATGAATACCACTGTTAGATCTATTTATTATCTTTTTTACTGGCATAACTGCTTATTATTTTTTTTCCTTAAATGCTTTGCGCCTGTTTAATTATTTTGAATTTGTTGATTCGTTGTTTTCTGGTTTTTCACCAGTAATTGCCACCTCAACTCCATACGGAACTGTGATGATAGCGATTTTTTCTAAACGAGAATAACCTGGATTTTGACTTCCTGTACGGATTCTTGCTGGTTTTTTAATTTTTGTATTAACAGCAGTTGGGGTTACTCCATAGATTGCTTTAAAAGCTTGTTTAATGTAATTTTTGTTAGCTTTTGGATTTACTAGAAAAGTGTATTTTTTAGGTTCTGACATCATAATGCCATAACTCTTTTCAGTAAGTACAGGTTTAATAAGAACGTCTGTAATTTGCATGATTAATTCAGCCTTTCAACTCAGTTTTTAATTGCGCTCTTTTGAGCTAATACACAATTAGCATCAATTAAGTCTCTCACTGAAACTTGGTTTCATAATTTGTATGAAACATTCGGTAAGTTAGCGCTTGATTTTTCAAGGTTTTCATTCTTTTCAAAAGCAACAATTAATACTTTTTTATTAATATTTAGTTCTTTTAATAATTTAACAATTGCTTTTGTGCTCGGTTTTTCCTGTTTAATTGAATCAACTAAACCTAAGAATTCTTGGTTATTAACTTTAGAAGTAATTGCTGATTTAAACGCTAATTCACTTACTTTTTTATTAACCTTAATTTTGTAATTTCTATTTGGTTTAGGACCAAACGCAATACCACCGCCTACATAGTGAGGGTTACGAATCGAACCTTGTCTAGCACGACCAGTGTGTTTTTGTTGGTAAGGTTTTCTACCACCACCGCTAACTTCACCTTTTTTAAGAGTTGAATGAGTCCCTTGAATTTGTGATAGATTTTCAGCAAGAATTGCATCAAAAATTGCTTGTTTATGAACTTCATTTACAAGAAGTTTTTGGTTTAAGTCGATTTCTTCTTGAAGTTTACCAGATAAATCGAATAATTTTATTTTAGACATAGTTTTTAAATTTCCTTAAATTTAAATTATTCTTATATTTATTTTGCAGCTTGTTCGCTTGCAACTTTATTCATTATTAAATTGTAAGAAATAACTTTATTTGGGTTTTTCTTTGAAGTTGAAATTCTTACTTTAGCGTAGTTAGGACCAGGGATGGCACCTGAAATCATTACTGTATTAACTTCTGGTAAAAATCCAACGATTGATAAGTTTTGAATTGTAACAAGTTCGTGACCATAGTGACCAGACATCTTTTTACCTTTCATAACTCTTTGAGCTTGAGACCCTCCACGACCAGCTTGAACTGAACCTTGAAATCTGTGAGGATATCCAGCACCGTGACCTTTAGAACCGATCTTAAAATTTCAACGCTTAATAGCACCAGTGAAACCACGGCCTTTAGTTTTAGCTTGAACATCGATTACTTGACCTTGTTGGAATAATTCTTCAACTTTTAGTAAGTCGCCAACATTGTGACCAGTCATTCCACGAATTTCTTCTAAGTTTTTGTAATTTTTAGAATTAGCTTTTTTAAATTGCCCTAATTCTGGTTTGTTTAAGTTTTTTTCGTGTGTTTCATTAAAACCTAATTGGATAGCATCATAACCATCTTTTTCTTTAGTTTTAACGCTAATTACTTGGTTAGGTTCAACTTTAACTAAAGTAACAGGGATCAGACGTCCGTTTTCTTCGAAAACCTGAGTCATTCCAACTTTTGTTCCGAAAATTCCTTTCATATATTATTTAACTCCTATCAAATTGTTTATAAGTAGATACGTAATTCAACTCCAGAAGGAATTACAAAACGTTTAAGTTTTTGAATAGTTTCATTCTTTAGTTGTTTAATAATTATTAAACGTTTGTGAGTTCTTCTTTCGAATTGTTCTCTTGAAGACTTATCAACGTGCGGAGAACGAATGATTGTAAATACTTCTTTTTTAGTTGGTAATGGAATTGGACCGTGAAGTTCTGATCCTGTTTCTTTTACAATCTCAAAAATCTTTTTAACTGATTGATCTAATAATCTACTATCATAAGATTTTAGTTTGATTCTGATCTCTTTAATATCTTTTTGTTTTTTTGATTCTTCACTTGAAGATTCGTTAGATTTTTCTTTTAATTCTGCCATTTGTTGTCCTTATATTATTTAATACAACGCTTATAAAAAGTTACCTGATACTTGACAACGCTTTTTAGTGTATCAGCAATCTTTTCAAAAGCTTAACTTCTAAATTATATCAAATAATTATTTTTAATCCATTGGAATTTTGAGATATTTTGTAAAAAACCTTTATAATATTAATCATTAGCTGAGTTTAGTTCTATCTAAACTAGATATCATTCAAACTATATTGATATAAATATATAAGAAAATGAAATTAGGATCTATATTAATGATTGTGGTAACTCTATGATTTTTATTAATCATATTTACCTCAAGATTCTTTAAAAGATTTGAAAATAATCGTTGATTTTGGTTTATAATCGGCGGCTTCATGTTCTTTTACATGCTGATAGCCAGACAAGTACAGTTTATAATTCCTAGCTGAAACGCGTCTGATGACGGAAGCACAATTGCTGTTTCAATTAGGCACTCAAGGTTATTGTTATTAGATATTTGTCCGTTCTTCTCAATATTTGCTGGCTTATGCTTAATGTTTATAAAGAACAAAAAAATTGTTAGATCTCTAGCTCCCATAGCATTATTTGGGGGTTTAATTACTTTATATGGAGAATTATTTAGGTTAGCTAATAGATATTCTGGTTTAGATGTTTATAGATTTATCTTTATAGGGTTCGATAACGATCAAATTTATTTCATGCTCCATGTAATGACAACATCAGTAGCTTTGATGCTTTTATGTTGAACAACAGAATGAAGTCCAAGAGATATCTTAAACCAATATTTATTTATGGCGATTTATGTAAGTTATATAATTGCTTGTACACAATTAGATCGCAAAGTGTTGGCTAACTCAAACGGTATCATTCCTACTGATTGATATCCTGGCGGAGAATACCAATCAGTAGCCAATATACTAAAAGTTCCTTTCCCTCAAGTTATCCCTGTAGGTGTTATGATCGCTTTAGTATCAATCAACATTATCTGAGGTATTCGTTACGGAATTCAGGAACTTAACAGAAAGATAATTCAACCTAAACTAGCTAATAAAAAACAATTTAAATTAGATATCAAATTACTAGTTAAAAATTTAAAATACTCTTATTTAAATTGAAGAAAAAACAATAATAAAAAAAGCGTTATTTAAAACGCTTTTTTTATTATCCTTAAATCATCTTTTTATATCTTTTTATCGAAGAAAAACGATGATTCTTTAATATATACAAAGTATTCAACAATATTAACTAAATGATCATTAATTCTTTCAATATATTTAATCATAAGAATCATATCAATTAGTAAATTTAATTGTAGCTCATCATCTGAATTTAAATCATATTGTTTAAACATTCTTAAGTATCTTTTATATTTAGATTCAAATTCTTGTTGACGAATATCAGCAAACTTATAAGTATCTTCTGCCTCGTTTTGTTTTAAATGTTCGATAACATCTTTATAATTTTTAATTACATCTTGTTGCAAATCAATTACTATATCTAATTTTTTGTTTGATATATTGTCATTATTATTTAAGAATTTAGCGACATTATTAGCATAATCGCATATTCTTTCAATGTCGTTAGAAGATGAAATTATAGCAATAATAAATCTAAGATGTGATGCTTGTGGTTGTTCTTTAGATATAATCCAGGTTGAATCATCTAATAAATCAGCTTGCTTGATATTTGAAATCTTTTCCATCTTAAAGATTTCTTTAACAACTTCTTTGTAATCTTCACCGTTTCGATATTTATTTAAGGCTATTAATAATTTTTCGTGGATAGCTATACCATGATCGATATATTCATAGAACTTATTAATTAATTCTTGCTCTGAATACTTCAAAGATTTGTAATTTCTTGACATATAATCTTATCCAATCCTTCCATTAATATAGTCTTTTGTTTTATCGTTTTTAGGCTGTGTAAAAATTTGTTTTGTTGTTCCTTGTTCAAGAACATTACCCTCATAAAAAAAGATTGTTTCATCGCTAACTCTTTGCGCTTGAGCCATTGAGTGAGTTACGATAACAATTGAATAGCTTTTTTTAAGTTTATGAATCAACTGTTCAATTTTATTAGTTGCTATTGGATCTAACGCTGATGTCGGTTCATCCATTAATAAAACTTCTGGTTTTAAAGCGATAGCTCTAGCAATCGATAATCTTTGCTGTTGACCGCCCGATAAGCCGTGTGCTGATTGAGATAAAATATCCTTAACATCATCTCATAAAGCAGCACCTTCTAATGATTCTTTAACAATTTGATCGATTTCTTCTTTATTTTTTATTCCGTGTGATTTTAATGCGTAAGCAATATTTTCATAGATCGATAAAGAAAATGGCGTTGGTTTTTGAAAAACCATTCCTACATTAGATCTTAATTCTAATTCTGGTAATGTTTTTGAATATATGTTTTTAGATAAGAAAAAAATACTACCAGTTTTGATAACACCGTCAGTTAAATCATGCATTCTATTTAAAGAACGGATAAAACTAGATTTACCACATCCAGATGGTCCGATTAATGCTGTCACTTTGTTTTTCTTGATATTTAAATTAATATCTTTTAATGCATGTTTGCTACCATTTGAATATCAAAGATTATAGTTATCAACTTCAAATATATTATCAAAATTATAATCGTCTTTAAAGTGTATTAAATTAGGATCTTTATTTTTATATAAAATTTTATATTTTTTAATATTAGCGGTAATTTCGCTTAATTTTGAACGATCGTTTAGTTTTAATATTTCTTTTTTCTCTAAAATTAAAGACTTAATTTTTTCTTTGTATTGAACTTTCTTTTGAAGGTACAATTCTTTAGTTTTTAGATCTATTTTCTTACGCATTATTTAACCTTTTCTTATTCTTTTTCCTTGATTTTAAATTGTCTATTCAGATCATCAGTTTATATTTATTTTTAAAGATATAAGGAATGAGTAGATTGCTAATAATGATAAATATAAATATTAACAATATTGACATAAAGGCGGATTCAAACATAATATTTTGTGCATTAGCTTTTGTTGAAAATAGTTGACTATAAATTCTTACTGTTAATGTTTGCCCTCATAAACCTAAACTGAAGTGATTAGATGATGATAAACCTGCAGTTATATATAAAGGTGCGGTCTCTGCTAGTATTCTTGAAATAGTAAGAATTATGCTGCTTAATATATCTTCTGTTACTTGCGGAAGAATAATTTTTAATATTGTTTGTGATCTTGAGATACCTAAAGCATATGACGCTTCTCTTATCGAATTAGGAACGGATGATAGTGCTTGTTGTAACATTCTAATAAATGAAGGTATTATAACAAGAGATATTGTAAGAATTCCAGCGAAAATCGAATTCGAACTCTTACCACCAATTGCTAGTCCTAATGTTTGAATAAAGAAGGTTAAACCAAAAATACCAAATAATATTGATGGTGTGGAACCTAAAGCATCAATGAAGAATAAAATAATTCTTTTAACTTTTTTGTTTTTTGCATATTCATTAATATAAATAGCTACAAATAAGGATACAGGGAATGAAATCAATATTCCAAAAAATATTATTACTAAGGTATTTATTGTAGCTCTACCTGTAGAGTTAGCTTCGAATGAAGTTATGGTTTGTTCTGGACTAAATATAGCGATAAACCCGTGATAGAAAGTATAAATAATTATTCAAACAATGAAACTAATACAAATACCTATACATAAAAACTCTATAGCTAATTTTCATCCATCATAAATTTTTATTTTAATGTTGTTCTTATGTAATTTAAAAAAACTATCCCATCTTTTGTTTAGGCTTATGAAGTAAATAAATGATTTACTTATTCTATAAGGGATAAATAAAATAACATTAGCTAAAAAGGTTTCAATTTTTATGACTCATGGGTATTTCTTTTTGGTTGAACTTCGATTAATAAATAAAACAAAAATGTTAATTATTATCGTAAAAATGAATAAAACTATACCAAATAGATATAAAACACTCCTAAGATTTTCTGAACCATTTTCAGCAAAAAAGTTATATGAAATTATTGCTCCAATTGTTTTAAGACCTGATTGAATAAATTCACTAAAATTTGAATTACTTATTATGTTGTAATTTTGAGATGTTAATATGAAATTTAATGCCATTGATTCACTAATGGCTCTAGATAAAGCTGTTAACAACGATACATAAATACCGTTTTTTGCTTCTTTCTTAAAAATTTTATAAATTGATTTGGTTTTAGTTGTACCTAATGCTATAGATGCTGATAATAAATTTATATCAACACTTTCCAACGAATTATAGCTCATCGCCACTATCGTAGGAATAATCATAAATGTAAGCATTATTATAGCAGTTATTAGGTTTCAAGATGTTTTTGTTTTAAAAATAAATTGAACTAAAAAACCTAAAGAATTTGCGGCAAAAAGACCAAAAACCACTGAAGGAATACCAGCAAGAATATTGATAATTATTCTGAATATTTTAGTTAATTTTTTCTTTAGCCTAAATTTTATAAAAATGGCTGTATTAATGCCGATAGGAGAAGCTATTAATAACGATAAAAATGTAACAAATAATGTAACGCTTAGCGGAGCTCAAACACCGGCTTTTTCTTGAACTAGATTAAAATCAAGTTTAAAAATACTTGATCCGTATGATTGTCATCCAGGGATAGATTTATAAAATATAAATGAAAAAATTCCAACAAAAATAAAAGCAAATAATCAAGCAGTTGTAAACGCAATAATTTGAAATGTTTTGCTTCTAATATTCTTAAATTGATTAAATTTAAATGTATCTGTCATTAGAACTCAACCCCAAACCTAATAGGATTAAAAGAATAATCACTTGTTCAAAATAAATCTTCATTAGCATCTAACAATTCATTTATAGTTTTATTTTTAAGAGATTTATCAATCAAAAACATTTGTTTGATTTCATTATCAGATAGATGTATTAAACCTTGACTTTTATATACTTCATCTACCTTTTCTTTTATAGAATAATTTGAAGAAAACACGGTAAATTTGATAAATTCTTTAATTGATTTTAATTTTTCCTCATTATTATTTTTTAATGAAAAAACAATGTTATAAGGTCTAGTTCATTTATACGATGAATCTCTTACCGATTCTATAGTAGGAGTAACAACTTTATCGTTTATTTTATAGTTAAGAACTTCAAATCCATCCTTATGAATTGCATCTATATTATTAAGAATAAACCCTAAAGATAGATATGTCATAGAACCTACTTTTCTAGCATTTGTCTTAAAAAAATTATAGGTTTCAACATTCGATTCACCTGTAGTAATCGTATTTGACCCATAATCTATTAACCCTTTTAAGGTCTCAAAAGTAGTTTTATCAAGTTCATTATCTTTTATCAAACCTGAATTATGCAAAAAAGCTTCAGCAGTCCCTGAAACAGATGCTGCTCCAGATCTAGCAAACGGTATAACGCTAAAATCTTCTTTAATATTATTTCCAAAGTAAAAGTTTGATAAAGATACATTATTGTGTCCAGCAAATGCTTCATATATTTTCGATATATTATTAGCATCTACATAAAAGTTTTTTGCATCTAAATTATCAGGTTTTTTGTATATTATTGCGATTGCGTCTTTAGCAAGTGTTACAGTTTTTATTTCTTTTTCTTTTCAATCTTTAGAAAGCTTTTTACTAGATAAAACTTGTTCTCTAGGACTTCTAGAAACATTCCCTATATTTGCGGTATCATCTAGAACGCTTGTTATTCCCGATGTAGATCCACCTGCTTGTACTGATATTTCAACTGGTTCATACTTAGCATATAATGCCGATAATGCATCGATAAAAGGTTGAACCGATGATGAACCCCTTGTATTAATAACAACAAAATTTAATGAACAAGAACTCATTAAATAAGATAGTGAAACAACTGAAAAAAATACCGATATTTTCTTCCTAATAAGAGGTTTCATTTTTAGTTATAATTCCATAAGGAATTTTAACAAAAAACAATATTATTTATTTATTATTCTTATTTAATTGATTTGTTTCTAATTCAATAATTAAGTCTCTAAGACTTGCTGCTTCTTCATAGTTCTGATTTTTCGCAGCTTCTAGCATATCTTTTCGCAATTCATCAATCATTTTAATGAATTTATCACCCTTAGCTTTAGTTTTACGAATTGTTTCTTCAATTTGTTTGTGAGATGCTTTGTTTTTTAAATCATCATATATAGGTTTAACAATAGTTTTAGGTGTGATTTTATGTTTTTTATTAAATTCTATTTGAATTTCTCTTCTTCTATTAGTTTCATCTATTGCTATCTTCATAGCATTAGTCATTTCATCGGCATACATAATAACACGACCGTTTTCATTTCTTGCTGCTCTACCTATTGTTTGAATTAAAGCTTTATCACTTCTAAAATAACCAGGTTTATCTGCATCAAAAATACAAACTAAAGAAACTTCAGGAATATCTAATCCTTCACGCAACAAGTTAATCCCGATAACACAATCGTATTTTCCTCTTCTAAGATCGTTAAGAATTAATGATCTTTCTAGTGTTTTTAATTCGTTATGAATATAAGCACACTTAAAATTACGTTCTTTTAAATATTCCGTTAAATCTTCAGCCATCTTAATTGTCGTAACAGTTATAAATGTTCGTTCATTTTTGCTTTTTTGGTTTCTTAATTCATTCATTAAATCAGTAATTTGATCCAGTCTTGAACGAACTTCAATTGTTGGATCTAATAATCCAGTAGGTCTAACAATTTGTTCAATAATTTCATTATCAGATAATTCTATTTCTTCTTGATTTGGTGTAGCTGAAACAAAAATTACTTGGTCAGCTTTAGAACTAAATTCGTCATAATTTAATGGTCGATTTTCTAAGGCTGAAGGAAGTCTAAATCCATATTCAACTAATGTTGTTTTTCTAGATTTATCAGTATTATACATCCCTTTTACTTGAGGGACTGAAATATGGGATTCATCGATCACCATTAATCAATCATCACCAAAAAAATCAAATAGAGTTCAAGGCGTTGAACCTTTTTCTCTTAATTCTAAATGGAATGCATAGTTTTCTATTCCATTACAAAAACCGAATTCTTTAATTGAGTCTATATCATGTTCTGTTCTTTGTTCTATTCTTTGAGCTTCAATTAATTTTTGATCTTTCTTAAATTCTTGAATTCTAAACATTAATTCGTCTTGAATTCTTTTGATTGCAGTATCTCTTCTATCAAAATTAAGAATGTATTCATTAGCAGGACCTAGAACATAGGAATTGTATTTCTCAATAACTGTTGAATCTACAGGATGAATTTTAGCAATTTCTTCTAATTCATCACCAAAGAAACTTAATCTAATTACATGATCATTTACATAACCAGGGAATATCTCAACGACATCGCCTCTAACTCTAAATGTTCCTGGTGATCTTGCATCAGGGTTATATACATAATTTAAACGAACTAAATTTTCTTTAAGATCACCTATTTTTACCGTATTATTTACTTTTAAAATGATTCGGTAAAGATCAAAATCTGCTGGGTTAGCAGCAGGATAAATACAAGCAACCGAAGCAACCACAATTACATCATTTCTGGTTGTCAATGAATTCAACGAGGCGAGCCGCAACATTTCAATTTCATCATTTGTAACTGAACTTTTTTCAATATACATATCTGATCTAGGAATGTATGCTTCAGGTTGATAAAAATCAAAGTATGAAACGAAATATTCAACTGCATTATTAGGGAATAGTTCTTTAAATTCTAAATATAATTGCGCAGCTAAAGTTTTATTATGAGCTAGTATTAGTGTCTTTTTTTGTGTTTTTTCAATTACATTGGCGATTGTAAAAGTTTTTCCTGTTCCTGTTGCACCTAATAGTGTTTGATATTTTTTCTTGTTTTTAACACCTTCAACTAGTTTTTTAATTGCTTCTGGTTGATGACCGGCAGGTTTATTTTTTGAAACTAATTTAAATTTCTTTTCCACGTTTCGATATTTTAATTTTCTTTATTAAGAACTAAAAAATATTATAAATTACCGTTATTTTTTACGTAAATTAAGTAAATAAAAATGATAAGCAAAACGCTTATCATTTGTTTTATTTAACTAAAAATTCTTTTATTTGATCCGAACAATCATTAACAACTTTTTCGATATTTTCCTTACCTTCAATGATAGCTCCAGAAGCCATTTCGTGACCTCCTCCACCTCATTTAACAGCTACTGTTCTCACTGAAGGTCCATTAGATCTAAATTCTATTCTTCATTTTTGATCATCTTCTTCAATAAAGAATAATCAAACTCTAAAGTTTTCAATGTTAGCTAACATATTCACTCTAGCACATTCTTGCGATGTTCTATTAAGTTCTTTTTGAATTTCTTTAGAACATACAAAATAAATTACATCATCTTTTGTTTGATAGTTAGCATAAACATATTGTTGAAATTTCATATCTTTAAGCGTAACTTTTGTCAGATTTTGATTGATATAAAAGATATCGGCTTGAGCATCTGCTAGAAAACCTGCTAAACGATATGTTCTAGCAGAAGTGTTCTTAAATAAAAATCTACCAGAGTCAGTATAAATCCCTAAATATAAATATCCTGCTGCTTTAGGCGTTACTTTTCATTTAGCGGTGTATGCTATATCAGCTACCTGTTCAGCTGCAGCAATATAACTAGAATCAACAAAGAATGCTTTAGCATCTAAATCATCTTCATTTGGATGGTGGTCAATTCTTAATACAGCATCAAAAAGATTGTCATCTAATAATTGTCTTGATTCGATACGATCTTTGAAGTTAGCATCAACAACAATTCCTAAAACTTTTTTATCATTAAATCATTCTGTACTAATATTATCGTGATTCATTTCTAAAAAAGGAAAACTATCTTTTTTATCACCAACTGCTTTTACAGTTTTATCAGGATAATTTGTTTGAATTAATTCTTTTAAACCAAATTGAGATCCTAAACAATCTCCATCTGGTCTAATATGGTGAAAAATAACAATATGTTCGTATTTTTCAATAATTTTTACTGCTTGTTCTATATTACCTTTAATCATATTTTTTACCTATAAATTTATTATCAAAAAGTTCCATTTTGGAGCGCTGAAATTATTATATACACAGCACCATAAACACATAATCCAACAAATAGAATACCTACTAAAAAAGTAATTATTAATAACAAAAGCTTAATCTTGGATGTGCCTTGTTTTCAAAAATTTAAGATTTTTTTCTTCATATAAAATTACCCTTTAATAGTACTATTACCACGCTTACCTACAGCGTTAATAATTTGTTTTCTAAAAATGAAATAAACAATGAACATTGGAACAATAGCTAAAATTGTAGCTGCCATTCTTAAATTGGATAAGATGATAATCTGACCATCAGGATCGCTATTAGGATCAATTCCTTGACGAATTACTCATAAGTTAATCACATTAAAAAATTTCGATTGACTATCTAGCAATAACAATGGTCATAAATAAGAATTTCACGCCGCAAACGATGTTAAAATCGTTACAGTTCATATTGTCGGTTTTACTAAAGGGATTGCTACTTTGAAAAAGAATTTTGCACCACCACAACCATCAATTAGTGCTGATTCTTTTATTCTTCCAGGAATTGCTTCAAAAGCATTTTTAAACATATATCCCGAAAAAATTGAAGCAACATAAGGTGTTACTAATGATATTAAAATCTTAGGATCAGCACGATCATTTCATTCTAGTAATGTAATTGTTCTGAATTGACCAATTAGTAGAGCTGATTCTGGAAGAATCAAGATTGATAAATAAAATAATCAAACTACTTTTTTGAATTTTCAATTTCTTAAAGAAAAAGCATATCCAAAAGTCATTGTAAAGAATAATCTAAGGATTACTGATAACGCTGTAATAAAAGCTGTTACAAACAATGCTGATCAATAACCACCTTCATTCAATACTCTAGCAAAATTATTAAAATTAAAAGAATCAGGTCATAAAATCGGTTTTCGTTGATCTAATACTTGTTTATCCGGAGCTAGCGCTACTACTAGCATGAAATAAAACGGAAAAATAATAATTAAACCAAAGAATAACAAAATTAACGATTTGAATAAAAAACCTAAGATAATTGTTTTCCAACTAGTATCTTTAATTTCTAAACTAACTCTTTCATAGTTTTTATTAATCTTAATTTTAGAAATCCAGTTTTTAAATTTTAGCTTTAATGCGAACATTTCTAATTTTCACCTTTAAAATAATTGCTTCGAATAAATTAACTGAATTACGTAAAAACGCTCCATACAATGCACCAATAACAAACAACACAAGAGTAGCAGCACCAGCAAGACCATAGTCTGCTGATCTAATATTTTTAAAAATAAATATTAGAACAGTTGATGCACCATTAGCAGTAGCAGCATCTGGATTGTTTGAGAAAATTGCTAATGGAAAGACTTGTAATCCTCCTAGAATTCCTATAGTTAATAAAAAACTTATTGTTTTCTTAATAGAAGGAAGAGTAATTTTAAAAAACTGTTTAATTGGTGTCGCGCTGTCAATTGCTGCTGCCTTATATAATGTTTTATCAACAGATAACATAGCAGTTGATAAAATCAAAACATTGAAAGCTAGATTTCTTCAAACGCCATAAATTAAAATCCCTACTAAAGCTTTATATCCATCAATTTCGCCTGATGATAATCAAGGAATATTCTTGCCAATAATTGAGTTTAAAACACCAGTAGATGAATCTAGGATGTATATGAATGCGATCGAAATAGCAACTGATGAAGTTACATAAGGCAAGAAGAAAATTGTTTGCCAAAATCCTCTAGCTATCTTGTTATAAACAAATACAATTGCCGATGAAATAATTAAAGATATTATTAAACTAAGCGGCAAAGAAATTATTGAGTATAAGAAAGAATTTCTTAAACCGATAACAAAAGGCTTGCTTTCAAATAAGGATACAAAGTTTCCAAAACCAAAACTTTCAGAACTAAGATCAGATATATCTGCTAACGGCTTGAAAGCTTTTTCTATCACCATTAAAAATGGCAATATCGTAAATAAGAAAATAGCGATAAAACTCGGGAATAATAACGATAATGGAATTCATACCGAAACCTTTTTATCTAAGATTCCTAACTCTGTCCTTTTTGCTTTTTGTCTTCTTTTTAATAGTCAATTAAAAAACATAATTAGATCCTGTTTGTTGTTTTAGCATCAAAGTAATGTAACTTATTGGTGTCAATATCAAAATTAATTTGATCACCTAATTGGTAATCATGTTTATCAAGTTTGATATTAATTATTTGATCGTAAAAACGACATTTAGCAATGCTTATCTTACCTAAGTTTTCAATCTGTTCTATTATCCCTTTATTAATTCCATCAGGTTTAATAATCACATTATCATCCCTAAAACCAACACGGATTTCGTCATAATCTTTATCTAAGTTAGATAAAGCTATTTGATTTTCTTTCATAAAGAAAATCTTTTTATCCTTAATTGAACATGTCAAGATATTCATTTCAGGTAAACCCAAGAATTTAGCAACAAATTCATTCTTAGGTTTATTAAATAACTCATTCGGGGTTCCGATTTGTTGGATTAAACCATTAGACATACATACAATTTCATCCGAAATTGACATTGCTTCTTCTTGGTCATGGGTTACAAAAATTGTTGTTATATTTAGATCAGATTGAATCGATCTAATTCATTGTCTTGTTTGAACTCTTAGTTTAGCATCTAAGTTAGATAAAGGTTCATCCATTAATAAAATTTTAGGATGTCTTACGATACTTCTAGCGATCGCTACACGTTGTTGTTGACCACCCGAAAGTTTAGTTGGTAATTTTGCTAAATTCTTCGTGATTTCTACACGATTAGCAACTTCTAAAACCGCTTGGTTGATCGCTTCTTTTAATGAAATATTTTGTTTTTTATTTAGTTCGTATTCAGCTTTTTCGGATTCACTTAATTTATCAATATTTAACGAATATTTTTGAATTAAATTCTCTTTAACTGCTTTGAATTTTGTTAATAATTCACGGTCAATTCTGCGCATTTGAGCTTTTAAATTCTTAACTTCATTAAATTCTAAAGAAGCTTTAACTCGTTGTTTTTCTTGAGATATTTCTTGTTTGTTTGTATTAATTAATTCTCTGTATCTTTGTTTGATTTCAATTACAGTTTTTTTGTATTCTTCTTTTAATTTATTTTGTAACTGTTTATCATTAGTTTTCTTAGCTTGTTTTAATTTTTCAAAGACATCTTTAGATAATCGCGAGATCTCTATATGTTGTTTTACTGGAAGTAATTTTTGAATCGAATTTAATTCCTTAAGTTTTCTATTCAAATTAATTTCCTTGTTATCATAATCAATTCGCATTTGAATTGGAATATAATAACAGTTCTCAGCTGATTTCATTAAAGTATCAATTTCATCAACTGTTGCCCCATTAGATTTCAATACGATGCTATCAGCCCTAGTTTGCCCCATCATCGATTTGAAAATAGCTTTCTTTTTTCATGACTCATCGTTATAAAGCGGAAACGCAATATTTTCATAAACCGTTAAATGAGGATATAGCGCATAGTTTTGAAACACTAATCCTAATTTACGATCTTTAGGACTTTTATCGGTAACATCAATGCCTGAGAAGTATATCTCTCCACTGGTTGGTGTTAATAACCCAGCAATCGCATTTAATGTTGTAGTCTTACCACAACCAGATGGCCCTAAAAAGGTAACTAATTTACCTTTTTTGATTTCAAATGAAATGTTATCCAAAGCTAACGTCTCACCAAAATCAACTACTAAATTGTTAATAACGATTGCCGGTGTTTCGTTTTTATGTTTTGAATATTCTTCTAATTTGTGTTGATAATTATCAATCTGTATTTCTAATGTAGATTTAGATTGTTCCATTTTGCCTTAATAGTTTTATGACTTGTTTATTATTAATTAAAATAATATTTTATAGCTGTCGTGTTTAATTTATTCAAGGAAGTTTCATACGCTTTGAGCGTAATTTTCATCACCTTTTTTAGCGTAAATCTTATAGTTATTCGATTTAGGATTTAGAAAACTCACTCAACTAGTATCAGCTCCTCTAACTTTATAAATAGTTTCAATTGATTTGCTTAAGTTATTATCAGCCGATCAAATATTTCTTTTATTAAGAATTGCGATGTTGGCAGCAATAGCCACTGGCTTAGTAGCCACATATAACTCAGAACTAGTATCAAGCAAATCAGTAGGCGATTTAATAATGGGAATTGCTAGACCATTTAGCACCATTGTTGCACTGAAGCTAATTGCTGTTTTATTTTCTTTATTGAAGTCGTAATAAATTGTACCCACTAAACGGTCATAGCTTTTTGCATTAGCATATCAGAAATAAACATCATTACCTTCTGGTATCGTTTTTTGAGCTAATTCTGTCGCCTTCTTAGCATATGTTAATTCAGGTTCATCTGAAGGAACACGTTCTTTTTCTTGATTAACTTTAGTTTTTTCTGGGGTATCAATACTTTCAATTCTTATCGCATTAATCTGATCAGTTAATTCATCAGAATCATTATTCTCATAGAATTGAATTTCAGGTGTATCTCCGTCCCTTCATTTAAGAAGTTTAGCTTTTTTTAAGTTCTTACTAACTTGTTCATCACTAAACTTGGTAACCCCATATTGCTTATATAAATCATCTCAATAAGTAAGGCTATCAGTAGGATCGTTAGAGCTATTATTAGAAACGATATTAATATTATTACCATTATTACAAGAACTAACGATAGGAGCCATAATTCCTAACAGCCCACTCATTATCAGTATTTTATTGAATCTCATATTTTATGAATATAAAAAAACAAAATAACTAAAATATTTTAGATTATTTAGTTATTTTGTAGTGTTTTAGTTTCGTTTAACGATATCTGGAGAAGCTTTTTTAAGATTATCAAAGAATTTAGCGAAATCAGCTTTTGTTGAGTTAGCTGATACTAAAGTACTATCTATAGTTTTTCTAAAAGTACCACTTCTAAAATCAGGAACATCGTTATAAGGAACGTAATTATTGTCTGATTGAATTGACTTAAATGCATCAATTGCTATTTTTTGATATTCTGTCTTATTATCCTTAACATTAGGATTATTTAAGAATTCATTTGTAGGTAATATATACGAAGCTCGATCAACTATGAAATTTAATGGTGTTCCGGTAAATGCTGGAGTTTCAACTTTACCTTTTTTCATTACAGCAGGAACATTAATGTTACCAGTCTTAATCAATCAATTAATAAATTTCTTGGTTTGGATATCTTCTTTTTCGTTTGAATGGATACCGATTAAACTAGCACCTTGAGTCATAATAATCTCTTTAGCGTTAGCTTGGTCGAATTTCTTAGGAGCAATTCTGATATCAGCTTCTTTAGCTTGCAAGCTTTGTTCTGTAGGTACAATCTTCTTTTCAGCATCAGTATCTAATACGAAGGCTGCTTTATATTTTTTATCATAAAGATTACCAAGTTGGTGAATCTTAGGTTTAACAGCACTATTGAATTTATCTAAATCGAATCCCGTACCGATTCATCCGATTTGAATAGTAGCTTGGTTATCCATAGTTGCAAGAGATGATTCAATAGTTTTTAATCTATTAGATAAAGCCGTTTCAGCAGTGGCTCTATTCATTTCATCTGGAATAGCTTTATTAGTTTCAACTTTCTTCAATTCTTCTGTTAAGCTTTCCTTCTTATAGATAACATAACGTTTTCCTCTATTGTTGAATGCGCCAATAGCTCCTTGATCATATTCAGTTTTAGTAGGAGCATATAAATCACTTGTGAATCTAGGGAATTCATACGAAGCAACTTTCATATCAACATTTTTAAACACTAAGTTGCTACCTTCTTTATCATCTACGAAACTTTGGTAATATCCAGAAGTAGATCCTAGGAAGAATGCTAATTGATGGAATTTTTCTCAGTTAGATGAGTAGTTACCACCATTGTTTAAGAATAAACCATTAGCATCAATTAAAGGTTTAACAACATTAAATGTACTCATTAATGGTGCAGCTCTATTATTATCATTATTTAATAAAGCGTTGAAATCATAAGTTTTACCGTTAGAAGATTTTCTAACAAGGAATTCATTTCAATTACCATTAACTTGAGAAAAACTGTTAGTGTATAAGAAGTTACTTGGTGAGTCGATACCCAAAACCGCTTGAGGATCGATTTGTTGTCTATCATTAGGCGCTTTAAGTTTAGTGCTATATGATTTAGCGATTCTTACAGATAGGTCAATTAATTCTTTAGTAGTATTAAAAACATTAGCATCTAAGGTATAACCTTTTAAACCACCTTCAACTGATTTATATTCACCTCAAAGATTTTTGATGTAGTCAGATGAAACAGTTTCAGCTGCAGCTGGTTGTTCAGTTGTAGCTGCTTCTTTAGCCATAGCAGGTGTTTCAGCGCCAGCAGCTGGAGAAGTTTGAGTCATGTTTTGATCATCTCTAAGATTAGTTGAACGCGCAGTTACACCTGTGCCAGTAGAACCAGAACCACTTTGAGATCCTCCAGTAGAAGCGCCAGACCCAGCAGCACCTGATCCAGATTGACCTTGACCACCAGAAGCCATACCAGCTCCCATATTACCACTAGCTTCAGGAGCTTTTTCCATAGTTTTCTTCATTTCTTTCATCATAGTTTTAGATGAAGAACCTAAGTTGATTTTAGCTTTTTCTTTTCAGCTATCTCATAAAGCTTTAGTTTCAGGATTATCAGCTATCATTAAGTCATTAGCAGCTTTCGCCTGACTTAATAATTGATAAACAACTGGAGCATTAATAACTAATACTTCAGTTGATCTTGTTAAAGGTAAAGAGTAAATAGATCTATCATCGTTACCAGGGATACTGTAGTTTTCTTCTAAGAATTTATCAGAAAAAATAGAAGCGTCCACTGCTTGTTCACCTTTGTTAAGCTTTAAAGCTTGACCGTGACGAACAAGTTGAGCTGTAACATTTGGATAGTTAAATATTAAGTTAAAGAATTGAGTTTTGTCTTTAGAAGCAAGTTTCGTATTAACACTTTCATCACCGCCACCATATCCTCCAGCAATTGAGAATAATTCAACAGGATAATCTCCTTGAGGTTTTTGTTTGTTGTATTGATCTACAATTTCTTCTAGCGCCTTGGCGATTGGACTAGTTGAAGAATATGTATTTGCTAATACTATTTTTCCATCATCATTTTGGTCGAAACCAAGTGTCTTTGTTGAATTAAAACAACTAGCTGCAACAATAGAAGCACTAGCAAATAACCCTAATGCACCTACCATTTTCTTAAAAACTTTTCTTTTCATATTTATTCTATTTATATACGCTACATTATATTGATTTTAATCGTAATATCAACATAAAAAATTTAGCCATCCTTTTATGAACAAAACGCAAGTTAAATTTTTTAGAATTTTCTTTAAATAATTATCAGTTTTATGATATATATTTAATAAGAAGTAAATTAAGGTTTTATCTATTAATATCCTATATATCTAAGTAATAATAATAAATAACCTAGCAACAAATTATGCTAGGTTATTTTTATCTTATGTTTTGGGGTTGAAAAATTTTTTTATTTAGTTATTAGGAGTGTTAGATTTGTTGTTTTCCTTCTTTTCTTGTTGATCAACAAGTTCTATTAGATTATCAGCGCTAATTTCTTTTTCAATAATATTACCAGCTGAATCAGTTACCTGAACAACAACATTTGTATCAACACCTTGGCGTTTTAATTCTTCAAGTTTCTTGATTTCTTCAAGACGCTTAATAGCATCTAATTTACGTTGCTCTTGTTCTGTATTGATATCAACATTTCTTGTTGGATTAACAATCGAACATACAGCTAGAATTACTGACTTAGCAATGTTGTTTAGCATTGAGTCAAACAGTTTTTTACCCTCTTCAACATAAATGTTAAGCGGAGAAGTTTGTTCTAAAGAACGTAATGATACACCTTCACGCAATTTATTCATCTGATCAAGGTGATGAATTCAAGCATCATCAATTTGTTGAATGATGATATCTTTAAAGACATTATTAGCAATAACAGGAGTCATCACATTAATTTTTTTAGTGATCGCTTCTTTTAGCAGCTTTAATAATGTTTCTTTAGCCGCTGTTAATGTTTGGTTATAAAACACTGAAGCAGATACTTCTTCGTCTTGAATTAATTGTTTTTGAACAGCTAATGCTAACTCAACAGGGTTTACCATTGTTTGGTTAGCTTGATCTTTGAATGTATCAACAAAACCTTCTACGAAGTTTTGTGCCATCTTATCAATTACTTCGGCTAAATCATTCGCAATTAAAATCTTATCACGTTGTTTATAGATTAATTCACGTTGATTGGCTAATACATGGTCGTAATCAATAAGGTTTTTACGCATATCAAAGTTTACAGATTCAACTTTCTTTTGCGTCATCGATAAGAATCTTGAAAAGAATTTAGAATCGAAGTAATCTGAAGCAAGTTTTTCTTGAGCTTTGATAATGCGATCTTGCGCAAAGCGTTTGAACAATGGATCAGCAAAACTAATGAAGAAACGACTTTCACCAACGTCACCTTGACGACCACTACGACCACGTAATTGGTTATCAATACGTCTTGATTCATGACGTTCTGTACCAATTACATACAATCCACCAAGTTCTTTAGCACCTTGACCTAATTTAATGTCAGTACCACGACCTGCCATATTAGTTGAAATTGTAACAGAACCTACTTCACCAGCTTTAGCTACAATTTGCGCTTCCCTTGCGTGGTTTTTAGCATTAAGCACTTCGTGCATAATGTTTTTTTCATTTAACATTTGGTGAAGCAATTCGGAATCTTCTACACTTCCTGTACCAACAAGAATCGGTTGGCCTTTTTTATGGATCTTTTCAATTTCATTAACTACCGCTTCTCATTTAGTCTTAAGATTACCAAACATATAGTCTGGGTGATCTTTTCTAATCACTGGACGATTCGTAGGAACCGGCACAACTACCATGTTGTAAATTTTCAAGAATTCTTCAGATTCAGTTAAAGCGGTCCCTGAAACAGCCGCTAACTTCTTATAAAGTCTAAAGAACGATTGGTAAGTAACAGTTGCCACAACAATGTTTTCTGGTTCAATCGGAACCCGTTCTTTAGCTTGTACTGCTTGGTGTAAGCCGCCATTGTAACTACGACCTTCTAAGATTCTTCCTGTAAAGTGGTCAACAATAAGAATCTTATCTTCTCTTACAATGTATTCTTTTCCGTTTTCAAAGATTTTTCTAGCAGTTAGTGCGTTACCAATCTTATGGAATAAATCAGAATTCTCAAGATCAAAAAGGTTTTTTAACTTAAAGTGTTTTTCAGCTTTATCAATCCCTTTTTCAGTTAATGAAGGACTGCGAGATTCTTGATCGATTTTGAAATCTTCATCTGTAAGTTTTTCTACAAATTTATCAGCTTCAAAATAAAGCTTAAAATCCTTCTTAGGTTGACCTGAGATGATTAATGGTGTTCTTGCTTCATCAATAAGAATTGAGTCACCTTCATCGACAATGGCAAAGTGTAACCCACGGATTTTTTTATCCTTGTAGTTTCTTACCATGTTGTCTCTTAAGTAATCAAACCCTAGTTCTGAGTTAGTTGTATAAGTTAGATCGCAGTCGAATGCCTCTTTTTTAAGATGAGGAGCTAAATTAGCTTTGTTACAACCTACTGTAAGATTTAAACGTTTGAAAATCTTAGCAGCTTGTTCAGCATCACGTTCAGCTAAGTATTCATTAACCGTAACAATATGAACACCTTTTTTCTCAAGCATATTTAGGTATGCTGCTAATACTAGAGTAAGGGTTTTACCTTCCCCGGTCATCATTTCACTGAAATCACCTTGGTGAACTACATAAGCACCGATTAATTGCACCAAGTAAGCAAAATTACCAGTTTCACGATAGATCGCTTCACGAATAACAGCAAAAGCTTCTACTAAAATATCATCAGTAGTCTTGTTATTGTTAGTAAGCTCGTTGATAAAATAATCTGTTTTAGCAAATAACTGTTCATCACTTAAAGCGCGCATTTCGTCTTTAAGTAAATCTACTTGTTTAGCAGCTATTGTAGCTCTTTTTAGGATTCTATTTTTTGGTGAAATTAATTTAAATCAATTAATTAGCATTTTTTATTAATTCTTCAATTTCTTCTTGTGTGTATACTTTTTTCAGATTTAGTATGGTAGATACTGATTTTACTAATGATTCTAGATCCATACTGAAGTAAGTAGCCACTTCATTTGGATTTCCTGACATCCCGAAATCATTAACACCAATTACTAAATTAACAAACTCAAATCAAATATTACTTACACCAGATTCAATAACAATGTTCTTACATTTTTTGAACTCTTGTAAAGTATCAAAATCAGCCAGTTTATCTTTTAACTTCTTAACAGAAGGAACTGATATTACATCGATTTCAATTTTTTCTTTTTTGAAGATCTTAGCTAATTTCATAGCTGTATCAGTATCTGATCCTGTTGCTATTAATCTAAGTTTAGGACTCTTTGTTTTGTTAAGGTAGTAATAACCTTGGTCAAATTCTTCAGGATCAACTTTATATTGATTAAATTCACTTCTAGAAGTCGAGATAACAATTGGTTTGTTATTATCTTTATCAAACGCAGTTTTAAGCGCAGTGTATAACTCATAAAAGTTAGCAGGACGATAAACCAATACTTCAGGTATTAATCTTAAAGATGATAGTTGCTCAATAGGTTGGTGAGTTGGACCGTCTTCACCAACATTGAATGAGTCATGTGAAAACACATATAAAGAACTTAAAGAATTAATAGCTCCAAGTCTGATTGCTGGCTTATTGTAATCACTAAAAGCCATAAAGGTTGAACATACAGCTTTAAGACCTTTATGAGCAGTAATTCCATTAACAATACAACCAGCTAAGAATTCTCTTACCCCAACATCAATTAGTTGTTGATCGTAACTATTAATATCAAATCGTTTGTTATTATGGGTTACAACTTTAGTAGAACCTGATAGATCACAATTGACTACTAAAATATTGTCATTTACTTCGGTTAATTTCTTAAAGAATTTTCCAAAAAGATTTCTAGTCGAATCATAGCAATCGACATTGAATTCATTTATTCAACTTTCTTCAAAGATAATTTTCTCATCTTCTACTTGGCTAATGAATTTTTCACGTAACTCAAGGCTTGCTACACCCAAACGTTCAATGAATGCTTTAGAATGTTCTTTACCACGGTTAATCGCAGATTCAAAGTGTTCTTTAACTTCTGAAGAAACTGTAAAAGGTTTGTTTTTATAATCAAATTTAGCTCGAATCTTTTTGATTTCATCACCACTAAATGGTGATCCGTGAGCTTTGTTAGAATCTTCTACAGAACTCGCATAACCCAATTTAGTTTTAACTTCAATAAAAGTTGGTCTGTCAGATTTCTTAGCTTGACTTATCGCTTGAGAAATGGCTTCATAATCATTACCATCTTTAACTAAGATGTAATTTCATTTATATGATTTAACAAGCATCTCAACATCAAAATTAGTTGAATTACTAACTCTACCGTCTAATTGAACATCGTTAGAATCATATAATCAAATTAATTTGTTAAGTTGATATCTACCTGCTACTGCTAGCGCTTCTTGACAAACTCCTTCTTGCATATCGCCATCACCAATTAAGCAGTAAGTGTAATGGTCAATAATATTGTTAAATCTAGCATTAAGGTTAGCTTCAGCCATCGCAAAACCAACTGAAGTAGCCGCTCCCTGACCTAAAGGACCTGTCCCGAAATCAACACCATCTAACATTGTTGATTCTGGGTGCCCAGGAGTTTTAGAAGAGAACTTTCTAAAATTCTTTAAATCTTTTGAATTTAACGACTTATATCCAGCAACATACATTGTTGCATATAATAGAGCACTTCCATGACCAGCACTTAAAATAAAACGATCGCGATTAACATAATTAAGATCAGCTATATCATAGTTTAAGTGATCATGGAATAAAGCATACATCATAGGAGCTGCTGACATCACAATACCAGGGTGTCCAGATTTGGCATTGTTAATCATCTCAATTCCAAGAACGCGAATTGTGTTTATCGATTGTTGTTGTATGTTCATATTAAAAATAAGATTGATCACTATCTCAATCAATCTATGTAAAAAAAATTAAATAAAACTAAATTAAATTAGTTTGTTTTCTTTTAAAACTTTTTCAAGTTCAGCAATCGCTGCTTCTTCATCTTCACCTTCAACAGTGATTTCAATTGGAGTGTTTTGCTTGATTGCTAAAGACATTAAATTAATAATAGACTTAACATCAGCAGTAGCTCCTCCAGTAATCTTAAGCATAACTTTAGATTTGTAGTTAGCCATCTTAGAAGAAAGAACAGTTGCTGTTCTTACGTGTAATCCGAATGGATCAATAATAGTTGCTTTAAAGCTTTTCATAGTTTTGATATATCCTTATTTTAGACCTTATATTAATTATAAGTAATTATTAATTATTTGCTAAATCATTAAAACATTCTCTAAGAGAATATAATAGGTCAGAAACCATTTTTATGTTCTCAATTCGTTGAATAACTAATTCATTATAAATAAGCTCATTCGTATAATCCGAACCATAATAAAGATTAAACAAATTAAAGCTCATTCTTAATAATAAAAATGTTTTTTGGTTTTTATTAACTAAGTTAACATTCATAGTTTCTTTTTTAAAAAGCAAATCATTAAGGATTTGATCTTTAAAAATTTTGTTTAAATCGAAGTTATTATTCTTGCAATACAAAAAGAATTTTTCTTTTTGTTCTTTATGTAAATTATTAGTTAAATATTTAGTAAAACCAAGGGCGTTTGTTTCTTTGTTATTAAGAAGAACAAAATCGTCTCCTGATAAATTTTTTAGTTCTATTCAGTAGTAACAATCATAATTATAAGGATAGTTTAAAGATCTCTTAGGTTTACAGAATTCCAAGCAAGATATTTTTATTTCTTCATTGTTTTCATTTGTTAAATCATATTCTTGATAAAAATCCTTTTGATCAAATTTTTTATCAAGGTTTTCAATCCCATCATCTGATGATTTAATTATCGATTTAATCGTTTGTTTATTTATAAAATCATCTGACGTTTTTTTAATTTTAAGTTTTTTTGTTTTTTTGAGCCCAGTAGCTATCGCGCTAAATGAATACTCGCTATTTAATTTATCTCGAGCTTTGATATGTAATATGTAATGAACTAAGTAGATAATAAAACTCAAAATATAGCATATTACATACATAGCTATTAACACATACTTATAATTTAACAAGAAATAAGTTGATATTAATGGTGTTACTAATAAAAACCAACAGATATAAAGAATAATTCTTTTAAGCTTAGGATTTAAAATTTTAGGTACCATAAATTTTAATTACTCCTTCAAGTACCAAGTAAATAAAAACAGTCCCTGGATCATACATACCAATTGATCGTTTTCCATGATAAGAGGCTCTACCAACTTTAGATTTTAATAATAATGACTTATTAAAATTCTCGTTTAAGATCATTTTAATCTCATACATCAATTCTTTTGTTGGTCGATTTTTATTGCTATAAAGATATTTTAAAACTGGGTATAAGATATCAAAAAAACTTTTACTTCCAATCTTTAGTTTATACTTATTTTTACAATCAAGTAAAGAACGATAAAAACATTCAATAACATTATCCCTTGTTAGTTTAACAGTTTTAATATAACTAGCCGCTTGATATGTTAAATCATATAAGATATCACCCAAAGTGGTTTTAATTGATTCTTTAATATATGTCGAAATAATAATCAATGATTCGTATAGATCGGTATTGTTATCTTCTTGGTTAGCAAATCTAGATATCTTATTGATAAACGGAGTTAATGAATAACCAAAATTACCATTTGACCCTTTTTTATCAATTAGATTTAAGAATTGTTCAGAGTATGTAAAATTATCAATAACACGAATCAATACGTTAATAAAATCAGGAGTAGTTTCCATTTTCATCTATTAAATACAAAAAACAGATTAGTTAAGCTAATCTGTTTAAATTTTTATTCCGCTTTTGGTTGTGATTCTGGTTCTTTTTGTGAATCGGAATCGGTTGGTTTGTTATCTGAATCTTCTTTAGATTCTTCTTTAGGTTTATCAGCTTTTTCTTGTTCTGCTTTTATTTTAAGAATTGCTTCAGGCAATTTTAAATGCTCATGAATATAATCAATATCGTTCTTAACGATAGTTTCTTGAAGTAATAAAGCCTCAACAATTAACTTAAGTTCTTGTTCGTTGTTCTTAATGATTTCATAAGCAACTTTATATTGATTTTCAAGAATCTTAGAAATTTCAACATCAATTCTTCTAGCAGTGTCTTCTGAATAATATTTAGCATTAGGATTAACACCACCTTCAGAAGGTAAGAATTGAGTAATACCTAATTCTGACATACCTAACTGAGTAACCATTGATTTAGCGATATTAGTAGCTTTATAGAAGTCATTAGAAGCACCAGTTGATATAGCATCTTTACCAAAGAAGTATTCTTCTGAAGCTCGACCACCTAAAGCGCCAGCGATCATATTTAATAAATCAGTTTTTTTCTTCAGATTAAGTTCAGCATTTTTAGGAGTTGATAAAGTGTATCCACCTGCTTGACCACGAGGAATAATCGTAATTTTTTGAACTTCGTCAGCACCTTTTAAGTGTAATCCAACTAAAGCATGACCTGCTTCGTGGTGAGCTACTTGATTCTTTTCAAATTCACTGATAACTCTAGATTTTTTCGCAGGACCAGCTATAACACGGTCAATTGCTTCATCAATGTCAGAAATCGTAATACTTGTACGATCAGCTCTAACTGCTAATAAAGTAGCTTCATTTAAAACGTTTTCAAGTTGAGCACCGCTAAATCCAGGAGTTCTTCTAGCGATATCTTGTAAATTAACTTTAGAAGAAATGTTTTTATTTTTAGAGTGAATTTTTAAGATTGCTTCACGTTCTTTAATATCAGGAAGATTTACTTGAATATGGCGATCAAATCTACCTGGACGTAATAACGCATCATCTAATACGTCTAAACGGTTAGTAGCAGCCATTACAATGATTCCAGTTCTGGTACTAAAACCATCCATTTCTGCTAGTAATTGGTTTAGTGTTTGATCAGTAGCTGATCCAGCTGATATTTCATATTTACCACGCTTAGAACCTACTGAATCAATTTCATCAATAAAGATAATACAAGGAGCAGCTTTCTTAGCTTTTGCAAATAGGTTTCTTACTCTTTTAGCACCAACCCCTACTAACATATCTTCGAATGCTGAACCTGTTACTTGAAAGAAAGGAACGCCAGCTTCTCCAGCTACTGCTTTAGCTAATAATGTTTTACCAGTTCCTGGAGGTCCATATAAAACAACCCCTCTAGGAGTTCTAGCTCCCATTTGAACATATTTAGCAGGTCTTTTTAGGTAATCTACTAATTCAATAAGTTCTGATTTTTCTTCTTCAATACCAGCTACATCACTGAATTTGTAAGTAGATTTAGCTAACTTAGCTTGAGACTTACCAATAGTGAAAACGTTTTCACCTTCTTCACCAATTCCGCCAGCTCCCATTGATCTACTAAATCTTCTAGCTAGGAAAATGTAAATGAATAATAGGATTAAAAACGGAACAATACTTACTAAAAATTGAGTAAGAATTGCTGCACTTTGGTCAGGTAATTGAACATTACCTGCTGATAATAATTTTTCAATACCTTTAACACGACCAGCTGATAAGTATGATGACATCTCTGCAGTATCAATATTAAAGTTACTAGGCAAGAACATCATACCTTCTTTAGGTAATGCTGTTAGATTATTAGTTAATACCGCACTATATGACCCACCTTCAGTCACTAATGTAGCTATACCTCTAGTTTGGTTAATTGAAAGGTTAGCTATATTAAATACAGTTTCATTTGTGCTAGCATCAGTTGGTCTAATTGCTGAAATAAAGAATGATTGACCGTTAGAATTAGTAGTATTTCTTAAAAAGATACTAACAGATAAAGATAATCCTGAAGTATAGTTTGTTTGAAAACTAGAATTCTCTAAATCAATAATAAACTGACCGCTTCGTCCATTAATTGTTGCAGCAGCTACTAAATTACCATCTAAATATTTAATATTTGAAATATTAGCTATTACATTTCTTGGTAAAGTATAGAAAAGAATCAAACCGATAAGAATCGACATAACGATAATTATTCCTATCGTTTTCCAAATAATCGATTTAACGTTTTTTGGCTGCTTGGCGTTTTCTGTTAAGCGTTCATTAAGATTTGATGTATTTGACATATTAAATAATTATATATTTTAAATGTTATTTTAATCTTTCAAAACCATATGACCTACAAAGGGTAAGTTTCTTAACTTATCCTTATAGTCTAATCCAAAACCTACTAAGAAACCGTGTGGAACTTCAAAGCAAACATAGTCTGCTTTGATATCAACCTTACGTCCTGAAGGCTTGTCTAAGAAGGTTAATAGTTTAACTGATTTAGCCCCTCTTTGTTTTAGAAGATCTAAAACAATCTTAATCGTGTTACCACTATCAATAATATCTTCAACTAATAAGACATTTTTATCCCTAACATCATAGGCTAAGTCCATTACAATCTTAGGTGCGCCTTGTGATTTTGTTTCCCCCTTAAATGAACTTAATGTCATAAAGTCTAGGATTACTTCACAATCAATTTTATCAATAATTTTTCCAATAAAAGGAATGCAACCTTTTAAGATTCCCACTAAGACGATTTCATCGTCTTTGTAGGTTTCATTAATTCATTTAGCTGCTTTGATGGCAGCTTCATTTATCTGTTCATTGGTAATTAGAACTTTTTCAATTTCGTAGTTTAATTTAGCCATATATCCCAATCTTTCTATTTATTACTACTCATTAAAACAACACATGAACATGCTATTTCATTTCTAGGTTCTTCGTAACTTTTAGCCTTTACATTTACTTGTTTACAACCAGTTAGTTTCATTAAAGAACTTTTAATTTCCAGTCTAACTGGATCAATTCTTATATCTTGAGCAAAAATTGTTAAATCAATGTTTACAAAATCCAATTTAAGCTTTTTAATTAGTTTTAAGCAGTAGTTTAAAATAGTTTTAGAATCCAAACCTTTATTAGTTGGATCATTTTCATTGAAATACATTCCGATGTCACCAAAAGCACCGCAACCTAAAACAGCATCGCTTAATGCGTGGATGACTACATCACCATCTGAATTTGCTATTACTTGTTGGTCTGCTTTAATAGGAATTCCACCCAAAAAAATCTGGTTGTTTTTCTTATTTTTTAGTTTGTGACTATCAAAACCTTGACCGATTCTTATTTCCATAAATTTTATTATAATTATATAATTATAATTTTTAATTTATAAATTAAGACTAACTTTTATTAGGTTAGCGAAAACAGATATTTTATTAAAAAATATTAATTATGTTTTTATACACCATTAAATTATATATATATATATATATATGATTATTTTGATATGAAAATAAACTTTCGAACGACATTCGAAAGTTTATTTATATGCTAGTTATATAACTTAGTAGTTTTAGTTAAATTTGATTCTTCATATAAAACTAATATGCTAAATGTTCTTATTTTTGTTTTGGTTGAAAGTTTTTTATAGATTTAGATAGTAACATACCCAAATCATCATTGGCTACATACAAAGCTCTAAATAAGCTTTCCTTTGTGTTTTGCGAAATGAAACTACCTTCGAAATATTTTTTACTAAATATATCATTTAAATTAATTTTTGTTGCTGATACATTTTTAATATCATACTTATCTAAAATAGTTTCAACTTTTTTATTTTCTTTGGTTTCGCTTCCATCTTGAACCATCTTATTGGTTTCAGATTTTTCAGCATTATCCTCTTTTTTCTTTACGATAGATTCTGATTTTAAAAGAATGTTTAATAAATCTTTATCTTCTTTAATTTGATCCAAAGTTTTTGCACTTATTACGTCATTAGTATATTTTGCGAGACCATATTTTCCATTTTGATTTTTCTTTATAGTTCAAGCTTGCGTATAAATGGTTATTTCTTCTTTATTATTAGCCTTGCTTACTAGTCTTCAACTTAAAAGAACATTTTTTAAATTATCTCAAAAACTTTTAAGCGAAGGGCTAGTGCTGGCAGCTTTATCAAAAATTAGATCATATTTCTTAGTTACATTATCATTAATAAAACCGATATAAGCAGCATATTCCCCTCTAAGTTTGAACATATCAACCTTAGCATCTACATCTTGTGCTTTATTTTTGTAATCTAATTGTTTGTTTTCGTTTTCTAAAGAATCTAATTTAGTTTTAGTGTTTTCAATAGTTGAATTTAGTTCAGATACTTTAGCTCTTAATAAATCGTTTTCAGAACTTAAGTTAGTACAAGAACTGAAAGCTATAGGAAGGATCGGTAATGTAGCAAGGGTACCGATTGCTAACATTTTCTTTGATAATTTCATATCCTATATATATGATTTCTATTGATATATTAACTTACTTTAATAACAGCAAATCTTTAATTATACATTAAATATATATTAAAAAAATAGTAAATAAAGAAAAATTTGATGATTTTTTAAAATTTTGTCCGAAAAACAATTATCAAATTTTTGTTTATAAATAAAAATCGCTAATTTCTTAATTTTAACTAATTAGCTTCAATTAATTTCTCTTACAGTCTTAGGATTTTCATTTCTAACAACTGATTTAATTGTTCCGTCACCTACTCTTATAACCATTGTTGCTATATCGGCAATCAATGGGTTATGAGTAACTATTATTAAAGTTGTTTTATTTTTCTTATTAATATTTACAAACTCTTCTAGAACTACTTGAGTCATTTCTTCATCCAATGCTCCAGTAGGTTCATCACCAAAGATTATTGTAGGGTTTTTAGCGATCGCTCTAGCGATCGACACTCTTTGTTGTTGTCCGCCAGATAGTTCAGTAGGCAACTTATTACGTTGCTCATACATCCCAATACTTTTAAGTAATTGGTCAATATCAGCTCTTTTAGAAGCATCTCTTTGCAGGAACGAACCAATCTCAATGTTTTCTTTAACATTAAGATTGGGTAATAATCCATATTGTTGGAAAATATAACCGATGTTTTCTTGTCTAAATTTGGTTAGTTGGGTATCGCTAAAACCAATAAGGTTCTTATTAGCCACAAAAGTAGTTCCACTGCTAGCTCGATCCATTCCTGAGATAATATTTAATAATGTTGTTTTACCACTACCAGAAGGACCTAGGATAACTACAAATTCTCCTCAAGGAATTTGTAGGTTTACATTCTTTAATACCTTAGTAGTAGTTACGCCATTTGAATAATATTTAGTTACATTCTTAAGATCTATAACATAATCACTCTTAGTAGGAATTACCTCTTTTACTTTATGAGGTTTATTAAGAATTGATACTTTACTTACTTCTAGGTTCCAAAAAGCTGTTTCTAAGTTCTGTTTGAACTTATCTATTTTTTTATAAATATTAGGTAAATTTACAGTCTCATATTTTTTAAGATTTAAGATCTTAAAAAAGTCTTTTATCTTTTGTTCTCTTTGTTTGATTGATACTTCGGTTTTCTTGATTCAATTATCCCCTAGATAAGCATCGTCTGAAACGTTGTTTTCTAGTTTCTTGAAATAATTAATCATGATTGAAGATTCTTCATTAAGAATACTTTCGTATTCTTCTTGAGAATTAGCTTGTTTTTTTCTTTCAACCGTTCGGTTCTTTTGTTTAAGTTCGTAGATATAATCATTAATCATAAAGATTAATTGATTAGTTATCTCATTAACATGGTCTACGAATTTCTTAATAAGGTATTGTTCTTGCTTGGTTTGGAAATTGTAGAAATAAAACATCTTCCCATAAGTTTGGTCAAGGTTTTGTTTTAAATACTGTAAGTTATTACAAAAACTATTAACATTAACTTTAAAGTTAGGACGCAAAGAACAGATTTTTTCTGTTCTTTGTCTTATGTAGTAGATGACATTTCCAATATAAGAATTATAGATATTGTTAAATTCACCAAAGTTATAAACAACATATACTACTGGTTGTTCCCAGTCGATTTTAAGGTATTCTAGATCGTTAGCAATAGTTGCTTCTTTAATATGTTTGGTTATTTGTAAATTTGACATATAACTATATAATTATAAATTTAGCACAATAAGATTGCTAATAATCCTTGATCATAAGATCTATAAGGATTATTAGCTTTATTGTTACTTATCTAATAAGATTGAGTGTTTTGTTTGCTTTTGTTTTGTGATAATGGTTTATCAAGCAATAAAGCATTATCGCAATAGATACTTACATAAAAGTTAATTTTTATAAGAAAAATTATAAATTAATCTCATTAATTTATTACTTAACCAAGTTGGGTATAGGGTACAAAAAATAAAAAAGCATTAATTTCGTTAGGAGAAATTAATGCTTGTAATTAGATTAATAATTGTGTTTATTTATTAATGCTAGCGTTTATTGAACTATCAGTATTCATTTCAAATTTAGAAACACTAAGACTGTTTAGACGTGCTGTTTTGTAATCTGATGATGTTATGATAATAATAAATGAAATTACTGATCAGCATGTAATGATAAGAAATGCATAACTAATCATAGTTAGAACGTAGTATTTATTAACATCAGCTGTAAAGTTTAAGAATGGTTGAAAACCTGATATTGGCAAAATAGACAAGATTATAAAAGTGTAAAGAGTTCAATAAGAACCAGACTTCATTTTATAAGCAAAAGTAGTAGATGTCTTTAAATCTTTAAAACAGAATGGGAATAGACTAGCTAATCATGTATTATTGTTTTTTCTTAAATAAATTAAGTTGTAAATTATAAAAAATAAAGATATTACTAAGGTACCAATGTAATTCTTTACAAAACTAATTACATGTAAATTAGTGCTTGAATAGGTTCAGTTTTTTATACGTTCTGGAGCAGTTTCATGGAATTTCCTAACAACATTTAGCGGACCGAGAATAATAATATATGAAGGCAATACAGCGCATAAAGAAAGTATGATAGCCGCATACGCCAAAAAGGATGAAATTTTTAAAAATTTAGCGCGATCCATGGTTAAGATAACCTAAATTGATTTTTTATTATTATTTTTATTATACGCCTATTTTATTTTTTAATTAATGTACATTTTGTCATACATAGAATTTTTAATCTACAATAATTAGTTTCATAAATATCATTAACTAAATGAAACATAATTTTTATCTATCAACATTAAAACCAAAGAACAATAAAGATAAATTATGATTTTTTACAATCTTCATATAAATCAAACTTAATTAATAAAATAAAAACATAATTTTTAACAACCTCATTAATATATCTAAAAGTTAAGTTAAGACAAACAACAAAAAAGCATTAATTTCGTTACGAGAAATTAATGCTTATAGTGATATTAATAATTATCTTTATTTATTGATACCAGCATTTACCGAACAATTAGATTCGGTTTTAATTTCAATATCAGTTTTCATTTCAATAAAAGTAGACTTGTTCAATTTTGCTGTTTTGTAATCTGAGGTTGTTATAATAACAATTAACGAGAATAATGATCAAGAAGTAACGATTAGAAAAATAATATTAATCATCATCGGAATAATTAATCTATAGTCAACCGCAATGACTGTGAATAGTTGGAAACCCATTAAAGCTAAAATAAATAAGATTATAAAAGTGTAAAGAGTTCAATAAGAACCAGGCTTCATCTTATAAGCAAAAGTATTAGAAGTTTTTAATTCTTTAAAACAGAACGGGAAAAAACTTGCTAATCAAGTATTCTTGTTTTTTCTTAAATAAATTAAGTTGTAAATTATGAAAAATAAAGATATTACTAAAGTACCAACGTAATTTTCTATAAATCTAGCTATAAGTAAATTATCACCTGATAAACCTTTGTTTATATATTCTGGAGTATCTATGCTGAATATCGCTGAAACCTTTGTTCAATCTAGAATAATATTGATATACAAAGGTACCATAACAATTAAGAAAAATACAATTAGCGTGTATGCTAAAAAAGACGAACATTTTAAAAATTTAGCGCGATCCATCGTTAAGATAACCTCAATTGTTTTTTATTATTATTTTTATTATACGCCTATTTTATTTCTAATTAAGGTAAATTTTGTCATACATAAAATTTTTAATCTAAAATAATTAATTTTTCTATAAATATTATTAATTAAATAAAACATAAATTTTAGACTATCAGCATTAAAATCGATCGGCAATAAAAGATAAATTATGACTTTTTATAAGTTTCATATTAATCAAGCTTAATTATCAGAATAAAAAAGATAAAGCCATAACAACCTCATTAAAATATCTAAAAGTTGGTTACTATAAACAACAAAAAAGCATTAATTTCGTAATTAGAAATTAATGCTTATAGCGCGATTAATAATTGTCTTTATTTGTTATTATTAACGTTCATAGAACGATCGTTAGTTTTTGTTTCAATGGAATTAGATTTGTTTAATTTGGCTGTTTTGTAATCTGAGGTTGTTATGATAATAATAAACGAAATTAATGGGCAGCAAATAACGACAAGAAAAATAATATTAATCATAGTTACAACAATTAAATTAGAACTAGTTGCAACGTTTCAGTGTAGTTGATATAATGCTATCGCTAAAATAGATAAGATTAAAAAAGTGTAAAGAGTTCAATAAGAACCAGGCTTCATTTTATAAGCAAAAGTGCTAGAAGTTTTTAATTCTTTAAAACAGAATGGGAAAAAACTTGCTAATCAAGTATTCTTGTTTTTTCTTAAATAAATTAAGTTGTAAATTATGAAAAATAAAGATATTACTAAGGTGGCAACGTAATTATCTATAAAACTAGTTAAACGTAACTTAGTAATTGAAACAGTAGTAAGAGTTGAAAAAAAATCATCAACAAATAGATTATTAACTTTTATTAAATTGAAGATAATACTAAGATACACAGGCATAACAACAAACAAGAAAAGTATAATAACCGCATATCCCATAAAGGATGAAATTTTTAAAAATTTAGCACGATCCATGGTTAAGATAACCTCAATTAATCTTTATTAGTATTTTTATTATAAACCTATTTTATTTCTAATTAAGGTAAATTTTGTCATACATAAAATTTTTGATCTAAAATAATTAGTTTCTTATAAAACTAACCAATTTTAGATATTAACCAAATATGAAAAATGTTTTGAATAAACCTTTTGGTTTTATTCAAAACAATAGATAAATAATTATTCCTTATTCATTAATTTGGTTTTCTATAACCTTAATAGATAAACTAATGTTTTTATTACATTTACTTTTAGTGTTAGGTTTGGTTTTTATTCGATAAACAGATCTTAATCCTTGATTATTTAATCTTTGGATTAAATAATGGTATGAGATCTTGGTTTTGTAATCAGAACCAAGATATAAGTTATAGTATTCCAGGATATTTAAGTTTTTAGTTGATTGCTTAGAATTACTTAATTGCTTGCAGCAATTAAGATAATCTTTATAGATCTTTTGGATCTCTTGATCGGTTATCTTTTTAGTTCTGTTTTGGTTCTTATTTCCATGTGATATTTTGAAATGCAAACCATTATTTTGTTTAATATGTTTTTTATATCTTTGAACTGTTCTGATATTCAACCCAGTATGATCACTTAGTTTTTGGTTGGTAAGTTCTAAGTTAGAAGCTATGAATTCTAACTTAGCTTTTTTATTAAATTCATATCTAGATAATGGTTTTAAATTGTTATTCTTCAAGCCTGTATTTTCCTGTATATATAAAAATTATTATTAATAAATAAGTAAAAGTAATGAATGATAAAAGCTAATGCTAATAGTTTTTTATCTCTTGAGCTATTTTCATTTTCTTAAGGGTAAATCAATTCGTAAAGAATGATATTGAGAAAATCCCCATAACACCTAATAAAGCACCTATAACATGTCCAAAGTTAATGGTTGTAAACAATGCTATCGAGGCGGATTTCAAGATAATTAAATTATATATATTAACCAGAATTAATGAAAGTGGACCACTTACTAGTAACCCAAAGATAAACACAGGGATATAAATTGATAAGAATGATAAGATGATTGAGCGATCAGAAAACCCTAGGGCTTTCATTCTGATCGCGATCTTCTTAAGTTCATCAATCAACATATTAGAAATCAAGATAACAATCAAGGTAACAATCGGTACAATCATAGATATAATTACATTTTGAATTGTTAATGATGTCTTAGATATGTTTTCAAATATCGTCTTGTTAGAGCTACTATTATACAAGTAATTAATCATCGTGTTGTATGGTAAAGAACCATAAACATTAACTAATTTCTTGATGTATTTAACAACATCTTGATCGGTGTCTTTTAACAACGTCCATTTATGGAAGTTGTTATCATCAATATTCTTAACTTCACCTAAGGCAACCAACAAAGCCTTATAATCTTTTACATGTGCTTTTTTACTAGATGATAGATCTTCATAACGAACAACTGGTTTAAGACTTGATTCAAAATTCTTAATACTGTTCTTAATAATTTTTTGTAATTGCTTATTATCATCTGAAAAATTAGAAGTAGATGGGAACAATCCTGATTCCGAAAACAATGGAGTCGATTTTTCAAACGCATCTAGATCATCTGAATAATAACCATTAAAAGGCAATTGCTGTTGTATTTCAAAGTCACTAAATCCAAGGAGTTTATTTGCTAAATCATAAGAAGTATATATTTCATTATCTCTAGCAGAGCTAGAAATCCCGATTATTTTAAATTTTACATTTTGATTCTTAACATATTGATCATGATCAATAATGTTTAGTTTATCTGATATTCGATCAACGCGGTTGGTAATCATAAACTCGATTTCATCTCCAACATATCAATCATTACTTTTAGCTACATAAGAATTAATGATTATTGGATTAAAATCATATTTCTTAAACAACTCTTGATTAATGATGACTTTATCATCATTATACAGAATCGGTCCTAGGTAGTTTTGTTTATCAACTTCTTTGATATCTGTGGTGTTAATTCAATTCTTAATTCCTTTGATTTCTAATTTTTTATCATCCTTGGTCCTTACATCAATTCTTGTGTATGCATATTTAGGCGATTGTTTGTTTTTGCTATCACCAATAGTTTTTTGATCTAAACCTATAAGGTTATAAGTAATCTTGTAATCGATCAAATCATAGGTATTGTTAGCTATGTTTTCAAATTGTTGAATTAAGAAATGAATAAACTCAGGTTTCAACACACCACCACTTAAAGCTTGCTTTTCATTTATTGCATAAACAGCCCTATTAAGTTGAGGGTTATACACCAACTTAATGTAATAGCTAGGATCGTTGTCATCCAAAGTTTTTAACTTTGGATACTCATGATTAGCTATTGTTCTTAAAAAAATCTGATTAGATTTTTCTGAAGCGGCCGCCTGATTAGAAGGCATTAATGAACTTGATAAACTTCAAGGGTTGGCACTTAATATTCCGATCCCTATTAAGTAGTCCAAACCTATTTTGGATTGAACATAGTTCTTAAGGTATGTAATTTTAGAATTCTGATCAATAATATCACTCAAACCAACAATATGTAGGTTAGCTCAACCCGCTTGATTCTTATCAGTTCTAGAATTTGCTAAGAAGTAATCTGATTGATTTTCCCAACCTGGTAAGATTTCATCAGTTTTACCTAGATCTTTAAATTCTTGATATTTTATTAAACCTGATTGTTGAGTTGGCGTAGCCAAATCAACATAATATTTATAGTTATTAGCATCAAACGTGTTGTTTTTAGCTTTTTCATAAACATTAATAGTTGATAATGAAAAAATTAATACAAGCATAGTGGCTGATGATAATAAACATAATATAAATAGCTTTCACATTGAGTTAAAAGCTATGGATATTCTGAACCGATCCATTACAGACATCATGCTTATCGGTTTTTTAATATAAACCGATAACTTACTTACTTTGTATTCACTATCATTCTTAAGTGAATCAACAACATTTTTACGCATTAAGTAAGCTGACACTAAAAAACTAGTAATACCAAAAATTAATACTGGTAAGAAGAAAGCTGTTAATAGTGCTGTCGCACTAAACTTTCTTAGTTCTACTGGTATAAATCAGAAACTACTAAAAGCATTAATAGCTACTTGCTGTAAGATGTATCCTAAAGTATAACCAACGATACCACCGATTAAAGATGGAATAAAACTAAAGATCGCCATTGATAAATTGATCTTAGTTTTATTAAATCCATTGGCTAACAAAATCCCTAGCGTTTGTCGGTTTTTTTCAATATAGTTTTTAACTATTAAGATACCTACCATTAATGCTAACAATATGATAATAGCTGTTAGCATTAATGATGTTTTTTGAATCGTATTTAATAATGAAGGAATGAAATTAGTTCTAGCTGCTGATAAGTTTAAAATATTAGATAGATCATCTGAAAAGTATGCCGCCTTTAAGTTAGGTGGCCATGACATGTTAATTGAAGCTCATTGATTGATTTCATCAAGAATGACTTTTTGTTGTTCTCTTGTTAGATCACGATCGGCAAATCGTGCAACAATATTAGTTTCTATCGGGTTAGTACTAAAAGCTTCTCTTAATCTAGAATATCCAAGATCATTAACATAATACAATCTCTGATTGGCAGGGTTAGGGATAAAATTCGTAAAACTATAAATTGGATAAATTAAATCAGGCGTAATACCTACTCCTAGGATTAGATATTTTGTCTGATCTATTTGGATCTTGTATTTATCTTCAATCTTATTGAATTTATTAATGAAAGCTTCACCATTAAGAGATAACAATTCTTGAATAACATTTTGATTAGTAAAGATCTGTTTATGATCTTTTAATTGATCAAACTTTCAGTTACCAGGAGCTGCGATCGCAAAGTAACTTGTTGGATTAATTAATCTAATACTTAATGGAACTATCTGATATTTCCATTGAAAATTTAAGCTTCAATTATTGTTTATTGGGTTGGTTTCTGTATCAATAAATTCTTCTATTCTAGCATAATCGCTATCATCAAGTTTATTGTTACCGCTTACTTTTTTAGCTGCTTGAACAAACTTTAATAAGTTGGCATCAGCGCTTTGCTCATCAACACCTTTTAATAATGTTTCCAAGATCTTTTTAAGATCTTGGTTGGTAGTTATTAATTTTCTTTTTTCATTGTTGGGAAGTTTATTAAATTCATTTTTTAATTTAATAAACTTATCAACGATTTCATAATAATCATACCTAAAGTCACTAATCTTTTGACCTTCGTATAATACAAGTTTATTTACTTTGTAGTTATTGTTGTTGCGAATAATCTTTTTTTGAAGATTACCTTCACTTACATCTAAAGATTCATAGCGCTCAAAATTGATATTCTTATCGTTTAAGAGTTTGTCAATCTTGGCATTTGGATCGGTTTCTAGTTTTTGTCTTAAACGATTAGAAGCGGCTAGTAGTTCGCTTTGCACAATCCCGATTTTTTGTTCGTTGTTAAGGTTGCTGCTTAAGTTAAGTTCGTAATTAATTAACTTAGAATAAGTATTATCCTTATCATTCTTAATAATGTTGTTTAAATAAGGAGTTATTGATTCCTGGGATAAATAGATTCTTACTTTACTGGTATTTGAAAGATCTGGATTTTGACCGATTACCGATGGTTCTGAATCGTATTGTAATGTACCAAAATCATACTTTTCATTAATCACTAAGTCAGCAGCATCCCCTTGTTGATTAACAAGGGCATATGAACTTTCTAAATTCTTATTTGTGTTATCAAGTAAAGAATAAGTTAACGATGATAAAAAGATTAAAAACGTTAAGCTTATTAAAGCTACTTTAGCTTTCTTAAATGATCTAATAACACTCTTAATTAAATTAAACACTAAATCTAAGTAACTAAAAGTAAATTACTATTAATGGATTATAACAAATTCTATTTTCAAGACTTTTTAAAGATATTAATCCGAGATTAATAAAGGTTTGATTATATCTATTAGTTTTATAAGAATAGCAATATAAAAAGAAGTTGTTGGGATGGCAACAACTTCTTTGTTTATATCTTATATTTTTATGTTTTATTAATCTTGTAGATCTAATTCTGTTGGGTATGAGTCTTTAAAAAAGTCTCTTAATCTAGCAATATATGTGTTTTCGTCTTTGAAAGCGAATAATAAGCTTGGGTCTAGTAGACCTCTAGTTTCATATTCTTCTATATTGATGTTTTGGTTGATGAATTCATCGCCTTTGACAAGAACTTTAGATTGTTTATTTTCTACTTTTTCAGTTATTTCATTACCATTAGCATCCGTTTTGTAGTATGCTGTATCTTTAGCTTTTAATACAACACCTGGAACTTGTATGAATGGTTTAGTAGAAGGACTGTTTATTCTATCAATATTTCTTTCTGAAAAATAGTGATTTGTATCGTTAGAATAAACATAACCATTAGGATCAGCAATCAACATGCTATCTCTCAAAAGATCAATGTGAGCATGCGGCATTCATCCACCGTTATTGTCAGATTCGGCAACCACTGCAAAAGTATCATTAGGTTCTAATGGAATTGGATTTGACGGGCTAATATCAAGGTATCAATCTCTATTACCAGTTTTAGGAGTTCAAGTTAATTGCCTATTAACTTCACCTCGCTTGTTAAGGATATTATTTAATTGTTGTCTTGTTAATTCAGCATCTAAGTGAATTATTTCTACATAGATGTATTTAGATGATGCAAAATAGTCTTCGTAAGTATTTTTATCAACAGCATTTTTTAAATCTTCAGATTTTATTCTAAGGATAACAGATGTACCAACACCTTCACCAACTTTATTAGTTCTTCTTTCAAACACGTTGATTACTTCAGATTTAACTGGTGCTTTTAATAATGAATGCGCTTTAACTAGTACGTCTTCACCAAGGTGAAGTTGTGCAGGAGTTTTCTTACCAGCATAAAATCCTCTGATTTCACCATAACCTCCACTGATTACACTAGTATTATTTAAGTAAGTATATAGATCAGTAGTTATTTTAGAAAGTTGGTTTTGTGTAAGTAAGCCAATATGTAAGTTATATGTTTTATTAGAATTAGTAATCTCTGGATCTGCAAATATATTTACGTGTTTTTTAACACCATAAGTTGTATCTAAATCTAGATTGTTAAGCTGATCAATAGAAGAAGTTGTTTTAAGTCTAAACTCAGCATTTTTGTTTTCAATTGAAACATTACTTGCTTCATTAATCTTAAAACTAATTAGATCTTTATTTTTAGAAAAAGGATAGAAATCTTTAGCATCAAAATTAACAAAATCATAGTTAGTTACTGGTGAAAAATCCCTAAGATTTATATCTAAATAACTTAAGGCGATTTTCTTATAATCATCACTAGTTAATGTTTTAGTAATATCTTGATCAAAACTAATATCTTCTCCGTAAGAATTAAAGTCATTGCTTCATTGATAAGAACTAAAACCATAAGCTAATCTAACTACAAAGTGCAGTTTTTTAAGGTCGTTAGAGATACTTACACTTTTAACAAATGCGCTGTATACAGATTCTGCTTTTTTAGTTGATCTGTATTTATTAGCCTTACTTATCTTCTCTTCATCAGATATTTTTTGATAAAGCCCCCTTTCTTCAAAATCCTTAAAATCAATTGACAACTTCTTAAGTGCAGCTTCTGACGCAAACAATAAATCCCCAATACTTGTTTCACCAATATTGATCGAAACTATCGGATGAGCTGTTTTGAATTCTTGAAGTTTAGCTTTGTAACCTTCAAATCTCTCATACTTCTTATCGTGCTTAAACCCTTCCATAACAAACTTATAAACATGCCCTTGGTATAATGTTAGTTTGTTATTGATAACAACTTCTTTTAAAAGCTGAATCGGAACGATCAATCGATCTGGATCGTTACGATCATAAAAAACTTCATTATATTTAATTGAGAAACTATATTTATCTAGATCACTTTGATCTACCTTATAGTCCTTCATTAAGATATTCTTAATATCATCAACTTTGATTTCTAGATTATTCTCAAGAAATTTGTTCTTGAGAATATTGCCTATTTCCATTTCAGAAGTTTTAGATTCAGGATTCTTTCATTTTAATAAGTTAGTAGCATTATCTAGTTTGCTAAAACTAGCTAGGTTGATACCAAACTTTTGATTAACTGGTGTAACTGGTTGGCTATCAGAAGGATTATTATCATCCATAGATGATACAGGGGTTGATATAACCTTTGTTTTTTCGTTATAACAACTATTTAAAGCAATGGTTGTAATTGGAATGAATGCAAGCACACCAATTCTTAATGCTTTGAATAGTTTCTTAAATTTTCTAGATGGTGACACGGTGTTTTCCTTGAATAAATATTTGATAAATAATAAATGCAATAGCGATTGCTACTACAAACGTGATTACAAAAGAGATAGCAAAATGTAATCACGTTTTCTTAAGTTCTTTTTTAACTTCTTGTTTATCTTGAGTTTTATCCATTAATAAAAAGATTGTTGAAAATAAAGAAAACCCAAATGATAAGAAAATATCAAACGTATAAAAGTTAAAGAAAGAAGATAAATAAATGATGACAAACAGCACTAACGTCGTAATTAATAAATAATCAATTCTTCTAAGTCCTGAAGAGACTGGATTAATCACAACAATCAACGGAATAACTGAAGTATAGATAACTATAAACAATAGATCCTTGAAAGCATAATGACTAGTTTTTTCTTCAGAATTCTTGAAAAGAATTTGATTAAAAGCTACATTGGTAAGATATGTTTGCTTGCTTTTTGTAACAATCAAATAAAAGATAAAAAAGCAAACAAAACCAGCTAAGATTCCAGCAAGTTGCATAGGCAATATATAACCTAGCCCAGTTAATGAATCGCTTCAATTGCTTGTCTTAGAATTCTTCAAGTTGATCATTTGCACGATTGCGTCAAACACAACATTTACTGGATTCAAATACACAATTGGAAAAGAATCTGTAAGGATTCTAGATCATGCTCAGGTAGCTATCACGCTAATGAATACCACCAAAACAAACATGGTAGAAACAACTAACTTATTTTCAATCTTCTTGCTCTTAATAATTAAAAAGACAAATAAAATCAAAAAACTTAAAACAAAATTTGCTCCAAATTCAGTAATGGCTGTTCCATAATCCCATGACTTTGTAAGAATATTTAAACTTCTCATTTTAGTCCCTTTAAAAGGTGTTTTTAGATATGAAACAACATAATATTTATATATATATAAATTTATGTTGAGCTATATTATATACCTTTATTGATAAAAGACAGGTATTTTAAACCAATATTTAAAAAATCTGGTTGCGCTATCAATTATCCTTATTTTGTTCAATTATTAAGGATATTAATTAACTTATTAGTTCAATCCAAAACATATAATTTTTCTCAAAAGATAAAAATATATTTATAATTAAATTAATTCTATAAATGTAGAACCACAAGTATTTAATTACTTATTAAAAACAACATAAATAATAAATAAAAATGATTAAGGATTTTAAAGATATTGATCCTAATAAAAAACCCACTAAAATCTTCGCTTTTGGTGGGTTAGAAGAAGTAGGAAAAAATATGTATGGTATCGAGTACGATGACGAGTTAGTTATCGTGGATTGCGGTATCAAATTTTCGTCTGTTGAGATGTTAGGAATTGATGGAATTGTTCCTAATTTTGCTTATGCAAAAGCTAATCAACATAAGATTAAAGCACTAATTATTACTCACGGACACGAAGATCACATTGGAGGAATCCCTTACTTATTAAAAGAAGTAAGTGTTCCTGTAATTTACGCGCCATTAATGGCTACTAAATTAATTGAAAAGAAACTTCATGAACACCACAATCTTAATAAATATAAGATTGTTACTTATAATGACGATTCTCAGTTTAGTACTAAGCACTTTAAAATAGATTTTTATCGAGTATGTCACTCGATACCTGATGCTTTTGGTGTTTGTATCCAAACTCCAAATGGGAATGTTGTAGAAAGTGGTGATTATCGTTTCGATTTCAATGCTGGTAATGAAGAATTAGATATTCATAAAGTAGTTGAAATGAGCAGAAGAGGTATTGATGTGTTTATGACTGAAACCACTAACGCAGAAGTACCAGGATTTTCAAGTTCTGAAAAAGAGATTTACGATAATATTAAAAATATTATTAAGAATGCTAATGGTAGAGTTATTTTATCAACGTTTGCATCTAATGTTACTAGAATAAGTGAAGTTATTGAGATAGCCATCCAACACGGTCGTAAGATTTGTTTATTAGGTAAATCAATGGATAATAACGTTTCTATTTCTAGAGATGTTGGTTATATTAATCTTAAAGATGATGACATTGTAGAATCTCGATATGTTGAGAAGCACCCAGATAATGAAATTATGATTTTCTGTACTGGTTCTCAAGGTGAAGAATTAGCTGCTTTAAACATGCTTGCAAGCGGAAGACACCCTTGAATTCAATTAAAGAAGACTGATTCAATCATTATGTCTTCTAACCCGATTCCAGGTAACTATGCTGCTGTTGAAAGATTGCTTAATGAGTTATCTAAAGAAGAAGGTATTTCAATTTATGAAAACTCACCTTCTTTAAAACTTCATGCTTCAGGTCACGCTACAATGCAAGAGATTCAATTAATGTTATCTTTATTAAGACCTAAATACCTTTTCCCAATCCACGGGGAATACAAGATGTTTGCATCATTAAAACGGTTAGCTAAAAAATGTGGTTTTGACCCTGAAAATGTAGCATTACATAAAAATGGTCAAATGGTTTATTTAATTGATCGACAATTATATTACACAAATGAAACATTAGATGCCGAACCATCATTTATTGAAGGTAAAAGTGTTTCGCCTAATGTAAAAAGAATTATGAATACTCGACAGGTGTTGTCTGAAGAAGGAATCTTTGCTATTACTGTCGTAATTGATAAAGCTACCAAAACAATTAAAACTCAACCTGATTTAAAATCTAGTGGATGTTTTTATCTTAAAGAAAGCCATGGTTTAATGACGAAGATTGCTTACGAAATTAAATCTAAAGGTAATGAATACTTAGCTAAAAACCAAAATTATTCTTTAGCTGAGCTTAAAAAAATCATACACGAAAGCTGTCGCTTCTATGTATGACGGAATAAACATCGTAACCCTTTAATTGTTTCCCAAATTAGAGAAATCTAGATTTTAATAAAAATCTTCTTAACATTAGGTAAAAGACCATTAATTTGGTCTTTTATTTTTTTTATTGTCGCTTCAGCAACTTGTTCTTTAGTTTCAATATAAAGATTAAATCGATCCTTAGTTTCAAAATCATCCCTGATTTTGATATCAAAACTAGATTGTGCCTTCTCACCTAATATTGTATTGATTAAATAATAAACCTTCTTAAGGATTAAAATCTTTTCTTCTCTTATTTCATCTTCGACCATTAAACCAAATCCAGATAATGGGAATAATTCTTCGTTCAAGAAGTTTTGATCGATATTCAACAAGTTTCCTATCTCTATAACTTGTTGTAATGTTAATTGTTTTAATGGTTCAAAGATTAAAACCTTATTATCTAACGCTTTAGATATATTTAACCCTTGATTAGGGTCATCAAAAGATGTCCCTAATAAAGCAAAATCAATTTGCTGATTAATATCAATAATTGTCTGTTTAGAAACTTCTAGAAAGGTATCATTGATAACCTTTTGTTTTTCTTCATAACCATAAACATCTTTTAGGTTATTTAAAAACAATTCTTTAGCATCAATGTGTCATACTTCAAGATCAAGTTTTTCTCTAAAAAAATTGATCTTATTAGCAACTTCATTATGACGCATCATTCCATTATCAATGTAAATACATATTAAATTCTTACCAATTGCGATTTTAGTTATTTTCGCTAATACAAAAGCAAAAACGCCACCATTTAGTGGTAAAATGGCTTTTTTATTCTTGATTGTATCTCTTAGTAAGGTTGTAGAACTTATTAAAAACTCTTGTAATTTTCTTGTTTGCATTTGAAAATGACGCTATTTTAATTAATTTTAATATTAAATAACTTTATTTTATTTTCTCTTTTAATAATTGATAATTTATAATTAATTAATAATGTTTCTTGCTATCTTAGGATAAATAAATGAATAATAACGTTTGAAAATTATTAAACAACCAATATAATAAAGAGTTAGCGACAGCTGCATTAATGTTTGAATATTCAGCTCGTATTGATGAATATGGGATGGATCATTTTAGTTCATTATTGTATGAATGAGCTAAAGAAGAATTAGAGCACGCTCAAACAATCGAAAAATATTTAAGAAAAAGACAAGCTTGAATAAGAACTAATGAATTAATGGTTCCTAAGGTTGTTGATTCTAATGAACCTTTACAAATTCTAGAAGCTATTTCTGAATATCAAAGAAATGTAAGCGCTGCTGTTAATGAAATTGCTGAAGTAGCATTTATGAACAAAGACTTTGCTACTTACAACTTCATTGAATACTTCATTGAAGACCAAATAGCAGAAGAAAAGAAATGTGCAGATCTTCTTAACGCCTTTAAGATGTCTGAAGATTTATTAGTAATCGATAAAAAGATTGAAGAAATCAAAAACGAACACTATTCTAAATCAGAATAGCATCTAACCTTAAAAAGTTTGTTAAATATTGAGGTAATGCCTCAATATTTTTTTATTTACTAGTTAATTGTTCGATAGATAAAATAAAAAGCTGTTTTATTGTCGATTGATCTTAATCAACAATAAAACAGTAATTAGAATATAAAAATAAGAATTATTGATTTGCAATACTTTAGGTATCTGAGATTAGAGAAATCTATTTAGAACATTAAATTTTATATCGTAAGTTAACTATTAAGATTTTTATTTCTAAATATTTCCTATTAATACTGATTGCAATTTATTTTGAAAATAATTTTAGCAATATAGTTGCTATTCTTTTAAAAATTCGAGATAAACACTTACTACTTATTGTAAGTAACACTTATTTATTTATCAGTTGATTAAGTTGCACCTTATCAACTTAATTAACAAGCATTTTAAATCTTAGTAAGCAAAAATATAAGATCTTTTTCTTAGATACAGGACGATAGAAAATTATATTCAATCAATTTTCTATCGACATTATTAATATTTTTAATGACGATATTTTTAATCTTGCTAAGAAGTTTAGTTAAGTTATGTGTCTTTTTATCGTAATAAATATGATATCTATTTACCTCTATAGAACTAGATATAGCCATACTATTTCTATAAACAGATAAGAATTTAATTAATTTCGTCATTTATTTTAGCCCCTTTTATCAAACCAAATACCTGATTTGACTAAAACAATTTTAGCAAGATTTTAAAAAGTAAAAAAGCTTCAATTTTTAATTTCAGTAAGTGATGATAAGCTTAAATAAGTTTAAAACCCTTTTATTTAGTTGTAATTTTGAGAAGAAAAATATATGAAGATTTTTTTCAAATTTTTAAATGAATATTATTTTTTTATTTTCAAAGTTTATTTAAGCTATAAATTTAATCTAAATAAATCTAATTATATTTAGATATGGATACACCTAGACAATAGTAATAATAATTACTATTAAATATTGTTATTGATGGTAGGTTGGTGACTATTTTATTCTTATAATCTATAATTAATTAATTTAAACATATTAGGTAATACAATAAATGTCATCAAAAAATACCTGATTTAAGTTATTATGTGGATTAAGTGCTATTAGTTTTGTTGTTTCGTCTTGTAGGATGGAATATGCTTCATCTTCAAAAACAGCAATTGATGCTTTTAGTACTCTTAAAAAGAAGATATTATTATTGACTTTAAAGTTAGTAAAAGCAAAACTTTGCCAAGTCAAATTAATAAAAAGAATTACTATAATTATATAAATTTCAGTATTGTTGATGTTAATAGTGATATTGAACTGAATAAATTTAATTTTGATGCTTCAGAGTTCCAAGCTAACGATCAAAGAGGTGAGTTAAGCTTTAAATTAAATGTTTCATTAATTAATGATGCAGATGGAACCAATTCTGAACCAAAAGAATTTAATTTAAAAATAACCGAATTAAAAGCTACAGGAACAAGTTCTAATACCGATACAAGACCAACTGACAATAACCCAAGTAGAGATGAATCTTCATTAAATAATAATAATCTAGAAGATGCAAACCCTAGCACAGAAACAGGCAATAACCCAGGGTTAACACCATCAATAACTCCCGGTGGTGGGGGTGGTGTTCCGCCAACGTTTCCAGGGTTTCCAAACGGTTTTCCGATAGGACCTACTAGAAGTTCAGTTTTAGAAAAAAACAGTTATCCTTCATATGTAGATAGATTTACTGTGGTAGATAAGAAGAAAATATATGAAGAGATTTATGATAGAACGTTTTCTATTAAACCTGGAACATTAATAAAATCTGGACAAAGCGATTTACTTTTGGTGGATCAGGGTACAGGTTGAGTTTTAGACTATGCAAAAAATCAAAGCAACAATAATCAATTGAAACTATTTATAGCAACCAACCTACATGTTATTGGTAACTATGGAAACACAAATGACAAGAGCTTTGATGAAGAATTATCATACAGTGACCCAACAGGTGTAAAACCTGGTGGTTTTGCGATAGGTAAATCAAGCAAAACTCCTTCATTTGAAGATCAACATAATAAATTGCCTGCAAGCGAGTTAAAAGAAAAAGTAGGTAACATGATTTATTACGCTAATGTGGATAAAGAAGATTATGCAACATCTAATAAGAAAGGCGATATTGAAAACCGACAAACTACTGCTTTCTCTAACCCTAAAATAGTTTTTGCTGCTGTTGATTATCTAGATGACACTGCTTTAAATCAATATAAACCTCAAATCGATAGAGCTTGAGAGTCTTGAAAAGAGCAAACTAGAAATAAAATAAATAACGCAAATGGAGCTTCTAGCTCAGGTACATCGATTGCTCAAGAAGAAATTGACAGACTTAATAAATTAATGAGTTACAGCGGTAAAATATCATTTTATACAGATTTCGGTATTTTAGAACTTAATGTTGATTTATCTAAAGCTGACGAAACCTTAAAGGGTTGAATCAACAAATCTACAACTGCTGTTGATAATTATGTAAATAGAATAAAGATGTCTCCTGGAAAAATTCCTAATTACGACTCAGCAAAAGGTAACTTTTTCCCAACTCTAGATTACATGAGTAAAAATTTAGGACTTGCTCCTAAAGATGATGTAGGAAATTATGGATTAGATACTGCTAAAAATATTTACATAGCAGGTTATCCATTTGATAACGGTTCTAACTCATCTTACTGAATGCAAAATAATCCTATCGAAAGATATGGAGAAGATAAAACATCAAAATCAAATAGATGATTAGCTGAAAAAGACAAAATTGCAAACAAGGATTTATTTGCAGTAGAAAAAGGCGGAATAAACACTAAAACCTATTACGATATAAATAATTTACAGATATATACTAAATTGTGAAATAGACCATTTATAGATCGTTATGGAATTGACTATCAATCTAAGTTCTCTTCATTATATTTTGGAGCTTCAGGATCTGTAGCATATAATGAATTTGGTCAAATAGTCGGAATATATCATAGTCTTGATGTTTCATCGATATCATATGGAGATGTGTTGGGTGGCGGAGCTTTTGCTTCGTTTGTACAAGCTGCTGATATTCCTACATTAAGTAATCCATCAATCATTAATTATGGTTATAACTTAATTGATAAAAAAGGTTTTCCTCACCAAACTAGATCATATAGAAGCAACTTGAAAAAAATGTATCCAAACGGATTTACATGACCTTCAACATCAGGAACAGGCGTAACTACTAGCACCAATAAAACAACAGCAATCTTCCCTAGCGGTTATTAATCAATAAAAAAAGGTTAATCTTAGAATTAACCTTTTTTTATTCTTTCTTAAACATAAAACTATCTTTTAAAAACATCAACTAAATTTTTGGATATAAATATCTTGATTTTTAAATATTAGTTATCTTATCTTAATCTTTATTATATTTTAAGCATGCTAAGAATACTTTATTATTAATTAATCTATAATTAATTAATTTAAACATATTAGGTAATACAATAAATGTCATCAAAAAATACCTGATTTAAGTTATTATGTGGATTAAGTGCTATTAGTTTTGTTGTTTCGTCTTGTAGGATGGAATATGCTTCATCTTCAAAAACAGCAATTGATGCTTTTAGTACTCTTAAAAAAGAAGATATTATTATTGACTTTAAAGTTAGTAAAAGCAAAACTTTGCCAAGTCAAATTAATAAAAATAATTACTATAATTATATAAATTTCAGTATTGTTGATGTTAATAGTGATATTGAACTGAATAAATTTAATTTTGATGCTACAGAGTTCCAAGCTAACGATCAAAGAGGTGAGTTAAGCTTTAAATTAAATGTTTCATTAATCAATGATGCAGATGGAACCAATTCTGAACCAAAAGAATTTAATTTAAAAATAACCGAATTAAAAGCTACAGGAACAAGTTCTAATACCGATACAAGACCAACTGACAATAACCCAAGTAGAGATGAATCTTCATTAAATAATAATAATCTAGAAGATGCAAACCCTAGCACAGAAACAGGCAATAACCCAGGGTTAACACCATCAATAACTCCCGGTGGTGGGGGTGGTGTTCCGCCAACGTTTCCAGGAAATTTCCCATTCTTTGGTCCAACAAGAGAATCTTTCTTGAAGAAAAACGAATATCCTGCTTATGCAAATGATAAGTATAAAGTTGTTGATAGAAAAACAATTTTTAAAGAAATTTATGACAGAACTTTTTCTATTAAACCAGGTGCATTAATAAAAGATGAAGAAGAAAATAAAGAATTATTGGTAGTAGATCAAGGAACAGGTTGAGTTTTAGACTACGCAAAAAATCCTAAAAATAATAATCAATTAAAACTTTTTATAGCTACTAATTTACACGTTATTGGTAATTATGCAAATACGAATGACGATAGTTTAGATAAAATGCTTTCTTACAAAGATCCAACTGGGGTAAGACCTGGCGGATTTGCAATCGGTAAATCAAGTAAAACTCCTTCATTTGAAGATGAACGAAATAATTTACCTTCAAAAGAATTAAGTGAAAAATACGGTCACATGGTTTATTATGCAAATAGCAATGAATCTGATTATTCAAATTCAACTGGAGGACTTGTAAACCATAAAACAGAGGCATTCTCAAATCCTAAAATAGTGTTTGCGGCAGTTGACTATTTAGATGATCATGCTTTAAATCAATATAAATCTAAAATAGATGAATCTTGATCTAGAACAAAAGAAGATATTCGACAAAAAATAGCTGCTGCTAAATCTAATAGTTCAGGTTCTGCTTTATATGCTCCAGAAGAAATAAAACGCTTAGAAAAATTCATTAGTTATGAGGGTAATATTTCATTTTATACTGATTTCGGAATTCTAGAACTAAATGTTGATTTATCTAAAGCAGATACAACTCTTCAAGGTTGAATAAACAATGCAACTGGTGCTGTTGATTCTTATGTTAAGAGAATCAAAGAAACTCCTAATATCCCTAATTATGATTCAACTAAAGGTAATTATTTCCCTACATTAGATTACATGTCTAAACATTTAGGTTTAGCTAAAAATAGACCTGAAAATGAATTTGGATTAGATAACGCAAGAAACATTTATATTGCAGGATATCCTTATAATAGCAACGCAAAAACATCTTATTGAATGCAAAATAACCCTATTGAAAGATATGGTGATGAAAAATCACAAGATGCTAATCCTAGATTAAGAAGAGAAGATTGAATAGCTAACAAAGATTTATTTAATGTAGAAAAAGAATCTTTTAATACTAAAACTTACTGAGATATAAACAACTTAAGTATTTATACTAAGTTATGAAATAGACCTTTTATTGATCGTTATGGATTTGATTATTCTACAAGATTTTCTTCTCTTTATTTCGGAGCATCAGGATCTGTAGCGTACAATGAATTCGGACAAATAGTCGGAATTTATGATAGTGTATCTAGTAGAGTTAATTTTGGTGATAATTTATCCAACGGTGCTTTTGCTTCATTAGTTCAAGCAGCTGATATTCCAACATTAAGCGATCCAACTATTATCAATTATGGATATAACTTAATTGATAAAAATGGTTATGAACACCAAAAAACTTCATATCGCAGTAATCTAAAACTATTTTATCCTAATGGATTTACTTGACCTAATTCGACAACAAATTCAATTGATTCATCTCCTGAAAATAAAAAGACGGCAATCTTCCCTAACGGATATTAGTTCAATACAAAAATAAAAACTCATTCTTTTAGATGAGTTTTTATTTTTTTAATAAAGATTAATATCTATCAAATATTTATAATAGTTAAAACAAAACTACATATTATTCTTATAATTTAGATCTAGAATAATAGGTGCATGATCCGATACATTTAATACTAATTGAATATCGGTTGGTTTAGGATATTTTTTAGCTTTATCAGATGATAACCAAGCATTAAGTGTTTTTTCTTTATCCCAAATCTTATCATTAAACGCATTAATGACATCTACCTTATAAGGAATATTTTTATCTTTTAAGATATTAGATTTGTTAGCGTCATATACGAACCATTTATCATAAGAATTAGCATAATAATTATTATTGCTTATTGTGGTTCTATAATATTCTTTATTATCATTAAAATCAATATAGTTTAATGAATATTCATTTGAATCAAATACGCTATTGTTAGCTTCTTTAATATTTGTATCAGCAGCACCGATTATGTCAGTGTTTGGATAAGTTGCTTTAAGTGAAGTAAATACTGTAGCAATTGCTTTTGCTTCACTTATTTCTTGTCCACCTTGACCTCTATAGCCTTTAGCATTAGCTTCGTTATTCTTAGAATTAGCTCCAGGAGCATCAAAATGACCAAAGAAAGTTATAAAACTGTAATCATAGCCTACAGTTTTAAACTTAGTGTATCAAAGCGGTCTAGTATAAGTATCATTAGGATTAATTGAATTAGATGTTTCTGGTTGAACTACATTATTTTTATAAAGAATAGCAACAGATTCTTTAGATCTACTAAAATTGACATTAAAATTATTTCCACTAAAGGTGTAGCTTCAAGAAGCACCTAAAGAATTAGCGACATTTCTTACAATGTCTTCGTTGTTGTAATTAATTTCAGTTAAACCTACAACATCAGCATTAGATTCTTGAATAGTTTTAACAATATTCATGAACTTATTAGTGCTAGGTGTGTATTTATTACCAAAATTAAGGACATTTCAACTAAGTAATCGTAAATCGCCTACTTTTTTATATTTATTATTGTTTGAAACATTACCATTGGTAGGTTGTGTTTTATCATCTAATTTAGTGGTATTTTCTGATTTGTTTTTATAAAAATTCGTATAAACATAATACCCACCAAACCCTAGAATAAGTATTAGTAACAGTAATATTATGCCTGTTACTACTAATTTATTATTAGTTTTATTAACCCTATTATTATTTTTCATAATCTGATGCTAATTATCTTGTTTTTTTTACATTTGCTCTGGAGCACTAATTCCAAATAATTTTAAAAGATAGTTTATTAATATTTTAATTGATTTAGCTAATGCTAATCTTGTATATTTAATATTATCTTCTTGGTTTAGAATTTCATGAGAGTTATATCAGCTATGGAAGTTCTTAGCTAATGTATAAACAAAGGTTAATAACTTATTAACATCATAAGTTGTAGCTACATTATGAACATAATATTCAAAACTAGCTAAATGGTTGATTAATGTTCTTTCAATATCAGAATTTAATAAACTTAAATCAACTTTAGAAAAATCGATTTGATCGATCTTTGTTAATAGTTTATGAATTCTTGCGTGAGCGTATTGAACATAATAAACAGGATTCGAACTATCTTTTTTATTCGAGATATCAACATCAATATTAATACCGCTAGTTCAGGATTGGTTAAGCATAAACCATCTAGCAGCATCTTTAGATAAGAATTCCAACATATCAGGAATACTAATAGCATTACCTAAACGTTTAGAGAACTTAATTTCTTTATTGTTTTGCAATAGTTTAACCATTTCAATAAGAACAACAATAAAATTACCTTTTGGTACTCCTGATAATTCGGCTGCATATGTTGTTCTTAATACGTGTCCGAAATGGTCAGCTCCTCAAACATTTATTAAACGGTTAAAACCTCTTTTATATTTTAGATAGTGATTAGCAATATCCGTACCAAAATAAGTAGGCGCTTTATTTTCTTTAAAAATAACTCTATCCTTATCATCACCACCATCAGTTGTTTTTAATCAAACAGCACCGTCTTTGTTATAAATATGATCTTTTAGTTGGTTATCTAATAGTGCTTGTAATGTGTTAGATTGATATACAACTTTCTCGCTAGTTCAAGCATCCATATTAACACCAATTAACGCTAAGTCTTGTTTAATAAAATGAAGCATTTTATTAGTACAATATTCGATTAGTTCGTTAGCGATTTTTTGGTCAACTATCTTGTTATCAACAATCTCAATATCCTTGTATTTATCGCCAAAATCTTTGATAATTTCATCCGCCACAAAAATAGGTTCTTTTCCGTGGTAAGAATCTTCTGGCATAGCGTATTTAGTTACACCCAATTTTTCTAAATAACGAATTATTGAAGATAGGGCAAATAAATTAACTTGGTTACCTAAATCATTAATCCAATATTCCTTGGTTACATTATGTCCAACTGCTTTTAAAATATTACCTAAAACATCACCAGTAAAAGCATTTCTTACATGTCCTAGATGTAAAAATCCAGTAGGATTAGCTGATACAAATTCAATATTAATTGAATCTCTCTCATTTTCTGGTAATTTGTTAATCTCGTAATCTTGGTTTTGTAACTCTTTAATTATTGATAGTTTATCAGTATTGCTTAAAAAGAAGTTAATAAATCCTGGTTTTGAAAAAGTAATTTTTTCAAATTCATCTGGATTGATTTTTCCAATGATTTGATTCGCAATTTCTTCTGGGTTTTTATTATCAATTTTTGATAATACCATAGCAATATTACTACTAAAATCACCAAACTTAATATTTTTTGTTTGTTGAATTAAATATTCAACATTACTAGGTAGGTTTAATTCTTCTAATGCTTGATTAACGCACTTTTTAATTTTTGTAAAAATCATATTTATTTAGATATTTTTATTATATTTACTTTAACTTTTTAAAAACAACAAAACTACTACCAGCCCCTGATAGTAATACATGGTTATTATGTTTTTTTAGTTCTTTAAAGGGTTGATATAACTCCGGAAACAAACTAAAAAAAGGTTTTTCTAAATCGTTTAAATCATTTGGGTTAATTTTTGAATGATCTAACAATTCAAAAATTCTTTTTGTGCTTGGTTTTTTATTGTTAAAGATAATCTGATCGATTTCATAACCGTCAATGTTAGAATCAATAACTACGTCACCAAAGTTTTTTATAATCGCACATTCTTTTAATGATATGAAAAAAGGAATGTCACTACCTAATTCTGTGGCTATATCGTAATAAGGGATTTGGTTTTTTATATTTCATTCTTGATATATTCAATTGATTAAAACAGCAGCATTACTAGAAGCCGAACCCATACCAGCAAGGGTTGGTATTTTCTTAATTACTTTAACCTTGAAATTAAATTCTTGGTTAAGTTTTTTTTCTAAATATTTTTTAGTTCTTAATAAGATATCATGACTAAAAACTAAGGGTTGGTTTTGTTCGTCAAAATATTCAATCTGCGTATCTTTAGATCTTTGCAAATAAATATCATCGTAATAATCCTTAGTAATGATTATTTTAGAATCTAAAGTATGTTTTTTTATTTCAGGGTGGTAAGTTTTTATTTTTAAATAAAAATTGACCTTACCATAGCTACGATAATAATTCATACAACCTGAACAATTGTTCTTTTGATAACTCTTGAGCTCTTGAACTTTCTTTAAGTTCTAACCTATTAAGGCTTTGTCTAATTAGTTCTGGATTGTAATTATTTTTTAAGTTGTTTAAAATTGTTTTTCTTCTTTGTAAAAAAATCAATTTTAAAAACTTCTCATATCCCTCATTAAAATCTATATCTTTTTTTTCTAAAAGTAATAAAGTTGATTTAATTTTTGGCTTGGGAATAAATGAATTTTCATTTATTTCAATAACTTTCTTAACGTCTAAATGATATTGACATAATACACTAAAAGATGAATAGTCTTTAGAATTGATTTTAGCTAATAACCTTAAAGCCATTTCTTTTTGAACCATAATAATGGCTGTTCGATAACTTGATAAAATAAATTTCTTAATTAACTTAGAAGAAATATTGTAAGGTAAATTACCTACCATTGCAGGGTTGTTACCAAGTTCATCAAATATTACATCTCATTCAATCTTTAAAGCATCGTTATGGGTTATTTGATCTTTAAGTAAATCATTGTTAAGGTAATTAAATAATTTCTTATCTAATTCAATCGCATGATAATTAGTTTTATGTTGTTTGATTAATTGTTCACTAATAGCTCCTAATCCTGGACCTATTTCCAATACTTTTGAAGGATTAGTGTCATTAACTGTTTGCACAATTTTATTAATGATATTAGTGTCAATTAAAAAATTTTGCCCTCTTTCTTTAGAAGGCGAAAATTCATTATTTTTTAAGAAATTATTAATTTTGTTAATCAAGTTCACGATTCAGAATTTGATCTAGTTTAGATAATGTTTTAGTTTTTTGTCTACGTTTAATAATGAAAACGTGAGTAATGTAAGATTGCAGAATTGTAAATATTGAGTTTAGGAACCAATATAATCCTACAGCAGAAGGAGTAATAACTGGGAAGAACGCAAAGACACAAATCATGATTCATTGAATTCTTCTTGTTTTCTTAAGTTGTTCTAAACCTTTTTGTGAAGTTGTTTTAGCATTTCTATTTCTCTTAGTAGCTCAACGTTGTGGTAATCATTGCGAAATAATTTGCATCGGAACAACTAATAAAACGAAGAAAATGTAAACCCAATTATGTGAAATATCTGAGATGATTTGCGAACCAGGTGTCACTGATAAATCTCAAATACTAAATAAAACTGTCGCTTTAATTGGTCTTGTTAAAGAAACCATTTTAAAGACAATTAAGAAAATTGGTATAGTAATGAATGCTTGAACGAATAATGCTGCAGGTTTAATCTTGTGTTTACGATAAAGTTGCATCATTTCGATTTGCTTCATCTTCTTAGATTGCGAATCATTAGCATTCTTATACTTAGCATTAATCTCAGCTATCTTACCTTGAACTTCACCCATTCTTTCAGTATTTAATGTAGAGTTTAAGGTAATACCGATCGTAATTAATCTAATGATAAACAGTAAAACTAAGATCCCTAGAATTGTATTAAAACCGTAATCAATTCCCTGATTAAGAGGAACTCTAGTTTGATAAATAATAGGTAAAACAATTTGGGTAGCCGGTCACACAAACCAAGCTAAAAACGGACCATATGATAGTTCGTAATCTGAAAAAGTAAAATAAGGACCTGAGTTGCTTGTCATTAAATCATAACGATAATCTCCGGTAGTCCCATAACTATAACCCACTTCTAAACCTACACCTAATTTCGGATTGGTTACAGTTCAACTTTCAGAATAGTTTTGAGTACACCCTCAAAGTCCAACTACGGTAATAAATAAAAATAAACAAATCTTAAAAAACTTTCATAAATAGTTAAAAGTTTTCTTAACATTTGGATTTATTTTTGATCGTTCTTTAACTGTCGCAGCACTCCAGAAAGGATTAAACGACTGAGTTACAATCTCAGAATGTATTTTACTCATTAAATTAAATTTGCTTTGAATTTTTGAATTAATCTTTTATAAGTATCAAAGAGATCTTTTTTGTTTTCTAGATAAGTGTTATCTAAATAACGACAATTATTAACCTTGATTAAAAGATTTAAACTCTTATTTCAATCAGTAAAATCAGACAAGAAACTTCTTACTTGTCGCTTTATTTTGTTTCTTGTTACTGCTTTACTAAAAAGTTTTTTAGGCACAACGATTCCAATTTTAGCCTTGGATTCGTTGTTTTTTTTAGCAAATATTACATAAGTATTTGAGTAATATTTGCTTTTTGTTTTAACTATTTCTAGAAAATTAGTTGTTTTCTTTAAACTATTTTCTCTTTTCATTTAAAGATTATCTTGCTTGATCAGAAACAGTTAGAATGTGTCTACCTTTTCTTTTTCTAGCAGCTAATACAGCTCTACCTGAAGCAGTAGCCATTCTTGCTCTAAATCCGTGAGTTTTAGCTCGTTTTCTTTTATTTGGTTGGTATGTTCTTTTCATAGCTATTTACAAATATACATTAATAAAAATACCAAGCAACGCTTGATATTATTTAATTTATTATAACGAAAATAATTATTTTTTGCTAACTGATCTCTTCATTAAATGAAGAATTGTAGAAAGATTCGTATAAACCTTTTTTAGCTATTAATGTTTCATGGTTGCCTTCTTCAACAATTTCACCTTCTTGAATTACCAAGATTTTATTAGAATTTTTGATTGTTGATAATCTATGAGCTATCGCAAATGTTGTTCGATTATTCATTAATTTATCCATCGATTCCTTAATGACTTTCTCTGTTCTACTATCAATATTTGAAGTAGCTTCATCGAGCACCATGATTGCTGGATTCATTAAACTTACTCTAGCAATTGCTAACAATTGTTTTTGACCTTGAGATAAACCTTCACCATTGTTTGTAATATGCGTATCATATTCATTAGGTAAATTCATAATAAAGTCATGAGCATTTGCTAATTTAGCAGCTTCAATAATATCTTCTAGCTTAGCATCTTTATTACCATAAGCAATATTCTCGCGAATAGTGCCTGTAAATAATTCAGTCGATTGTAAAACAATACCTACTGTTTTACGGATTGAATTAATATCTACTAAAGTAATTGGATAATCATCAAAGAAGATTTGACCATCGCTAACATCATAGAAACGATTAATAAGGTTAGCAATCGTAGTTTTACCTGAACCAGTTTTACCTATTAAAGCGATCTTTTCGCCTGGCTTAGCATCAATATTAATATTTTTTAATACTTGCTTTTTACCATCATAAGAAAAACTTACATTCTTAAATTCAACTTTGCCTTTAAATGGTTCAATAACATCATTAACAATTCAACCTAATTGTTTAGTTCATTTGTTAGCTTTAACTCATTCACCTTTTTCGTTCTTTTCAATGTAATCTAGAATAATCTTACCTTGATTAACTTCAATAGGTTCATTAAGCATAGAATAGATTCTTTCAGCACCAGCTTTAGATTTAGCAAAGAAATTAACATTTTGAGAAATGTTTGCTAGTGGACCTATGAACGCTCTAACTAATGCAATAAATGAAACAATAACACCAATTGTTAGTTCTTGACCAAGAAGTTTGTTATCAGCATATTTTTCATGTAATGCAACACTAATGATGGCAATGATAATGTAGATAACATTTGAATAGTTAAACATCACCGGAAATACGATAGAAGCTAAAACATTAGCTTTTTTCATAATAGTTGCTTGTTTAATATTAGCTTTCTTGAATTTATTGATAACTGTATCTGAATAATTAAATAAATTAGATACTGTTTGGTTTTCAATGTATTCTTGAATTACTCCGTTAAGATTAGCGATCTCTGTTTGATTAGCAATAAAGTTCATTTTTGTTTTCTTACCAAAGAAAGCAAAAAACACCATCATAGGTAATAATAAAACCAAAGTAATCAATGTAAGCACCACGCTAGTACTCAACATAAACGCTAAGATTGTTATGATCTGAACAACGGCTTGGAAACTTTGAGGAATTATTTGAACAATTAAACTTCTTATTGTATCAACATCATTCGTGTAATAACTCATGATATCGCCATGTTTAGTAGTATCAAAATACTTAATTGGCAATTGTTGCATATGAGCATACATGTTGTTTCTTAATTTAAATAAAGTTACATGTGTTGCTTTAGCCATTATCTGACCCGAGATAATGGTTGATATTGTCCCGATTAAGAAGACTGATCCAATAATAGATAAGTATTTTATTAGATTGCTAAAATCTAGTTCTTCATTTTTGCTTTGTTGTTCTAATAAAGGAACTATATATTCATCTACTAAACCTTTAATAAAGTTACTTACTAATACTAGTGATACTGATGAAATAATTATGAAGAAGAATGAAATTAACAACATTCATTTGTTGTTTTTTCAGATAAAACGAAGCAATTCGTTAAAGTATTTTTTCTTATTAGTTTTGTTACTCATATGATTATTGCTCGGTTTGAGATATGTTGATTTCGCGATATAATTCACAATTTTGAATTAAGTAATCGTGGGTACCATTAGCCACAACTTTACCGTTGTTTAAAACATAGATTTCATCAGCATTTTTAATAGATGAAATTCTTTGTGAAATTAAAATTTTGCTTGATTCTTTGAAATCATTATTGAAACTTTCTTGAATCAGGGCATCTGTTTTAGTGTCTAGTGCAGAAGTTGAGTCATCAAAAACAAGAATTTTAGGTTTTTTGATCATTGCTCTAGCAATGCAAATTCTTTGTTTTTGTCCACCTGAAAAATTGGCTCCGTTTTGTTCTACTTCTGAATCAACATTATTAGGTAATTTATTAATAAATTCTTTAGCTTGCGCTTGAGAAATTGCTTTATTAATATCATCATCTGAGTAGTCCTTACCCATCAAAATATTTTCTTTAATCGTTCCTGAATAAAGAATGTTCTTTTGTGGAACAATTCCGATTGTTTCTCTTAATGTTTCAAGACTGTACTCATTAACTGGAATATTGTTAATTAACACTTGACCTTCATTAGATTCATAAAGTCTTGATAATAAATTAACAATACTAGTTTTACCTGAACCAGTAGGTCCGATAATTCCGATTGTTTGACCCTGTTTTATTTTGATATTGATATTTTCGAGGTTATAGTGTGGATTATCATCAATATATTTAAAACTAACGTTTTTAAATTCAACATCAAAATTCTCAATAGTTTTAATAGGGTTTTGTTTATTTTTGATATCAATCTTTTCAGTTAGTATCTCAATAATACGATCTTTAGATGGTTTAGCAGTGATAATCGTTACATAAACAAATGTTAATAATAATAAGTTTATTAGCATTTGGAAAGCATAAGCTAAAACAGATGTTAGATCACCGATATTAAGACTACCAGCAAGAATATCCTTGGTTCCGAATCAAGCGATAGCTATTGATAAAGAATAAATACACAGTAATACAATAGGTTGAATTAAAGCACTGATTTTTTCAATTTTTGTAAAGTTTTTATAGATAAAGTTAGTAACTCTATTAAACTTTTTAATTTCGCTATCTTGTTGGTGATACGACTTAACAACTCTCATACCTGAGATCGATTCTTTGGCTAAATTATTTAGTTCGTCATATTCTCTAAACACTTTTTTGTAATCGCCGATGATCAAGCGATAAACAATAGCTATACCTAATAAAATAATCGGAATAACTACTAATGAAGATACTCCTAGTTTTCAACTAGTTATAAACATTAAAATTAAAGCACATAAGAAAACTGAAAATCCTCTTATTGCCATTCTAAATGATTCAATACTTGTTTGAATATAGTTAATATCTGTTGTCGTTCTAGTAAGAACACTAGCTTTATCAAACTTGTCAATGTTTTTAGCTGAAAAGCTTTGGAATCTTGTAAAAATATTAACACGTAATTGCTTAGCAAATTCTACAGAAGCAACAGTAATAGATCTACCCCCAATAAAACCAGAGATAAATCCTACTACTGCTATTCCAAGTAATATTAATGAATATTTTGTTAATGCTTCTTTGTCGTTTGCTATAATTCCGTAATTGATCAAATCCGAAATGAAGTAAGGCACTAATACCGTTGTTAAGCTTTCTATAAGAAGAAAGAACGGCACAATCGATATGTGAAATTTAAAAGATTTAGTAGCCTTATATAACAATATTTTAAGCATATTTATTAAATCTATTTAACACTTTAATAATTATATTATTAATATAGTTTAGTACTTTTTTTAAATTTTTCTATATCTTAATTTTTAAAGATATCTATAAAACTCTTCATATTTGGATCGTTTTCGATCCCTTCTTCAACCTTTTCAATAGCGTGTTTTACCGTGGTGTGATCTTTTTTAAGTAGCTTGCCGATTTGGCTTAAATTTTGGTTGTAAATATTCTTTAAGATATACATACAGATATGACGTGCTTGTACGATATCTTTTTTACGCTTAGAAGATTTTAGAGCGTCTTCGTCAATATTAAAATGGTATTTGATTTTTTCAAATACATATTTTGGATCTTTAGATAAGATTAGATCACGTCTGTCGGTTACTTTTTCAATAAAGCTTTTAAGGATCTCTTCTTTTGTTTTTGTAGAACCATACATTTGGTTCATAAAAACAAGTTTAGCAACTGATCCTTCTATTTTGCGAATATCACCTTCATCGAAGTCAGATATTTCTTCGATCAAGTGGTCGTCAATATAATTATCTAAATTATTTTCTTTAAATTTTTGTTTAAAGATTTGAATGATTTCTTTTTTATCAGGTTTATTAATTTTTACATTAACACCTCTTTGGAATCTTGAAATCATTCGGGCGTTTAGTTTATCTTGAATTTCTTCAATCTTACAGTCAAGGGTTATAACTATGTTTTTCTTTTGATCCACTAAAGAGTTAAAGATTGTAAAGAAAGTTTCATTGGTTTTTGGACGATTAGATATTATCTGAACATCATCAATCATTAAAAGATCGTAATCTTTATATTTAGATTTGAAAGATTCTATATGAGTAGGATCTTGAGCGATTATTGATTTTAAAAATTCAGAACCAAAATCATCTGAAGATAAAACACAGATTTTTTCTTCAGGGAATAATCGTTGTCTTTCGTTTGCTATAGCTTGGAGTAAGTGACTTTTACCACAACCAGGCTTACCTTCAATTATTATCGGGTTTCAGTTCATGTCTGCAGTTTTGTCCGCAACCTTCTTAGCAAGATAAACTGCTTCTTCATTAAATTCGAATACTAAATAGTTATCAAAAGTGAGCTTATCTTTAATTCCTCTAGATAAAGGATTGATTTTGTATTTTTCTTGCTTTTTTAAATGTTCTAGCTTTTCTTTTAATATCTCAGCTTCTTTTTTATCTAATAAATTAATACGCTTTGTTTCTTTAATGTATTTTTTTCATTCTAAAGATAAAAAATCATTAAAAACAACGGTATTTTCGACATTTATTAGGTGGCCAAACTTATTTTTAAATTCATTGAAAAAATATTGACTTTCAAAACATAAATAAATGTTGTCATTCTCTTCAGAAATAAATTCGATAGATTTAATGAATGCATCCAAAAGTTCGGAATTCATTTCATTAAAATTCATCGATATTTTTTCTAAAAATGTTCGTAGTTTATCTTTCATAGAATTTTTACCC